>JAYUJN010000040.1:0-162453 GCA_043765195.1 Bacteroidota bacterium | reverse complement strand
TTACAATGGCATCGGCTAACTCCAAAATGCCTCTTTTGATGCCTTGAAGCTCGTCGCCCGCACCCGTTAGAGCCAGCAGCACAAAAAAATCGGTTAGCTTGCTCACCTCCACCTCGCTCTGCCCCACGCCCACAGTTTCTACCAACACCGTATCGAACCCCGCCGCCTCGCACAGCAGAACAGCCCGCTTGGTGTTGCGTGCCAGCCCACCCAGGTTTGCGCCCGCAGCACTGGGGCGCACAAACGCCCGCTCGTGCCGAGCCAGCAGCTCCATACGGGTTTTGTCGCCCAAAATGCTACCGCCCGAAATTTGGCTGCTTGGGTCCACGGTTAGCACCGCCAGCCGCCTGCCCTGCGCCACAAGGTGCAACCCAAACGCCTCGATAAACGTACTTTTGCCCACGCCTGGCACGCCCGTGATGCCTATTCTGACGGTTTTTTGCGGTATTTTTAGGGCAGCCATCAGCGCATCGGCTTGCACTTGGTGTGCGCCTAACTGGCTCTCTATCAAAGTGATAGCCGCACTAAGCACCACCACATCGCCGCTGGTTATGCCAGTTTCGTAGTATGCCGTGCTGCGAGGCACCACCGAGCTTTTTTGCCAGTTTGGGTTTATGTTTTTCAAAATTTGTAATACTCTAAAACGGCATTGTTGCCATCAAAAGACACAAAACTATCGTAATTTATCCAGTCGCCCGTATTCAAATACCGTGCATTTTCCGAAACTTGCACATCTATCGGCAAGTGCCTATGCCCAAAAATAAAATAATTAATGTCAGGTTCGGTTTTCAAAACCTCAAAACAATATTGGTACAACCATTCTTCCGCACCCAAAAAAACCTTGCTATCCCTGTTTTTTTTGCGGCTACTTTCCGACCAATGGTTAGCCAGCCGCACCGTAAAATTTGGGTGGAAACGTGCCAAAATCCACTGAAAATTTGGGTTCACAAACGCCTTTTTCATCAGTTTGTACTTGGCATCGTGCGGACCTAAACCATCGCCGTGCGCCAAATAAAACTTAGCCCCGCCCAGCGTTTTTATCACAGGCTCTCGGTGCAAAACGACGCCAAGTTCCTGCTCCAAATAGCCAAAAGTCCACAAATCGTGGTTGCCCGTAAAATAATGTATGGGCAAACCAGCATCGGTGAGCCGAGCAATGCAGCCCAGCAGCCTCGTAAAATACTTTGGTACTACGGTTCGGTACTCAAACCAAAAATCGAAAACATCGCCCATCAAATAAATTTCTTGGGCTTGGGGTGCTATTTTTTCCAGCCAACCCACGATTTTTTTCTCTCGTTCGAGGCTTTCGGCATGGTTTGGCGCACCCAAATGAAAATCAGAGGCAAAATAAATCAAAACAATTTGGCTAATAAACCACAAAAATAGTATAAAATAGCCAAAAATGCCACAAAAACTGCGTAACTTGTTGTAAAAAATATTTTTTGAAAATTTTATGCACTTTTTTTCAAAAAAAAAATAAAAATATGAAATTATTCGTAACTTTACATTAGTAAACGACAAAAGCACACAATTCGTCGATATTTCTTTTGTTTTTGTTGTAATAGCTGAGTATTGTCTTAAAATAAAAACTTAGGCTCAATTTTTGACATGTTCGAATTGACCCTATTTAATTCAATTAAAATTATGATAAACACGAAACAAAGGGTATTGTTGGTAGAAGACGACGCTATAAATGCGTTCGTAATAAGCAAGTTTTTGGAAAATACATACACCACCACTACCACCAGCAATGGTGTAGATGCCCTAAAAACCTTTAAAACCATGCACTTCGATGCCGTTTTGATGGATATAAACTTAGGCGACGACCGCATAAACGGACTAGATTTGATGCGCTCGTTTCGGGCGGCAGAAATGCAAAGCGACATTCCGATAATAGCCGTAACCGCATTTATTATGCGTGGCGATAAAGAGAAACTGCTCGATTCGGGCTTCAACGACTATTTAGCCAAGCCACTTGAGCGCAGCCAGTTGCTTTCTACCTTAGAAAAGCACCTGAACAGCACCACCAACAAAGAAAACATGACGATGGTTTAAGCCAGCAGGTTTTTTATAAATATTTGCCAGCTAAACTGGGATTTAAACGCTTTTGCATTGTTTGCAAAGGCGTTTTTTTCGTCGTTTTCAAAAAAACTGTGTATCGCCTCGGCTATTTGCGTGCTATCTGGCTGCACCACGTAGCCCACTTGCTTGTGCGGCACCAGCTCTGCCAAACCGCCCACGTCGGTTACGAGCATAGGCACATCAAAATGGTAGGCGATTTGGGTTACACCGCTTTGCGTGGCGTGTTTGTAGGGCTGGGCCACCATATCGGCGGCGCAAAAAAAGTATTTGACCACCTCATTTGGTATAAAATGGTGGTAAGGCACTATGGCGTTTTGCAGCTTTTTTTGGGCTATAATTTCAAAATATGGACTGGATTTTTCGTAAAACTCTCCAGCTACAATCAGGCGAATATTGCTCTGGCGCAGCATCGGGTGCGCAAAGGCATTGAGCAGCAAATCCAAGCCTTTGTAGGCACGAATAAACCCAAAAAATAGCACATAGCGGTATTTTTCCGACAATCCTAAGTGCTTTAAAGCGGCGGTTCTGTCCATTTTTTCGCCAAAATTGCTGTAAAGTGGGTGTTTTAGGCACACCACTGGCTTTGTGGCGTTGTGTTTGTGTAGGTCGTTGGCTACCGACTGCGACATGACCACAAACTTGTGTATCGGGGCAATGAAATAGCGGGTGAGCAGCCTCGAAAACGGAAAAAACTCGTGCGGCGTGATGTTATCGGCGATGCAAATGAGGCGAGCCTGCGTTTTTTGGCGCAAAAGCCGAGCCAGCGTACCCAAGCAAGGTGCCATAAACGGCATCCAGTACCGAATTATAACCGTATCGGGGTTTTGTTTTTGTATGTATTGTGCCGTTTTGTACCAGTTGTAAGGGTTTATGCTGTTTAGCAGCACGCTGATACGTAGGTTTTTCGGGGGCAATTCGTCGGAAAGCTGCGTTTTGCCTGGGAACAAAATGCGTGGGTATTGCAGTTTAAAAGTGATTATTTCTACGTCATGCCCATCGTTTTGTAGCTCCTCCGCAAGTTTTTCGTTGAAAGTAGCCATGCCGCCGCCACGTAGCGGGTGCGCCGGACCTATGAGTATAATTTTAGGCATTTTGAACTACGAAATCCACTGCCCGTTTCGGGGTATTGGAGCCTGAATTAAAACTGGTATTTTGGTTACTGGGTGTTCGAAAGCGAGGCTGTATGCGTGCAAACAGATTGATTTGTCGGGGTTTGGGCTTGGGTAGCCGTATTTTAGGTCGCCTTTTATGGGCAAACCTATCGCCGATAGCTGCACCCTAATTTGGTGCGGGCGACCCGTAAGTGGGCGGATTTCTAAGAGCGAATGCCCGCTGTGGTAGCTTATGAGTTCGAAGCTAAGTTCGGCTCTTTTCGAGTCGCTTACTTCTATGTCGTAGGCTCTGGATTTGTTTTTTTCTTTGTCCTTTTTTAGGTAGTTCACCAGCGTTACGTGTTCCAATTTTGGTCTGTTTACCACCACGGCTCTATACACTTTTTGTACGGCACGCTCTTTAAACGCCAAGTTCATTCTTTCCAGTGCCTTGCTGGTGCGTGCAAAAAGTATTACGCCCGTTACGGGTTTGTCTATTCGGTGTACGGCTTCCAAAAAAACCAAGCCTGGCTTGTTGTATTTTTCTTTTATGTATTCTTTTACGTAATCGGTCAGCGGCGTTTCGTCCCAGTCGTCTTGTTGTACGGCTATGCCCGAGGGTTTGTTTATTGCTATTAGGTGGTTGTCTTCGTAAATTACTTGTAGTGCCATGGTCGTTTTATTTGGTACAAAGGTACGAAAAAAAACTAAGACATTTTTAGGCGTGGGTTTGGTGCGCAGTAATGGGTAGAAAAGTCGTTTTTTTCGAACTTAAAGTGCGCTGCCATTGCTATCATGGCGGCATTGTCGGTGCAATACTCGAGGGCTGGCACGTAGGTTTGCCAGCCGTTTTTTTCGCCTGCTGCGTGTAGTGCCTTGCGCAAACCGCCGTTTGCCGACACGCCGCCAGCAATGGCTATGTGTTTTATTTGGGTATCTTGTGCGGCTTTTTGCAGTTTTTTCATGAGTATATGCACAATGCTGCGCTGCACCGATGCGCAAAGGTCGTTCAGGTTTTGGGCTATAAAGTCTTCGTTTTTTGCCGTTTCTTTTTGAACAAAATACAAAAATGAGGTTTTAAATCCGCTAAAACTAAAATCGTAATTGGGTATTTGTGGCTCAGAAAAACTAAATTTATCCGCATCGCCCTTTGCCGAAAGTGCATCTATGATAGCGCCCGCTGGGTAGCCCAAGCCCATTATTTTGCCTATTTTATCAAAGGCTTCGCCTGCGGCATCGTCCATGGTTTGCCCCAGTATGTGCATTTCGAAGTGGCTATCCAGCCGCACAATTTGGGTATGCCCGCCCGAAACCGTAAGGCAAAGCATCGGAAACTCGGGCGTGGGCGCATCTATAAAGTGCGCCAAAATGTGGGCTTGCAAGTGGTTTATTTCTATGAGCGGAATGTTCAGCCCCAGCGCCAGCCCCTTGGCAAAGCAAGTACCCACCAGCAGCGAGCCGAGCAAGCCCGGACCTTGGGTAAATGCCACCGCCGACAGTTCGTTTTTTTGCACCTGCGCCTGTGCCAGCGCATTGGCTACCGTGGGTACAATGTGCTGCAAGTGCGCCCGAGATGCCAGCTCAGGCACTACGCCGCCATACGCCTCGTGTACTTTTTGGGTAGCAATGATGTTCGAGGCTATTTTTCCGTTTATAATCACCGCCGCCGAAGTATCGTCGCAGGAGCTTTCTATGGCTAATATGATGGTGTTTTTGCCCAACTATTGCGTTGTTTTAGGTTAAATGGAGTATAAGTTTTTCTGTATTTTTAAAAAAATAAAGTCAGTTTTGAGCCGCAAAAAACCCAATTTTTGGTATAAATTATGGCTTTGTTTTATGCGTTTTTTTCTGGGTTTTCGCTTATTTTTAGTTGGGATACAGCCGAAAAATAGCCGCTGTGCGTGCTGGCATCGTAGCCCAACTGGTTCAAATCGCCCTGTGTGGTTACAATCACGGGCGGCATAATGTCATCTACCACGTCGTAGGCGGTGTTGTGGGCATCGCCCAACCAAAAATAAATGGGGTATTCGCCTGGTCGTATGTTTTCGGTGCTTAATATGCACTCAAATCTGTAGGTTTCGTCGGGTTTTAGGTTTTCGAAGGGCAGTTTGTGGCGCAGGCTCGTTACGATTTCCCGAGATAGCCCCGAGCGCAGCGCAATGCTACAAAAAAGCTCTTGTGTGGCTTGATATACTTTAAACTCCACCATAAACCGTATGTTTTCGCCTATTTCTACGGTGTAAATCGGTTTTTTGGCATCGTTTTCCATGCTTATTTTACTAAAACGCACAAAGCCCAAACCTCGTCGGTTTTGCGCATTTTGTAGCTCCGTGGTTTCATCAAAAGACGTATTTCGCACCGAAGAATCATACGCCTCGAGCACGGTTTCTATGTCGCCTTGTTGCTGCAAAACGCCGTTTTGCAAATAAATACCCTTGTTGCACAGCGAGCGCACGGCTTGCATATTGTGGCTCACAAAAAGTACGGTTCTGCCCACGCCCGCTATTTGGTGCATTTTGCCGAGGCATTTTTTCTGAAAAGCCACATCGCCCACAGCCAGCACTTCGTCTATCACCATTATTTCGGGTTCGAGGTGGGCAGCCACCGCAAAAGCCAGGCGCACATACATACCCGACGAAAACCGCTTAACGGGCGTATCTATAAATTTTTCGATGCCCGAAAACTGTACTATCTCGTCAAATTTTTTGGTAATTTCGCTGCGTGCCATGCCCAAAATCGTTCCGTTCAAAAAAACGTTTTCTCGCCCCGTGAGTTCGGGGTGAAAGCCCGTGCCTACTTCCAAAAGCGAAGAAATTTTGCCCTGTATTTCCAGCCTGCCCGTGCTGGGGTGCGTAATGCGAGACAGGATTTTTAGCAGCGTGGATTTGCCTGCGCCGTTGCGCCCCACCACGCCCAGTACGTCGCCCTGCATCAGCTCAAACGACACGTTTGATAGCGCCCAAAAATCTTCGGTGGTTTGCTTGCCACCGCTCAACAAATTGAAGGCGGTTTGGCTCAGGCTACCCGTTTGTTTTGTGCCTATTTGGTAGCATTTGCCTATGTTTTCGGCTTTTATGGCTATCTCCATTATCTTTTATAGTATTTTTGGGCTTCGGGCAAATAGGCTTGTATTTTAGCTATGCGGTTGGCATTTGAGGGGTGCGTACTCAAAAATTCTGGCGGGCTGGCGGTGCTGGCGGCTGCCATTTTTTGCCAAAACGCCACGGCTTCTGCGGGGTCGTAGCCCGCCATTGCCATAAAAACCAAGCCGAGTTTGTCGGCTTCCAGCTCTTGCTTGCGTGAGTAAGAGAGCAAGCCCATGTTTGTGCCTACGCCGTACATTTGCTTAAAAAGGTCGTTTTGCGCCGAAGGTTTTTGCTGCGTATAAACCTCCACACCCGTGCCTGCCGCCTGCACAATGAGCTGCTGGCTAATGCGTTCGTTGCCGTGCTCGGCTATGGCGTGGGCTATTTCATGCCCCATAACCACGGCAATGCTGGCATCGCTGTTGGCTATTTGCAAAATGCCCGTATAAAAAACCACCTTGCCGCCTGGCATACACCAAGCGTTCGCCTCGGGGCTGTTCACCACATTAAACTCCCACTGGTAGCCCTGCGCTCGGTCGGCGAGTTTGTTGTTGGTCAAATACGTTATTACTGCATCCGAAATGCGCCTGCCCACATTGCGCACCTGCTGCACATTGGCATTGCTCGCCGACGAAACCTTGGCGGCGTTCGTAGTCAAAAAACTGGCATAGTTCTGGCTTCCCATCGTATTCATTACGGAGCGAGGCACTATTTTTATTTGGCGGCGGTTGGTAAGTGCCACTTGGCTGCAAGAAACAAGAAAAAATGCAAATAAAGTCGAAATGAGGATTGTTTTTTTGCCCATTTTTAATTTGGTTTAAGACACAAAGTTAAAAAGGAAATTCCGAAAAACGCTCAAAATTATGGCGTTTGTCCATTTTTTTGCGCACAAAATGAAATTTGGGGCTTACGAGCGCATTTAGTTTTGGTAGCAGCCACAAAAATATGGTTTAAATGGCGTGCATTGGCTAAATATATTGTATTTTTGCAAACAATGAAATTATTAGACAAATACATCTTAAAACGGTACATCACTACGTTTTTATTTTCTATATCACTTTTTTTACTTATCACGGTTGTATTTGATATTACTGAGAAGATAGACGATTTTTTGTCGCAAAACGTGCCTATGAAGGCGATTTTGTTGGAGTATTACCTCAATTTTTTGCCGTTTTTTGGCAATATGTTCAGTCCGCTTTTTGTGTTTATTGCCGTTATTTTTTTTACTTCCAAAATGACCCAGCAAAGCGAAATAGTGGCTATGCTGGCGAGCGGCACGAGCTTTTGGCGCATTTTGTACCCGTATATGATGGGTGCTTTTTGCATTGCGATGGCTAATTATATGCTGGGGGCGTGGCTTTTGCCGCCCGCCAACCGAACCCGCCTGCATTTTATGGATACTTATATCAATAGAAACAGCGGCGGCAACAACCGCAACATTCATTTGCAGAGCGACAAACACCCAAATCAGTATTTTTATTTGGAGAGCTACACCAGCAACGATAGCACGGGCTACCGTTTTGCGCTCGAAACATTTGAGGGCGGAAAACTAACGGCAAAGCTGCTGGCTTCCCGCATAGAGTGGCGCAAGGAGACGCAAAAATGGCGTTTGTACGATTATTATTACAGGGTGATAGGCAATCCGCAAGAAAAAATAGTGCAGGCTACCACCGTGGATACCAGTTTGGGCGTTTTTCCGATTGATTTTTCTAAGCCTGTTTTGGAGGATTTGTCGTTTATGAACAACAACGAGCTAAACGATTTTATTGTGGCGGAAAAGCGCAAGGGTAGGGGCAATTTGGAGTTTTACGAAACCGAGCGGTTTAAGCGGGTGTCGGAGCCAGCCTCCACGTTTATACTCACGCTCATCGGCGTGGCGTTGTGCGCCCGAAAATCTCGGGGCGGCTTGGGGTGGAACTTGGGCTTGGGCTTGGCACTGAGTTTTTCTTACATCATGTTCATGCGTTTTGCCACGGTTTTTGCCATAAATGGCTTGCTGCCGCCACTTGTGGCGGCGTGGACACCCAATTTTTTGTTTGGTTTGTTGGCGTACTTTTTACTAAAAACTGCGCCCAAATAATTTTACGCTTGAATTTTATACTTGGTTATGAACTTAAAAATATACGTTAGTATTTGTATTTTGGCGTTGGGCAGCCAGCTTTTTGCCCAAGAAATACGCTTGGGTGCAGCCTGCACCGAGCAATATGTGCCGCTGCTCAAAAATAAAAATGTGGCGTTGGTCGTAAACCACACCTCGATGGTGGGCAGCCGCCACATAGCCGATAGTTTGCTGGGTTTGGGCGTGGCGGTGGTGCGCATTTTTGCGCCCGAGCATGGCTTTCGTGGCACGGGCGAGGCGGGTGAGCTAATCGCCGATGGCAAGGACGCACGCACGGGCGTGGCGGTGGTATCACTTTATGGCAAAAAGAAAAAGCCCAGCCCCGCCGACCTTAAAGGCATAGACGTGGTCATTTTTGACATACAAGACGTGGGCGCACGGTTTTATACCTACATCAGCACGCTACACTACGTAATGGAGGCGTGCGCCGAAAACAACCTGCCACTTTTGGTGCTGGACCGCCCCAACCCCAACGGACACTATGTGGCTGGCTGCGTGTTACAGCCTGGCTATCAGTCGTTTGTGGGTATGCACCCAGTGCCCATAGTGCATGGGCTAACCGTGGGCGAGTATGCCACCATGATAAACGGCGAGGGCTGGCTGCCCAAAGCCGCACAGTGCAGCCTGCGTGTGGTAAAAGTGGCGGGCTACACCCACAAATACAAATACACCGTACCCATAAAACCCTCGCCCAACCTCAACACCCAGCACGCCATTTATTTGTACCCGAGCCTGTGTTTGTTCGAGGGCGCACGGGTAAGCGTAGGGCGTGGCACGCCCACGCCGTTTGCGGTGGTAGGCAGCCCCAGTTTTACCAAAAAAAGTTTTAGTTTTGTACCCGTGCAAGTGCAGGGTGCAAGCCTAAACCCAGATTTTAAAAACCAAAAATGCTATGGCTACAATTTATACAAACTGCCCATCGAGAGCCTCGCCAACCAAAACGACATTAGCTTAAAATATTTGTTGGAGTTTTATAAAAATGCCAAGGAAAAAGACCAGTTTTTCAACGATTTTTTCGATAAATTGGCTGGTACAGATGCGCTGCGCAAACAAATTGTGGCTGGAAAAACCGAAAAACAAATAAAACTTAGCTGGCAACCAGAACTAAAAAAGTACAAGGCGGTGCGCAAAAAATACTTGCTTTATCCCGATTTTGAGTAAATACATTGCTGTAATGTAGCGGCAAAATACGCACTTTTTAGGCTCTTTGCGCCGCTTATATTTGGCTACGATTAAAAGTAACTAAATTATAGCTATGTATAAAATATTTTTACCTGCATTTATTTTCATTTTTGCATACACCCAAAATGCCTGCGCCCAGTCGGTATTTTACTCCCAAAAAAATGGGCTATGGAACGATGCAGCTATGTGGAACTCCGCCACCGACGGCTCGGGCATCACGCTGCTGGACCCAAACAACGCCAGTTTTAGCCTTGTAATACAGGCTGGGCATCAGTTGGTACTCAATAAATCACGGCTGGTGCGCAACCTAACCATAGCGCAAAATGCCAAACTAAGCAACGGAATTACCACAAAACGCCGCCTAATACTGCACGGAAACTTGGTATGCAATGGCATAATGGGCAATGGCAACACGCCCGACTCGATAAGCATTGAGGTGGAGGGCGCAAATTGTAGCATCGGCGGAGCGGGCGTGATAGATGCCCTTTCCATCAAAAAACAAGATGCCGTAAATGCCACCACAAACCTGGTGATAGACGCAAATGTTATGCTGCACGATGTTGGCGGAGTGTTATCAAATAGTAAAAAAAATACTATTTTCAACGTAATTTTAAACCAAGGCAAAACCCTTACGGCTCTGGGTAGCCCAACCGTGGGTGCCGATGTGTGCATAGATGGCAGCGACGGCACAAATGGCGACGAGCGGGGCGGCAATTTTACGATAGACGGCAGCCTAATTGTGTTTGGAAAACTGTACCTCACCACCGACAATGCGCTACCTGCCTTTGCTTGCACGTTTAAAATAGGCACAACGGGCAGCATAGAAGTAAAAAACGAACTTAGATGCGACAGCAGCACCGCCGCCCAACACAGTTTTATAATGCTACCCAACGCCCAGCTCATACTTAGCGGCACGGGCAATGTGGTGGATAATTTTTCAAAATTTAACAATTCGTACAGCATAGATGCCGCAGCTACCATCGAGTTTCGGGGCGGCGTTAGCCAACGCATAGAAAACGACATCAATTACCCAAAACTGCTACTGAGCGGAGCTGGCAGCACCAAAACCATGAAAGGCGACATAAACCACCGAGGCGTGCTGGAAATAAAACCTTCGGTAATGCTACTAAGCCCCACCGAAAAAGCCGACATAAAAATGCAAGCCAACATTATAAACAACGGCATGATAGGCAATAGCCTCGACTCTATAAGCATAGATGCGGCTTGCGCTACCTGTACTTTTTCGGGCAGTGGAACTACAATGCTTAGAAAAATAGTAAAAAAAGGCGATATAAACCCCATCACCAACCTCATTTTAGATGCCAACATTACCCTAAAAGCCATCAACGGCGTGATTTACACCGACAAAAACCTCACTACTTTTAACCTTACCATAAACCAAGGCAAAACCCTGCTGCTCACCCAAGGAAACGCTGGCATAGACGTAGCCGAACCCTCGGGGCTGGGCTACACACCCAAGGAGCAGGGCGGCAACTGGCTGGTTTACGGCACGCTAAACGTGGGCGGCACGCTCTACCTCACCACCGACAATGCGCTAACCAGCTACCCATGCACCATACAAATAGCCAGTGGCGGTTTGCTGCAAACCAACCACATAACCACCGCCAACAGTGCGGCGGCTGGGCATAATTTTGTGGTAAAAACGGGCGCAAAACTCGGCATAAGCGGTAATTTTCCGCCCGCAGCCACACAAAACAACCAGTATGCGTTAGAATCCAACAGCCTAACCGAATACAACGGAAGCGCAGCCCAAACGCTCAATCCGACGCTTGTTTATGCCAATTTGAACCTGAAAAACGGCGCAAAACTGCTCTCGAGCAGCACAAATGTCAGCCAAAATATGAGCATAGAAAACGCTGCATCTTTGAATTTGGCGGCACAAACGCTCTCGCTGCAAGGAAATTTTATGGACAACAATGCCGCAGCATCTGGGCTTGTGCCACAAATGGGCAAAATTATTTTTAGCGGAACAAACACCCAAAATGTATCGGCAATGAGCAACAGCCTTAGCCTGTACAACGTAGAAATAAACAACGCAAGCAACATTTACCTCACCACAAATGCCGACATTCAAAACCAGCTAAAATTTGTGGCTGGTAACTTAACACACAGCACAAGCACAGCTCCCACCTTAAAAATAGGTAGTAGCCTCCTAAACGACAATGCCGCACGCTGCATAAAAGGCGCAATGCTCATAGAAACCAACAGCCAAAATGCGTACCGAACTGCCGCTTGGAGCGCATCGGGCAACAACATAACCATTGTACCACTGGGCAGCACACCCTCGAAATACAAGGTAGAAATGATAGATGCCTCTGCGCCCACCGCTGGTTTTGCGGGTGTTATAAAAAGGGTGAGCGACCTGGAATATATGGATATAAGCCGTGTTTCGGGCAATGAAGACGTTCATTTGAAGGTAAATTGGAGTGCTAACTTTTTGGCATTGAACAACATAGCCGACATAACCAAGCTCGAGCTTGCGCACCTCCAAAACGGTACTTGGCAAGTGGCGGGAGTCGCCACCCTGCGCAGCGGCTCGCTGGCGGCTGGTGCATTGCAGTCGGGCGATATAAGCAGTTTTAGCCCTTTCGCTTTGGGCGCAAATGTGGGCATTTTGCCCGTGAGCTGGCTCGGTTTTTCGGGCAAACAGCAAAACGAAAACGTGTTTTTGCAATGGCAAACAGCCACAGAAACCAACAACGATTATTTTGAAGTACAGCGAAAACTGGATACCGAGGCATACAAATCATTGGCGCAAATAAAAGGAAACGGCACTACTATCCAGCCACAAAACTACGTTTTCACCGATTTTGAACCCTTGAATGCGGCTACAACCACGACCGTAAACAAAATACTGTACCGATTGGCGCAAGTAGATTTTGATGGTAAAATAAATTATAGCCCCGAAATGAGCATCAATTTTGTGCAAAAAAGCATCAACGACCTACAACTTATACAAACCGAAAAAAACATACGCATCGCCACCAAACAAACCGACCACGCACTCAGCTACCAACTAATAGATATGCAGGGCAGAACGATTTTGGCAAATGCCTTTTTGGGTAGCACCGATATAGCCACCAGCCAGCTATCGCAGGGCATTTATTTGCTCAAAATAAGCAGCGACTTGGAGCAGGTTTTTATGCAAAAAATTTGGGTGAAAGACTAAAAAATCGCCTTTTCTATCCCCGCCAAATCGTAGCCCACCAAGTTGGGCGTAACCAAGTGCGCCCGCCCCAGCAGCTCTGGCGTGCCTATGCCCACCACTTTCATGCCGGCATTTAGTGCCGCTTCCACGCCTGCCTGCGCATCTTCAAACACAAGGCAGTCCGTGGGGTTTTGGTGCAGCGCAGCGGCAGCCTTCAAAAAAACCTCGGGGTTGGGTTTGGCGTGCGTAATGGCATTGCCGTCTATGATGGCATCAAAAAAGTGCGTTAGTTGCACCTTTTCCAGTATCAAGCCCGCATTTTTGCTGGCAGAACCCAAGGCGATAAGCACATTTTGCTGTTTTAAATGCTTTAAAAAATCCACAATGCCAGGCAAAATTTCGCTCTCGTCCATTGCCTCTATGTATTTTAAGTAATAATTATTCTTCTTTTCGGCTTGTTCATTTTTTTCGCTGTCCGTTAAATTCACGTTGCCTATTTTCAATAAAATTTCCAGCGAAGTAGTGCGGCTCACGCCTTTTAGCAGCTCGTTTTGGGCTTCTGTAATGTCAAAACCAAGGGCGAGGCACATTTTTCGCCAAGCCACATAGTGGTATTTTGCGGTATCTACTATCACGCCATCGAGGTCGAATATACAGGCTTTTATTTGGCTCATTTTTTGCATATTTTTTTTGGCGCAAAGATAGGTTTGTTTATCAAAAAAAATATGCCTAAATTTGATTTTTTATTCGGCAAACCAACAAACAAAACAATAAACTAAAAATGATTAAAAACGCATTTAAAATGGTGGCTTTGGCTGCCACCTTGCTCTCTACCACAAGTTGCGATGTGCTACAAGCGGTACTCAATAGCCAAACCCAAACCCAAGGCGGCGCTACCACAGCGGGCAAACTGTCGTCGGGCGAAGTGGGTGCGGGCTTAAAAGAAGCCCTGGAAAAAGGCGCACTTTTTGCGGGCAGCAAAGCCTCGCAAGAAAATGGATTTTTCAAAAACCCGCTGTTGTTCATTCCTTTTCCGCCCGAAGTAAAAAAAGTAGAGAGTACTCTACGCAGCTTGGGCATGAACAAACTCGCCGACGATTTTGTACTGAGCCTAAACCGTGGCGCAGAAAAAGCCGCACGTGAGGCAGCACCCATTTTTATAGGCGCAATACGCAAAATGAGCATCAGCGATGCTTTTTCGGTGCTGCGTGGCGGACAAAATGCAGCCACCGTTTACCTAAAAACCAATACCCAAGCCGAGCTTTTGTCTAAGTTTCGCCCCGTGATAGAAAAATCGCTGGCGGAGGTAAGTGCCACCAAATACTGGGCGGACGTGTCGGCGGTGTACAACAAAGTGCCGTTTGTAACGCCCGTAAACACCGATTTGACAGGCTACGTAACAGATAAAGCCGTATCGGGCTTGTTTACTTTGGTGGAGGAGCAGGAGCGCAAAATCAGGGAAAATCCGATAGAGCGCACCAGCGAATTGCTCAAAAGGGTGTTTGCACAATAAAAATACGCCCTAAAACGTAGTTGGTTGCGCTGCAAAGTGCGGCCAACCGCAGTTTAGGTTTTTTATACCTCGAGGGCGTTTATTTTTTGTATAATTTCATCTACCACCGAAGGGTCGAGCAGGGTGGAGGTATCGCCGAGGTTTTGTAGGTCGTTTTCGGCTACTTTGCGCAAAATGCGGCGCATAATTTTTCCAGAGCGGGTTTTTGGCAAGCCAGATACCATCATAATTTTGTCGGGCTTGGCTATTGCGCCTATTTGCTTGCTCACGGTTGCCAAAATCGACTTTTTAATTTCGTCTGGGCTGCTATCATTCGCCTCTTGGCTTATAATTACGTAGGCAAAAATGCCCTGCCCCTTAATGTCGTGCGGGTAGCCCACCACCGCCGATTCTATGGCGTTTTTATCTTCATTGATGGCATTTTCTATTTCGGCAGTTCCAAACCTGTGTCCCGAAACATTAATTACATCGTCCACCCTGCCTATAATTCGGTAGCGACCGTCGGCACTGCGCTTTGCGCCATCTCCCGTAAAATAATAGTTTTTATACACCCCAAAATACACCTGTCGGCAACGCTCGTGGTCGCCAAAAGTGGTTCTAATTATGGCTGGGTGCGGAAACTTAATAGCCAAATAACCTTCGGCTTCTTTTTGTTTTATCTCTTTGCCTTTGGCATCTAAAAGTACCGCCTGCACGCCTGGCAGCGGAAAGCCCGCCCAAGCGGCTTGCGTTTCATGCACGCCCGCAAGGGTCGAAATCATGATGCCGCCCGTTTCTGTTTGCCACCAAGTATCTACAATTGGGCAGTTGTTTTTGCCAATGTGCTGGCTATACCAATGCCACGCCTCCTCGTTTATGGGTTCGCCCACGGTACCCAAAACCCTCAAACTATCCAGTTTGTAGGGCGTTACGTACTCCAAACCCAACTGCATCAGCGAGCGAATGGCGGTGGGTGCGGTGTAAAAAATGCTGACCTTATGTTTGTCTATCACCTGCCAAAAACGCCCTGCGTCGGGGTAAGTGGGCACGCCCTCAAACATCAAAACCGTAGCGCCGTTGAGCAGCGGACCGTACACCATATAAGTATGCCCTGTAACCCAACCGATGTCGGCGGTACACCAAAAAACGTCGTTTTTGCGGTACTGAAACACGTTTTGAAACGTGTAAGCCGCATAAACCATGTAGCCGCCGCAGGTATGCACCACGCCCTTGGGCTTGCCCGTGCTGCCCGAAGTATATAAAATAAACAGCATATCTTCGCTGTCCATTGGCTCTGCGGGGCAATCAAAGCCCACTTTTGCCATTTCGGTAGTGATGAGTTTGTCCCTGTTTTTTTTGATTTTAATGGGCGTTTTGGTGTGTTTTTTTACCAAAACGGTATGCACGCACGGGCAATGCACCAGCGCCTCATCTACAATTTGCTTTAAATCTATAAATTTTGAGCCTCGGTTTAGCCCGTCGGCGGTAATCACCATTTTGGCTTGTGCGTCGTTTACTCGGTCGGCGAGGCTGGCTGCCGAAAAGCCCGCAAAAACCACTGAGTGTATCGCCCCAATTCTGGCACAAGCCAAAACTGCCACGGTAAGCTCGGGTATCATGGGCATATAAATACACACGCAATCGCCTTTTTTTATGCCATTTGCTTTCAGCACATTCGCAAACTGGCACACTCGTTTGAGCAGTGCGAGGTAGGTTATTTTTTCTATTTTTCCGTTGGGGTCGTTGGGTTCAAAAACAATGGCTGTTTTTCGGGGCGTTTTTTGGGCGTGCCTATCCAGCGCATTTTCGGTGATGTTTAATTGGGCATTTACGAACCATTTTATGCTGTGTTCCGTAAAATTCCAGTCCAGCACTTTGTCCCAAGGTTTTTGCCAAACAAAATTTTCGGCAATTTCTGCCCAAAACTGTTCGGGGTTTTGCACGCTGGCTTTGTACGCTTTTTTGTATTGCGCTATACTTTTTATGTGGTACATCGGTTTGCCCCAACGGCATTCATTTGTTAAAAAAACACATTAATTAGAAGCCAAACTATCTATTTGGGTGGCGGCTACCTGCTCGGGGCTTTCGTTAAAAGTAATTTCGGCTTGTTTTAGCGTACCCAAAATAGACGATTTTACGGTCAAAACCTTGCCGTGCTGCTCTGTGAGGTATTTTATTACCCTATCGGCATTTTCGTTTTTGGCTGGCTCGGCGTAGTTGTTCATCCAATCCATCATGGCATTTTGGGCGGCACTTAGCACCTCTATGGTTTTGGTCAGGGTTTCTTTGCGTGTGGGGTTGCTGCCATTTATTTGCTTAATTTCTTCGTGCGCTCGGGCTTCGTATTTCATGAGGTCGCCCATTTTTGCCATGGCTACATCGTGGTCGGAGTTTACCAATCGGAGCAGCGAGTCGCAAGATTTTGACTGTGCTACGGTAACGGGTGCGTTTTCAAAAAACTGGCAGCCAACAATGCCCATAGTGCTAACCAAGAGTAGAGCAAGGAATACAAAAAACTTCATTTAGGATTTGATTTATGAGTTAGTGATTTATTTTGGTGCAAAAATACTCATTTTTTTAGCTTAGAAAAATTAAATCTATGAAAACCAAAATATAATTAGTATTATTACATTAAATTTACCTATTCGGCGGTATTTCCATTTTGAATAATGAAAAAAGGTGTTTTTTTGTCCATTTTTTTTGCCATCGCAAGCCATAGTTTTGCGCAGGTGCAGAGTACCCAAACCAATTTTGGAAAAAACAGGGTGCAATACCGCAGCCAGCGAGATTTTGTTTGGTCGTACCTGCAAGGTACTAACTTCGATGTTTATTTTAATGAAGATGGGCGAAACTTAGCCAAGTATATCCTCGCTACTGCGCCCGAAATAATAGCCCAAACCGAAACCTATCTTAGTTATAGAGCCAGGCACCGCTACAAATTTATACTGTACAACAATGCCACCGATTTGCTGCAAACCAACATAGGGCTGGATTTGGAGCAATACCAAGGCAGCAACACCATGTTAGCCACCAACAACAGGCTGGTACTTTGTTTTAGCCAAAGCCGCACGGTTTTGCTCCAAGATTTGCGCTTGCTCATAGCCAAATCGTTGGCGTTGGAAATGATATACGACGGCGATTTTCAGGAGCGCATACAAAATACCACGCTCATTTCTTTGCCCGACTGGTACATCGATGGTTTTGCGCACTACATGAGCCAAAACTGGAACACCCAAAAAGACAATGCCCTACAAAAACTCATGGTGCAGCAGCCCAGCAAGCCGTTTAAATATTATTTGAACAAAAACCCCGAGCTTTGCGGCAGCGCATTTTGGTTTTTTTTAGATGAAACCTATGGCAAAAGCACCATAGCCAATGTGCTGTATCTGACTAGAACCAACCGAGATTTTGACAGTGCGCTGCGCTATGCCTTGGGCAAAAATATGCAGGATTTGGGCAAAGATTGCTTGGCTTTTTTTAAAAAATACACGCTAAATTATCCGTACTATCCAGCCATTGCATCGCCCATAAATGCGCCCGAACTACGACTGAAAAATAGCGTAACCAAAATTTATTATAAAAACAATAGATACCTGCACAAAAGCGGGCTAAAATATGCCAGTTTTAGCCAAATAGTGCCGAAACCCTGCGTGGCATTGCACCCAAACAAGAAAACGGTTAGCATTTTTTACACCAAAAAAGGAGAGCTGTACTTTAAAAATGTTTTTTTGAACAGCGAGGGCAAGCCCGAAAAACAGAAAGAAAAAGACGTTATTCTGCAAAACGTAGATGCCGTTTACAGTGCCACCTACCACGGTTCTGGAAAAAAAATACTGATACAAGCCAGTTACAAGGGAAAATTGGATATTGCCGAGTTTTATCCGCTCTCGGGTAGGGTGGTGTGGCTTACCCAAGATGCGTTCGATGATTATACGCCGATTTATGTAAATGCGCTCGGCACAAAAATAGCCTACACCAGCAACCGCCCCAGCATAGCCGCCACCGATAGCGTGGCGGCGCAAGCGTTTACCGACGTTTTTTTGCTGCTAAACACCGATACCGCCCAAAAAATATACTTTCAGGCTACATTTACGCCACTTTCGCACGAAACGGAGCTGCAAAATAATTTTAGAAACCCAGCATCTTTTGTGTTTTTGAGCAACCAAGCGGGCTACTACGCTGCTTACCAAGCCCAACTATTTACAAAAATAGACAGCATTGCGCCGCCCAAAAACCCAAATGCGCAGCCCGACACCGTTTACCAAGATTTTGTGATAAACAACCTCTCGGGCATGGAATTAGGCGATGTTACGTATTTTCAAAAAACGCAGTATTTTCGGCAGCAATTGCGCCCAAAAACCGCCAAAACCGACAGCATTACAGCCCAAAAGCGTGTGCCGTATTTTGTACCAGAATGGGATATGCTGCCCATTGAGCCAGATAGCGTTACGCTTTTGGCTATCGATGGCAAGCCGTTAGAGCCGCAAACGGTGGGTTCGGCTACCTCCAAAACCAAGTTTTATATGCCCGTTTTTGCCCGAGAATACGCCAATATTAGGTTTGGTACGAACTTGCTGCACCCCGATATGCCCGTTTTTTTGACGAGCAGCTCCAACTTGCCCAGCCGTGAGTTTGGCATAGTGGCTACTGCGGGCATCACCGACCTGTTCGAAAACCATAAATTAGCCGCTGGCGCACGCATCAGCAACGATTTTTCGAACAACGATTTTTTTGTGCTGTACCAAAATAGAGCCAGGCGCATGGACAAAAAACTGGCTTTTCACTACCAAACCAACAACCAGCTAAAAAATTTGGTGGGCTACACGGGTTTGCGCAACACCGAGCTGGTGGGCGAGCTGGCGTATCCCATCAATCCGCACAGCACCCTGACCATGAGCGCTATGCTGCGCAGGAGCTACGCCGAGCTGCTGGCTACCGAGCTGCGCCCGCTCCTCACGGCGGGCGATACCAGTTACAGGGCTACTTTGCGGTTCGAGTACCGTTTTGACAATGTGGTTTCGCCCGAAAACAATGTTTTGCTGGGTACTCGCTACAAGTTTTTTGCCGAAAATTTTGTAAATATCCAACAAAAAACCAGGGGCTACGGTACTATTTTGGGTTTTGACATACGAAACTACACGCCGATTTATAAGCAGTTGGTTTGGGCGAATAGGCTCGTAGGCAACACCAGTTTGGGCAATGAAAAAATGCTGTATAGCGCAGGCGGCACCGACAATTGGATTAACCCAAAAACGAGTAACAGACAAGTAGAACTGGGCGACAACAAGATTTTTTCGCAGGCTTTGGCTACCAATTTGCGTGGTTTTGGCATTGGTGCTAAGGCTGGATTTAATTATTTGTTGTGGAACTCGGAGCTGCGCTTTCCGCTTTTTAACCTAAAAAATGGCTCATCTACGGCATCTGGGTTCATAAAAAACCTGCAACTCATCGCTTTTTTAGATGCAGGCTCGGCGTGGATTGGCGCAAATCCGTTTAGTTTTGACAATCCAAACAACTACGAAGTGTATGACGTGCCGCCCGTGCGTGTGGTGGTTTTTACCCGAGAAAACCCGATTTTGCTGGGCTACGGCGGCGGTGTGCGCACCAAAGTGCTGGGCTACTGGCTGCGTGCCGACTACGCCACGGGCATAGACAACAACCTGAAAAACAAGCCGATAGTCCACCTTTCGTTGGGTTTTGATTTTTAAACGGACTTTTATATTATTTGTAGCAAATAATTTTTAGTTGCGTTTGTTTGGCGTTTTCTTTGGTTGTGCGCTTATTTTATCGTATTTTTGGGCTGCAAAACAGACAAAACTCCATGAAAATAATTTGTATTGGGCGAAACTATGCCGAACACGCCGCCGAGCTGCACAATCCGTTGCCCACCGAACCCATCGTTTTTTTGAAACCAGATACGGCGGTGCTTAGGGAAGGCAAGCCGTTTTTTATCCCCGATTTTTCCAACGAAGTGCAGTACGAGCTGGAAGTTGTGCTAAAAATTGCCAAACGGGGCAAGTACATTCAGCCACAGTTTGCGCACACTTATTACCAAGAAATAGGTTTGGGCATAGATTTTACGGCTCGAGACCTACAAAACAAGCTCAAAAACAACGGGCATCCGTGGGAAATTTCCAAGGCTTTTGACAGTTCGGCGGTGGTGGGCGATTTTTTGGATAAAAGCACTTTTGCCGACGTAAACAACCTGCATTTGCAGCTTAGGGTAAACGACCACGTGCGCCAAGATGCCAAAACGAGTGCCTGCATTTTTGGTTTTGATGAAATAATAAGCTACGTATCGCAGTTTTTTACCCTTGCTGTGGGCGATCTTGTATATACGGGTACGCCTGCTGGCGTGGCTGCGGTGCGCCCCAACGATGTGTTGGAGGGATATTTGGAGGGAAAAAAACTGTTACATTGTGCCATAAAATAACATGAAAATACGTGCATTTGCGCCCGCCACCGTAGCCAACGTGGCTTGTGGTTTCGATATATTTGGCTTTGCCATTGGGCAGCTCGGCGATGAGGTTGAGGTGCGTTTTAACGACCAAAACAAGGTAAATATTTTGCAAATAACGGGCGACGACGGCAAACTGCCGCTGGAAGCCAGCCAAAATACGGCTGGCGTAGCCGTGCTAAAAATGCTTGAACACCTTCAAATAGAGGCTGGCATAGACCTAATAATACACAAAAAAATGCCTTTGAACAGTGGCTTGGGTTCGAGTGCAGCCAGTGCCGTAGCCGCCGCTGTGGCGTGTAACGAGCTGCTGGGTAACAAGTTAGCCAAAAGAGAGCTGTTGCCATTTGCGATGGAGGGCGAGCGGGTGGCGTGCGGTGCAGCCATAGCCGACAATGCCGCTGCGTGCCTGCTCGGCGGGCTGGTGCTGGTGCAGAGCTACGACCCGTTGTGCGTGGTGAGCCTGCCCGTGCCAGCCCAACTGTGGGCGGCGGTAGCCCACCCGCACATTAGTCTAAAAACCAGCCACGCCCGAGCCGCTCTGCCCGCTCAAATCCCACTAAAAACCGCCGTAGCGCAGTGGGGGCAAGCCGCAGGTTTTGTGGCGGGCGTTTACCAGCAAAACTACGCACTCATCGCCGCCTCCCTCCACGACTACGTAGCCGAGCCGCACCGAGCCGCACTTATCCCACATTTTTATGCAGTAAAAAACGCCGCAATGGCACAGGGCGCACTCGGGTGCAGCATTTCGGGGGCTGGACCATCTGTTTTTGCACTTTGTGAGGGCGAGCAAACCGCCATTTTAGCCGCAAATGCCATGCAAAACGCCTTTATACAAAACGAAACGCCTTGCACCGCATATTACTCAAAACTAAACGAAAACGGCGCAGAAATTTTGGCTTAATGCCCAAAAAAATGCAACCAATGCAACCAATCTAAGCCGTAACTTGTTGTAAAGGCTCGCTATTTTGGGTTTAAAATTCCAGCACAATTTTAGATTACAAATAGCGATATTTTTTTAAAGAAAACCCCAAACGATGGACATACTTCACTCAATATTAGGGCAAGACCTAAACAAAGCCGCACTCATTATACTCAATTTGATACTTATCGAAACCCTGCTTTCGGTGGATAATGCGGCGGTAATGGCTACCATGGTCATGGATTTACCCGAAAAAGAGCGTGGAAAAGCACTTAGAATTGGGCTATTTGTCGGTTATATTTTTAGAGGACTGTGCCTGCTTTTTGCTTCTATCCTTATAAAACTTTGGTGGCTGAAATTTTTGGGTGGGCTGTATTTAATTTATTTAACCGTAGATTATTTCCGTACAAAAAACACGCCCAGCGTAGAAGATGACACGCTAAACAAGCAAGAAAACGTGATATACAGATATACCACGGGCTATTTCGGCAAGTTTTGGGCTACCGTAGCCTCGGTGGAACTGATGGATTTGGTTTTTTCGGTGGACAATGTGTTCGCCGCCGTGGCGCTTTCGCCAGACAATATTTATTTGGTTTATTTTGGCGTGTTTGTGGGCATACTCGCCATGCGTTTTGTGGCGCAATTTTTTGTAAAATTTATGGAAAAATATCCCTTTTTGCAAACCTCTGTGTTTTTGGTTATTGGTATTTTGGGGCTAAAACTCTGCGCATCTATTTTGGTGCATTTTTACCCAGAGTCGGCGGCAGCACACATTTTAGAAAACGAAAACACCGATGCAATTTTTTCGGGCGTTACGGTAGTCATGTTTTTTTTACCCGTGATTACCTCCAAGTTATTTAATTTTCCGAAGCATAAATAATGCTTTTTAGCCCAAAACAATGAAATTTGGGGTATATTTGTATTGCCAAAGGCAAATAAACAACAATAAAGTTACAAAAAAATAAAATTAAGTATAAAATCGTTTTTATTGCCTTAATTTTGTTCTGTAAAACACGATAGTTAAAAAAAATGCTCCGACAATCCCTAAATTTCAAATTACTCCAAAAGCTATCGCCACAGCACATACAGTTTATAAAACTGCTGCAAGTGCCCACAGCCATGCTGGACCAGCGCATAAAAGAAGAGCTTGAAGAAAATCCTGCGCTCGAGGAAGGCAGCGGCAGCGACGAAATAGTGGCGGAAGCCCTGCTGTACGCCACGCCCGAAACCAGCGAATTGAGCGACGATGCCAATATCAGTAGTGATATACCCGATGTGGACTACGAAAACGCCCAGAACGCACAAAGCGACGTGCTGCCCGACGATGCTTTTGACGAAAATACACGCCTCGAGGAGTTTGATATGAGCGAATACCTGAACGACTACGACGATACGCCCGATTATAAACTGAACGATTACAACTATTCGCCCGACGACGAAGATAATTTTAGCGCACCCGTGGTGGTTACGCACTCGTTTTACGACCAACTCGAGGACCAGCTCACCAGCCTTAGCCTAAGCGAAACCGACTATTTGCTCGGCTTGCAAATCATAGGCAGCATAGACGAAGATGGCTACCTGCGCCGCCAGTTGGCTTCGATTGTGGATGACCTGGCCTTCGGGCAAAATGTGCAATGCACCGACCAAGATGCGGAGCGAATGCTGAAACAGATTCAGAACTTTGAGCCGTCGGGTATTTGCGCCCGAGACCTGCAAGAATGCCTGCTGCTACAACTGCGCCGCCGACCAAAAACGACGGCGATAAAAAATGCCATAAAAATTTTAGAGCTGTTTTTTGAGGAATACACCAAAAAACATTACCCCAAAATAGAACGTGGGCTAAACCTAACCGAGCCGCAACTAAAAGAGGCAAACGAAGAAATATTGCGCCTGAACCCAAAGCCTGGCGGCGGCGAAGAAAGCAATAAAACGCTGCAAATAATACCCGATTTTATCATTTATAACGACGGAAACGGCACTTTGGAGCTGAAACTAAACGCCCGCAATGCGCCCGAGCTGCGGGTAAGCACTTCGTACAAAGATATGCTGAAAGACTACGAGCGAGATGCTAAAAAAGACAAAAAACTGAAAGATGCCGTAGGTTTTATTAAGCAAAAAATAGACGGCGCAAAATGGTTTATAGATGCCATAAAACAACGCCAAAACACGCTGTGGCTCACCATGACAGCCATTATGGAGCATCAAAAAGAGTTCTTTTTTACGGGCGACGATACCAAGCTAAAACCCATGATACTCAAAGACATAGCCGACGAAATAGACTTGGATATTTCTACCGTGTCACGGGTGGCAAATAGCAAATACGTGCAAACAGAATTTGGGACTTATCTGCTGAAATCCTTTTTTTCGGAGGGAATAATGACCGACAGTGGCGAAGAAGCCTCGAGCAAGGAGGTAAAGCGGATTTTGAGCGATTGCATAAACAGCGAAGACAAGCGCAAGCCGCTTTCGGACGATAGGCTGGCTGAAATACTGAACGAAAAAGGCTACAACATAGCCCGCCGAACGGTGGCAAAATACAGAGAACAAATAAATATATCGGTGGCAAGGCTGCGCAAAGAGCTGTAAAAAACACCCGAACCTAAACCAATTACTCAAACAAAACGCATTACCATGAACTCAATTGCTGTTGAAAAAAAGCAAAAACAATCGGTAAACTACGCCAAACAGCTCGATGCAGAAGACAAGTTAGCGGACCTGAGAAGTTTTTTTCACTTGCCCCAAATTAAAGGCAAGCGAACCGTATATTTTACTGGAAACTCGCTGGGCTGTATGCCCAAGCTGGCGGACAAACACCTGCAAACGGAGCTGAATATTTGGCGAAAATATGCGGTAGAGGGGCATTTTACGGGCGAAAACCCGTGGGAAAGCTACCATACTACGGTAACAAAATCGCTGGCAAACCTCGTGGGCGCAGTGCACCAAGAGGTGGTAGCCATGAACAGCCTTACCGTAAATTTGCACCTGTTGCTCACCAGTTTTTATAGACCAACAGCCCAAAAGTACAAAATTATTTGCGAGGCGGGGGCGTTTTCCTCCGACCAATATGCGCTGCAAAGCCAAGTAAAACTACACGGCTTCGACCCCGAAACAGCCATTGTAGAAATTAAGCCCCGCCCCAACGAACACACGCTACACACCCAAGACATTTTAGATGCCATAGCTCTGCACGCCAACGAAACGGCGCTGGTGTTTTTTAGCGGTGTAAACTACTACACGGGGCAGTTTTTTGACCTAAAATCCATTTGCGAGGTTGCCATCAAACACAATATTTACGTCGGTTTTGATTTGGCGCACGCCATAGGCAATGTGCCTTTGCAGCTACACGAGTGGGGGGCGGATTTTGCCGTTTGGTGTTCTTACAAATACCTAAACTCGGGTCCGGGCGGCGTGGGTGGTGCGTTTGTGCATAACCGCCACGCCACAAATGCCGAGCTACCCCGACTGGCTGGCTGGTGGGGGCATAACGCCGCCAACCGTTTTAAAATGCCGCAAACCTTTGAGCCGATGGACGGCGCAGAGGGCTGGCAGTTGAGCAATGCGCCCATACTTTCGCTTGCGGTACACAAAGCTGCTTTGGAGGTGATAGATAGGGCTACTTTTGAGGCAATGACCCAAAAATCCAAGCGGCTCATGCAGCATTTGCTCTTGGTGCTGAATATACTCCACAAAATTTTTGGTAAAAATGCCCCATTCAAAATCATTACGCCCCTGAACCCCGACGAACACGGCTGCCAACTGTCTATTTCGTTTGCGGAGGGAGGCAAAGAGATTTGCGATAGGCTGCACAAAGCAAATATTATTGTGGATTGGCGAGAACCGAACGTCATGCGTCTTGCGCCCGTGCCTTTGTACAATACTTTTTCGGATATTGCCCGTTTTTATCATGTAATGAAAAGTATTTTTATCGATATTTATGGCTACGACGACGACATAGAAGACTAAAAACAGGCTTGTTTTGCCCCAAAAAGTCGTATAGATGCCGTTTTAGTGCAAAAACTTCATATTTAAGTTTGATGTAAGAAAAAAGCGTTATACATTTGCATTGTCTAACAAATATAAAAATACGATGGTTGCCCTTACTACCCAAAAAATTACGATTAGCGTAGAAACAAGTTTTCAGCCCAAACACCGCTTTGCGGGTATATCGCAGGTGCTTTTTGCTTACCAAATTTCTATCAAAAACAACAGCGCTACCGCCGTTCAGCTACTGAGCCGCCACTGGTTTATAGCCGATTCCATGGGTCTGAACCGTGAGGTGCAGGGCGATGGTGTGGTGGGCGAGCAGCCCGTTATTCAGTCGGGCGACAGCTACACGTATATGTCTATGTGCAGTTTGGAGAGCGATATGGGCAAAATGTACGGCATTTACACCATGCAACGCCTCTCAAACGACGAAATTTTTGAGGTAGAAATCCCCGAATTTACAATGGTAGTACCCAATAGGCTAAACTAAACGGCTCTAAGTTTTATTTTAGTTTTTTTCAAACAATTTGCCTGGCATCGCTTTTATTACGCCCGCAAACTCCATAATGAGCAAGGTACTCGATGCCTTGCTGCTGCTAAACCCAGTTTTTTGGCAAATTTCATCTATGTGCATCGCCTCGCTGCCCAGCACATCAAATATACATTGTTCGTCGGGTTGTAAGTCCGCAAAAAGAACATTTTGCTTTACGGTTTTATTTTTTTTGGTCTCCAAATCCCAATTCAAATGCCACGCAATGTCGCTGGCTGTGGTAATGATGTTGGCTTTGTTGTTTTTTATGAGGTTGTTGCAGCCCTCCGAAAACTCGTCTTTCACCCTGCCTGGGTAAGCAAAAACCTCACGGTTGTACTCCACGGCGAGGTTGGCTGTGATGAGTGCGCCGCCTTTGGCGGCGGCTTCCACCACCACAAGTGCATCGCACAAGCCAGCTAAAATGCGGTTTCGCTGCGGAAAATTTTCTCGGTCGGGGCGGGTTTGCGTCAAAAACTCTGTAATGATGCCGCCGCCTGTTTCGCCCATTTTTTTTGCAATGCCGCTGTGCGCACTTGGGTAAATTTTATCGATGCCGTGCGCCACCACCGCCGCTGTGGGCAGCCCGTATTTGAGCGCATTTTTGTGTGCGCATATATCTATGCCGTAAGCCAAGCCGCTTATTATCAGTGGGTTATAAGAAACTAACTCGGCGCACAGCTCATCGCACAGTTGTTTGCCGTAGTCGGTGGCGCTGCGTGTGCCTACTATCCCTATCACGTGCAGGGTTTCAAAATCAATATTTTTATTACAAAAAAGAACCAGCGGCGCATCAAAACAATTTTTTAGCCTTTTTGGATACTCGTCGTCGTAGTAGCTTATGGCTCTAAATTCTTTGTTTTTTTCCAAATAATTGGCTTCCCGCTCCGCAATTTGTAGGGCGGTTTTTGCATTTTCGGCTATGTTTTGGGCGGTAACTTTGCCTATATCGGGTATTTTTAGCAGTTTGTTGCTCGGCGTGTTAAACACCTCTTGTGCGCTGCCACAGTAGCTAATCAGGTTTTTTGCAACTACGCTGCCCACACCTGCTACCTGCATGAGCGCTATTTGGTGTATGTGGTCGGTGGTGAGCATTGGTTTGGTAAGTGGCGAGGGTAATGGCTGCAAAAATACCATTATTTCGGAAAAAAGTGCAAAATAAATGAATGATTTCGGTGTTTTAGCCCAAAATTTCTTTGTTTTTTTCGTTTCCCTCCAAAAAACTTAGGGCAAAATGATAGCCGAGCAAGCCCATGCCGCAAACCACGGCTTGGCAATGCGCACTCAAATAGGAATGGTGGCGAAACGGCTCCCGAGCAAAAATATTGCTGATGTGTACCTCCACTTTGGGTATGCTCACGGCAGCCAGCGCATCGCCCAGCGCAATGGAGGTGTGCGTGTAAGCGGCGGCATTTATAACCAGCCCTGCGTAGCCCTGCGCTTGGCTTTGCTGCACGGCTGTAACCAGCTCGCCCTCGTGGTTGGTTTGTTGGTAGGTAATTTCTATGTTTGCAAAATGGGCTTTCAGCTCCTCGAGGTAGCTCTCAAAACTTTTGTAGCCATAAATTTCGGGCTGGCGCACGCCCAGCATATTTAGGTTTGGTCCGTTCAAAATCAGGACTTTCATTGCATATAAGCTACATTTTCGCCCTGAAACACAAGGTCATACACCAATTTTTCGTGCAATATATCTGCCCAAGTGCGCAAATACGCTATTACGTGCTGTTTGTTGTTGTGTTTTAAGTTGCGGTTCTGGGCGGGCAATTGCGCCAAAATTTCGGGGTCGCTTAGTCGTTCCAAGTGCTGTAAGTCGCTGGTGGTAAGCCCTTGCTCCAACATAATGCGCACGATGTGGTCTATGTGCAGCCCGCTGATGGGGCAGTAGCTTTGTATTTGGGTGTTCCAATCGCCGTATTTTTGCATGGCTTGGGCGTGGATTTCTTGTTTTGTGTAGCCAGTAATGGTTTGGGCGAGGTTGCCACAGTTGCAGCTTCCCATGTGTCCCCATTGGTAGGGTGCGCCGTACTCGAGGTTGTCGGCGGTGGTGCGCAGTGCGTTTATGAGTGTGTAAGAAGGTGTAGCCATGTTTGCGGTGTTTTTTTATAAAACAAATGAATGGGCAATAGGTTTTAAGTTTTGAAAATTTAGGCTCTTGGGTGTGCCAAATTGTAGGCTTTTTTCAGTTTTTCTATGGAATTGTGGGTGTAAACCTGCGTGGCGGCGAGGCTGCTATGCCCCAGCATTTCTTTTATGTTGTTCAGTTCTGCGCCGTTGTTTAGCAGGTGCGTGGCAAAACTGTGGCGCAATATGTGCGGGCTGCGCTGCTGCACGCTGCTCACCAAACCCAAATATTGGTGTACCACATTGTGTATAAACTTGGGATAGGCGGGCTGTGATTTGTCGGTAATGACCAAAAAATGGTTGGCAGGGTCGGTGCAAAACTCGTTTCGTAGCGGCAAATAAGCCGTGAGTGCCTGGCTCAAAAAGCTGTTAAACGGAATTACCCGCTCTTTTTTGCCCTTGCCCAGCACTTTTATGGTTTGGTTATATACATCTACGTCTTTTAGTTTGAGCGAGAGCAGCTCCGCCCTGCGTATGCCCGTGGCGTACAATATGGTGAGAATGAGCCTGTTGCGCTGCCCCTCAAAGGTATGCTCAAAAACGATTTCGTCAAAAAGCCTGTTGGTGTTGCTTTCTTCCACAAATTTGGGCAGGCGTTTGGGGCTTTTGGGCGCAACAATCCGTTGGGTAGGGTTTATTTGTTGCGGGTTTTGTATGCTCAAAAATTTAAAAAAGGCTTTTAATGTGCTTATTTTTCGGTTTACGGAGCGTGTGCTGTATTTTTTTTCTATAAAATGCACCATAAATGCCCGCACGTGCGTGTATTCTGCCTGTGCAATTTCCAGCACCTCAAACTGCTCCAAAAACGCCTGAAATTGTTCCAAGTCTTTTGTGTAAGCGATTAAAGTATGCGTAGAGTACCGTTTTTCGTGCGTTAGGTAGTTCAAAAACGATTGGTAGTTTTGCATAAGTGCGTTTGGTTGAGTTGCAAAATTATCAATTAAAAAATAACCGTTATCCACTTTTTATAATCCGTGGGAAGAAACCTGTGGGAGAAAAAATCTGTGTAAATCTGTGAAATTTGTGAGAGAAAAAATCTGTGTAAATCTGTGAAATTTGTGGGAGCAGTAAATCTGTGTAAATCTGTGAAATCTGTGGGAGAAAAAATCTGTGTAAATCTGTGAAATTTGTGGGAGCAGTAAATCTGTGCGTATCTGTGAAATTTGTGGGAGCAGTAAATCTGTGCGTATCTGTGAAATTTGTGGGAGAAACTTCTGTGTAAATCTGTGAAATCTGTGGGAGAAACTTCTGTGTAAATCTGTGAAATCTGTGGGAGAAAAATAAGCCCACAGATTTACACAGATGCGCACAGAAAGAAATTGCGTGAAATCTGTGGGAGAAAAAAATCTGTGTAAATCTGTGAAATCTGTGGGAGAAAATAAGCCTAATCTACGAGAGAAAAAAACATAAAATCCCATGCCAGTTGAAACTAGCATAGGATTGGTAATAAAATAAAAGCCGTTTTAGAAAAAGACTATACGCCCTCTTCTTTCAACTGCATAGCGGTACGGTAGGTAGCTTTAATTTTTTCTTGCCTACTTGCTATCGATGGTTTTGTAAAAGCCTGACGGCTGCGTAGTTCACGCATCACCCCAGTTTTTTCAAACTTCTTTTTAAATCTTTTTAGCGCTCTGTCCACGGACTCGCCGTCTTTAATTTCAATGTGTAGCATTTATTGCGTTTTTTTATAAGTGGTAGCGGGAAGCAGGCTCGAACTGCCGACCTTTGGGTTATGAATCCAATGCTCTAACCAACTGAGCTATCCCGCCAGGTTTGTGTTTCAATTGGGCTGCAAATATAGCGGATTTTTTTTGAATAAAGAAAAAAAATGTCCCAAAAAATATTCTATTTTCACTCAATTACCCAAAAAAGAATAGCCTTCTACAAATTGCTCTGTAAAAGGCTAAAAAAAATCACCTAAACTAAACCTTGTACATTTTTTATGAGCCTATATGTACAAAAGACTTTCAATTAACCCTAAACTTTGTAGAATAAAAATTCTAAAAAGGCTGCTATTGTTATCTACAACAAAGTAACAATATAGGCTTTGCAACAACTGTGCCAAAAATATTTAGTGCGCATTTAGCTGCTCTAATACCTGTTCTTTGGTTTTTTCGGGGCTGTAAAATCCCAAAAGTTTGTCTATCACCGCATCTATCATGGTGTCGGGGCAAGATGCGCCGCTGGTTATTATAATGGTAGGGCTGGGCTGCGCTGGCAGGTAGTTTTGGGTGGTTAAATGCTGTTTTTTGTGGTAGTTGTAGTGGTTTATTGCCGTTTGCGAGCGTATTTCATCTGCCGACGATATGTAAAACGTAGGCAGTTTTGCCTCACAAAGCTCCACCAAATGCGAGGTGTTGGAGCTGTTGTAGCCGCCTATCACAATCGCTATTTGGGCGGAGGCTTGCAGCAGCTCGTGGGTCGCTTCTTGGTTCTCTTGGGTGGCGTAGCACAGCGTGTGCCTCGTATCGGCAAAATGGTTTTTTAGCACCGCATCGCCATATTTTTCAACTTGTATGCCTTTAAAAAAATCGGCTATCTGCTGTGTTTCTTCGGCGAGCATCGTAGTTTGGTTTACCACGCCTATTTTTTCTAAGTGAATTTCGGGGTCAAAACCATCAGAGAAATTCCCTTTAAAATGGCTGAAAAAGTCTTGTATCGGGCGTTTTTTGAGCATTATTTCCGCCAAAACCTGGCTATCGCTCATATCTTTTACAATCACCGTGGGCGCATCTTGGCTACCATGCGAAAAAGTGGCTCTCGTTTCCTCGTGCGTGGGTTTGCCATGCAAAATCAAGGTGTAGCCCTGCGTGCCTATTTTGTTGCTGGCGTTCCATACTTTTTCCACAAAAGGGCAGGTGGTATTGTATTTTTTTGGCTCTATTCCTTTGGCTGTCAGTATGTTCTCTATGGCTATGGTCGTACCAAAAGCGGGCGTTATCACTATGTCGTCGCTCGTTATTTCGTCCCAACTGATGAGCTGTTTGCCCGAATTATCCATGATATAGGTGATGCCGTTGGCTTGCAAATCTTCGTTTACGGTCGGGTTGTGTATCATTTCGCTGAGTAAAAACACACGTTTGTTGGGGTTTTCTGCCAAGGCACGGTAGGCTATTTCTACTGCATTTTCTACGCCGTAGCAAAAACCAAAATGGCGTGCCAATAAAAATTTTACAGTGCCAAAGTCGAGTATTGTGGGCGAAAAATCTTTTTTTCGAGGGTCGTTTTGCTTGCGCAATTCTTTTATTTGGGCTATAAATGAGCTGCGGTACAGCACGGGAATATCAAATTTTTTCACTGTAAAACGGGTAAATATGGTATAATAATGCACAAAATTACGCAGATTTTTTTACAAATTTAGCTTTGTTCGCCACAAAAATGGTAACTTTGCAAAAATTATCAAAACCAAATGCGTTATACCCTCACTGCCGCCCTGCCTTACACCAACGGACCTATTCACATCGGGCATTTGGCGGGCGTGTATATCCCAGCCGACATATTTGCCCGTTTTTTGCGTGCCAAAGGCGACGATGTTTTGCTCGTTTGCGGCTCCGACGAACACGGCGTACCCATTACCATTCGGGCGCAAAAAGAAGGTTTAACGCCGCAGCAAGTTGTGGACAAATACCACCACATTATTCTCGAATCGTTTCAGGAGTTTGGCATAAGTTTCGATATTTATCATAGAACCAGCGACCCGCTGCACCACAAAACCGCCCAATTGTTTTTTGAGGAATTACATAAAAAAGATGCCTTTTTGCTGCAAAACTCCGAACAGTTTTTTGACGCAGAAAACAACCAGTTTTTGGCAGATAGGTACATTACAGGCACTTGCCCCAAATGCCAAAACCCAAATGCCTACGGCGACCAATGCGAAAAATGTGGCAGTACCTTGGCACCAGATGAGCTTATAAACCCAAAATCGGCGTTAAATGGCAAAGATTTGGTTAAAAAAACGACCAAACATTGGTTTTTGCCCCTGAATAAATACCAAGAGCGGCTCGAAAAATGGATACTCACCGACCATAAAAACTGGAAAATAAATGTGTATGGTCAGTGCAAAAGCTGGCTAAAATCGCCCGACGGTTTGCTGCCCAGAGCCGTAACCCGAGATTTAAACTGGGGCGTAAAAGTGCCGCTGCCCGATGCCGAAAATAAGGTGCTTTATGTGTGGTTTGACGCACCAATAGGCTATATAAGTGCCACCAAAGCCTGGGCTGCGCAGCACAAAAAGGACTGGGAACTCTACTGGAAAAGCCCCGATACCACGCTGGTGCATTTTATTGGTAAGGACAATATTGTGTTTCATTGCATTGTTTTTCCAGCCATGCTCATGGCGCACGGCGGTTTTATTTTGCCCGAAAACGTACCCGCCAACGAGTTTTTGAACCTCGAGGGCGAAAAAATTTCTACTTCTCGCAACCACGCCGTTTGGCTCAACGAATACCTCGCCGATTTTGACCAAAAACAGGACGAACTTCGCTATGTGCTTACGAGCATAGCCCCCGAAACCAAGGACAGCGATTTTACTTGGAGCGATTTTCAGCAGCGGATAAACAGCGAGCTGGTAGCCATTTTGGGCAATTTTGTGAACCGTGTGGTGGTGCTTACGCACAAGTTTTTTGACGGAAAAATCCCCTCAAACGCCGAACTTGCCAACACTTCACCCGAAAACGAGCGCATTTTGCGGCTATACCACGCACATTTTGCGGCAGCCAACCAAACCATAAAAAACATATACACAAACCTGGAAAACTATCGGTTTCGGGAGGCGCAAAATGAGTTTATGAACCTATCCAGGCAAGGAAACAAGCTGCTGGCGGACACCGAGCCGTGGAAGCTCATCAAAACCAATGCGCCCGCAGTCGCCGCCATTATTAGCTATGCCATAGAGTTGCTGGCGAACATAGGCGTGGCGGCACAGCCGTTTTTGCCCAAAACCGCCCAAAAAATATTTGAGCAACTGAATTACAGCCCCACCACGGAGCAAATAAAAAGTTTTTGGGATAAAAAGGAACTCCAAACGCTTTTGCCCCAAAATACGAGCCACAGTATAAATGAACCCAAGCTGCTTTTTGCGCTCATAGACGACGATGCGGTGAACATTCAAAAAGAAAAACTGGCAAATACAAAAATACTCAACCAGCCCACGCCAACTGAAAGTTTTTTGCCGCTTAAACCCGATATTACCTTCGAGGATTTTAGTAAATTAGACATTAGAACCGCCACCATAACCGCCGCCGAAACCATACCCAAAGCCGATAAATTGCTCAAACTTACCGTGAACACAGGCATAGATGTGCGCACCATTGTGTCGGGCATTGCCAAGTATTTTAGCCCGCAAGAGGTTGTAGGTAAGCAAGTTAGCGTACTGATGAACCTGCCGACACGCACCCTAAAAGGTGTAGATAGCCAAGGCATGATACTGATGGCAGCTGATGCTTCGGGCAAGTTGTTTTTTGTAAATGCCAGTGCACTCGAGGGAAGCATCGTTTCTTAAACGACTACGCATAAGGCGAAAAGGTATTTTTGCATAAAAAACATTAAAAATGCGCAAAAAATAATAATGGTTATGTAAGTGTTTGCGCATTTTTTTACAATAAATGTCCTTTTTGTTTGTGCGTTTTTTTTTAATAAACCATCTTTGACAACTGGCTTGCATTTATTTTGATAACTAAATGACAAGTTTTTCATGTTTTATGTAAATAATCTAACAATAAATACTATTTTTGTACCGTACATTTTGAGTAAGCAATTGGTTAAAGGCTAACCAATAACACCAATCACTTGTTGCATATTTGTAATGTATAAAAAAGCAGTTTTTTTAATCAAAAACATATAAAATTATGGCAAAACAAATAGACATAACCATTACAGAAACGGTAGAAGAGCTAAAAAGCCTGATAAGACTGGAATCGAATGCCAAAAAAAACTCACGCTTGCGGGCTTTGTACTTGGTAAAAACGGGGCAGGTAACCTACAAAAACCACCTTGCCGATTTGCTGGGCTACAACCGTACTTCGGTGCGGGAGTGGTTCGAAAAGTACGAGGAAGGCGGCTTGGATAGCCTCATGGAAATAGGCACTTCGCCAGGGCGCACCTCGCATATTACCGACGAAATGGCGGAGGCACTGCAACAAAAAATAGTAGCCAATGCCTTCGAAAACTACCAAGATGTAGTGGATTTTATAAAAGAAAAATTTGAGGTAGAACTGCCCTACAACACGCTGCACAGGTTTATTCACTACAAACTGGGGGCTGCGCTCAACTCATCTAAAATGAAAACCCGCAAGTTTGCGGCTCGCAAAGAAATAATGGCAAATTATTTTAATAAAACCACTAAGACCAACCTACCCAAAACATAAAAAAACGATACCACACATAGATTTATATTCACACACTATTTCAACCAGTTCCGCCCACAAAATCTACGATTTTGTGGGCGGTTTTTTATATTACATTCAAGTTTTCTTGATGCTATTTGAGTTTTGTGGCAAATGCTTACCAAAAATTACATTCAAGTTTTTTTGATGCTATTCAAGTTTTATGGCAAATGGTTACCAAAAATTACTTGGTCGTAATCGGGTGGCTTTTATAGGATTTGGGCAAAAAGTCCATAAACGTATCGCCACGCAGCCCCAAGCGCACGGTCTCGAGCGGAATTACCTCCGCTGGTGCTATGTTGCCCAGGTTTACATTGCTACCGATGAGCTTTACAAAATACACCTGCTGCGATTTTTGTGGAGCTTCCCATATAATGTCGTCTGCCGAAACCTGCGTGAGTATTTCATCTACCAAGCCCGAGCGCACCTCGCCCGTTCCCCTAAAAATGCCCACATTGCCCGCCTCCCTCGATTCCGCTATGAGCTTGTAGCTGCCAGCTTGTAGCTCTTTTTTCATAAATTCTATCCATTTGTAGGGCGGAATTATTTTATCGGCATCTTTCGAGCCTACCTCCGACAGCACCGTAAACTCCCTCGAAAGGTCGGCGATGTACTGGCATTTTATATCGTGGTTTATCTCTATCGACCCATCAGATACCTCGGCGTAGGTAATGCCGTATTTGTTTAGCAGCCTGCGGTAATCGTCAAATTGTTTTCGTATCACAAACGCCTCAAACAGCGTTCCACCAAAATAAACGGGTATTTTAGCCGATTTATAGGCATTTATCTTTTTTTCTAAATCGTTGGAAACCAGCGAAGTAGCCCACCCCAACTTTACTATATCTATGTGTACATTCGCTATGGATAGCATATCCTCCACCTCACGAATGCTTAGTCCTTTGTCCATCACCATCGTAAGTCCGTTGCTCCGAGGTTGTTTTGTGCGTTCTGGTATGTGTTTTAGTCCGTATTGTTGCATTTAAAATTTGGTTTTCAAAAGGTATTTAGGTTATTTATTCTAAGACAAAAAAAATGGCTAAAAAGTCTCCCTCTCCGTTAATTTATTTTAACTATTTTCTTTGTATTGGGCTATGAGTTGTAGCACTTTTGGGTTTTTCATCATAATCGGCGAAACGTCCTCCAAAATATCGTGCTGGTTATAATCCAAACTCAACGCAATTTGTAGGTTGTTTAAGCCCTCTTGCTCAAACCCAATCTCCACCAGTTGCGCCGCATAGCAGTACATATATTCGGCGTTTTCGGCATGAAACTCCATGCCCGCCTCAAACAGTTTTATGGCAAGCCGAACGGCATCGTTTTCCGACATCATAAACGCCAGGTCTATGCGGGCTTCCATGTGGTTTGGCGCTATTTCCAACGCTCTATTAAAGGCATTTGTGGCTTCTATGTTGTTGTTAATTTGATAGTAAGCATCGCCTAAGTTGTACCAGTAGTCGGGGTTTGTGTTTTCTATACTGATGGCTTTCATCAGGTTTTTTATGGCGGTTTCGTACTCCTCTTCCATCAGGTCGCAGATAGCCAGCCCAAACCAGCCGTCGGGTGCCTCGGGAGCCATTTTGGTGGTTTTTTTATAAAAAGGACGTGCCTTGTCGGGCATTTCCATTTTTTCGTAGCACACACCCACCGAACAAAAAAACATATAGTGCGTTTTGTCCAAGTTCATCGCTTGCTCAAAGCAAGGCAGCGCATCTTCGGGTTGCTCCAAGTTTAGGTAGGCATTGCCCTTGTAGTACCACGCAAAGGGGTTGGTATCTATAATTACCAGCGAAAAATCAAAGGCTTCTAAGGCTTTGTGCGGTTCGTTTGCAAAATTATACAGGCTGCCCAAGCAAAACCAAGCCATGTCGTTGCGTGGGTTTTCGTCCGCCATTTGCCCAAAATATTGTATGCCCGCAGGGGCATCTTCCAGTTCTATGTAGCAAAAACAAAGGTCGTTTATTATTTCGCCGTTGCTGGGGTTCAGTTCCAAGGCTTTTTTGCAATAAACAATGGCTTGCTCGTAGTTTTCTTTGGCTATGTACATACTGGCTAATGCGGCGTAAACCATTTCTTTGCCGTCTTCGTCGGCGAGGGTAAGTGCGTGAAACAGGTTTTCGGTCGCAAGCTCAAAGTCCTCGCCCATTTCGTAAGCCGTGGCTCGGGCTACGTATATTTCGTAGCTCGAGGGTTCGAATACTTCGGCTTGCTCCAAAAAATCAAAGGCACTTGGCAGGTTTTGGGTTGCCATAGCCACTTGTGCTTTTTTTACATAAAAATCGGCGGAGTAGGGGTTTTGCTTCAAGCCATAATCGGCTACTTGCTCGGCTCTATTCCAGTTGTTTTTCATACCATAATACTCAAATAGGTGTATGAGGTCTTCTTCTTCAAAAAAAGACTCTTCTAACGTATCCATAAATGCCTCGAACCGATGCGCAATAGATTGCATTTCGGCATCAAAACTAAAGAAATCGTCGTCGTCGGTTTTTTTCAATGTTTAGTTTTATTGATGTGTAACTTGTTCTAAAAACACTTTTTGCATGTACAAAGTTCCTTTTTGCTTATTGGCTACAACAAGGCGTTGTTTGGCTTTGTTTTTTGCCCAATTTTGGTTTTACACGCATTTATACTTAATTTGTGGGCAATTATGCCATTTCGCTGTAAAATTTAAAGAAATGCGGCAGCGTTTCTATCCCTTTATAATAGTTGAACAAGCCATAATGCTCGTTTGGCGAGTGCAATGCGTCGGTATCCAGCCCAAAGCCGAGCAATACGCTTTTTATGCCCAGTTTTTCTTCGAACATAGCCACAATGGGTATGCTACCGCCGCCACGCACGGGTATTGCGGGCTTACCAAAGGTAACTTCGCAGGCTCGGCTTGCGGCTTTAAAAGCGGCGGAGTCCGTGGGCGTTACGGCTGGAAAACCCCCGTGGTGCGGCGTTACCTCCACCACTACGCTTGCTGGCGCAATGGCTTTAAAGTGTTTCTCAAAAATTTCGGTGGCTCTGTCGGGCGTTTGGTTGGGTACAAGCCGCATACTAATTTTGGCAAAGGCTTTGGCAGGAAGCACCGTTTTTGCGCCTGCGCCCGTGTAGCCGCCCCAAATGCCGTTTACGTCCAGCGTTGGGCGTATCGAGGCTCGCTCGGGCGTGGTGTAGCCTTTTTCGCCGCTTTCTTGTGCCAGCCCAAGCTGTGCATTGTACGCTTTTTGGTCAAAAGGCACTTTGCCAAGCTCGTGCCGTTCGGCGGGGCTTAGGTCTTGCACATCGTCATAAAACTCGGGTATGGTTATGCGCCCGTCGGCATCGTGTAGGCTTGCTATCATGTCGCAAAGCACATTTATGGGGTTGGCTACTGCGCCGCCATACAGCCCCGAGTGCAGGTCTCGGTTGGGTCCAGTTACCGAAACCTCCACGTAGCTCAGTCCTCTTAGCCCCGAAGTAATGCTCGGTATGTCGTTGGCTACCATGTGTGTATCCGAAATAAGCACCACATCGGCGGCGAGGCGTTGCGTGTTTGCATCTACAAAAATGCCCAAGTTTGCCGAGCCTACTTCCTCTTCGCCCTCTATCAAAAATTTTAGGTTACAGGGCAATACATCTGTTGCCATCATGTATTCCAGGGCTTTTATGTGCATATAAAACTGCCCTTTGTCGTCGGCTGCGCCCCTGGCAAAAATAGCGCCCTCGGGGTGTAGTGCCGTTTTTTTTATCACGGGTTCAAACGGCGGCGAGTCCCAAAGCTCGTAGGGGTCGGCGGGCTGCACGTCGTAATGCCCATAAACGAGTACGGTTGGTTTGTTGGGGTCTATTATTTTTTGCCCAAAAACAATGGGATAGCCCGCTGTTTTGCATATTTCTACGTCTTCTGCGCCCGCCAGCCGCAATTTTTCGGCTACCCAGTCGGCGGTTTTTAGCACATCTGCCTCAAACTGGGGCGAGGCGCTCACCGATGGCATTCGGAGCAGTTCCAGTAATTCTTCTAAAAAACGGTCTTTGTTTTGGTCGATGTATTGGTTGATAGTCATTGTTTTGGCGTAAAAATGTATTGGTTAAATATAGAAATGAGTACGTATAGCATTATAATAAACGGCACTGCCACCACGCCCAAGCCCACGAGCATGGCTGCCGACGATAGCAACAAAATAAAGGGCTTTTGGTTGCTGGACCAGCTAAAATTCTTGAATTTTAGGGCAAACAATGGCAATTCACTTATCAGGGCTATGGGCATTAGTACCATTAAAACGGTTAAAAAGTTTTGGTTTGTAAACATTTTGGTAAAAAAATGCAGCGGCTGGTAGTGCAGCATACACGGCAAAGATGCGATTAAAAGTGCATTTGTGGGTGTGGGTACACCCAAAAAACCGTCGGCTTGCCTTGGGTCGTTGTTGAATTTTGCCAACCGCAATGCCGAAAAAATGGGTATGAGCAAACACAAATAAGGCACAAAACTGCCTTGGCTCGTTTGGTTTTGTAGGCACAATTGATATAAAATAATGGCTGGCAACACGCCAAAACTAACCATATCCGCCAGCGAGTCTAAATCTTTGCCTATGGCGGAGTTTTGTTTGAGCAGCCTTGCCGCAAATCCATCAAAAAAGTCGAAAACGCAAGCCAAAACCACCAGCCATGAGGCGATGTATAGCTCGTTTTCAGGGTTTTGTAGCAGCACAATGGCTAAAACTCCGCAGGCTAAGTTGGCGCAGGTTAGTAGGTTGGGTAGCGAAAACAAGGCTTTGTAGGGCATTATGCTTGGTCTAAAAATGGGTAGGAATAGTCGGTGGGCGGCACCAAGTTTTCTTTGATGGCACGCATACTCGTCCAGCGCAAAAGGTTGAAAACCGAACCCGCTTTGTCGTTTGTACCCGAGGCTCTGGCACCGCCAAAGGGTTGCTGCCCTACTACTGCGCCAGTTGGTTTGTCGTTTATATAAAAATTGCCCGCTGCGTGCCGCAACACATTGGTAGCCAGCTCTATGGCGTAGCGGTCTTGGGATATAATGCTGCCCGTAAGTGCGTATTCGGAGGTGTTGTTCAGCAGGTTTAGGGTGGCTTCAAACTCATTTTCGGGATACACGTAAATGGTTAGCACAGGTCCAAAAATTTCTTCGCTTAGGGTTTCATAAGCGGGGTTTGTGGTTACTATCACAGTTGGTTCTACGTAGTAGCCTGTGGTTTTGTGGTAGTTGCCGCCTGCTATTATTTCGCAGCTTGGGTCGTTTTTGGCTCTTTCTATGTAGCCCGCTATTTTATCAAAGGAGTTTTCGTTTATTACTGCATTTATAAAGTTGCCGAGGTCTTCTACCACGCCCATTTTTAGTTGGGCAAGTTGTGCTAGCATGATTTGTTTTACGTCGTTCCAAATATTACTGGGGAGGTAGGCACGGCTGGCTGCCGAGCATTTTTGCCCTTGGTACTCAAATGCGCCACGGGTAAGTGCGGTGGCTACCACGGCAGGCTGTGCCGATTTATGCACCATCACAAAGTCCTTGCCGCCTGTTTCGCCCACTATTCTGGGGTAGCTTTTGTATTGGTTTATGTTGTTGCCTATGGTTTTCCAAATGTTCTGAAAAACGCCCGTAGAACCCGTAAAATGTATGCCCGCAAACTCTTTGTGGCTAAAAATAACGTCGCCCGCCTCGGGTCCGCTCACATACACAAGGTTGATTACGCCGTCGGGCAAGCCAGCTTCTTTAAAGAGCTGCATGAGGTAGTACGCCGAATAAATTTGGGTTTCGCTCGGTTTCCAAACCACGGTATTGCCCATGAGTGCGGGTGCGGTGGGCAAATTGCCAGCTATGGCAGTAAAATTAAAGGGCGTGAGTGCAAACACAAAGCCCTCCAAGGCACGGTATTCCATTCTGTTCCAAACCTGCGGCGAAGATTGCGGCTGTATGTCGTAAATTTGGCGTGCGTAGCTTACATTAAACCGCAAAAAATCTATGAGTTCGCAAGCCGAGTCTATTTCGGCTTGATACACATTTTTGCTTTGCCCCAGCATGGTGGCTGCGTTCAAAATGTAGCGGTATTTGCCCGCCAAAAGCTCGGCAGCCCTCAAAAAAATGGCGGAGCGTTGCTCCCACGCCATGTTTTCCCACATTGGTTTGGCGGCGAGTGCGGCATCTATGGCTTGCGCCACGTGCTGTTTTGTGCCTTTGTGGTAGTGCGCCAGCGTGTGGGCGTGGTCGTGCGGCGGCGAAAGGCGCTTGGTGCTATCGGTGCGCACCTCTTTGCCGCCCATAAACATGGGTATGTCCAGCACTTCTGCACGCATTTTTTCGAGTTGCAAAAGTATGGCGGTGCGCTCTCGGCTGTGCGGAGCGTAGTTTTTTATGGGTTCGTTGTGGGGTGTGGGGGTAAAAAATACCATTTTTCTTTTGGGTTGATGATGAATAAAGCAATTGGATTTGCTTTTATTTGGGTCTTTTTTTTCGAATGTGTAAATGTACAAAAATACTCATTACCTTGCCCAAGTTTTTCGAAATATTCCAATTTTTTTTGAAAAAGATATTATTTTTAAATAACTTTGTGGTATTAATATGCAAGCATATAACCGTTTCAAATAATTAAACAAATGAACATAAAAAAAGTAGCTGTTTTGGGTTCGGGCATCATGGGTAGCCGAATCGCCTGTCATTTTGCCAATATAGGCGTGGAGGTTTTGCTCCTGGATATTGCCGACAAGGAGGCAAAAAACCCCAACGCAATAGCCCAAACCAACCTCGATAAAGCCGTAAAAAGCAACCCCGCACCGCTGTACCTAAACAGTTTTTTAAGCCGTATTTCGGTCGGAAACTTTACGAGCGATATGCCCAAAATAGCCACTTGCGACTGGGTGATAGAGGTAATTGTAGAAAAACTGGACGTAAAACAGCAGCTCTACCAAGAGGTAGAAAAATACCGCAAACAAGGCAGCATCGTCAGCTCCAACACCTCGGGCATACCCATTTCGCTCATGGCGCAGGGGCGCAGTGCCGACTTCAAAGCCAATTTTTGCGGCACGCACTTTTTCAATCCGCCACGCTACCTGCGCCTGCTCGAAATCATACCCACGCCAGATACCAGCCCCAAGGTCATAGACTTTTTGATGCGCTATGGCAGCCAGTTTTTGGGCAAAAACACCGTTTTATGCAAAGATACGCCCGCTTTCATCGCCAACCGTGTGGGCGTTTTTGCCATGATGCAAATGCTCCACACCGCCACCAAAATGGGGCTTACGGTGGCAGATGTAGATAAACTCACGGGTCCGATAATAGGCAGACCCAAGTCCGCTACCTTCCGTACTGCCGATGTGGTGGGGCTGGATACGCTGCAAAAAGTAGCCCAAGGCGTATCCGAAAACTGCCCGAACGATGAAGCCAAAGCGGTGTTCGAAATCCCCGATTTTTTGAACCTGATGCTCAAAAACAACTGGCTCGGCGACAAAACCCAGCAGGGTTTTTACAAAAAAATAAAAACCGAGCAAGGCAAAACCGAAATACTTCAACTAAACCTAACTACCTGCGAGTACGAAGCCCAAAACAAGCCCAAGTTTGCGGCATTTGAGGCGGTGAAAAAAATAGACGAGCTGCCCGAAAAAATAAAAATACTGTTTGAAATCCAAGACAAAGCAGGCGAATTTTATAGGCAAACCCTCATACCGATGTTCGCTTATTGCGCCAACAGAATACCCGAAATTTCCGACGAAATTTTTAGGTTGGACGATGCGCTCAAAGCAGGTTTTGGCTATGAGCTGGGCGCATTCGAAACCTGGGAAATTTTGGGTGTAGCAGCCTGTGCGAGCCTTATGCAAGCCCAAAACATAGAGGTAGCCGAGTGGATAAAAGATTTTTTGGCGGACGGAAACACGCATTTTTACAAAGTAGAAAACGGCAAAAGGCTGTGCTATGACCCGCTAAACAAGCAATATAAAGCCATTTTGGGTGTAGAAAACATCATTATTTTAGACAACATTCGCCCCACGAGCATTGTGTGGCAAAACAAAGGCTGTGCCATACACGATTTGGGCGACGGCATATTAAACGTGGAGTTTCGCACCAAAATGAACAGCATCGGCGCAGAGGTTTTGGAGGGGTTGAACAAAGGCATTGACCTTGCCGAAAAAGATTTTAGGGGTTTGGTGCTGGCAAACGACGGCACTAATTTTTCGGCTGGTGCTAACATTGCCATGATTTTTATGCTGGCAGCCGACCAAGAATACGACGAGCTGAACCTTGCCGTAAAAATGTTTCAGAACACCATGATGCGCCTGCGCTACTCCGCCATACCCGTGGTGAGCGCACCCAAGGCACTTAGCCTCGGCGGGGCGTGCGAGGGCAGTATGCACGCTGATGCCATTGTAGCCGCCGCCGAGCTGTACATGGGTTTGGTGGAGGTGGGCGTGGGCTTGATACCAGGCGGAGGCGGTAGCAAAGAAATGGCGATGCGTGCCGCCGACTCGGTGCAGGAGGGCGATGTGGCTTTTAACCAACTGCAAACTTATTTTATGCAAATAGCCACCGCAAAAGTAGCCACATCGGCACACGAGGCGATGGCGATGGGCTACCTGCGCCCCACCGACCGCATTGTTACCAACCAAACGATGCTGATACACAGCGCAAAACAAAAATGTGCGGAGCTATCAGAAATGGGCTACACCCAGCCCACGCCCCGAAAAAACATAAAAGTACTGGGCAAAGCAGGCATGGCGCAGTTTATGGCGGGCATTTATGGTATGCGCACAGGCAACTACGTGAGCGAATACGATGCCAAAATAGCCCAAAAACTCGCATACGTAATGTGCGGCGGCGACCTTTCGTACCCGCATTTGGTATCGGAGCAGTACTTACTGGACTTGGAGCGTGAGGCGTTTTTGAGCCTGTGCGGAGAACGCAAAACCCTCGAGCGCTTGCAGAGTATTTTGACGACTGGTAAGCCATTGCGCAACTAAAAATGTGCGGCTGGCGAAACTATTTTATTTTTTATGCCCAGCCGCACCACAAAAAATTACTTGTATTATTACCAAAAAAATCGTACCTTAGCGGTTCGTTAGCCGCCGCTTTTGGCTTAAATATACCTGTAAATGACCCCACTATACACCATTTCGAAGCTCATAAAAGAGCTGTATGAAATACACGGCAAACAAAAAGCCACCGCCATACTTTTGCTTACGCTTGGCATAGTAGCAGGGCTGGGCTCGGCTATTTATTTCATTGCCACAAAAGGGCTATAAAACTACGTATTAACCTTAAATTTTAGTTATAAATAATTCGTATCCAAACACAAAATGCAAACAGACGATAAAAACCCCGAAAATATACTGCCCAGTAGCGAAGATAGGATAATACAAATAAACATAGAGGACCAAATGAAAACTGCCTACATCGATTATTCGATGTCGGTGATTGTGTCTCGGGCACTGCCAGATGTGCGAGACGGGCTGAAACCAGTACATAGGCGTGTGCTATATAGTATGCACGAGCTGGGTTTGGCATCTAACAAATCGCATAAAAAATCGGCGAGGATAGTAGGCGAGTGCCTCGGCAAATACCACCCGCACGGCGATAGCTCCGTGTACGATACCATGGTGCGCCTGGCGCAAGATTGGAGTATGCGCCATACGTCGGTAGATGGGCAGGGCAACTTTGGTAGCGTAGATGGCGATAGCCCCGCTGCGATGCGCTACACCGAAGCTCGCCTCACAAAATACGCCGAAGAACTGCTGGCAGACCTCGAAAAAGATACGATAGATTTTGTGCCTAACTTCGACGACAGCCTCGAAGAGCCAAGCGTGCTGCCCGCAAAAATACCCAACTTGCTGGTAAACGGCGCATCGGGCATTGCGGTGGGTATGGCTACCAACATGGCTCCCCACAATTTGGGCGAAGTAATAGACGGCACAATAGCCTATATAGACAACAAAGAAATTACGGCATTAGAAATAATAAAGCACATAAAAGCCCCCGATTTTCCGACTGGTTCTACCATTTATGGCTACGAAGGCGTGCGAGATGCCCTGCTCACGGGGCGTGGGCGTGTGGTGCAGCGTGCCAAAGCCGAAATAGAGGTGCTGCCCAACGGGCGTGAACGCATTGTGGTTACCGAAATACCTTATTTGGTAAACAAAGCAGATATGCTGGTGCGCACCGCCGAACTCATTAATGAGAAAAAAATGGACGGCATTTCGGACATAAGAGACGAAAGCGACAGAACGGGAATGCGTGTGGTTTATGAAATAAAACGTGATGCCAGTGCCAACGTGGTGCTGAACCATTTGTACAGCCACACGGCGTTGCAAACCAGTTTTTCGGTAAACAACATAGGCTTGGTAAACGGCAAACCGCAGCAATTGAATGTGCTGGATTTAATCCGTTATTTTGTGGAGCATAGGCACATAGTGGTAACCCGCCGCACGCAGTACGAACTGAAAGAAGCCCTAAAACGGGCGCATTTGTTGGAGGGTTTTTTGGTGGCACTGGACGACCTCGATGAAGTGATAGCACTCATTAGAGCCGCCCGCACGCCCGACGAAGCCAAAGAAAATTTGATGCTCAAAGACTTTTTTCCCAAAGAAAGCATTGTGCTCGAGGTAATGAAAATTGTGGCTATGGAAACCTACAAACTCTCTGATGCCCAAGCAAAAGCCATACTCGAAATGCGCCTACAACGCCTCACTGGCTTAGAAAGAGAAAAAATCCGCAACGAATACGCCGAGCTGATGCGCAACATAGCAGACCTAAGGTCGATATTGGACAGCGAACCGATGCGCATGGAAATTATAAAAAACGAGCTTACCGAAATAAAAAATAAATTTGCCAACCCACGCCGCAGCCTAATAGACTATGCGGGCGGCGGCGCATTCCGTATGGAGGACATGATAGCCGACGAAGACGTAATTATAACCGTATCGCACGCTGGCTACATAAAACGCACATTACTAAGCGAATACAAAATACAAAACCGTGGCGGCAGGGGCGTAATGGGCGGTGCCACCCGAAACGAAGACTTTATAGAGCATATTTTGCCCGCTACAAACCACAATTATTTGCTGTTTTTTACCCAGCTTGGGCGTTGCTTTTGGCTACGAGCCTACGAAATACCCGAGGGCGCAAAAACCGCCAAGGGTAGAGCCATACAAAACCTGATAAATATGCCGCCCGAAGACAAAGTGCGTGCCTTTATTACGGTAAAAAACTTGGAGGACGTGGAATATTTGAACAGCACTTTTATTATATTTTGTACCCAAAAAGGAACGATTAAAAAAACGACTTTGGAGGCATTTTCTCGCCCAAGAGCCAACGGTATAGCCGCCATAAACATAAACGAAGGCGACCAACTGTTAGATGTAAAACTGACCACAGGCACAAGCCACGTGCTGCTGGCGGTGCGCAGCGGCAGAGCCATACACTTTAAAGAGGAAAAAGTGCGCCCAATGGGACGCTCCGCCACGGGCGTAAATGGCATAGACCTCGACGACGAAACCGACGAAGTAATAGGCATGATAACCATAGAAGACCACCAAAACCAAAGCATACTCGTGGTTTCGGAAAAAGGCTATGGCAAGCGCACTTCCGCCGAAGATTACCGCATCACGAACCGTGGCGGAAAGGGCGTAAGAACCCTAAACATCACCGAAAAAACGGGCGCACTGGTGGCTCTAAAATCGGTGGTGGATACAGACAACCTACTCATTATACGAAAAGACGGCGTGGTACTGCGCACCGATGTAGCCAGTTTGCGCATTATGGGCAGGGCTACCCAAGGCGTAAAACTGATAAGGCTCGGCGAAAACGACGAAATAGCTTCGGTAGCCGTGGTTTTGGGTGATGAGGACGATTTTGCGGATAAAAATGCCGAACTACTAATCCAAGACAGCCAAGATGCGCCAGATACCCAAGAAACACAAGGCGCACCAAGTGCCGAACTACCTGCCGAGTAAATAGTTAGTAGTCAAATACTTAAAAAGAGAAAAAGTGGTTTGTGCAATATTTGGGGAAATTATAAAAACCAACAAAGGCATTATGAACAAAAGAGAACTAATAGAAAACCTCAAACGAATTGAAAATGTAAGTACAACAACCAACGCCAATGTTGTGTATATTACAACATTTTTATACGAATGTACTGCAATAATAGATTGTAATGAAGTGCTTTTTTCTGAATTTATCACATCGCCTCGAGGAGAAAATTGTTTGCAAATTTTTTGTTCCGATGGTGGCGGAATAATTGTAACTCCCAATGATTTTGTTTTTAATGTAGAGCAAGATGAATTTGTGCGGATAGACAATTTGCCCCCAATGTGTTCTATTAGAGAAATGTCGGTGGGGTTTGATACATACAGACGAAACCCGAATCCCACCAAAAATTTTGACAAGGATTTAGGACTATTTTACCTCCATTATTACATAATGAAAAGTGCATTGTCAAAGGGCTTTAATGTGGAATTTATAGCTGAATTGTATGATATTGGGCTTAAAAACGGTTTTTTGCTCGATAAAAATGAGACCTCGGAGCTTTTTAAAGAACTTGGTACAGCGCAACCAGAAATAGTAAATCAACTTGCGCAAATGTGGAATGGTTATTGTCCAGAGAGCCATTTGTACGGAAAAACGGTTAGAATGCGCTTGAATAGCTACGATTTTTTTGAAAGCGAGCAAACTGGCTTGCAAATTGCAGTTTTGCGTGGCGTGCAAGCAATTATATTGAATTTTAGAGGTGAAGGAAAGTTTAGAACAACGCCAAGTTATGCCGATGAAATTGAAAATGGAGAAATGTTAAGTCCTCAAAACAGCGACAACCCGCCTTTTAACTACCCGACCACAATTTTCGGAAATAGTAAAGAAATAGAAGATTATATTAAATCTGTGAGATGATGGAGAATATAAAATTAAACGACATTCTAAGACTTGAAAACTTAGATAATGTTAAGATTAGACTTAATCTTTCCAACGACACTTTTAATGCCTTAAAGCATTATCACGAAAATTCAAATTTGCTATTAATTGGTAACTTTCAGAATAGCACGAAAAAGAGATGGTTTAAAGAAAATGAAATTGTTATTTGCTTGGCGCAAATTAATAGTGATCAGTGGCTATTAATAGATATTTCTAAAATTACAAAAAGCCATAATAAATGTTGGGACGGTGTAACACCTCCAAATGTTGATACTTTTTACGAACATGAAAAAATTGAAGCATTTGAAAAATATTTTGGCAGATTGATAGTACAATTTCATAAAAATAATGCTTTTGTTACATTGAATGGTAATAGAATTAATGATTTTATAGTTAAAGAATTGCTTCCAAATTTATTTGACAATGATTTTTTCCCAGGTTACGATAAAGTAAACATATCTTGGAATGAATTAAAGCGTGTTGTTGAGAAAGAGAGTTGGAGAACAGCATTGGAAAATCAAAAAGGCGTTTACCTGCTGACTGATACATCAAACGGTAAAATGTATGTTGGTTCAGCATCTGGAGAAAATATGATTTTAGGACGTTGGATTTACTATCTTAAAACAGGACACGGCGATAATGCACGTTTAAAACGATTGTCATTTGAATATATTAAGCAGAATTTTAGATTTACGATACTTGACATTTATAAATCAACGACTGACAAGCAAATTATATTAGACCGTGAAAGTTGGTGGAAAGATATACTACACAGTGAAAAATTTGGTTACAATGGAAATTAAAAGAACAATAACCAAAAAAACATCAACAACAGGACTTTTCCAACAGCGGAGCTTTGGCAATAAACCGAACATTTGCGCCGTGAAATACCCAATATCCTAAAAAAACCACCCAAAAATAGTTAGACCAATTACAAACCCATGCTTACCTTAGACCAAGTTGATTTTGCGGGCAAAAAAGTGCTTATGCGAGTAGATTTTAATGTTCCGCTGCACAAAGAAACCCTCGAAATAACCGACGATACACGCATTACGGCGGCTTTGCCGTCTATACACAAAATTTTGGCGGACGGCGGCGCACTCATACTCATGTCGCATTTGGGACGACCAAAAGACCAACCAGAAGACAAATACTCGCTGCGCCACATCGTGCAGCACCTCGGTGATTTGCTCAAAAAAACGGTGCATTTTGCACCCGATTGCGTGGGCGACGAAGCCCAAACGCTGGCTAAAAACCTAAAACCTGGCGATGTGCTGCTGCTCGAAAACCTGCGGTTTCATGCCCAAGAAACAAAAGGAGACCTTGATTTTGCCAAAAAATTGGCAGATTTAGCCGATTTTTATGTAAACGATGCCTTTGGTGCGGCGCACAGGGCGCACGCTTCTACGGCTACGGTGGCGCAGTTTTTTGGTGCAGAACACAAGGCGATGGGTTACCTCATGCAGGCTGAACTGCAAAATGCGGACAAGGTAATGCAGAGTTTTGAGCGACCGTTTACAGCCATTATGGGCGGCGCAAAAGTGAGCGACAAAATTTTGATTATCGAAAATCTTTTGGATAAAGTAGATAATTTAATTGTGGGCGGCGGCATGGTTTACACTTTTTTTGCGGCAATGGGCGGCAGCATAGGCAACTCGCTGGTAGAAAAAGACAAAACCGATTTGGCGCTCATGCTCATACAAAAAGCCAAGGACAAGGGCGTAAATTTTGTATTGCCCCAAAAATCGGTGGCGGCAGATGCTTTTTCGCCCGATGCCAACACACAAATTTGCGAAAACACACAAATCCCCGAGGGTTTTATGGGCTTGGATATATCGCCCGAGGACGCAGATGCGCTGGGTGAAATCATAAAAAACTCCAAAATCATTTTGTGGAACGGTCCGATGGGCGTGTTCGAAATGCCCGCCTTTGCCCAAGGCACAAAAAAGGTAGCCGAAGCCATCGCCGAAGCCACCACGCAGGGCGCATTTTCGCTCATTGGCGGCGGCGACTCGGCTGCCGCCATCAACCAGTTTGGGCTGGGCGCACGGGTGAGCTACGTATCCACGGGCGGCGGCGCATTGCTCGAGTATATGGAGGGCAAGCAACTACCAGGCGTAGAAGCACTCAAAAATGCGTAGTTTTAACGCATATTTGGGCTTTTGCCTTTGTTTTTTGTTGGGTTGCGCCCAAAGCAAGCCCGAATTTGTGCCGCAGCAAGGCGATTTGTTGCTGCAAAACCTAAACTGCGGCGCACTGTGCGATGCCATAGAAAAAGTAACGACGGGCTACGACAAAAAAAGTTTTTCGCACATTGGCGTGGTGCTAAAAACAGACAGCGGCATGGCGGTTTTGGAGGCTTACGACGGCGTTTCGGTGGTCAGTTTAGCCACATTTTTGGAGCGAACCAAACTACCAAATGGCAAAACTGCGGTGCTGGCGGCGAGGCTAAAACCCGCTTTTTTGCACCTAATACCAACGGCTATTGTGGCGGGCAAGCAACTCATCGGCAAAAAATACGACAGCGAATTTGACCTGAAAAACGACGAATACTACTGCTCGGAGCTGATATACACCATTTTTAAAGAGGCAAACGGCAACCAAGATTTTTTTCCGCTCAATAAAATGACCTTTTTCCATAAAACGGATACCTCCGTGGCTGGCACGTGGCGTAGGTATTTTGAGCAACTAAAAATACCAGTACCCGAAAACGAATTGGGCATTAATCCAGGCGCAATATCCCGCTCGCCAAACATAGAAATGGTTCACGATTACAACCCGTAAAATCAAAATTGTATTTTAGGATTAAATCCCTTATTTTTGCATAAAATTCATCTAAAAAAACCACAAAATGCTATTTAGTCCCAAAAACTACAAACTTATGCTGCTCGGCATCGTGCTTATCCTCAGCGGATTTTTGCTCATGGCTGGCAAAACCGACATATACGGCTTCACCAAAATTACGCTTGCGCCCATCATCATTGTATCGGGTTTGGTTATAGAGTTTTACGCCATATTGCACCGCCCAAAAAACCAAAATTAAGCCTTGCAGCCCTTCAAAAAGCCTTTTTTCGAGGTAATACCACGCCCGCCCCGAATGTGGGTAAGCGGCTTTTCGCCCGTTTTAGAGCCAATAGACATAGAAAATGGCGGCGTTTTTTTGGTTCATAAACCGATAGCCTACACGTCGTTTAAAATCGTGAAAAGCATAGAAATTGCGCTAAGAAAGCGGTTTGACCTCAAAAAAATTAAGGTGGGACACGCTGGCACTTTGGACCCGTTAGCCACGGGGCTGCTCATTGTTTGTTACGGAAAATTCACCAAAAAAATAGATACTTACCAAGGGCAGGTGAAGCAATACAGAGGCACTTTTTTGCTGGGGCAAACCACGCCCAGCCACGACCTCGAAACTGCGCCCGATGCGCATTTTCCCACCGAACACATCAATGCAGACTTGCTACATGGCACAACCAAACTTTTTTTGGGTAAAATTTCGCAAGTGCCGCCCGTTTATTCAGCCATAAAAAAAGACGGAAAAACCCTGTACAAACAAGTGAGGGAGGGCAAGGAAGTGGAAACGCCAGAGGCTCGGCAGGTGGAAATAAATAATTTTGACCTCACCGAAATAAGGCTGCCCACCGAAGTAGATTTTTGGGTGCAGTGTAGCAAAGGTACGTATATACGCTCGCTGGCTTACGATTTTGGCAAAAAATTGGGCAGCGGCGGCACCCTCGCCGAGCTGTGCCGCACCGCCATAGGCGAGCATAAACTGGAACAAGCCTGGGAGCTACACCAGTTGCTGGCGCACATTGAAGCCAGCTAAAAGAAGAATTTATTAAAAAAACATACAATATAACCGATAATTTAGTAATTTTGTGGGCTAAAACACTATCTTAAACACTTAAATTTTAAAAAAAAATGGGACTATTTAGTTTTATCAAAGACGCAGGTAAAAAATTATTTGGCAAAGAAGAAGCCGCCGTAGTAGCAGCATTGCCACAAGCCGACCAAGACGTAAAAATTGCGGAAGTGCTTACACGTGCCGCCCAAAACCTCGGCTTTAAAGTAGAAAACCTACACATTGCCGTAACCAATGGCACGGCAACCATCAGCGGACACGCCGCCTCACAAAGCGAAAAAGAAAAAATTGTGCTTTCGGTGGGCAACGTAGATGGCGTAGTAGCCGTAGATGACCAACTTACCGCCGAAATACCAGAACCAGAAGCACGTATGTACACCGTAAAAAAAGGCGATACGCTATGGAAAATAGCCGCCGAAATGTACGGGAACGGCGCTCGCTACCCCGAGGTTTTCGAAGCCAACAAGCCAATGCTCAAAGATGCCGACGAAATTTTTCCTGGGCAAATACTACGCATTCCAGGTTAATTTTATTTGGCATAGCTTTTGTAGCTTTATAAAAAACAATTCAAATGAAATCAAAATTTTTATTTTGTCTCCTACTCCTACTTAATTGTTGCGTAACTTATGGTTTTACACAAGACCCAAAGGCGACCGCAATTTTGAACGAGGTAACGAAAGTATATACCGCCGCTACGACCATAGAGGCAAATTTTACCTTACAGATAGAAAACAAGGCGCAGGGCATAAAAGAGACGAAAAGAGGAAAAATATCGCAAAAAGGCAAAAAGTTTAGCGTGGATTTGGGCAAGCAAAAGCTGCTATGCGATGGCAAAAAAACCTATACGCACCTCGTGGATTTGAAAGAACTGCAAATAAACGACTACGAAGCCGACAACCAAGACGACATTTCGCCCTCAAACTTTTTTAGCTTTTATAAAAAAGGATTTAGCTATACTTATGGCGGCGAGAAAAAAGTAAATGGCAAAAAACTGCAATTGATAAACTTGGTACCGACCAACAAAAAGAAAAATTATAGCAAGGTAGAACTGTTCGTAAACAAGCGAAATCAGGTGGAAACTGCGATGATTTTTGATAAAAACGGTAGCAAATACACCATAGCAGTAAGCAATGTGGTAACCAACAAACCGATAGACGATAAACTTTTTGTTTTTGACAAAAAGAAATATCCAGGTGTGGAAATTACCGACCTTAGCTCAGAATAATTTTTTGAACACAATAAAAGACCGCAAGCAAGTGTTATTAAAACTCGCTTGCGGTCATAGATTTTTTACCTAAAATGAATAAAATATTTTTTGCATTATTGGCTACAATACTGCTAACTACGGGCTGCCAAAAGTACCGCCTAAAACAAGACGATAAAACAATACAAGATTACCTTAGCCAAAAAGGCATTACAAATGCCAAAAAAACGGCTTCGGGTTTGTATTATATAGTAGATGCGCCTGGCGGAACCGAAAAACCGCTTTATACCTCGCTCATTACCTTGCATTACGAGGGTCGGCTGACGAGCGATAGCATTTTTGACTCTTCGTACAGGCGTGGTTTTACCAGCAATTTTTCGCCAAATCAGGTTGTAACTGGCTTTGGTGAGGGCATTCAGCTCTTTGGGCGTGGGGGTAAAGGTACGCTTTTTATCCCGAGCGGGCTGGCGTATGGCAACCAAGCCAAGCCCTCGGCGGGCAAAAACTTGGCAAAAATACCCAAAAACTCTGTGCTTATATTTAAAGTTGATATTATAGACTTTTAATAAAACATGAATTATTGGATTATTAAGTCTGAGCCAAGCACTTATTCGTGGCAGCAATTTGTAAAAGACGGAAAAACCACGTGGGACGGCGTGCGCAACTACCAAGCACGCAACAACCTGAAAATGATGGAGTTGGGCGATGTTTGTATGTACTACCACAGCAACGAGGGCAAAGAAATAGTGGGTTTGGCGACCGTGTGTGCCACGCACTACCCCGACCCCAACGACCCCAAATGGGTGGTGGTGGATATGCTGCCACAGAAAAAACTCGAAAGAGGCGTTGGTTTACAACAACTAAAAACCGACGACCAACTTCAAAACCTACCGTTAATTCGCCATAGTCGGCTTTCGGTGATGCCCATTACGGAGCAAGAGTTCGACAGAATAGTGTTTTTGTCTAATTCCTAAAAGGAACAAAAACTCGACAGAATAGTGCTTTTGTCTAACGCTTAAACGGCTATAACGCCCACTTTTTCGGATATAATGAGGTTTCCAGCGGTTTTTGCCACAATTTCGGCGATGCTTACGTCGGGTGCGTGTTCCATCAACCAAAAAGAACCTTCTCTTATTTCAAAAACCCCGAGTTCGGTTACCACTTTTTTTATGCAGTTTTTGCCCGTGAGCGGCAGGGTGCATTCGGGCAGCAGCTTGCTTTCGCCCTCTTTGTTGGTGTGCATCATGGCTACGATGATGTTTTTTGCCGATGCCACCAAGTCCATGGCACCGCCCATGCCTTTCACCATTTTGTTGGGTATTTTCCAGTTGGCTATGTCGCCATTTTGCGAAACTTCCATTGCCCCCAGAATAGTAAGGTCTATGTGTCCGCCTCTAATCATGGCAAAACTTTCGGCGGAACTAAAAAATGACGAGCCAAGCTGCGTGGTAATCGTCTGTTTGCCCGCATTGATGAGGTCGGCATCTACCTGCGCCTCGGTGGGGTAAGGACCGATGCCGAGCAAGCCATTTTCCGATTGAAGAATGACCTCGATGCCCTCGGGTATGTAGTTGGCTACCAAAGTAGGTATGCCAATGCCCAAATTTACGTAATAACCAGTTTGAACTTCTTGCGCAATTCTTTGGGCAATTTGAAACTTATTGAGTGGCATTTTTAGGCGTTTTTAGGGTTTATGGCAAACAATTCTCTGTTTTTTTCTATGATTTCGGGGCTACAAATGTAGCTCATCACGTACTCCACCGATTTTAGCGACCAACTGTTAAACGTATTTTGGGGCATGGCTATGGCTTCGGAAATCGCCTGAATGTACTCATTTTCTTGTTTTAGGTTGGTATCCCAGCCTATTTGTTTGGTACGCAAATCACGCCAGGGCGTTTGGTCGCTGATGAGTACGGGGCAGCCCGCCGAAAGTGCCTCCACGATTACGTGTCCGTAATTTTCGTTGAAAGTAGGGAAGAGCAAAAAGTGATAATTCGGTAAGTGGTTGTCTAACAAGTGGTTGGGTATAGAGCCAATGAGTTTTATGGTTACGCCGTTGGTTGTTTTTTTTATTTCCTCTTGGCATTGCGCCCAGTAATTTTGGTCTTCTATCGGTCCTATAATGTCGAGGCTCACGTGGTTTGAGCCTTTGGGTAGTTTTTGTAGCAATTTTATAGCGCCTATGAGGTTCTTTTTTTCGGAAATGCGAGATAAAAAGAAAAACTTGGCTTCGCCCGCATTTTTGGTGCGTTCTTGGGTAGCGCTGTTGCTTATAAGCGTAATGTTGGGCGCAATTACCACATCGAGGTTTTTGCCAAATGCAGCATAAATTTCGTCGGCTTCGTACTGGCTCGAGGCGTGCCAAGTAACGCCATTAAAAAAAGAAAAATAGCGGGTGATGAAAATGAACACCGTTTTTTTAAAAACTTTTATTTGCAATGCGCCGTCGCCGAGCATACCTCTGGGGGCTAAAATTATTTTTACATTTGGGCGCACCCATTTTATAAAAATGATGGGCAAAAGCGTGTATCGCACAGAAAAAAGGCTGTTGAAATACACCACTTTGTAGGCTTCTTTGCGCACGATGTTGCGCAGCATACCCAAAAGTTTTAGGTTGGAGGTCAGGTAAATGATGCGGGCGTTGTAAACGTCCAACCATTTGTTGTGTTTTAGGTTGTTGTACGGTTTGCTGTTGCCAGCATCACGGTTGGAGGTTACCACTATAAATTCGTAGTGTTTTTGTAGCGCATTTATGATGTTTGCCACCGATTTTATGGGTCCGCCTGCTTTATAGCCAGGTAAAAACCAATCTATAAAAATTAAAACTTTGGGTTTAAAGTTCAATTCCATTTTTTTGTATCCAGTTTTCTAAAATTGCTAAGTACCATATTCTCGACCAGCTCACGTTGGGGTCGTTGTTGGTGTATTGTTTCCAAATGTGGAGTAGTTCTTTTTCGTCGAAAATGCCTCTTTTTGCCAGGTTTTTGATGCTGTTTTCGGTAAATTCGTACAGTTCGTTTTTAATCCAAACAGCCCACGGGAGCGTAAAGCCCATTTTGGGTCGGTTTACGATTTCGGGCGGTAGCAGGCTGCCAAGCGAGTCCACCAGTAGTTTTTTGGGTGTGTGCGGAAACTTGTATGCGTCCTTTACCCCAAAAACGTACTCCACCAGTTCGTAATCCAAAAACGGTACACGCACCTCGAGGGCGTGCGCCATAGAGTATTGGTCGGTGTCTCGCAGTAGCACATTTTGCATATAAGTGCATATTTCCCCGAAGGAAACTTGGCTCAAAAACGGTATTTTTTCGATGTTTTTGGCGCTAAAAAGCTGTTTTTGCATAATTTCGGCTACTTCGCTGCTGGGCAAAGTTTGGGTAGCCATCAGCGATTTTATTTGGTTTGGGTTCAGCACCTGCCTTGCGTAAGGGTAGGTATTGGCAAAATCTATGGTTTTTAGGTTGAGCAAGTCGGCTATTTTTGTGCTTGATGTACTCGGTTTTAGCGTTTTTAGGGCATTGCCCGCAAGGCTTCGCACGGGTTTTGGCACTTTATTCAGCCATTGGTACTTGCTTTGTATTTGGTGGCTGAGTGTAAAAATGGGGTAGCCCGCAAAAAGTTCGTCGCCGCCCAAGCCCGAAAGTGCCATGGTAATGCCCGCTTCTTTGGTTACTTTCGACACCACAAAGGTGTTCAGCCCGTCGCCGCAGGGGTGGTCGTTGGCGTTTATGCCGTCGGGTATCAGCTCCAAAAAATCGTTGGGCGAGAGCTTGATGTCGTGGTGTTTGGTGTTGAATTTTTTGGCTACAAGGCGTGCATATTTGGCTTCGCTAAAAGCCTCTTCGGCAAAAGTAATGCTAAAAGTTTGCACCTGTTCCTTGGCTACTTGGCTCATAAGCCCCACTACGGCGCTGCTATCTATGCCGCCGCTCAAAAATGCGCCAAAAGGCACATCTGCCACCAGCCTACGCTCCACCGATGCCAGCAGCAGCCTGTGTACGTCTTTTTTTACTTCTTCGTAGCTTTTTCCGTCCGATTCGGTGCTGTAATTTTCGGTAATATCCCAGTATTTTTTTATTTCAAAGCTGTTTTTTTTCAAAAACAAACTATGCCCAGGCATCAGCATATACACATCTTTCACCATGGTTTGGGGTGCGTGTACGGTTTGGTGCCGCAAATAATCCACCAAAGCCAGTTTGTTTAGCTTGCGAGGCACCATGCCGCTGGCGAGCAACGACCTAATTTCGGAAGCAAAAACAACTTCGCCAGCCGCCGTTTGGTGGTAATAAATGGGTTTTATGCCCAATCGGTCTCGGGTCAGCCAGAGTTCTTGTTTGTCAAAATCCCAGAGCGCAAAGGCAAACATACCGTTGAAATGGTGCAAACAATCCGTTCCCCAGCGCATATAAGCCGCCAAAATTACTTCTGTATCCGTAGCCGTACTAAATGTATAACTATCTGATAGCTTGTCTTTTACCTCTTTGAAATTGTAAATTTCACCATTAAAAACGATACAAAGCCTTCGGTTTGGGCTGTAAAACGGTTGGTTGCCAGCCGCCGACAGGTCTATGATAGACAGCCGCCGATGCCCCAGCGCCACGCCAGGCTCGGCAAAAACGCCCTCGGAGTTCGGTCCTCTGTGTTTCAGGGCGTTGTTCATATCGTTTACCCTATTTTGGGCTTCGTTGGCATTGCTTATACCAAATATTCCAGTAATTCCACACATGAGTTGAGGTGTATTGCCTATGTTAAGTTTTTTAAACCGATTTTAATTGTTTTTCTTTTTACTAAAAAAGCACAAAGGGTTTTTTGTGTTAAGAATAAGAAAAATTGCAGTTATATAATTGTTAGATTTGCTTGCTTTGTTGCAAAGGTAAACAAAAAACAAGCCAAGTGCAAATTTATTGGGGCTGCTTTCGAATATTCTGGGTTTTATTTTTGGTTAAATTCGTTCATGGTTTGGCTTATGCCCGCCCTTGCAAACGATTTTATGGCATCGGCACAAACGGGTATTTTGGTAGCAATAAGTGTTTGTTCTGCGGGCGTAAATTTGCCCAAAACGAAGTCTATTTGCCTGCCCTGCGGGTACTCGTTGCCTATGCCAAAGCGCAAACGGGCGTATTCGTTGTTGCCCAGCACTTCGTTTATGCTTTTTATGCCGTTGTGTCCGCCGTCGCTGCCCTTGGTGCGTATGCGTATGCTGCCCGTGGGCAGTGCCAAATCGTCGGTGATGATGAGCAGGTTTTCCTTGGGTATTTTTTCGGCATTGAGCCAATAATTTACGGCTTTTCCGCTCAGGTTCATGTAGGTGGTGGGCTTAATAAGCACGAGTTTTCTGCCCGCAAAACTAAGTTCGGCGTGGTAGGCGTGTTGCTTTTTTTCGAAGGATAGCGTGTGCAATGCGGCTAAATGGTCGAGTACCATAAACCCGATGTTGTGGCGTGTTTCGTGGTATTCGTTGCCTATATTGCCTAAACCTACTATTAAATATTTCATTTTTGGGGTGTTTTTTTTAAAATGCTGCTCTTTTCAGTCGGTCGTTTATGGCGTTACCCAAGCCAATATTGGGCATTTCTTCGGCTAAAATGAGCGTAATATCCATTTCGTCTAAGTGGCGCAGGGCTGCAAAAAGATTGGTGGCGGCGGTGTTCAAGTCGCCGTTGGGTGCAAGCTGAATTTGGTTTGCGTGCGGCACGCCATCGAAGAAACTATTTAGGCTCAACACGCCTATTTTTTGGTTTTTATAGTTGGGTACGGCTTGTTTTAGGTTGGTTAAAATGAGCTTTTTTTTGGGTGCGTAGTGGCTGTGCAGCATACCCGAAGCCTCGGGTGCGCTCTGGTTTTGGGTGTGTAATGTGGTTATTTTTTTGCCCAAAATTTGTTCTATTGCCTCTTGGCTGGTGCCGCCGAGGCGCAAAATAAAGGCTTCGTTGTCTATTATTTTTAGTATCGTGGATTCTATGCCCACGGTGCAGTTGCCGCCATCTAAAATGTACGGAATTTTACTGCCGAGCTGCGCCCAAACGTGCTTGGCGGTGGTGGGGCTGATGTAGCCAAATGGGTTTGCGCTGGGTGCTGCGAGCGGAAAAGGTAGTTTTTTTAGCAGCGATAATGCCACGGGGTGGGCGGGTATGCGCAGTGCCACGCTGGTGCTGTGGCTGGTAACCAAGTTGGGTATCAGGTCCGATTTGGGTAGTACGAGCGTGAGTGCGCCAGGCATAAATGCCGTGGCGAGCTTGTGGGCGGTGGGCGAAAATTCGGTGCAAAATGCCCGCATTGCCGCTATGCTGTGCGTGTGTACGATTAGCGGATTGAAGTTGGGGCGGTTTTTGGCGGCAAAAATTTTGGCTACCGCCTCCACGTTTAGGGCGTTGGCAGCCAAGCCGTACACGGTTTCGGTGGGTATGGCTACCAAGCTGCCCTGCGTCAGTAGCGTTATGGCTTGGTTTATGTCGGTGCCTATCATTTAAAAGGGTGTGCGTGTTTTGGGAGAGAAGTCAAAATTTTAGTGCAAAATTAGTTTATTTTACCCAAAAAACACCAGCAATGTTTTTATTGTTTTGGGGGCGTTGAGCGTAGCGGAAACGCTCTTCGGCTGCACAGGATTTTCCATTGCAATCCTATAAATCCCAAAATCCCAAAATTCCAAAATCCTGTTCGGACATTTTTTGCTGGGCGTTTTGCTGGGTAGAGACGCGATTAATCGCGTCTCTACATAATTCGTTCGGGGTTTTGGTCATTGAGCCCAGCCAAAACGAACATTTACATTGGAATTGTCGAAAATAGTAATTAAGTTTGTGCTATAAATTCTTTCTAATGAATTATTAACACTTATTGCAATTTTCATGCAAAAAAAAGTAAAATACACTGAAATGTTTCCTTCTGAATTTGAAGAAGCAATTAACAAAACGCCCATCGCATATTTGCCATTGGGTACATTGGAGTGGCACGGCGAACACCTGCCACTCGGTACTGATTTAATAGAAAGCGAGGCATTAATGATAGAAATTGCGAAAAAATGCGGCGGAATTGTATTGCCACCCTTGTTTTTAGGACCAGATAGGTACAAATTACACGAAAACAAGGACTTAATAGGTATGGATTATGCAAAAAGTACTTCACCCCAAAAACAACTAATTGGCAGCAGTTATTGGGTGAGCAACGGGATATTCATGGTATTAATCGATGCCATTTTAGCACAGTTAAAAAGGGCGGGTTTTAGAGCAGTTTTTGCGGACGGACACGGACCCTCGAGGCGTTCTTGGGTAGAAAATATAGAAGAAAGAGAAAATAGATTTGGTTTAAAACTTTTCGGGGTTACAAGCGATATTAAAGAGCATTGGAGTTACCAAATTGACCATGCCGCCAAAAATGAAACCTCCATTATGCTACACCTCAATGAAGTGTTTGTAAAGACAGATTTATTAAATCAGCCGTCAGTAGGTGTAAATGGAGAGCCTTTAAATTTGTCCAATAAAAAATATGGTGAAAACTGTTTGAAAAATTCAATTCGTCTCATAGAAAATAAAATAAATGAGTACAAGCACAGTTTACCGCCGACCCAAACAACTTAATTGCCTCATTATCTTACTATTGAAATCTTAAAATAAAAATTCATTACCGCATTGAAAAAGCCGTTTAAACTATTTGATATACACAAAAATAAGCCTTTATTTGCCCTTGTTTTTTTCTTATTTCAGGGTGATTTTTTGTGTTATGCACAAAATATTTTGTCTGGTGTAGTTAAAGACAAGCAAAATGCGCCTATTCCGTATGCAAATATTTGGATAAAATCAAGCCTAAATGCCGTTGTTGCCAACGAAAATGGCAAATTTGAGGTAATTACAAATCCAAGCGTTCCAAATGATACGCTTTTTGCCTCGCATCTTGGGTTTAAAAAGTCGTACTTGATACTTCCTCAAAAAAATCCGTGTGAAATTATCTTAGAAAACAACTACATACAATTGTCAGAAATTAGCATCATTGCACTCAACGAAGCGGATTTGATTAGGAAAATAAAAGCTAAAATCCCTCAAAATTACCCAATTGTTGGTAGTATAAACAGTGTTTACTTTAACTATGAAGTAAAAAACGACAACCTTTTTTTAAGTTATTTTGATGGTAATTTAAACTTAAATGCAGATAGTTACCTTAAAACTGGCAGTTTGCAAGCCAAACTTTTAAATTTCAGCATAAACCTTAATAATTTTGATAAAATAAGTGATTTCTCTTATATTTCGCCAAAAACGATAGCTTCTTATGCTTTTCCGTTAAATCTGCCGTTTTTGCAGCATGAAACGGATTATAAATACCATGTTGCCGAGTTTAGTTCTGAGGGTGCATCGTTTTATAAAATTGATTTTGAACCCAAAAATGTGCTAAAAAAATGGCAGTATTCAGGTGATTTTACCGTAAATATTAAGGATTATGCAATCGTTGAGGCAAAATTTAGCCTTGTAGAAAATATAAAAAACAAAAATACGGCTGTAAGTGTCGGGTTTTCTACGTCTAAAACAATTACAACCAGTAGTTTAGAAGAATTTTTTGTTAGCTATAAACCCAAAAACAATCGCTACTACAACAGTTTTTTGAAGTATAATTCTGCCGTTTCATTCTATGATTCTAAGCTAAATGGCAACAGAAATATAACCATAAAATCGGTGCTAATGACCAACGCATTTAACGACAAACCTACCGAAGAAGATAAAAAAGCGGGTAAACCCTTTAATTTGTACGGGCTAAAAACACAAAATGGAGATAAAAAGCAAAGCAAAAATAGGTATTTGGGAACGGATTGGGAAGAAAAGATTAAAATGATAAAAGAAGCCAACCCAGAGCTAAACGAGTAAGCTGCGATAGCGGCAGGTTTTTCAGGTCGTAAAGACAAGGCACTGCCTTGTCTCGGGTATTGTGCTGAAAATATAATGGCTGAGACGTTGCAGTGCAACGTCTGTACAAATGTAGAAATAACGGAAAAAATGTAGAGACAAGGCAGTGCCTTGTCTCTACAATCCTCAAATCCTGTTCTGACATTTTGTAACCAAACTACTCAGCGTAAGCCTCTATTGGTTCGCAGGTACAAATCAAATTTCGGTCGCCGTGCGTGCCATTTACCTTACCCACCGAAGCAAAAAACTTGTTTTCAAGCAAATAATCAAGCGGATAAGCAGCCTCTTGGCGGGTGTACGGGTGTGTCCAGTCGTCGGCTATGAGCATTTGGGCGGTGTGCGGCGCATTTTTTAGTGGGTTATCCACATCATCTGCCAAGCCCAGCTCAATGTTGCGTATTTCTTGTTTGATGGCTATCAGCGCATCGCAAAAGCGGTCGAGTTCCCTCAAACTTTCGCTCTCGGTAGGCTCTATCATAATCGTGCCAGCCACCGGGAAAGACACCGTAGGCGCATGAAAACTATAATCCATCAATCGTTTGGCCACATCTTCCACCTCTATGCCGCAGCTTTTTTTAAACGGTCTGAAATCCAAAATAAACTCGTGCGCTGCCCTGCCATTTTTACCCGTAAACAGCACAGGATAGTGCGCCTCGAGCCTTTGTTTCATATAATTAGCCTTCAAAATGGCGTATTTGGTCGCATTGGTCAAGCCCACTTCGCCCATCATACGTATATAAGTATAGCTAATAAGTAAAATGCTTGCGCTGCCCCACGGCGCAGCCGAAACAGCACTCATGCCGTGCTCGCCGCTGGTAGCCACCAGTTTGTGGTTGGGCAAAAAAGGCACTAAGTGCGCCGCCACGCCAATTGGTCCCATGCCTGGTCCGCCGCCGCCGTGCGGTATGCAAAAAGTTTTGTGCAAGTTCAAATGGCACACATCAGCGCCTATGTGCGCAGGCGAAGTCAAGCCCACCTGAGCGTTCATATTTGCGCCGTCCATATATACTTGCCCGCCTTGCTCGTGTATCAGGGCGCATATTTCACGTATATCCTCCTCAAAAACCCCGTGCGTACTCGGGTAAGTTACCATCAAACAAGCCAAATTATCTTTGTATTGCAGTGCCTTAGCCCTAATATCCTCCAAATTGATGTTGCCATTTTCGTCGCATTGCGTTACCACCACCTTCATGCCCGCCATTACAGCACTCGCAGGGTTGGTGCCATGCGCCGACGAGGGTATAAGCGCAATGTTTCTATGGCTCTCGTTCCTGTTTTTAAAGTATTCCCTTATCGTCATCAAACCTGTGTATTCGCCCTGTGCGCCGCTGTTTGGTTGCAAGCTAACGCCCTCAAAACCAGTTACTTGTTTCAGGTATTCGGTCAATTCCTCAAAAATATACGCATAGCCCTCCGCTTGGTTTACAGGCACAAACGGGTGCAAATTACCAAACTCCGCCCAAGTAACAGGTATCATTTCCGTGGTCGCATTTAGCTTCATGGTGCAGCTACCCAAGGCTATCATGCTGTGGCACAGCGATAGGTCTTTTGCCTCCAAACGCTTGATGTAGCGCAGCATTTCATGCTCCGATTGGTAGCTGTTAAAAACCTCCACGCCCAGTATTTTGCGGCTCGGTTTTAGCGGCGCAGCAGTTTCTGTGAGTGTAATTGCCTCATTTTTTAGGTTAAAAATAGATAGCAACTCATAAATATCTTGCTCCGTAGTCGTTTCATCTACCGAAAGGGTGATGTACCCCTCGTAAAAATAATTCAGGTTTGTTTTGGCGGCTTCGGCACGTTGGCGCAGCGTAGCCTTGGTGGCATCGTCTATTTTCAGCGCCAAGGTATCAAAAAAAGATGCGCTGGCAGGCTCGTAGCCCAGTTTTTTTAGGGCAATGTAAAGTTTGTTGGCATTGCTATGTATGGTACTTGCTATGTTTTGTATGCCTTTTGAGCCGTGATACACCGCATACATACCCGACATAATCGCCAGCAAAACCTGCGAAGTACAAATATTGCTCGTTGCTTTTTCACGCTTAATGTGTTGCTCACGGGTTTGCAACGCCATGCGCAAGGCCCTATTTCCTTGGCTATCCAGGCTCACGCCTATAATTCGCCCAGGCATTTGGCGCACATTGCGCTCGTGGGTAGCAAAAAACGCTGCGTGCGGACCGCCATAGCCCATCGGCACGCCAAACCGCTGCGCACTGCCCACCACCACATCGGCACCCCAGCTTGCAGGCGAAGCCAGCAGCGCCAGTGCCATTAGGTCGGTAGCCACTACTACCTCCATGCCCACGGCGTGGCATTTTTGGGTAAATTCGGTGTAATCGTTCACTGTTCCCAGCTTGTTTGGGTACTGAATTAGGCTACCAAAATACTCGGTACTCGCCTCAAATTCTTTGGAGCAGCCCTGTACTATTTCTATGTTCAGCGGCTCTGCTCTTGTTTGCAGCAAGGCTATCGTTTGCGGAAAAACATTGTCGGACACAAAAAATTTCATGCCCTGCGCCTTCGGTTTTTTACCCCAAAGCATAGCCATGGCTTCGGCGGCGGCTGTTGCTTCGTCCAGCAGCGATGCGTTGGTTACCTGCATACCCGTAAGGTCGCATATCATCGTTTGGTAGTTCAGCAACGCCTCCAACCTGCCCTGCGCTATCTCGGCTTGGTAAGGCGTATATTGCGTGTACCAGCCTGGGTTTTCGAGTATATTTCTTAGAATTACGGCTGGCGTGTGCGTGCCGTAGTAGCCCATGCCTATGTAGTTTTTATAAAGCGTATTTTTCGCCGCAATGCCTTTTAGGTGGCTCAGTATTTCTACTTCGCTCATGGCTGCGGGCAGCTCCATTTTTTCACGGCGTATCGAGCTGGGTATGGTTTCGGCTATGAGCTGCTCTATGCTTTCGGCATTAATGGCTTGCAGCATGGCGTTGGTCTCGGCAAGGTCGGAGCCTATGTGGCGGGTTTCGAAACTTGTGGTCATTTCTTGTTGTGTTTTGGGGTTTCGGTACGTAAACAAATGATTTATTATATTGTTTGTTTTTAGTCTTATTTTGCACAAACTAAAATTACACCAAAAAATGCTTAATAGCCTCGGCTACCTCTTGCATTTCTTGGGTGCTAAATTGCTTTTTTGGGTTCGAAAAATTACACTCGTCCACCACATTTATGGGTATAAGGTGTACGTGGGCGTGCGGCACTTCCAGCCCAATTACCGCCACAGCAATGCGTTTGCAAGCAATAGCTTTTTTTTGCGCCACGGCTATTTTTTGGGCAAATGCCATCAGTTCCGTGTAGGCTGGGGCGGGCATATCAAATATATAGTCTATTTCTTGTTTTGGCACTACCAAAATATGCCCTTTTACCAACGGAAAAACGTCCAAAAAAGCGATGAAATCGGCATCTTCGGCTATTTTGAAGCAAGGAATTTCGTTGTTGATTATTTTTGTAAAAATACTCGGCATCTGTTTGTTGTTTTTGAGCTGCAAAGTTACGGCTTTTGTGCTTTTAAAACACCATTAAAAATGACCAAAAACACAATAAATACTGCACCTAAATAAAAGTTCATGCCCATGGTTTCGGTGGCAGGAAACAAAAAATAAGCCATTAAGATGCCGTAAATCGGCTCTAAATTGGTAGCCAAAGCGATGCTGTATGGCGTAATTTTTTTGAGCAAATCCACACTTGCCACAAAAGCAAAAGCGGTGCAAACCCACGCCAAAACCAGCAAATAAACCCAATCCAGCGTGTTGGGCATTGCCCAGGCGGTGTGGCTGTACGCCAAATACAGGTTTATGCCCACAAAACCAGCCAGCATTTCATAAAAACTAATGGCAACGGCATTTACTTTGTTTATAAGCAAACCATTTAGCACGCTAAAAAGCGCAGCCAAAAGTGCGGCTGCCGCCGCCAAAAAAATGCCCAATTTATACTGTGGCTCAAACCTAAATATAAGCCCAATGGCGAGTACCACCAAACCGCCCAAAAGTAGCTCGTAGCGGGCAATTTTTCGCTTGTAAAAAATGGGTTCTATCAGTGCCGTAAAAAAGGTGGTAACCGACAAAACCGCCAGCGTAACCGACACATTAGAGGCTTTTATTGCCCCAAAAAAGCACACCCAATGCCCCGTAACCAGCAACCCAATGCCCGCCAAAGCCCAAAAATGTTTTTGTGTAACAAGCAAATTTTTACGAAAAAAAATGGCATACAACCCAATACCAACCACCGATAAACCCATGCGATAACCCACCAAAATGGGCGCAGATAAGTGGATTAAACGACCTAAGATGGCTGTAAATCCCCAAATAAATACAATTAAATGCAGGAAAATGTGGTTTTTGTGCGTTTTTAGAAACAAAATGAATGAAATAATGATTATATTTGCAAAGATAATGCTAACTCCACACAAAAATGACTTTTATAAACGATAATTCTAACCCCAAAGACAGCTTCGAGCGATTGGTCGAGCTGCTCATGCAAGGGGAGCGGCTTCGTCAGGAGGAGTTGGAGGCGGCGTTAGAAAAAATAAAAATAGAGCTTGGCTCAGAAGAAAACTGGAAGCACAGGGTTTTGCCCATTATCGATGGGTATATGGCGCAGTTCAAAAAGGAGTTTCCAGAGGTTTATGGTCCCGTAATTACTCGTGCCATTCAGGCGCAGGTAAAGGAGGCGGAAACCGAAATGATAGATGTGCTTTTTCCGATTATGGGCAAGCTCATACGCCGCTATGTAGCCGCCGAAATGGACAAGCTGCGTGAGGCGGTGAACGAAAAAACCACCCAGTTTCTGACCCCAAAAGGCATTATGAAGCTCATACGGGGCAGAGTAAGTGGCGTAAGTGCCTCCGAAATCACGCTTTCGATGCTCAAAAATGCCAAAATATCGGAGATACTGATTATAGACCAAAAAACCAGTTTTTTGCTTGGTAGCTACCCTTTGGAGCAAGAAATGGACAAAGACATGGTGGCGGGTATGCTTTCTGCCATAAAATCGTTTATGCAAGATGCCTTTAAGGCGCAAAAACACGACGTGGAGCAGATACATTATGGCGAAAAGCAAATGATTTTTTGCAATACGCCTGCTTATTTTATCACCGTGGTGGTAGATGGAAATCCGAACCAAGACGAGGTAATGCGGTTGCAGTTGCAGATGGGCGCATTTGCCGAGCGGTTTCACAAAATAATTGTAAACCAGCACCTTACCACACGCCAATACCTCATAAACATCGAACTCAAAGAGTATTTTGGGTTGAACTAATCCGTTTTTCGTAGCAAACCAACCAAGCCAGCGGCTATGATTTGGTGCGCCGTGGCGTTTGGGTGTACGTCTATGATGCTGCTGTCCGTGGGCGAGTTTTTTTGCCAGTGTCCGTACTTTTTTAGGTAAGTTTCGTAGGTTTTAAATTCGTTTTTTGGGTTTAGCAAGCTGTCTGTATTCAAAAACAAGATGTGCAAACTGTCTAAAATCGTTGGTTTTTGTAGCATTTCATTGTCGGATATGCCCCAAACGATGAGCTTGCAGTTATTTTTACAGCATAGTTCTTGTATTTCTGAAAATACTTGGGTTTTTATTTGGTCGCCGTTTTGGTTGGGTTTCGGCTGCATACCAGTGGTGGTTTTGCACCAGGTTTTTAGTACATTTAGGTCGTTTTTATAAAAATACGGCAGCCCAATTTTTAGTAAAAAACTGCCATAAACGACCACATTGTTTGTGCTGTTCTGAAATTTTTCTGTGCCTAAGTTGTCCATTTCGGGCAAAAAAGCGGGCTTTACCAGTTTTGCATTTTCGTCAAAATAGGGCGTAGGCACTTTGCCAAAGTAAGAGGGTGCGTACATCTGTTGCGCTCGGGTTACCAGCCACGGTGCGTACTCCACCACCAAAAATTTGGGCTTGTGTTTGGGTACTATCGCCCGTGCCTGCGCCACCATTTGTGCCAAGCCGTAGCTGCAAGTGCCAGCGTTTAAGTATTTCATATTCAGGGTTTTGGCTGTGGCGTGCGCAAAACTTTGCTCGGCAATACACGCATCGGCGTAGGTGTAGGAGCAGCCCAAAAACGCCAATGCTACGTCCGTGGTTTGCTGGTTGGTATCGGCTGCCACGCACCTAAAACCCTGTGCATTGTGGTAGCTTGCTATGGTTTTTGAGCCACGAAAGGTCATGAGCAATCGGGCATTTGGCTTGTTGGTGTAGCCCAAAAGGCTGTGGCTGCGGTAGGGCGTGCCTTTCCAGCCTCGCTCTTGGTGTTTTAGGGCGTAGTACATTTCATTGCACCGAAAAACCACCGAAAAACCGTAAAAATACAAAAGCAACAGCGGCAAACAAATCCATTTTAAAAACCAAACCAAGCCCATTTTTTTACCCAAAAAAAGATATAAAACGCTCAATGTCCAGCACAAAACCAGCAGTGCTATGGCAGTATTGTAGCCAATTTGTAGGTAAAAATTGCCGAAGTGTTTGTTTGGGCTTAAATAAAACTCCGCTAAATTATATGCGCAGCACACACCCAAAATAAGCCCAAAAAACGGAAACGAAGCCTTTAAAAGTTGCTTTAATTGCATAAAAAAGCGTTAATATTGTTCTTTTTCGTTCGGAAAATCCTTGCTTTTTACGTCTTTTATGTATTGCTCGGTGGCGGTTTTTATTTCTTCGTACAGGTTTAAGTACCTGCGCAAAAACCGTGGTGCAAAATCTTTGTTTATGCCCAGCAAATCGTGCATTACCAGCACCTGCCCGTCGGTGCCGCTGCCTGCGCCGATGCCTATGGTGGGTATAATTAGTTCTTGGCTTAGTTTTGTGGCTAAGGTTGCGGGTATTTTTTCTAAAACGATGCCAAAACACCCCACTTCTTGCAGCACCTTAGCGTCCGCAATCAGTTTTTCGGCTTCCCCGTCTTCTTTTGCACGCACGGTGTATGTGCCAAATTTGTAAATGCTCTGCGGCGTTAGCCCCAAATGCCCCATTACAGGCACGCCAGCCGTGAGTATTCGGCTGATGCTGTCGGCTACTTCTGCGCCGCCCTCGAGCTTTACGGCGTGTGCGCCCGACTCCTTCATTATTTTTATGGCACTTTGCAAAGCCAGTTTGGAGTTGCCTTGGTACGTACCAAAAGGCAAATCTACCACCACCAAACAGCGGTTTATGCCCCGCACCACGGCTTGTGCGTGGTAAATCATTTGCTCCAAGGTAATGGGCAGCGTGGTTTCGTGCCCAGCCATTACGTTGGAGGCGGAGTCGCCCACCAGCAAAATGTCGATGCCCGCATCGTCCAAAATGCGTGCCATGGAGTAATCATACGCTGTGAGCATACTTATTTTTTCGCCCCGCAGCTTCATTTCTTGTATGGTGTGCGTGGTAATTCGTTTTATGGGTTTGTGAACAGACATTTTAGTATTGTTTTAAATTAGGTTGCCGTCTTTTATTTCTATTACGGTGTCGGCGAGTAGCGCCAGTTGTGGGTTGTGGGTTACGATGGCGAAGGTTTGCCCAGTTTCATTTTTTAGGGATACAAAAAGTTGGTGCAGCTCGTCGGCGTTTTTCGAGTCCAAGTTGCCCGAGGGTTCGTCGGCAAAAACCACCAATGGGTTGTTTATCAAGGCTCTGGCTACGGCGGTGCGCTGCGCCTCGCCGCCCGAAAGCTGGTTTGGTTTGTGGTACAAGCGGTCGGCTAAACCCAAAAAATCCAGCAGTTTTTTGGCTTTTTGTTCCGCCTCCGCCTTAGAAGTGCCGCCTATCAATGCAGGAATGCACACGTTTTCTAAGGCTGTAAACTCGGGCAAAAGGTGGTGGTGCTGGAACACAAAACCTATTTTTTGGTTGCGAAACTGCGCCAGCTTTTTGTTCGAAAAACCCACTATGTCCTCGTCGTTTATGCGTATTGTGCCGCTGGTGGGCGTATCCAACGTGCCAAGTAGCTGCAACAAAGTGGTTTTACCCGCACCCGATGCGCCCACAATGCAAGCCAGCTCGCCCTGTTTTATTTCTAAGTTTATGTTTTTTAATACCTGCAAATTTTGGTAGGATTTGCTTAGGTTCTGCGCTTTTATCAAGTTTTGTGTGGGTTGGTTTGCTAATATGTCGCAAATATATTGGTTTTCCTTGTATTTTTTATGCTAAATAATTGCTTTCAAACGAAATGCCTATTATTTTCGTATGGTATAAATAAATATAGTACAACAGAAAAATTATATTAAATTTGTGGTTCAAAATTTAAAAACACCAATGAAAAAAATCTACCTTTTTATGCTCCTATTTTGTATTAAAAATACGATGTATGCGCAAGTTCCTGTATCGCAAAACATTACCTTTCGGGATAGCTTGCAGTTTTCGGGCAACAGTAGTATAGCCAGCGTGTGGGGCTATGTGGACGAAACGGGCATAGAGTATGCGCTCGTAGGCACAAATACGGGCATGACGGTGGTAAATGTAAACGACCCAACCAATATTTTTAAGGTAGCCAGTTTTGCGGCAAGCCCAGTTGTAAACTCATTGTGGCGTGAGGTAAAAGCCTACAAAAACTACGCCTACACCGTAACCGAGGGCGGCGGCGGGCTTATGATTACCGATTTAAGCCCATTGCCACAGTCGAATGTGCTGCCCAATACTTTTTTTCAGTTTAGCACCGTGGGCAGGGCGCACACTTTGTTTATAGACGAAAAGGGCATTTTGTACCTATTTGGTTGCAATGCCGCCATAAGCAACGGCGCAATGATGTACGACCTCGATAGCATACCAGGCACGCCCGTTTATTTGGGCAGCTACACCTACGCCAATGGCTCGTACATACACGATGGCTACGTGCGCAACGACACGCTTTACGCTGGGCATATCCAAAATGGCTTTTTTTCGGTGGTAGATGTGCGCAACAAACAAAACCCCGTAACGCTGGCTACGCAGCCCACGCCAAATTTGTTTACGCACAATACTTGGCTCTCGGCAGATAGCAAGACCCTTTTTACGACCGACGAAAAAGATTTTTCTTACCTCGCCGCCTACGACATCAGCGATTTGAGCAACATCACCGAAGTAGATAGGGTACACGTGCCTTACGGCGACAGCATTTCTATACCGCACAATGTGTATGTAAAAAACCAGTTTGCCATCACGGCTTGGTATAAAGAAGGCATTATAGTACACGACGTAACCAACCCCAAACAGCTCGTGCAAGTAGGCTACTTCGACTGCGACCAGCTAACTTCGGGCGGATTGTTTAATAAGTACAGGGGCGCATGGGGCGCATATCCATATTTGCCGTCGGGCAATATCCTTATCTCCGATATTTTAAACGGCTTATTTGTGGTTACGCCCACTTACTTGCCAGCGGCTTATTTAAAAGGAAAAGTTACCGACGTGAGCGGAAACGCAATCGGTGGGGCAATTGTAGAAATTACGGGCGTTTCGCCCATCAGCCGTGTACTCACCGACAACAGCGGAAACTACATGATAGGCATCGCCACGGCGGGCAGCTACACCATCAATTATAGCCGCACTGGCTACGCAAGCCAAAACCTACCCAAGGGCTTGACCAACGGCAATACCGCCATGCAAAATGTGGTTTTGGGTTCGGTAAGTGCGCAAGATTATGCCTTTGTAGATGCAAACTTGCAGCCAAATGTGGGCAGAGCCGCCACGCTTTACTACAATTTATACACTGCCATGCAGCCAGCCAAGGTGGTGGTAACCGATGTAAGCGGAAAAATAGTACTCGAGCAGCCACTCGATGCCAACCAAAACAAAGTGGATTTGCAGCTAAACGGAGCGCAAGGCATTTATTTTGTGCAAATTCAACAACAAAACCGCAAAAACAGCCCATTGAAATGGGTGAAAATCTAAAAAACGCTTGCAATACACCAAATAATTCGCAAATACAAAATAAATGAATAAAATTTTTACAATCGGGCTGTTACTACTTACAAACCTGATTTATGCCCAAACTGCCCAAAACATGGTTTTTCGCAGCCAACTTACCTATCCTTACGATGCCTCAAACATTTGGGGTTATGTGGACGAAACTGGCAAAGAATATGCGCTCGTAGGCACCGACGATGGTTTGTCGGTGGTAAATGTAACCAACGCCGACAGTATATGGAAAGTGTGCGACCTCACGGCGGCTACCTCCATTTGGCGTGAGGTAAAGCAATGGAAGGATTTTGCTTACACCGTAACCGAGGGCGGCGGTGGGCTAATGATTACCGACCTGCGCCCGCTGCCCGTGAGCGCACCAACGGCTCTGCCAAACAGCTTTTTTTCGTTTAGCGCACAGGGCAAGGGACACACCGTTTTTATAGATGAAAAAGGAATTTTGTATATTTTTGGTGCTGCGGGCGCACTCACCAACGGCGCACTCATGTACGACGTGAACACCACGCCAGGCACGCCCATTTTTTTGGGTAGCTATGCCAATTCCACCAACAGTTATATCCACGATGGTTTTGCTCGGGGCGATACCTTGTATGCCTGCCATATTTATGGCGGTTTTTTTTCCATTGCCAACGTACTCAATCCAGCCAGCCCTGTGGTATATAACACCCAAATTACGCCAGGCAATTTTACGCACAACGCATGGCTCACCAACAACAGCAAGCATTTGCTCACCACGGACGAAGTGAACTTTGCCTATTTGGCGGCATACAGTGTAGAAAACCCAGCCAACGTATATGAAACCGACAGAATACAATCGTCGAAGGGCGGCGGCTCTATTCCACACAACGTACACATTATAAATGGCGACTGGGCGGTAACGGCTTGGTACAGAGACGGCGTACTAATCTACGATGCCAGCCGCCCCCACAATTTGGTGGAGGTAGGCTACTTCGATACCAGCGATTTGTACGCAGGCGCAGGTTTTAACGGCGCATGGGGCGTTTATCCGTATTTGCCGTCGGGCAATATATTGATTTCCGACATCGAAAACGGTTTGTTTGTGGTTACGCCCACCTACAAAAAAGGCTGCTATTTAGAAGGATACGTAACCGACTCCACCACCAACCAAGTGATTTCGGGCGTAAATGTGCAAATGGTAGGGCAGTTTCCGTTCGATAACTCGAAATCAGGTGGCGATTATGCGCTCGGCATAGCCACCGCAGGCAGCTATCAGGTAAGGTACTCAAAAGCGGGCTACCGCAGCAAAACCATCAATGTGAGCCTAAGCAACGGCGTTTTGAACAACCAAAACGTGCAGTTATACCCGCTTTCTACCGTTACTTTTTCGGGTTTGGTACAAACGCCCAATGGCACAAATTTATCGAACGCAAATGTTATTATGCAAAGCAGCTCAATTACCTACAATGCCATAACCAACGCAAACGGAAATTTCAGCACCACTTTAATACCCGATACTTACACCATTACGGTAAATAAATGGGGCTATGAAACCCGCTGTTTTTCGCAGACCATAAGCGCACCACTCACCAATCCGATTATACTCAAAGCGCAATACAGCGACGATTTTACTTTTGGTAATAATTGGACGGTGCAAACCACCGCCAGCACTGGCGCATGGGTGCGTGCCAAACCCGTGGGGACGGACAACGGAGGTGTGCCTTACAACCCCAGCTTAGATGCCGCCACCGACTGCACCGACCAAGCCTACGTAACTGGCAACGGCGGCGGTAGCGCTGGCACCGACGACGTGGACAACGGCTACACACGCCTAACCTCGCCGATAATAAACCTAAGCAATTATCGCCACCCGTTTTTGAGCTACGAACGCTGGTTCGCCAACGGCGGCGGCACAGGCACGCCCAACGATAGCCTAATTATAAGCATGAGCAATGGCATCACCACCACCGTGTTAGAAACCGTAACCAATAGCACGCCAAATAACAACACTTGGGTAGCACGCCAGTTCGAACTAAGTGCGAGCATAGCACCCACCGCCAACATGCGCCTTATCGTTTACACCAACGACGCAGCACCTGGGCATTTGCTCGAGGCAGCATTTGACCATTTTCAAATAAAAGACAGCATTTTTGTAGGAGTAAATAACCTTGAAAATACCAACAAACTGTATGCCTATCCCAACCCAAACAACGGCAAATGTGTGGTAAATTACGCTTTGAATAACAATGTACAAGACCCAGCCATGCTACATATTATAGATATGGCGGGCAGAACGGTACATAAGTACCGCTTAAATCCGCAAGAAACGCAAATTGAGTTAAATGAAAAACTGCCAAACGGCGTTTATACCCTCCAAATCTTGCAAAAGCAACAAGCGTATCTGCCCCAAAAAATGGTGGCATTAAACCAATAGTACGTGCCATAGCTGCACGCCACAAAACCATTCATGCCCCAAAGCCGCAATTATTTTCATAATTGCGGCTTTTTTAGTTGGTAAATAGCACAAATAACAGCCTATTTTGAAACCAATAGGGCAAAATTGTCGTATAGTTTACAGTTTATTCAAAAATAGCTTGTTAAAACTTGAAAAATATCAATTTGTGGTACAAAAATTGTGTAAAGGTTTGTGCATAAAAGTGAAAAATGCCCATAATATTACTTTGTAACCATTGTGGCAAGCAACCATCAAAAATTAAAACAATCAAGCGTATCTTTACAATAGAATAAAGGCTTGAAATAATTAATCCGTCATAAAATATCATATTTATTATTAAAAAACACCAAAAACGTATTAAATATATTATAAAAGCGTACCCCAAATAAATGTAAGCCAAAAGTCAGTTTACGGCTTCAAATGTCTTTTGGCTTACAAAAATGTACAAATAAATCAAAAAATAGTAGATTTAGTACATTTGTGGTTATACATTTGCAGCATAGATAATACACAACATTATAAATAAAAAATAACACTTAATTTAAATAACAAAAAGATGAATCCAATTGTACAGAAACCAATGAATGGCACAGGCATAAAACGCCTGCTTTCATTGCTTGCCTTTACTTTGTTGTCAGTAATCGCACACGCCCAGATAACGGGTACTGTGTACCGAGATTACAACGCCAACGGACAAAAAGCAACGAATGACAATGGTGTGGCAGGCATTACTGTTACAGCCTACAACACTGCTGGTGCAGCCGTAGGCTCTGCCACCACCGCCAACAACGGCTCGTATTCCATTGCCCCAACAGGCAGTGGTCCTTTCCGTTTGGAGTTTACCAATTTGCCAGCGGGCGACTTTACAGGTCCGTTCGGTACCCAGTCGGGTACTATGGTGCAGTTTGTAGCCAGCAACCCAAGCAGCAACAACAACTTGGGCATAAACAACCCAAATTTGTATTGCCAAGACAATCCCAGAGTAGCCACGCCCATTTATATAAATGGTAACCCACTTGGCGGCGGAACTTCGGGGCAAGCAGATGTATTGTTTACCTACGATTACAACGCAAGTGGCATAGGCGGTAGTGGCGTTACAACTTCTGCTGCTAAAAATGTACAAACTGGTGCAATTTGGGGACTTGCTTATCAAAAAGCCAGCAACACACTTTTTGAATCCGCTGTAATAAAACGCCACGCAGGCTTAGGAGGCTTAGGCATAGGCGGTATATACAAAACCACCAACGCCAACTCAGGCGCACCTACTACTTCCGATTACGTAAACGTAAGCAGCATTGGCATCAATGTAGGTATAGACCCACACATTGGGCTACCCGCAAACAAAGTAGATGGTAATACTGACCCCAACGCTTTTGGCGTGATAGGTAAAGTAGGTATCGGCGACATAGATTTGTCGGACGACGGTACAAAAATGTACCTAACCAACCTGTTGGATAGGAAACTCTACATTATAAACAATGTAAACCCCAATACCACGCCCACTGCTGGCGATGTAAGTTCGTTTGCTATACCTAACCCGGGTTGTAGCAATGGCGATTACCGTCCTTGGGGTATAAAAGTATATAAGGGAAAAGTATATGTAGGCGTAGTATGTTCTGCTGAAACATCGCAAAATGCTGCCGACCTAAAAGCAGCAGTTTATGAGTTTGACGGTACGTCATTTACGCAAGTAATTGCGCCATTTGCACTCAACTATACAAGAGGTGCTGCAAATAACGGCGGACTTGGAGAAGCAAATTGGAGACCTTGGACTGCCTCGATGCCTGCATCTGGTGCAAGTACTGGTATTTACAACCAACCTTTGTTGTCAGACATAGAATTTAGCCCAGCCGATGGCTCTATGATATTAGGCTTTTCTGACCGTTGGGGCAACCAGGTAGGTTTTTTAAACCAAAACCCAGACGGCTCATTCTTTGAGCAGGGATATAGCCAAGGTGAACTTTTGCGTGCAGGTGCAAATGCTAACGGAACTTGGACTATTGAAAATAATGCTTCTATCACAAGCAACGGCATTACAACTACTACATCAGGCGCAAACAACGGACAAGGCATAGGCGGTGGTGAATTTTACTACCAAGAAGACCCATTTCCTGCGCACCAAGAATCTGCCCAAGGTGGTATAGCCACGTTACCAGGTTCTGGTGAAGTGCTAACCACAATCATGGACCCAGGTGGTAGGATAAGAACGGGTGGTATAGCCCACATGTCTAATACAAACGGACAAATAGGTACTCAGTATGAGTTATATGAATCTTTTGATGCTTCTACGTTTAGTAAGGCAAACGGTGTGGGCGACATAGAAGTAATGTGTGGCTTGGCTCCGATAGAAATAGGTAACCGTGTATGGAACGATACCGACGGCGACGGCATACAAGATGCTGGCGAAACAGGCAGAGCAGGCGTAACCGTGCAACTATACCAAAATGGCAACTTAGTGGCTACAAAAATCACTGATGCCAACGGTAATTACATTTTTACGGGTCTGGCACCAAACACAAACTACGAAATACGCATACCAACCGCAGGCGCAAACGCCACGGCACTTGCTGGCTTAACCCTTAGCCCAGCCGACCAAGGCTCAAACGATGCCATAGACAACGATGGCACAACCAGCGGCTCAAACGTAATAAAAGCACTTACCACAGGCGGTTATGGCGAAAACAACCATACCTACGACTTTGGTTTCAACAGCATACGCTTTGACCTTGCACTACGCAAAACCGTTGCTTCTGCACCTACGCCAATCGTAATTGGTAGCAAAGTAACCTTTAAAGTAGAGGTATTTAACCAAGGAAACGTAGTAGCAACCAATACCCAAGTAACGGACTACATTCCAGCAGGATTTACATTTGTACCAGCCGACAACGCAGCATGGACAGCAAGTGGCAGCAACGCCACTACAACCATTGCAAGCATAGCCGCAGGTGCGTCTCAGAGCGTAAACATCGTTTTGACTGTAAATGCAAACGCAGGTACATCTTTGCGCAACACAGCCGAAATTTCTAACGACAGCGGCAACGACGTAGATTCTACGCCCGACACCGACCCAAACAACGACGGTACTGTAACCGACGATGAAATAAACGGTGGAAACGGCGACCAAGATGACTCCGATATTTCCGACATTGCCATAACACCACTAATGAACTTGGGTAACCAAGTATGGATAGACACCAACAACAACGGTGTGAAAGATGCTGGCGAGCCAATCATAGCAGGTGCAACCGTTAAATTGTACAATGCAGCAGGCACTACGGTTTTGGCTACTACGACTACCGATGCCAACGGTTTGTACATATTTACAGGCTTAACCGCAGGCGATTATGTAGTAGGCGTAACGCCAGGTGGTACTTTTGTAAGTAGCACAGGTGCAGGTCAGGAGGCGAATCCAAATACCAACGGCGACAACAACGACAACGGTGTAACCACAGCAGCAGGCGAAACCCGCAGCGGTGTAGTAACCCTTGCAGTAGGTACAGAGCCAACGGGCGAAAACCCAAGCAACAACCCAGCAGGCACAGCCGACAACAATAGCAACTTAACGGTGGACTTCGGGTTTTATGCCCCTGCTACCTTGGGCAATTACGTATGGGAAGATAAAAATGCCAACGGCGTACAAGAAGTAGGCGAAAATGGACTTGCGGGCGTAACCGTAACCCTTTTTGATGCAGCAGGTGCGAGCATAGGTACTACAACCACCGATGCACTTGGTTTCTACCAATTTACAAACTTGGCACCAGGTACTTATTCAGTTGGGTTTGCAAACCCTGCTGGCTATACGCCAACCATTGCCAATGCTGGTAACGATGATGAATTAGACAGCGATGCAGACGTAACAACTGGTAAAACACAAACCGTAACACTTACATCAGGTCAGAGCAATCAAACGCTTGATGCAGGTTTTTACAAACCAGTAAACTTGGGTAACCAAGTGTGGGAAGATACGAACAACAACGGCGTAAAAGACGCTGGCGAGCCAATCATAGCAGGTGCAACGGTTAAGTTGTACAATGCCGCAGGCACTACGGTTTTGGCTACCACCACCACTGATGCCAATGGTTTATACTTGTTTGACAACCTAAAACCAGGTGATTATGTAGTGGGCGTAACCCCAGGCAGCACTTTTGTGAGTAGCACAGGTGCAGGTCAGGAGGCGAACCCGAATACCAATGGCGACAACAACGACAACGGTGTAACAACCACAGCAGGCGAAACCCGTAGCGGTGTAGTAAGCCTTGCAGCGGGAACAGAGCCAACTGGTGAAAACCCGAGCAATAATGGTTCAACCATAGCCGACAACAGCAGCAACCTAACAGTGGATTTTGGTTTCTATAAACCAGCCCGCATAGGCGACAAAGTATTTGATGATTTAAACGGCGATGGCATACAAGATGCAGGCGAGTCAGGCATAGCAGGCGTAATTGTAAAATTACTTGATGGTGCAGGCAACCCAGTATTGGGACCAACTGGTCAGCCAGTTACCACTGTAACCGATGCAAATGGTAATTACTTCTTTGATGTAGTACCAGGCACATACATTGTAGAGTTTGTGAAACCAAGTGGCTTCGACCCATCAAACCCGAATGCAGGCACAGACCCAACCAAGGACAGCAACGCAAGCGTTACAACTGGACGTACTCAACCCATCACATTGGGTAGCGGACAAACGGACAACACGATTGATGCTGGATTTACAAAACCACTCAACTTGGGTAACCAAGTATGGATAGATACCAACAACAACGGCATAAAAGATGCCAGTGAATTGCCGATAGCAGGCGCAACGGTTAAGTTGTATAATGCAGCAGGCACTACGGTTTTGGCTACAACTACCACCGATGCAAACGGTTTGTATATATTCACAGGCTTAAGAGCAGGTGATTATGTGGTAGGTGTAACCCCAGGCGGTACTTATGTGAGTAGCACAGGTGCAGGTCAGGAGGCAAATCCGAATACCAACGGCGACAACAACGACAACGGTGTAACAACCACAGCAGGTGAAACCCGCAGCGGTGTAGTAAGTCTTGCAGCAGGAACAGAGCCAACTGGCGAAAACCCAAGCAACAACCCAGCAGGTACTGCCGACAACAGCAGCAACCTAACAGTGGACTTCGGATTTTACGTTCCAGCGAGTTTGGGCGATAAAGTATTCCGTGATGACAACCAAGACGGCGTACAAGACCCAACAGAGCCAGGCATAGCAGGTGTAATTGTAAAATTACTTGATGCAGCAGGCAACCCAGTATTGGGTGCAAACGGTCAGCCAGTTACAACCACAACCGATGCCAACGGCAACTATTTGTTTGCAAACTTGGCACCAGGTAGTTACATCGTAGAATTTGTGAAACCAGCGAACTTTACCTCATCACCACAAGGTACAGGCACAGACCCAACCAAAGACAGTGATGCCAACACCACAACTGGACGTAGCAATGCTGTAACTTTAAACAGTGGCGATGCAAAAACAGACGTAGATGCAGGTTTTTATCAGCCATTGAACTTGGGTAACCAAGTGTGGTTAGATGCCAACAATAACGGTTTGAAAGATGCAGGCGAAGCACCAATAGCAGGCGCAACGGTAAAATTATATGCCGATGCCAACAACGATGGACAACCTGACGGAGCGGCTATCAATACCACCACCACAGATGCCAACGGCAATTATTTGTTCAACAACCTAAAACCTGGCAGCTACATTGTAGGCGTTGTAAACCCATTGGGCTTCAACAGCAGCACAGGCGCAGGTCAGGAGGCGAACCCAAATACCAACGGCGATAACAACGACAATGGCGTAACAACCGTAGCAGGTGAAACCCGCAGCGGCACGGTAGCCCTTACAGTAGGCGGCGAGCCAACGGGCGAAAACCCAAGCAACAACCCAGCGGGCGTACCAGATGCCAACTCAAACCTAACAGTGGACTTTGGATTTTTCCAACCAGCCGCACTTGGTAACTTTGTATTTGCAGATGCCAACCAAAACGGCATACAAGATGCAGGCGAGGCAGGTATCGTAGGCGTAACGGTGAATTTACTTGATGCTGGTGGCAACACCGTAGGCACAACGACCACCGACGCTTTGGGTGCATATAGTTTTACAAACTTAGCTCCTGGCACTTACACAGTAGAATTTATCCGTCCGAACGGACTTACATTTAGCCCTGCGAGCCAAGGCACAGACCCAACCAAAGACAGCAACGCCAACACATCAAGTGGACGCTCTGCCCCAGTAACTTTGGCATCTGGTGAAAACAACACCACAATAGATGCAGGTTTGTACTCAACTCCGAATGCAGGTTTAGGTAATTATGTGTGGATAGATAGCAACAAAGACGGCGTACAAGACGCTGGCGAAACAGGTGTATCGGGTGTAACCGTAACCTTGTTTGACGTAAACGGAAGCCCAGTGGCGACCACAATTACCGATGCCACAGGCTTTTACTCGTTCAATAATTTAGTACCAGGCACGTACAGCGTAGGCTTCACATTGCCGATTGGTTATACATTTACGGGCAAAGATTTGGGTGGAAATGACACCAAAGATAGCGATGCAGACGTACAAACAGGCAGAACTGGCAACTATACGCTTACAAGCGGTCAGTTTAACCCAACAGTAGATGCGGGTATTTACCTTACTCCTCCGCCAAATAATGCGAGCTTGGGCAATTTTGTATGGTACGATACCAACACAAACGGTGTACAAGATGCAGGTGAAGTAGGTGTACAAGGCGTGGTAGTAGATTTGTTAGACGTATCGGGCAATGTAATAGCCACAACGATAACAGACGCATTGGGTGAATACATATTTAATGGATTAGCCCCTGGCACGTACAGCGTAAAATTCCGCAATTTACCAACTGGCTATTCATTTAGCCCATCAAACAGTGGAACAGACGACACCAAAGACAGCGATGCAAGCACTACAACTGGCGAAACCCAACAAGTTACCTTGGTAACGGGTGAGTACAACCAAACCTTAGATGCGGGCATCAACAAACCGAATGCGGCGTTGGCGAGCCTTGGCGACTTTGTATTCAATGATTTGAATGGCGATGGCGTACAAGATGCAAACGAACCTGGTGTAGAGGGCGTATCAGTAACGTTGTATGACGGAGCTGGCAACGCAGTAGGTAGTACGGTTACGGACGTAAACGGGTTCTATTTGTTCCCCAACTTAACGCCTGGCACGTACAGTGTAGGATTTAACAACTTGCCGCAAGGATTTGTATTTACCACAAAAGATGCTGGCACAGACGATACCAAAGACAGCGATGCAGATGCTACAACTGGCAGAACGCCAACTGTAACGCTGGCTGCTGGTCAGAACAACAGAGACCTTGATGCAGGTGTGAAAAGCAATACACCGCTTGCTGGTTTGGGTAACTTTGTATGGAACGATGTGAATGCCAATGGCATACAAGAAGCCACAGAAGTGGGTGTACCAGGTGTAACAGTAACGTTGTTTAACAGCGCAGGTACGCCAATATCTACTACGATAACCGACCAAAACGGCGCATACACATTTGTGAACTTGCAGCCTGGCACGTACAGCGTAGGATTTAGCACTTTGCCTGCAAATGCGATATTTACCAAAAAAGACATAGGTGCTGATGGTACAGACAGTGATGCAGACCCAGTTACTGGTAAAACAGTTGCTTACACCTTGGTAGGTGGACAATACAATCCGACGGTAGATGCAGGTATTTATGTACCAGGTTCTATTGGTAATTTTGTATGGGAAGACAGAGACGGCGATGGTGTACAAGACCCAGGAGAGCCAGGCATTGCAGGTGTAACGGTAACGTTGTTCGATGCAAGCGGCAACCCGATAGCGAGTGTTGTTACAGGACCAAACGGAGAATATGTATTTAATGGCTTGCCAGCAGGTACATACACCGTAGGCTTTACCACACCAACGGGCTATATAGGCACAATAGGTGGCGCAGGTGGCGATGGCACGAAAGACAGCGATGCTGGCACGAACGGTCGCACACAGCCAATCGTATTGGGTCAAGGTCAGGTACGCACGGACATAGATGCAGGTTTTGTGAAACTTGCTAAATTAGGTGATAAAGTATTTACCGACAGCAATGCCAACGGCGTGCAAGATGCGGGTGAGCCAGGTGTAGCAGGTGTAACAGCCACGCTATACGATGCCACCACAAATGCGGTAGTAAGCACCAAGGTTACAGATGCCAATGGCAACTATTTGTTTGACAACCTTACCCCAGGAAGCTACTATGTAATATTTACCAAGCCAGCGGGTAGCATAATAACGACCAAAGATGCTGGTGGCGATGATACCAAAGACAGCGATGCCGACGTAACTACTGGAAAAACGGGTACATATACCCTTGCAGCGGGCGAAAACAATTTGACCGTAGATATGGGTATATATATACCTGCTAAATTAGGTGATAAAGTATTTATGGATAAGAACGCCAATGGCGTGCAAGATGTGGGTGAGCAAGGTATTGCTGGTGTAACAGCTACGCTATACGATGCCACTACGAATGGGGTAATAAGCACGAAGGTTACAGATGTCAATGGTAATTATTTGTTTGACAACTTAACCCCAGGCAGCTACTATGTAATATTCACCAAGCCAGCAGGCAGCGTGATAACCACAAAAGATGCTGGCAGCGATGACACCAAAGACAGCGATGCCGACGTGGCTACTGGCAAAACGGGTACATATACCCTGGGTTCAGGTGCAAGCAACTTGACGGTGGACATGGGTATTTACATACCTGCGAGCTTAGGCGACAAGGTGTTTAACGACACGGACAAAGACGGCGTGCAAGACCCAGGAGAACCAGGTGTATCGGGTATTGTAGTGAAATTGCTTGACGGCAATGGAGCGACGATAGCCACCACGACCACAGATGCCAACGGCAATTATGTGTTCAGCGGATTGATGCCAGGCAAACCCTATATTGTAGAGTTTGGCAAGCCATCAGGTTTTGATTACAGCCCACAACAAATAGGCACAGACCCAACCAAAGACAGTGATGCCAACCCAGCAACGGGTCGCATAAACCCAATCGTATTGGGTAGCGGCGAAAACAACACTACGATAGATGTAGGTTTGTTCAACGCCACACCTACGCCAGTAACGCTGATAGATTTGAGCGTGAGGGCTGTAGATAGGCACGTGTATGTAGATTGGAGTACAGCCAGCGAGATAAACAACGACAGGTTTGAGGTGGAGCGAGTACGCAACATCGGCGAAACACCAGAGTTGATAGCTACCAAAAAAGGCTTCGGCACAACGAACATACGCCAGAAATACGGTGTGATAGACTACGAACCATACACAGGCGAGAGCTACTACCGAGTAGTACAGTTTGACTTTGATGGCAAGAGCGAGGTGTTGAGAGGCAATTGGATAAAAGTAGTTTTGGCGGACATAACCAAAGAGCTTACTTTGAAAGTGTATCCGAACCCGAGCAACACAGTGTTTAATGTAGTACTAAAAGGAGATGCAGGTGAGGCGAGCATAGTAATGTACGATGCCAGGGGCAAAGTAGTGTATGCTTCTGAGATGGACTTGGAACGAGGTGTGGAAGTACGTACCCAAATAGATGTACGTCAGTTCCAATCTGGCAACTATACCCTAAAAGTAGTACAAGGCGAGAGTGAGAAAATACAGCGTTTAATTATTTCTAAATAATTATAGAGTATTCAAATTAAGTGTAGCCCACGGCGAACCCTATCGGGTTCGCCGTGGGCTTTTTTGTGGGTGGTGTTGTGTGCTTTTTTGTGGGCGATTTGTGTAAAAAGTACAGATAAAAAGCCGTAAAATTGCATAAAATAATTAACCGCACAAAACGTTTTATACAGAACCTAAGACCATAAAAATGAACAAAAAATCCATTTTACTCTCTTGTCTGCTCGTGTACGCCACCGTAGCCCACGCCCAGCGTGATTTTACCAGCGACCCCATAAAAGTGGTAAAAACATATCAGCCCAAGCTCATAGAGAGCCTAAAAATACCCACCAACCCGCAAGCTGCGCCCGATGCCACCAACGACGACCGACCCAAAATGAACTACGCCGCCGTAACCCGCAGCATAAACACCGATTTTACCGTGGAGCCAATTCAGGCAATGAAACCCAAATCGGAAACGCCCAATCCGCTGAAAAATGTTTTTATTAGGGCTGGTTTTGGCAACTACCTCACGCCTCTTTTTGATGCGCATTACCAAACTGGTAGAAATTCTAAGTACGAATTGGAGGCAAATGCGCACCATATTTCTTCTCGAGGCACAATAGAAAAAAATGTTCAAACCGACCAAAGCTATAAAAATATGGCGTACAGCGACAACAAATTGGGGTTGAGCGGCAAGCGTATTTTCAAACAAATGAGCGTAGGGGCGGGCGTAAACTACGAGCGCAACAACCGAAATTTTTATGGTTACAACCCCTTAGACACCAATTTTACCACCGAACAATCCACCCAAACCCTCAATAGGGTCGGCGTTTTTGCCAAACTCCAGGGTACGCCCACCAAAAAAGGCGTGCCGAGCTACACCCTTACCCCGAGCTACCACCTTACCACAAACAAATATCAGGAATCGGAGCAAAATTTTAACATCGCCGCCAACTTGTTCGCAGGCTTTGGCGAAAGCCACATAACCATACCCATTATATACGATTACCGAAAATACAAACCCAATACTGGCTTTATATCCGCCCAAAACAATACCTCATTGTTCGTTTTAAGCCCAAAATTTGGTATGCAAAAAGAGCGTTTTGGTTTTGAAGTGGGCATCAATACAACCTACCAAAAGCTCCAAAAAAATGCGCTATTTGTTACAGATAGCAGCTCGTTTCATGTGTTTCCATTCGCAAAAATCGGTTTTAACGTCGTGCCAGAGCAGGGCTTAACCGCTTTTGTGGGCATAGATGGCGGGTTTGTGCAAAACACTTTTGACAACCTAACGAGGCGCAATCCGTTTCTACAAAACAATTTAGACATTAAAAATACGCTCATAAAAACCCATATTTTTGGAGGCATCAATGGCAAAATCATAGAAAACATTGGCTACAAAGCGCAAATTGGCGTAAAAGAAGCCCGAAACCTACTGTTTTACCAAAACGATACCACCGATTTTCGCAAGCTCAACCCTGTGTACGCAAACTCTGGTACAATCACAGAAATTGCCTTCGAGACCCAGTACAACCCAAATGCAAACTTAGAAATAATTTTGATAGGCGGTTACAAAATATTCAAGCTGGATAGCACCCTGCGCCAGCCTTATATGCAGCCAAACCTTAGCAGTAACCTCAGTGTTAGGTACAACTATGACCAAAAACTATACTTTGGTGCCGAAATTTTTGGGTATAGCGGCATAAAATATTTGAGTAAAACAGGCAGCACCAACACCCTAAAAGGCGTTGTGGACTTAAATTTGACGGCGGAATACAGGCTCAAAAACGACCTTACTTTCTTCGCAAATTTCAACAACCTCGCCGCCAGCAATTATTTTAGGCTTTACAATTACCCCACTTTTGGTATCAGTGCGCTGGTCGGCGTTACCTACAAATTTTGAAGACAATTATAAATTGTCTTCAAAATAAGCCGTGATTTTGCGCATCAGGTGTACTCTATCCTTGCCTCGCACGTTGTGCGGGTGTTCGGGGTACACAAAATAATCCAGCAAAACGCCGTCTTCCACGCATTTTTTTACAAAACTTAGGCTGTGCTGCCACACCACCACATCGTCTATGGTGCCGTGTATCATGAGCAATTTTGCCTTCAAATCTGCCGTATAATTGAGTAAATTCGCTTGGTTGTAGCCCTCGGGGTTTTCTTTTGGGGTGTCCATGTACCGCTCGGTGTACATAATTTCGTAGAGTTTCCAGTCTATCACCGGACCGCCAGCCACCGCCACCTTAAACACACTTGGGTAGCGGGTAGCCAAACTCGTAGCCATAAACCCACCAAAACTCCAACCATGCACGCCCAAGCGGCTACTGTCCACAAAATTGAGGCTTTTTAGGTACTCCACGCCCAGTAGTTGGTCTTGCATTTCTACATTGCCAAGCTGGCGAAACGTAGCCTGCTCAAACGCCAAACCCCTGTTTTCGCTGCCCCTGTTGTCCATCGTAAAAACAATGTATCCTTTTTGATTCATGTAATTGTACCATAAATTGCCCGATGCAGGAAACCTGTTGGTAACCAATTGCAGGTGCGGACCGCCATATAAATACACAACTACTGGATATTTTTTGGTGGAATCAAAGTTGTAGGGCAGCATTAGCTTTCCATAAAGCGGCGTTCCGTCTTTGGTTTTTAGGGTTACGGGGCGCATTTCGCCCAACTCATAATTTTTTAGTGGGTTTTCGGCGGTGAGCAAGTTTTTTACAATTTCACCCTTGGCATTACAAATGTTTATTACCCGTGGCGTATAATTGGCGGTGTAGCTATCCAAAACATACTTTCCGTTGTGGCTTATTTGTGCGTTGTGCGTGCCTTCGTTGGGCGTAAGCAAGGTGGTTTTTTTCGTTTTAAACTGAACGCTGTATGCGTGCTGCTGCATAAAATTTTCTTTGTTTGCCAAATAGTAAGCCGTTGTACCCTTGTCGTCAAAGCCCAAAAAGTTGCTCACCACAAAATTTCCTTGCGTAAGCTGCCCAAGCATTTTGCCGTTGGTGTTGTAGTGGTACAAATGGTTGTAGCCATCACGCTCGCTAAACCACAAAAACTCATTGTCGGCATTGGGCAAAAAATACAAACCATGCTCGGGTTCTACGTATTTTTCGTTTACTTCCTCGAGTATCGTTTTGGTTTGCTCGCCAGTATAGGCATCAAATTCGTGCAGCCACAGGTGGTTTTGCGCCCGATTTACCACCACTACATAAATAAATTTATCGTTTTTTCCCCACGTAATGTTGGTTACATAATGCTCGGGGTCGCCGTCTATTTTTAAGTACCTGATGTTGTTGCTCTCAAAATTATAAATGCCCAAGGTTACCTCGTGGCTTTTGCCGCCCGCCATCGGGTATTTTATGGCATTTTCTTGCGCTGGCGTGCTGGTTATATTCACTATTGGGTAATTTGTAACCATGTCCTCGTTCATTTTATAAAAAGCAATTTGCGTGCCGTTGTTGCTCCAAAAAAGCCCTTTATCTATGCCGAACTCCTGCCTATGCACGCTTTTTCCATACACAATGTTTGGGTTGGGTTCGTTGCTCACCATGCGCTCGCTTTGCTCGCTTGCCTTAATCCCAAAATTATTGTCGTTGGTATAAGCAATTTTGGTTATAGCACCGCCGCTATACTCGTGGTTGGCGCTATTTTCGGGTATCGCCAGCACGGTTTCAAACGATTTTTTTGTGATGTCAAACGTGAAAAGGTGGTCTTCCGCCTCAAAACGCATCACATTGTCCGTAACCCACGTGAGCGCAGGCATACGTTTTTGCGCCGCAATTTCAATTTGTTTCAGCGAAGCATTTAGGTCGTTTAGGGTAAGGAGCGTGCTTTTTTCGAATTTGGGCAAACTTACCCCAAACAGCGCATCGTTTCCATTTAAAGTATCAACGTAGGTATAAATATCGGTTTTTCCCCGCCATTTTAGTTGTTTTATGTTTTGAGCAGTCAGCCCAGTATTGAGTACTGCTTGTTCTATGGTGAGTTTTTGGGTGGGTTTTTGGGCATAACCCAAGGTGCAGGCTATCAGTAAATAAATGGTCGTCGTAAATAGTTTTTTTTGCATTATAGCAACGGATTTTAATATGAAGGGTTGGATTAGGTTCTTTGGTGTTCTGCCTACAAATATAGCGCATAACATTGAATATGAATAAAATTAATGTGATAAAAGGCATAAAAAAACCTGCGTAACCGCAGGTTTTTTCTTTGTTGCTATGGCTCGATGTTATTTAATCAAGGTAATTTTTTGGGTTAGCTGCATACCTTCAAAATCCACGGTATAAAAATAAATACCAGACTCTAAGTTGCTCAAATCCAAATTGAAATTGTGGTTGCCCGCATCTTGCTTGCCAAACGCATGGTTCTGAATCGTTTTACCCAAAACATCTTTTAGGCTCAGGCTTACTTTGCCTGCGGTGGGTAGTACATAGTTTATTTTGCACCACTCGCTGGTAGGGTTGGGGTAAGCCGCATTTAGCTCCAAGCCCAAATCCATGTTTTCGTCGTCGGTGGCAAGTGGCTTACAGTTGCCGATAAACGGCTCTACGCAAAAGTCATCTACTGCCCAGCCTTCTCTGTTTATGGCAAGCGGATTGCTCGTAAAGTCGCTCGCAAACCTAAACCTGAATATCACATTTTGCAGCCCTGTAACCGTGGTCGGCAGTTTAAAATCCCTGCGTGCTGGCACCCAGCCGTTCGAGTTGCCCGTCCAGCCCTTGCCCCTTATGCGCTCTTGCGTACCTACTGCGGGTACTATCAGCGTAGAAATATTGCCTTGGTTGTACCAGTCGGCATCGCCCACATTGCCTATGGTGTGCCACGTTACGCCATTGTCTATGGTATATTCTATCGTTCCACCGTCGCCAGTGCTGTCTATTTGGTATTTGTGTTGGAACTTAATGAGGTAGCAATCGTTGGCTTGCATCACAAAAACGGGCGTGTATAGCGCACTTTGCAACGTATCGCTGTATAGGCTATCTAAGTCGGTAGCCCAGCTACGTGTGCCGCTAAAAGCACCGTTTATAAATGGCTTGTTGGGCGCACCCAATTGCCAAATATTTCCTTTGTTTTTGTAGGTTTTTGAGTTAAGCGTTACCCAAAGTGGGTCGTTGGCATCAAAATTATTGCAATACGGAAACTGTGCTTTTTGGTCAAACGCCACAATGGTGCTGCAGGTCGTATCGTCGTCCACAAACATATCGTTTTGGTTGTTTGGCAACGAAGTAATTACGCAAACCTCATTTACGCCCGCCACTGGACTTATGGTGTTCGTAAAGTTAAACGAGGTAGTTCTGTTGAAAGCCAGGTTATTCAGCGGCGAAACCAACTGGTTGGCTTGCACCACAGTTCCGTTCAAATAGAGCGATGCCCTAATGGTATTCAGCTTGGTAGCACCCGTGTTTTTTATCACCGTTTTTACGGTTATAGGCAGGGTAGGTAGCAATAGCGGTGGATTTGTTTGAATGTCAATGGGTGAAACCGTAATTGGTATTTGGTTGTAAACCAGCACATTGTCTATGAAATTGCCGTTGCTTGCCGCCGTGCCACCACCAAACGAGCGGTTTTCGCACTTAGATTGCAGCTCTATAATAATGGGGTCGCCAGGTGCGTAGTAGTTGCTTAGGTCGTAGTTCAATGCCTGAAAAACACCACTGTTTGCCAAATCGCCCTGCCTCGAAACGGTGTTAAACATCGTATCGGGTACTGGCACGCCATTGCACAAAACCCTAAAATAAGAGTTGTTGCCGCCCACAGCTAACTGCGCCAAATCAAACTGAATGTGCAGGTTTTCTTGGTAGGTGCTTCTAAAAGTAAGCGTTGCCCTACCCAAAAAGTCGGGGTTTACAGTCGGATTCCAAATGTTGTTTATGGTAGCGGCATTCCAAACGCCGCCGCCTGTTACGCCCATTTCAAAGCCGTAGCCAGGTATCAAACCGTTGTTGTTTGCCAGTAGTTCACAATTAATAAGCGAAGCGGGCGCAAGTTCGGTACACAACACGCTGTACAGTTGGTTGTTGGCGCAGGTTCTATCAAAATTGTTTTCGTAGTTTAGCGGCAAAGGCTGTATGGCTATAAATGCCACTTTTAGCGTATCGCTGTTTACTTGTATGGTATCCCAAGGCGCAATTCTATTGATGTGTATTTTTAGGCTGTGTGCGCCCAAAGAAATATCGGCTTTGGTCGTAAATGTAAATGCCCTCGTGGAGTCACGTGGTATGTTCACGCCCGAAAATACTTGTGTAACCAGCGCACCGTTGTCTAATTTATAATTAGCCGTAAAGGTGTTGATGGCGGTATGACCAGCGTTTCTTAGCTCAAATCGTATGGGGTTGTCCAAGCCAGCGGGGTAGCATTTGGTCGCAAATGGGTTGCTTATTTTGCTTACTTTCGCTTCGAACCTGGATAGCCCAGTTACCGTTCTGCCCAGCGTATCGTTGTAGAGCCTGCCGTCGGTGCTGCCTTTTGTATATACACGCAGGTTGTATTGCCCCACAATTACCGATGGGTAGGTGGGCATATTTATCACCGTAGTTGCGCCTGGTGCAAGGCTGCCAGTCCACACAAAGTTAGATGCTGGTTGCTCGTTGCCGTTGAATGAGTAGGCGAGTGGTATAGAAGTTACGGTAGTGCCACCGAAGTTTTTCACTTTTACCCTTACTTGCACCACAGCGGGTAGCGGCGGGTTGCTCAGTGGTGTATCTATTGCGGTTACGCCCACGTCGTAGGGTTCGGGTAGTTTTATTTTAAAATCGTCTATCGCTATTCCTTCGCCTACTGCCGAGCTTGCGCTCATTTCTACCCTAAATTTCACCTTGGCGGTGTTGTTGTCAAACTGATTTAGGTAAAACTCGCTCATTATGTAGCCAGTTCCAGCCGAGTTTCCGCTAAATCCGTTGCCGCTGTTGAACCAGTTAAATCCGTTTGTACCGCCCGAAAGTGGTAGCCACGTAGCACCGTTGTCCACCGAGTATTGTATTCTGGCTACCGAGCCGTTGGCTAAACGGCGCAGTTGTTTGAAGGAAAGGTAGCAGTTTACCTTACCCGAAAAATCTATCAGTGGCGTGGTAAGCCAAGAAATGTTGTTTGCCGTGTAGTTGCCCGCAAGCTTGGTAACGTAGGCATTTGGTGCCGATGCTGCCGCATTAATCACGGTTTTTGTCGGTGCGCCTTTTTGCCAATCTATTACATTGTTTGTTGCTGCGGTTAGCCTCCACGGGTTGTTGGGTTGGGCTACATCAAAGTTGTCGCTGAATGTAGGCGCAATGGTAGGCACGCCATAAAAGTTGAAGCAAGCCGTGTCGTTTAGGGCATCGCCATCGCCGCCAAGTGCTGTTACGGCACAAAAGCTAAAATTGTACGCAGGTGCTAAAAACTTGGGTAGTTGCGCCGCAGTAAGCGTTATATTTGCGCCTGGGGTAAGGTTTACCGTGGCGTTGAAGCTCTGCGTGATGTTGCCATTTATGAGGTATTTTACAGGCACAGTGGCTATGGGTGTAGCCCCAAAGTTTTTGAACTTGATGGAAACGCCTATCGAGTCGCCAGCCACTACTTCGTCTCTGGCACTTATAATTTGGGTTGCGCCCGCATCGTTTGCAAAAGGTAGGTTTATGGCTAAGTCGTCTATCGAAACGCCCTCGTCTTGCCCCGTGGTGTTCGACCTAAATACAAACCTGAACTTGATGTTGCCCACATTGTTTAGTGCCGTAAGTTTGTATTCGCAGCGTTGCCAGCCTGTGGTTTGGGCGTTCCAGCCTGGTTTGTTTATGGGTGCCGATATGTTGCTGCGGTTGTACCAGTTTAGCTGTGCAAACTGGTCGGTGGCTGTGCCTGTGCCGAGCGTTGCCCATGCTGGGTTGGCGTTGTTTACGTCTTGGGTGTATTCTATGTAAAACGCATCGCCGTTGCTGGTGAGCGAGGTAGGCACTGCTGTGCCTGGGTCTATTTTCCTTTTTTGCCAAAAAACAAATGTGGCGTTGTGGTTGCCATTAAAAAAGAAAACGGGCGAAGTGAGCGTATTGGTGGCGGAGGCTACGTAGTTTCCAGTTAGCCTTGTGGTCCACGCATTTGCGCCGCTGCGTGTGTTGTTTAAAAACGTTTTGGTGGGCGTACCCAGTTCCCAGCCGCCTGTGGCGGGGCTGGCTACCCAGTTGTTCGCACCATCGAAGGTATCTGTATAAGGTATGAGCTGCCCGCCGCCTACTACCGTAAACGTAATGCAGCTTGGGTTGGCGGTGGCAAGCGGGCTACGAGCCAAGTTGTTGCGCACGGAGGCATCGGCGGCTTCTATGTAGTAACACACCACATCGCCCATGCTAAATATGGGCATATTGCCCTGAAAAACATTGCTCCCTGCAAAAATAGGCGACATGGCTGCGCTTTGCAAAGCACCGCCGTTTATCGTAAATTTAACGCTGGCGTTGGCTATGCCCGAGGCATCTACAATGTTGGCAGAAATGGCAAATGGTCCAGTAAAAAACTGGTTGCCAGTAAGTTGTGTAACTTGCGTAATGGTGGGTGCGCCGCTTGCCTTAAAGGTATTGCAGGTTACTGCCGCCGTAGCCAGCGGTCCACGCCCTACGTTAAAACTAATGGAGCTATCCACCGCTTTTACGAAATAGCAAAGTTCGTCGCCGTCTATGATTTTTGGGTTTTGTAGTATGCCTTCGTACAAATAGTTTAAGCCAGTGCGCCCTGTGCGGGTCATTAGTACGGAGTCCAGGGCGGGGCTGCCTGTTTTTGTAAACATTACCCAGGCGTTGCGCACGCTCGAGGCATCTTGTATGGAGGCTTTTATTGTAAAAGGACCTGCGCTGAATTGCAAACCAGTTAAAAGCGGTGCGGTGAGCGTAATCACGGGTGGGTCTAGCTCCGAGGGCGCACGTGTAATGCGAATGTCATCTACCAACCAGCCGTAGCGACCTGCGCCCGGACCCGGTCCTGAGCCTTTGTCGTCTAATTTAAAGCGGATTTTTACGGCGGCTTTGTTGCCCGCCAGCGTCGAAATATCGAAGCGCTCGTGCTTCCACCACGCATTGGTGGGGCTGCTCGGGTTGCCAGCCAACCATGCGCTGTACGCCGATTCGCTGAACTCGTTGGTAGCCACACCACTAAAACCAGTGGCGCTACCCACGCCTGGCGCACCAGCGTTTAGGTATTTTGTGTTTCCAGTAGTACCCACGCTCACTTGCGTCCAGGTAGCACCGTTGTCGCCCGAAATTTCTAACGTTCCTCCGTTCGAAAACAAAATTTTGCTGATGTGTTCAAAATCCAGCCAAACTTGGAACTTGTTTACCGTAGAAAAGGCATTTGTTTCCAAATAACTCACAGAGGTTTGCTGCGCCTTACCTTTGTAGGATTTCAAGCCCGATTTGGAGTAAATATTGTCCACAACCCAAGCGGGTGCGCCAGATGTACTTGTTTGGGTGGTGGCAGCCTCAAAGTTTTCGTAGTAAACGGTGTCGATGAGGGCGGGGTTGAATTGCGCATTGGCAGCCGTAGCAGCCAAAACAGAGGCAATAATGAGTAGGGTTTTGTAGTATTTAATCATTACAAGGATAAGTTGTAGAAAATAATGATTGGGTTTTGTGGGTTAAAGGTAGTAATATTTTTGCAATTTTGCAATTTTGGGCAAAAAAAAATAATCTAATTTCCGTTACGTCAAAAATGCAGCGTTGGTTTGGCTTGTTGGGTCATAAAATGCAGTTTTTTTACAGTTTATTGCCTTTGTAGCCTTTTATGAGCAGGGGTATCCAGCCCAAAACGGGTATGTAATAGCACAGTACCAGCGGCGAGTGTGCAATGATGCGAAAAATGCTCCAAAAGTTTAGTTTGTCAAACTCAATGACCTTGCCTCGCTTTTGTTGGTACTCAAATTCGGCAAACAAAAAAGCCCAGCCAGCGCAGGTAAGAAAAGGCAAGTGTTTTTTGTTGGAAAAAAGGCTTTTTAGCAGGTTTTTTAGCTCAAACGGCTCGTTCTCGTACTTTTTTACGGTTTCGTTCAGTTGTAGCTGCACTTTTTGCCGCAGCGTTTCGGCTATGGCTTGTAGCTCTGGCTTGGTTAGCTCGTCGGCATTTTTGTCGCTTAGGGTTTTGTAATCGATGGTGGCAAGGCGCACAAACCGCAATTTTGCAGGAAAAGCCATGTAAAAAATCCACGGTTGCAGCACCAACAAAATTAAAATGGGCGTAATGGGCAAAAACAGCACGCCAATTTTATTCACCAGCTTGTTCAGCATTTCGCTCTTGTAGCTGCACGGATTGATGTACTCTGCGCCCACGCTCATCACGGGTACGATGTTGGTTTGGTGCTTTATAGCCATATACACGCACGACGACGAAAATTTTTGAAGCTGGTATTTGTTGTTAAAACCCTTGGAAATGCCAGGCACGCCCTCGGGGTAAATGAGTACATTCGAGTCTTTGTAGTGCATCATTGCCTCAAAGTTTTCGAATGTGGCATCTATGCAGCCCACTTTTTTCCACATTTCTTTGACCATAAACGGGTTCGAAAGCACCGACTTGGATAGCATGGGTGCGGACAAGGGACGAAAGGCATTTTTTAGCTCAAAATTGCAGTGCATCAGCAGCTTGGCGGCAAAAATAATGCCGTCCCACGGAAAAGCCATGCCCGAGTGGTTGCTAATATAAATGAGCGGCGCATTGGGGTTGTTGCGCTCGGGCAGCTCCTCAAAACCGATTAGCTCCGAACGAAAATAGTTTTTGTCCACAAAATCGGTCATCAGTGCTGCATTTCTCGAAAAAGCGGGGTCGTAGTGTTCGTTGTAAACTTTGTGCATCATTTTTGGGCTGAATTGCGTGCAAATTACTAATTTTTTTTTAGTTACGCTAATTTTATTCCGATTTTAAGAAATTTTTGGTCTGCGCACCCTCACTAAAAATTAGGTCTATAATGCTCAAATTGGGTGCAAACGGCTGCCTGTCGGCAAAAACTTGTAGGTAAGCTCGTGCGTGGGGCGGGGGCGGCGTGCGATTGGGCAGCAGCGCATTGCGCAAATCCACGGTGTTGGGGTGGTGCGTTTGGTAGCTTTGGGTATGCGAAATGAGCGGTTTCACACACATTATTTCCATGCAAATTTGTAGCAAAGCGGTATTGAAACCCAGCAGGGTTTCGTGGGTTTTTTGGGCGTACAGCGGCGCAAACAAATGCTCGTAATGCTCAAAATACGGAGCATTGTTGTATGCCGAGACCAGTGCGTGCCAGTGTTTGCGCAGCCAGGGCTGGGTATAGTCTATGTGGGCGGTGCGCAGGTTTTTTTTGTGGTTGCGCCCTCCCACCAGCGGTATGCTCAGTGCCTGCACGCCGTCGGCAGTAAGTATGTGGCAGCGGTTGCGGTAGCCAGGCTTATCAAAGTTTTCATGCACTTCGAGGCATAGCTCGGGCATTTTTTGGGCTAAAAGCACGTAAAACAAGTGTATCGGCGGCAGGTATTGGCTTTCTATGAGCAGCATTTTGGGTTAGTTTCGCAGGCGTTTTTTGCCTTGGGTGGCTATGTTGTTTTTGGGGTTTATTTCCAAACAACGGTTGTAATCTGCCACGGCATCGGCTTTTTTGCCTTGTAGTTCGCTGGCGTAGCCTCGGGCAGCGTAGGCTTCGGCGTACTCCAGGTTCAGGCTTATGGCTGCACTAAAATACTGAAACGCCTCGGCGTAGTTTAGGTTTCGCAGGGCTATTGTACCCAAATTGTAGTTGGCTCTTGGGCTTTTTTCGTTTAGGCTAAGGAGTTTTTTAAAATCCTGCTGGGCTTTTTGCACCGAGTCCGCTTTTAAATAGTACATTCCACGGTTGTAGTAGCCGTCGGTTTGGAGGCTGTCTATTTTTATGGCATTGTTATAATACAAGTAGGCTTGGGCTGGTTTTTTTTGCAGCTCGCTTATAATGCCCAGTTGAATGTAGGCTTGGTAGTAGCTTGGGTCTTGCTCCAAGGCGGTTTGAAACGACGAAACGCTGCGTTCTATGTTTTTTTGGTCCAAATAAATCAAGCCCTTCAAAAAATAAGCCTTCGGGTCGTTTGGGTTGCGGCGCAAGCCTTTATTTATGTACTCAAAAGCAGGATTGTAGGCTTTTTTGTAGTAAAGCAGCTCGCCTTTGTTGGTGCAAGGCGTAGCAAAGCTGCTATCCAAGCCCAAACTTTTTTCGAAGGCGGCATCGGCGGCACTAAACTCGGTGAGGCGCACGTACAGCTCGCCCAAACTATTAAAATATTTGGCATTCGTGGTATCTAGCATCATCACGCTTTTCATGTCGGAGGCAGCCAGCTCCAAACTGTCTATGTCCATGTACGCCAGCGCCCGTTTGTAGTAGCTCTCGGGGTCGGCGGGGTAGCTGTTCACCATTGCGTTCAGTTTTTCTATTTTAGAAATGCTGTCGTTCTTCAAAATTTCCTTCAAATCGGTGGCTTTGCCCTCCAATTTTTGGGTATTTTTTTGGTTACAACTGCATAAAGCGATGGTTATGAGTAGTATATAAACTGCGTGTTTTTTCATTTTTGGGTAAAGCGTTTTGTTGGGTTATTTGTCTAAATGAGTTTGAATGTACTGGGTTATTGCCGTTTCCAAATCGGTAAATGGCTGCTGGTAGCCCACCGAGCGCAGCTTTGCTGTATCGGCTTGCGTAAAATTTTGGTAGGTAGCCGCTATGTCGGTTGGCATATCTGTGTATTGTATGTTGGTTTTTTGGTTTAGGGCTGCAAAGCAAGCGGCAGCCAAATCGTTGAAAGTGCGGGCTTTGCCCGTTCCAGCGTTAAAAATACCAGAAATATGCCTGTTTTCCATAAAAAAAATGCAAATGTTGCAAATGTCATTTACATAAATAAAATCTCGGAGCTGCTCGCCGTCTGCAAACTCGGGCGCATTGCTCCTAAAAAGTTTTACCACGCCGTTGGCTTTTATTTGGTTGTAGGCATGAAAAACCACCGAAGCCATGCGGTTTTTGTGGGTTTCGTTTGCCCCAAAAACATTAAAAAATTTTAATCCAACCCACTGAAACGGTTTTCGGCTTTGGGCAAAAGCCCATTTATCCATTTCATTTTTTGAAACGGCATAAGGGTTGAGCGGCGCAAGTTTTTGGGCAAGGTCGTCGTTTTGGTCGCTAAAACCCAGCTCGCCCAAGCCATAAGTGGCAGCAGACGAGGCATAAAGCATTGGTAGCCCGTACTTTACGCACACATTCCAAATATTTTGGGTGTAGTGCAGGTTTAGGTCCAAAAAAACTTGGGTAGAAAAATCGGTGGTGTCGGTGCGTGCGCCCAAGTGAAAAATGTAGGTAACCTGCTCGTGGTTTGCCTCCAACCACTCCAAAAACAGGCTGCGCTCCACCGTTTGGCTAAAAGATTTTGTTTGCCAGTTTGCCTTTTTTGCCTCCACCCCAAAATGGTCCACCAAAACCAAATCGTGGTAGCCCGCTTGGTTTAGCGCACCTACCAAAGAGCTGCCGATGAAGCCCGCTGCGCCTGTAATTACTATCATGTTTTTTAGTTTGGGTTGGGTTTAAAATAAAGTGCAAAAATGCTTATATTTGTGCAATTTTTCAAATAAAAAAGAAAAGATGATACACATTACCCGAAAAGTGCACTTTAATGCGGCGCACAAGCTATTTAAACCCGAATGGACAGATGAAAAAAACGCTGCGGTGTTCGGAAAATGCTCAAATCCGAACTGGCACGGGCATAATTTCGAGCTTTTTGTAACCGTAAAAGGCAAGCCCGACCCAGAAACTGGTTTTGTAATAGACCTAAAAGACCTAAAAAGCATCATAGAAAATGAAGTAGTGGATTTGGTGGACCACAAAAACCTGAACCTCGATGTGGCATTTATGCACGGCATTATGGCATCTACCGAAAACTTTGCCATTGGTATTTGGAAGCAATTGCAGCCCAAACTCACCGCACCCAACTACCAATTGCACAGCGTAAAACTTTACGAAACAGAGCGAAATTTTGTAGAATATTTTGGCGAATAAAATTTTGGACTAACCCAAATTGCTTGTACACAAATTTATATACCAAGCCCACACGCACATTGGGCTGTGGCAAATAGCCGAAACGCAGGCGGAGCTGCGGGCGTTGTACCAGCCCTCGGCAGCCGAAATGGCGGAGCTGCGGGCGTACAAGCTGGACACCCGCCAAATGGAGTGGCTGGCGAGCAGGCTCGTGGTGCGTGCGCTGCTGCCGCACGCCGATATTGTGGTTAGTAAGGACGAGTACAACAAGCCTTTTTTTAGCCAAGAACCCAACTGTACCCTTAGCCTTTCGCATGGCAAGGGCTGGGCGGCTGCGGCTATAAACACCGATAGCAAGCCCGTGGGCATTGATATAGAGGTGTTTAGCCCCAAAATTATGCAAATTAGGCTGCGGTTTCTGACCCAAAATGAGCTGGATTACCTCGATGAAGCGGCGGCTGAAAACGCCATGGGTTTAGAAACCATGGTTAATTTTGCGTGGTGCGCCAAAGAAGCACTGTACAAAATGTACGGCACAAAGGGTCTGAATTTTAGGCAAGACATGAAAATTGTGGCTTTTTACAAGCAAGAAACCACCGATTTTATGTACCTAAATATCGAATTGTTACAAAAAACGGAGGTAAAAGTTGCGTTGTTGCTATACAAAAACTTGCCCGTCGCTTGGTGTACGCCCTAATTGTTCTGTAAAAACTCGCTGATGGTTTTTACGCCAATGAGGTTGTGTTCGGCATGAAAAACGCACTTGCCTTGGTCTATAACCAAAGCCTGCGGCGACTCGTGCGTTACGCCAAACATTTGGGTTACTTTGTCGGAAATGGCTCTAAAATCGAGTAAATCTAAGTAGTGTGGCACTAAGATTTCGTGGTCAAATGTCCAGTCTCGCTCCAAACGGTTGAGCGCCATGGTGCTGATGGAGCAGCGTGTGCTGTGCTTAAATATGAGTTGCGGCACTTCAAAAGAGGCTGCGAATATGTTGTTGAGTTGGGCTTCGGAGCTAAGTGAGTTCCACGCCAGGCTGTCTGCTTTGGGTGCAGAAAATAATTTTGAAAACATTACAGGTTAATTAAGGTTGGAAGTGCGATGCTCAAAAAATAAGTACGGCGCACTTCGTACTATGATACAAACGAAAAAATGTTCCGAAAAGTTTTGTGTGTGCGTATTACGCAAAAATAAAGGGGAGGGAAGGGGAATAAAACAAAACCCATCAAACAAAAAGAGAATAAAACCTCTCAAACAAAAAGACAACAAAACCCATCAAACAAAAAGACAATAAAAGCCCCTCAAATAAAAAAGATAACAAAACCGCTCAAATAAAAAGACAATAAAACCGCTCAAACAAAAAAAAGCCGCTGCCCCGAAGGGGCAGCGGCTCAACCTTTAAACCCGAAAATCTATGAAATGATACATAGGTCGTTTGCCCGCACTAAGTGCTTACGCATAATTTTATTGGTGTAAAAATCCCGTAGGGATTAAACGTTTATAGAAATAAATGCGCTATATCTGCGACTCCTTCGGAGTCGAACGTGTGTACCACGTGTTTTTTCTACAAATGTTTGATGCCTACGGCATCAGGCTGTAAAACTGTTTGTTGGTTATAAAAACCAAAATGCAGTTCACTAAGCCATTACTTCTTGCGCTTGTTTGATTGCGCTTTTGGTCGTTTTTTCTACTTTTGCCATCGTTTTCTTTACTTCTTTTACCGTGGCTTTGGCGGCTGTGCTTGCGTTGTCTTGTGCTTTTATAGCAGTAATTTTTATATCGCTCGAAACTGTTTTCGCAGCTTTTTCGGCTATGTTTTGTAGTTTATCGGCTTTGGCTACCACTTTTTTCACCATATTTGCCGCAGTTGTAGGCTCTTCTGAAAGTAGGCTCGCAGTTTTTTCTATGCCCAATTTTGCTTCTATGGCTTTTAGGCGTTGCTCTAAGCTGCTATCCATTTTTGCGCCTTTGAGCTTCACCGAAATTTCGTCGGCTACTTCCCTTATTTGCGCCTCAAACTCGCTGCGCTTGGCGTTGGTTTTGTCCAAAATCTCGTCTATTATTTTTTTGCCTTCCGCCTCGCTTATTTTTTCATCGGTTACAAAATCAGCCACCAATTTTTGCATACGCTCGGCAGTAAGCGAAACCAAACCTACGCCTGTGTAAATAAATTTCTTTACAAAATCTTCCATTTTTTTTAAAATTTTAATGTGTATTTGTTTTGATACTGCAAAGTTAATGCCAATAATTGTATAAACAATGCGTGCATATTAAAAACACGAACATTTTTGTCTTTTATTTTTCAAGTAATTGATAGTGAGCTTGTTGTGCGTTAGTTAAATAAAGTTAATGTATTTTTTCAGCCTTTCGTACAGCTCCGAAGTAGGCAAACCCATTACATTGTAGTAGCAGCCGTCTATTTTTTCTATGAAAGCGTAGCCTATCCAGTCTTGTATGCCGTAGCTGCCCGCACGGTCGAGCGGTGCGTGGTTTTTTAGGTAATGCGCTATTTCGACTTGGGTTATGTGCCTGAAATAAACGGTAGATGCCACGCAAAAAGTCTCTTGGCTGGCGGCGGTAGCCACGCAAACGCCCGTAACAACCGTGTGCGCCCGCCCCGAGAGCGTTTGCAGCATAGCGGCGGCGTGCGCCAAATCGTCTGGTTTGCCCAGCGCCACGCCATCTATAAACACCAAAGTATCGGCGGTAATGGTTAAAGTATCGGGTGCGATGGGCAAAAACGGCTGCATTTTTTCGTTTGCCAAATAATTGGCTATTTCGGTGGAGCTAAGGCTGGCATCAAAGCACTCATCGATGCTTTTTATGCAAATTTCGAAGTTTATGCCTAAGCCTTTTAGTAGTTCTTGGCGGCGTGGCGATGCCGATGCTAATATTATTTTCATGTAAAATATGGATTTAAAAAATGCCTTTGCCTTGGCGTATTATTTCTATTTCGTCGGTTGTGCAGTCCAAAACGGTACTCGGTTCGTTTTCGCCCATGCCGCCGTCTATCACCATATCCACCAAGCTCCCAAACCGCTCAAAAATCAGCTCGGGGTCGGTGCTATATTCGTCCTCAAACTCGGGGTTGTGTATCGAGGCAGCTATAATTGGGTTGCCGAGCTGCGCCACAATTCCCCTGGCTATGGCATTGTTGGGTACTCGTATGCCCACGGTGCTTTTTTTGGAGGCAAATAGCTTAGGCACTTGGCGGCTCGCTGGCAAAATAAACGTAAATGCGCCAGGCAGCAGTTGTTTCATCAGCCTAAAAATGTGGTTGGGTATTTGCCCTGCGTACTCCGACAAATTGCTAAAATCGTGGCAAATAATCGAAAAATTGTGCTTGCTTTCGCTGTAACCCATAATTCGGCTTACACGCTCTATGGCTTTTTTGTCGAGCAAATTGCAACCTATGGCATAAATGGTGTCGGTGGGGTAAATAATTACGCCGCCGTTTTGCAGGCAATCTATGACCTGTTGCAGTTGTTTTTGGTTGTTGTCGTAGAGCTTTATGAGCATGGGTTTGGGTTTTTGGGTAAACAAAAACCCCACAGATTTACCCAAAAAGGCGAAACTGTGGGGCGTTTAAAAGGGTGGGCTTAGGCAGCCAATATGTCGGCTACTAAGTCGGCGGCTTCCTGAAACTCCACGGCAGAATACACTTTTAGCCCCGAGTCGTCCAGTATTTTTTTGGCTTCTATCGCATTTGTGCCTTGCAAGCGCACTATAATGGGTACGGGAATGTTGCCTATCAGTTTGTAGGCATCTACCACGCCTTGCGCCACACGGTCGCAGCGCACTATGCCACCAAAAATATTAATCAAAATGGCTTTCACCGTCGTATCCTTCAAAATTATTTTAAACGCATTGGCTACACGCTCGGCGTTGGCGGTGCCGCCCACGTCCAAAAAGTTGGCTGGTTCGCCGCCGCACAGTTTTATTAGGTCCATGGTAGCCATAGCCAAGCCTGCGCCGTTCACCATACAGCCCACGTTGCCGTCCAGCTTCACGTAGTTTAGGTCGTATTGTTTGGCTTCCACGTCTATCGGGTTTTCTTCGGTAATGTCTCGGAGTTCCGCCAGGTCTTTGTGGCGGTAAAGCGCATTTTCGTCCAGCGAAACCTTGGCATCTACGGCTATTATTTTGTTGTCGGAGGTTTTTAGTACTGGATTAATTTCAAAAAGCGAGGCATCAATATCGGTGTAGGCTCGGTATAGGCTGTCTATAAATTTTATCATGCTTTTAAAGGCATCGCCCTCCAAGCCGAGTTTAAAGGCTATTTTTCGAGCCTGAAAAGCCTGTATGCCTATTTTTGGGTCTATTTCTTCCTTAAAAATGAGTTCGGGCGTGTGGTCGGCTACTTCTTCTATGTCCATGCCGCCTTGTGTGGAGTAAATGATGGTGTTTCTGCCCGTTTTTCTGTCCAGCAATATGCTCATATACAGTTCTTTGATTTCGGTTGCGCCCTCATAATATACATCTTGGGCTATGAGTACCTTGCGCACCAGTTTGCCTTCGGCGCTGGTTTGGGGCGTGATGAGCTGCATACCCAAAATTGCTTTTGATTTTTCCAGAACCGCATTGAGGCTCGTAGCTACTTTTACGCCGCCGCCCTTGCCACGCCCGCCAGCGTGTATTTGTGCTTTAATTACCCAAACTTTTGTGCCTGTTTGGGTCGTCAGTTGCTTGGCGGCTTCTACGGCTTGCTCGGGCGTTTCTGCCACAATGCCTTGCTGTATGGCTACGCCGTAGGTCGCCAAAATGTTTTTTGCTTGATATTCGTGTATATTCATTTTTTTGGGTGATGTATTTTGTTTTTTAAGTAAGGATTTTTAGTTTTCTATGGTGGCTACGGCTTGCTCTATGATTTGGCAGCACTCGAGCATTTGCGGTTTTGTGATGCAGAGCGGCGGCGCAAAACGAATTATATTGCCGTGCGTGGGTTTGGCGAGCAGCCCCAAGTCTTTTAGTTTTAGGCAGAGTTTCCAGGCGGTTTTGCCGTCTTCGCTGTCGTTTATAACCAAGGCATTGAGCAAGCCTTTGCCCCGCACAAGGCGCAAAATCGGGTATTTGTCCACCAGTTTTTGCATTTCTGCTCTGAATACAATGCCCAAATTTTCGGCATTTTCGGCTAAATTTTCGTCCGTTACCACTTGCAGGGCGGCTATGGCTACGGCGCAAGCCAGCGGATTGCCGCCGTAGGTGCTGCCGTGTTCGCCAGGTTTTATGCCCAGTATTACCTCGTGGCTGCTCAGTACCACCGACACGGGCAGCACGCCGCCCGATATGGCTTTGCCCAGTACCAAAATGTCGGGTTTTGTGTTTTCGTGGTCGCAAGCCAGCATTTTGCCCGTGCGGGCTATGCCAGTTTGCACTTCGTCGGCTATCATTAGCACGTTGTACTGGGTGCAGAGCTGCCGCACGCCAGTTATATAACCCTCGTGTGGCACTACCACGCCCGCTTCACCTTGTATGGGTTCGAACATAAAACCCGCCACGTGGGGGTTTTGCAGGGCGGTTTCCAGCGCATTTAGGTCGTTGTAGGCTATAATTTCGAACCCTGGCATATATGGACCAAACCCTTGGTAGGAGCTTGGGTCGGTAGAGGAGGAGATGGCGGCTAAGGTGCGCCCCCAAAAGTTTCCAGCCACAAACACGATTTTGGCTTCGTTTTCGGGTATGTTTTTGTGCAAATAGCCCCACCTGCGGGCGAGCTTAATGGCTGTTTCGCATGCTTCTACGCCTGTATTCATGGGCAAAACCCTATCAAACCCAAAATATTGGGTGAGGAACTGGGCGTATTTGCCCAACATATCGTTGTAAAAAGCCCTCGAGGTGAGCGTGAGTTTTTGGGCTTGTGCTACGAGCGCACCAATTATTTTTGGGTGGCAATGCCCTTGGTTTACGGCGGAGTACGCACTCAAAAAGTCGAAGTAGCGCTTGCCCTCGGGCGACCACAAAAACACGCCTTCGCCTCGGCTCAGTACCACATCTAAGGGGTGGTAGTTGTGTGCGCCATAAAGTTCTTCGAGGGCTATGGCATCTACGGAGCTGGTGGTTGCGTCGTGTGTGGTGTGGGTAGTAAGCATCTATTTTTTGATTAATGCCACAAAGTTACACATTTTTGATAATATATTACGGTTGTTTTGGTTGTAATTTATATGATTTGCTGCAAAGCATTTATTCGACTATTTTAGATTTTGAAACTACTGAGGAACTGCGTTGGTTAGGTATTCATTTTTAAAATTCTAATTTTAATTGTACCGTTGGAAATCTCCCGTTTTGGTAAGCGGTGCGTTCTGTTTTTGTATTTTTGTCGTATAGTTTTACAAAAACATTTTGATAACCCACTACATTTTGTATGTCCAACGCAAACTCCAAAGCCACTTTATTTTTGAAGTCTTTTCGGACGGTGATTTTTGCATCGGGTTTAAAATAAGGTGCATTTTGTAGCGAAAATGCTGCATTATCTTTATAATTTGCCTCTTGGTTTTGGATAGAGGCATTTATATCTATTGGTGTGTAACGCAATCCACCCGCAAAAGTCATTTTTGCATCAAACAAAATAGCGAGGTTCTTTTTCAATTTTAGCTCATATCCGCCCAAAGCGTTTACCACATAATTACCGTTGAATGCGGTGTTTCGCTCTATGCCGTCGCTCCCTTTGTATTTGGAGTTGAATAGAGAAGTGGTGAGTAAAAAGTAATAGTTGTTACTAAAAAATTTCTCCAAAGTCAGTTCTATACCATAATTTTGCCCAACGCCATTGTTTACCAAATTGGGTTTGTAGGTATTGTTGAACGTTGCTCCGTAGTTCATTACTGAATAAGACGACGAGTCTTTTTCAACTGGTACGTTGGATAAATATTGATAATAGACTTCGGTTTTTATCCTAAAATCGTTTTTTAAATTCACATCATACCCCGCAATAATTTGATTGCTACGAGTAAAACCCAAATTTTTATTGGTTTCGGTTTGGCTACTAAATCTATCTTTGTAAAAATACATGGCGTAAGGCTGCACCTGATTGTGCAATCCGTAGCCAATGCTCAATCTTTGGTTTTCTGCTACCTGATAATTGAGGGCAACCCGTGGCTCTACGGCAAACTTATTGTTAAGCGTCAGGTACTGAAAATGCAAGCCCGAGTTGAGCGTGATTTGTTCATTTATGCTGTATTTCCACTGACCATAAGCCTGAATTAAGTTTGTAGTGCCACCAAAATCGTTGTTATAACCCCAAAACTGCTCGCCTGAAACAGGTTTGTATAACAGCAAACTGTCTTTTGTTTGGTAATGGATATTTTCAAGTATTATTCCTGTTTGAATGGTATGCTTGGCGTTAATTTTTTTGTTGAGGTAAGAACTTAGCACAAATTTGTAGTTATCATAACCAAAACCGCCTGTTGATTTGGTGTTTCCATCGGCTAAAATGCTATCTCTTTTGCTTGCGTTGCCTTCGTAAGTGGTGGCAATAGTAGTTTTTATAAAGGTGGTATTGTCTAAAAAATAGGTGTGGCTCAAACCCAAAATACCTGTTTTGGAGCCAAAACGCAGATTTTCTCCCTTGTTGGCTGGCGAAAATTGCGTAGTATCACGTTTGCTATCCAAAAAATCGGTGCTGCTCACGCCGCCCAATCCAAATAGTTTGAACGTGCCTGCTTTTTGGGTTACAAAATTAAATTTGAACGATAAATCTTGGTAAGAAGGAATGGACGCAAAGCCGATTTTTAGATTAAGTGAAGTCAGCAAAGAAAGTGTAGAGTAGCGATAGGCGACCAAATAGCTGGAATTGCTTTTTTTGCTAAAAGGTCCTTCCACAATAGCCTCTATGCCCAAAGCTCCGAGTTGAAGGGTGCGTTCCGAGCGTTTGTTGTTGCCGTTTCTCATTTTTATGTCAAAAACGCCCGATGTGGCATTGCCATATTCTGCGGGGAAAGCACCCGTAATAAAATCAGAATTGGAGAGTAATTTGTAATTAATGATGCTGATTGGACCGCCTGTACTGCCTTGCCCCGCAAAGTGATTGGGGTTAGGAACAGGAATGCCCTCAATCCGCCAAAGCAAACCTTGTGGCGAGTTGCCCCTAATAATTATGTCGTTTCGTTGGTCGCTTGAGCCCGACACACCCGCATAGTTGCGTGCCATGCGAGAAGGGTCGTTTTGGCTGCCCGCAAAACGGTTGGCTTCGCTCACACTAAAAGTCCTACCGCTAATGCCAATCATGTCATTCACGGTTCTGTCTTTGGTGTTTCCTGCGGTTATTGTTACAGCATTTAAACTTATGGCGTTTTCTTCCAACTCAATTTGAAGCACAATTTCTTTGCCTGCACTCAGCTGAATATCTGAAACCACAGCCGTTTTATAGCCCTGATAACTTACTTGAATACTTTGCCTGCCAATGGCGATGTTTGGTAAAGTAAAATTGCCCAAGGTATCGGTTAAAGCTCCAATAATTGGATTTGAATTGAGCAAAACCACAGATGAAAAACCGAGTGGAGCTTTGCTTTCTTTGTCAATTACAGTGCCTCTGATGGTTTGCGTAATGTTTTGGCTAAATGCAGTAATTGATGCAAAAAGCAAAAGGGAAGTAACGAGTGTTTTGTGTACCATTTTGTATAAATTTTATGGTACAAAGTTAAGGTACATTAAATTGTGCAGGGTTGCCATTTGGCAAGTTCGTATTTTGGAAAAGTTTAATTGCCATTTGGCAAGAACGATGAATCTATTTGCTTAAAATTTCTTTTCTAATTCTGCTCAAAGAAGTGTCGGTAATACCAAGGTAAGAAGCGATAATTTTCAGCGGAACATTTTGGAAAATATCTGGGTGATTTTTCATCAGTTTCAAGTAACGATTTTCGGCAGTATCTTTTATCATTCCCAACATTCGGTCTTTCAAGTTGGCATAGTTAGTTATGAGCATCATTCGCCCAAACTCCCTAAATTCAGGTATCCCGTGAAAATTTGCTTGTACTTCTTCATAGCTCATCGCCCAAAGTTTGCAGGGCGTGAGGGCTTGAAAACTCTCGGTAGCGGGCTGTTGTTTGAAAAATGCCATTACATCATTGATAAAACAAAAAGGCGAATAAATATTGGTCGTTACCTCATTGCCTTCGTTGTCCATTGTAAATGAGCGGATAAATCCGCTTTCTAAAATGTAGGTATTTTTAGAAATTTTATTTTCGGCTATAAATATTTCATTTTTTTGAAGTTCAAAAAACTCAAATTTATCTGCCAGCAGTTTTGCTTTTTCGCTTGGCATTTGTATCGTTGCCTGCACGTAATTTTGTATGTTTTCTCTGTTCATTGTTTTGTAATTTGTTATTTGGTTGTGGAGTAGCGTGTGCGACGGCGAAAAGTGGTAATGAATGCGTATTTTTGGGCTGTATGCCACAAATTTTAGAGGTAGTTTGCCCTGATTGTTGTAAGGCAAAATTAAACAAGAATGGTCATAAATACAACGGTATCCGAATTTTTCTTTGTACCTTGTGCAAAAAATAATTTTAGTTTGACTACATTTGCACAGGCGTAAGTCGCCCGTTACGAGGGCAAAATAAGCGATTTTTGGGTGAGGGTTCGTTTTTCTAAAAAAAAGATACAGCGAAATAGCCATCAAAATCATGTTTTAAGAGTTAAGTATCTGTTTTGTGTTTAAAACTACAATCTGTACCAATCATTACCCCTAATTTTACCACCCAACTTTATTCGTTTTTGTGGCGTTTATAGCAATAACCAACCTTAAGTATATTTGTATGGAATACACCAAAAAAACCAGCGACGAACTGCTCATCGCAGGTTGCTCCAAAGGCGACCGTGTGGCGCAGCGCAGCCTATATGAAAAATATTATAGCACCATGTTTAGCCTTTGCGCACGCTACACCTGCAACGAAGACGATACAATGCAAATACTCAACGACGGATTTCTAAAAGTATTTAACAAAGTAGCCTTGTATGAGTTTACGGGGTCGTTCGAGGGCTGGATAAAGCGCATTATGTTCCGCACCGCACTGGATTTTATTCGCCAAAATAAGAGCTATAAAGCCAACATTGCACTGAGCGACAACCAAATAGACTACGACGGAGAAGTGTATAACAACGTGCTAAACAGTATGCACGGCGAGATGATTAATAAAATAATTCAGAAAATATCGCCCGCCAGCCGCACGGTGTTCTCTATGTTTTTGATAGATGGATATTCGCACAAAGAAATAGCGCAAACGCTACAAATCAGCGAAAATACCTCGAAATGGCATTTGTGCAATGCCAAAAACCAGTTTATCGCCATCGCACAACCACATTTAGCCGAACTATTTGCCTAAAAATGAACAACCAAGAAAAAATATTTGCGGAGCTTTTACAGTCTAAAATTGAGGCACAAAATGCCGATGCAACCGAGCAAAATTGGCAGAAGATGAATGCCATTTTGGATAAAAGCTACCAGCCCGAACCCTTGTTTTTTGAGCAAACCATGCCCAATAAAATAAGCGAGGTACAGCACCCGATGCCCCAAACGCATTGGCAAAACATGAACGATAAAATAGACCAGCAAAACAACGCTATTTACGTAAAACTGAGCAACCTGCACCACGAACCCACCGAAAAAGCGTGGCATCAAATGAGCCAACTGCTCGATGCGGCGTTTATGCCCGAAATGCCCAAGGCGCTGACCATGCGCTCGCTAAAAAAGTACATACTTACCGCATTTGCCGTTTTGTTTTGCTTTGGGTACGCACCCAATGTACACAAAAAATCGCTGTTTGCCTCCCAAGCCAAAAGGTACGATTTGTTGGATATACGCAAACCAAATGCCCCGAAAAGCAACGTGGCGAAGCCGAGTATTGCAAACTCAAATACCGCTAAAACGGAGCTGTACGCCCAAGCTATTTCGGGTAAAATGGTAGATAATTCCAAAGTTTTACGCCATAGCCAGGCCGAAAACGGCTACTTAGCAGCCAACGATGTAAGTGAAACACGGCGCACAAACGACCCAAATGCAGCACACAACGACTTGAAAACAAATGGTTTAGTGAAAAATAATACCGATATGCTCACTGATAAAAGCGTAAATACAAACCAAAGCCAGATAGCAGCAGTAGAAGAACCAATAAAAAATACATTTGCGGCAATGGAAACCCCGAGGGTTAAAATAGAGCAACTGCAAAGCCCAACAATGCCTAAAAAAGGCATAAAATTGAACCCGAATATTTATTTTGGGGTGAGGGCTGCTGCGGTTTATAACGCCGCTTACAATTACAATACCAAGAAATACGAAGCCTCGCTGTCGCCGAGCTTTGGTGCTTTTTTGGGCGGGGACATTAGCCCAAAACTGGGCTTAGAAACGGGCATCGAGTATAAAAATATAAGCCCAAAAAGCCTTTATAGAGCCGAAATAATGCAGGTAAACTCGAACCCGAGCAATTATAGAGCCGTAAAAAACACGTTCGCCGTAGATAAAATGCACTTTATAGAAGTGCCGTTGGTGGTGAGCTATCAGGTTACCGCAAAATCGGCGGCGCAAGCGGGCATAAAAGCCTCGTATCTGTTTGGTAGCCGCATGGTTACAGCCACGGATACCATAGATATAGATGCAGGCGGCAATATTACATTGCCCACGCAAACGGCTAAAATATTGAATGTTCAGTACGATGCCCAAAACGAATACCTGCAAAAAGTTAATTTTCAGCTTTTGGCGAGCTACGAAATTAGGCAAAGCCAGAGCCTGGCTACGGGCGTTCGGTTCGCAAAAAGTTTTAGGAATATGTACGACGGCTCTTACTTTAACAGCAATGTTTTTTATAGAAATACCGATGTGCAAGTATATGTAAAATACAGGTTGCGTTAAGAAAAATAAAAAACGCTCATTCGGTGTTAAACTTTGTTTTTTACCCAACTTGTGGGCGTTGTTAAGCGTCTAATAAGCATACGGTACATACTTTATTTGTACAGTTAGGTTTTAAGGTTAGGTTAATGGAAAACCCCGCTGCGACAGCGGGGTTTTATTTTTTAAAGCATATTTTGCCCAAATAACTTTAACTTTGTGTTTTGGTACAAAAATTGCAACTACCATTTAAAAAAAAGCATGGGTTATCTTATTATTGCATTTATGGGGCTTTTATTGGGTATGATAGCGGTATTGATTTATAATAATTATTATAAAAACAACCAGCACAACCTAAAAAAGGAGAGCAATGTGCTGCTCGAGCGCATCGAAAAGGTGTTTAAAGTGGTGCTGGCGGAGGGGCATTTTTCGGAAATCCATGATTTTAAAACCACAGAACCAGTGATGTGGGGCGCATTTACGAACAACAAAAAAGCCATATTGCTTACCAATTCCAAGGTTCTGGTAGGCTTTGATTTTGCGAAGTTTCGCTACACCGCCACCGAGGGTTCACGCCAGTTGATTATAGATTATTTGCCCGAGCCCGAAATTTTATCCATAGACACCAACGTAAAGTTTTATGACTTAGATGCCAATGCGTTTAGTCGTTTTTCGCCCGAGCAGCTCACCGAAATGCAGCAGCAAGCCAAGGCAGAAATAGCGCAAAAGGTAAAGGAAAGCCACTTGTTTGTAACCGCCCAGCAGCAGCTAAACGAAATGCTCAAACAAATGTCGCTTTCGGTGAACTGGCAAATGAATTTTAGCCTCAACAGCGGCTCTGGAATGCTAAACGAAAAAAGCGCCGAGTGATTTGGGGGTAGGGTTTCTGTTTGGGTGGGGGTTTATTTGTTTAGTTTAATTCGTAATTCTTCAATTTTTTCTATTGACAATTTTGTCATTTTACCAATTGTCAAGTTGTCAAAACCCTCAATAATTCCATTTTCAGCAATTTCAATACTCCTCGCATCCATTGCTTTAAACTCTGCCTCAGTTTGTAAAGTAAAAATTTCACTGGCTTTCAAACTCAAACTATCCATATAACGATTGTAGCCATATACGTCTTGTTTTTCAAGTCGCATAATATCCAATACTTCGCCTGCTTCTTTGAGTCCTTTGGCTTTAAAATCATCTTTTACTTCGCTGTTTTTCAAAAAGTAAATCCACTCGTCCAAAGTGTCTTTTGCAACGTCGTTGAATTGATTAACTTTCAACAAATAAAATTCTGGAAAAATATCAGATACGTTTTCTTTTATAAACGTACTTTTTTGCTTATCAGATAATGCCAACAAGTCTTTTTGGTGAAGTCCAATAAAGTTTGTTTTTCCCCTGTAAATGTAGTCTTGTCCCTGTCCGAGGTCAAAGTAAACGATGTTTACAGAAATTACTTTTTTGATTTCTTTGTATTTACTGCCTAATTTATGGTTTTCAGTAATACTTTTTGAAACACCGTAAGCCATTCTGTGGAAATAATCAATTTCGTAACTGCTTTGAATTTCAATAATGATGAGTTCATTCTTTGAATTTTGAGTTAAAATATCCACACGATTAAATTTGTCATCGTCTGTTTCTTGGTTGCTTTCACTTTCTAAAATTTGCTCAATTTTAATGTTATCAAACAACAGTTCGCTCAAAAAGCCTTCTAAAACAACGAAATTAGCTTTGTTTCTTAAAAGTCGTTTTATAGCCCAATCAAATCGTATTAATTTCTTGCTCATTTTATTTGGTTGAATATGGTTGCAAATTTATGATTTTTCGTTTCAATTATAGTGCGTGTTTTTGGAGTGATACATAAACTTGCCCCAGCTCAAAGCGCCTTATAACAAGCCCAAAATAACACCAAACTCAATATTACGCATAGTTTGCAATGGTTTGATGTTGGTGGTAGCCTTTATTTATTGACAATAATATCCTTCAACACCAATTGGCATCCAAAAACAAAATCTTACAAATTTGTGTCGTCTTTTTTCTTTTGGAATTTCCCTGAGTTGGTAAGGCATTCCTGTCGTTTTTACAGCACGTCCTGCAAGAAACGCAAAAGTTACTTCAATAATTTCAATTAAATTACTGGATGTAATTCTTAGAAATTCACTAAGTGATATTCGTTCAACTTTCACGTCTTTGTGATTAAGTTCAATTGTAGGTGAAAGAATATCGCCGTCAGGTTTTAATTCAAAATCTGTAACTTTGTATGTTGCAAGCCTATGGTCAAGTCCATTTCTTAATTCTCTAATAACTCTCATAAAACAAGCTTTCTTACCAATAAACTTTGAAAAACCGTCATTTTCTCCATATTTTACCTTTAATACTTCGTGAAACTTTGGGAAATGGGATTGTTTTGTCAATTGTTTGTTAGGATAAAAATAAGTTATTATCTCCATTAGGGTTTGTTCAATGTGGTCAGTTTTTTGATAAATAGTTTTACACCTTGATTCCAAATTTATGATAGCAGGAAGTTGGAAAGAAACTTTTTCATTTCTTCTTTTTTCGTATTCAAGCGATACTTTATTTTCTTCGTCTAAGTATTCTTTTATTTCTTTTTCTAATAGTGAAAGTTCTGACAGCAAATCAACACATAGACTCAAAACGGAATTGCAGTTTATTCTATCGTTTAAGTATTCTTTTTTAAAAACTGTCTTTGCTGTTAATAAAGTCCTTGCAACTAATTCAGACTCTGTCCCCTTATCTATAATGAGTTTGTGAATTGTATTGGGTAAATTTATATTCGTTCTTGCTGGGTCTATTTTGTCCGCAAAAATCATTTCATATATTGAACGTTCTTTGATAATCAAAAATCTTCCAGCTATTTCTTTCATTTCTACAATGGCGCCGTCTTCAAGAGTTCCAATATCAGTGTATCCACCAGATTCTCTTTTTTTGTCTATTGGTCGTTTTTTATCCATCGTGTTGTTGTTTTAAGGTTGGCATCAATGTTTTGGGTATTTGCGAAGAAGGGGAATAGATGTATTAATGTTTAATGACTTTCGTTAGCAGCACTGTTGCAAAACCGTCTATTTTATGCCGTTATGGTGGGCTGTCAGTTGGTGTTTGTGCAGATGTTGAGTTTGATTCTGTCGGCAGAACTTCTTTTTTAAGTCCCTCTGGAAATGGAGCAAAATATATTTTCAAGTAGTCCTTTGAATATGGTACGCTAAAAGCAGTAAATCTTCCTGTTTTATGTCCGCAAAGAAGATTTGAAACACAATTTGCACACTTAGCTGGAACTCGTTTATCTATGTCAAAAACTCCACTTTTATCTGTTATCAATTTTTTAAGACTGATAAATATATCTCTAATTTGTTTCCTTCCGTTTTCAGTTTTTTCTATTCGTAAAACGTCACATCCGACAATATTTGGATTTTTATTATCAAGTTCATATTTCCAATAAACCAGGTAGCCATACCTAATGTCATATTCTCCAATGCCGTAAATATATGAGCTTAATTGATTAATATGATTGTTGAAAAAAGACTTCCTTGTTCTTTTTTCTATAATTTTTTTTTCTTCCTCCTCAGAATAAGAGCTATAATAAAAATTTGACGGGTCTTTAGGCACGAATTGGAATTTTTCTTCTACCACAAAAATATCGTTTGTGGTATCGTTTTTAAAAATATAGTCAGGTTGCCCAACAAAACCTCCATTGGTGCTTTTAAAATATTTGTTTTTAGTTTCGTTATTGTGGTGTCCATAGAAAATGACTGATGATTCGCTTAGTTCGTCAAAAAATAATTTATTTTCATCGTTTAAAACTGAATGGAGTGAAAATGGATTTTCAAATCTAGTGAAGTCCGTCATCATCGCATCATGGAACGAAATATATTCATTTGCTATAGAAGGTCGCAAACACCTAATTAATATTTGTTTTTCATGTTGTGATGTTCCCAAAATTGCTGATTCGAGTTTTGGCAATTCAAAAGTTTTAGAGATTGCAAAACTCACTGGGCAGTATGTAAAGTTTGATATGTCAGTCGCTGAAATAAATTTTAGATTTAAATCTTTTGACGTGTAGTCGTTACTTTTTTTAGTGTTAAGTTCAATGTTCAGGAGGTCTATAACATTGAATTTTTCAGGTATGAAATAATTTTCTTTTTCAATGTATGTATTGTGACTGTCTTCTTTTTCTGGCAAATATCTTTGTCTATCTTCACTCCACACTTTTTTCTGTTTACCTAAGAGTTTAAGTTTAGGGCTAGCCGCTTCAAGAAGCGGAATATACTTATTCAAAAAAGTGTCCTCAATGAAGCCAATTTTTTTGATTAGGTAGTTTTTGAAAAGTTCCTGCTTGTGGGTCATAATAATGATAGCTAATCCATGTACACAGGCACATTTTACACTACCCTACAAATCTAAACCATTTTTTTGCAATCTGCAAATTTTATAGGTTTTATTTTTTAATTATTGAAAATAAAAAAGTTAGTAGTTTGGGCTACCAGTCCATCTAACTGAATTGTGTCCGCACTGCGGGCACAATTCAAAATTGACTTAAATCCTACTGGTTTTTATCATTCACCCTCCGAATTATGTCCGCACTGCAGACACAATTCAAAACTGCTTAAAATACTCATTTATCGTAGTTTTATAAGCCCAAATTCTTTTGGTGCAATTAAAAACCGCCAAGTGCAAACCGCCACTCGGCGATGGCTTTTTGGAGTTTTCCCTGCAGTTCGGCGTATTTTACTTCTGCTTCTAAGAGCTTGGCTTCTCGGGCATTAATCAAAAAAACAGAGCTTTCGCCGTTGTCAAACCTTATTTTTTCGCCGTTGCGCAGCGTTTCGTAGTTGGTTATCATGCGCTGGGCAAGTTGCAGTTGCGCTTCCAGTGTTTTTATCTGCTCAAACGCCATTCTTAGGTCGTTTTGTATGGTTTGGTAGCCAAACGAAAGCTCCAAATCGTTCTCTTTTATTTTAAAATTACTCAGGTTGAGCTTGCCACGCTCCTTGCGCAAAAAAATCGGAATGTAGGCAGATGCGCCCAGTTTGTAGTTGTTTTGTATAAAATTACTGGTAATCGTTTGCGAAAAAACGGGGTTTTGCTGCAAAATTCCTGCCTCGAGGTTGAGCTGTGGTTTTAGCATTTCTCGGGCTAAACGGCGTTCTGTTTCTAAAATTTCGCCTTTAAACCTAATTTTTTGCAGGTTGGGGTGCGTTTCCCTCGCAAATTTAATGGCATTCAGCAACGAATCGGGCAGCAGCGCACTGGTGTTTTCGGTGTTAAAAATCGGGTAAACGCTCGGCTCAATCTGAATGGGTTGGTTGTTTTTCCACAAATAATTGGATATATTTACATTGTTCAAATACAACTCCAACTGCGCTGCGGTGCGCTCCAGCAGCCGCTGCTGGGCAGCCACCACGGCTTCCACGCTGTCTATGGCGGCGGCATCGCCCAGCACCACCCTTTGTTTCACTTGGTCGGCACGCTGGTTTGCCAAAATATAGGCATCGTTTATAAACAAAAAACTTTTGTACGCCGTGTACCAAACCGCAAAATCTTTGCTGGCTTGCAGCATAATTTTGTTTACCATGGCGGCTTGCTCGGCTTGGTTTTGCTCCAAAAAAGATTTCGCCTGCATCAGGCTGGCTCTGCGCTGGTCTATGAGCAGCCCCCTGCCTATGGGTAGCGCAATGCCTGCGTAGTTCAGCCCCGTGCGGGGCGTTTGGTCGCTTTGGTCCAAAAAATCGCCGCTATTTTGTTGCCAATTCAGCTTTATATCTGCGCCAATCCAGGTCGGAATTTTAAAATAAGCATCAGAAAAAGTCCAATAAGTTTTGCTTTTAAACGTCTTTTGCGAAAAATCGCCCGCCACTACGGGGTCAAAACTCCCTTTTGCCATCATTATCAGGCTTTGGGCTTGTTTCGGCAAAAGGTTAGCCCGCTGCACCATCGGGTGCTCCACCAAAATAATTTGGTGCAGCTCCGTGAGGCTCAAAAAATAACTGCTATCCGTTTTTAGGCTCTGCGTAAATGCGCCATTGCCCCAAAACACCACAAAAACCATCGTTAAAATATGTTTCATACTAATTGGCTGTGTTTTTTTAACTCTTTTTTTTACTACCACCTGCGCTCGGCACATTCGGTAGGTCGGGCGGGAAACCGTTTAGCTGCCGCCACAGCTCACGCCAAACGGGTACATCGTTGAGCATCGCCCAGCCATAGCTGCCCGAACCCACCCGCAATTGCTCGGGCCAGGCTTGGTCGTCGGGGTCGGGTATTACAAGTATGCGGTACTTCGAGGGTTCGGTTTGTACATTGTCTATCACGGCTATTTTTCCGCCAAAAGTTCCCACCGAAATGCCGTTCCAGCCCGAAAACTGCAACGCAGGAAACCCGTCAAACTCCAACCGCACTTTTATGCCAGGCTTCAAAAGCGGCAAATCCATTGCTTTTACGTAAAGTTCCACGGCTTTTTCGCCATTTTGAGGCAAAATAGTCGCTATCGCCTCGCCCTCTTTGATGTTTTCGCCGATGCCTTGCTTGTGTGCTTTTATCAAATAACCCGTTTGCGGTGCTTTTACACAATACAAATCTTGGCGTGTTTCCACGCTACTCAGCTTGTTTTGCAGCTTGCTTATTTCGGTTTCTATTTCGTATTTATACGCAAAACTCGAGCTTTTATCCGACTCCGATTTCGCAATTTTGTCCCTATATTCCGCCTCCACCGACCCAAGCTCTATGCGGGCATTTATCAGTTCGTTGCGTGCCGTAAGCAGCTTGTTTTCGGTAGAAATAAGTTTGGCGGTACTCTCCTGAAACTTCAAACGCCGACTTTCCAGCTCCGTAAGCGATTTCAAACCCTGCTCGTACAGTTTTTCTTGGCGCAGCACCTGTTCCTTGGCTATTTTATTGTCGGTTTGGGCGGCTACATACTCTATACTATCCGATTTTAGCTTAAAACTCACCTGTTTTACCTTGTTTTTCGTCTTAGCCACAGTCAGTTTCAACCCATCATTTAGTGCCGATATTTGGCTGTTCAAAGCATTTATTTTGTTGTCAATCGCCTGCAAACCATTTCTTTTGGCTACAATTTGCTCATCTAACCTAAACGTAATTTTGGGGTCGAAATACTCGTCTTTTACCTCCGAAATAAACACAATCGTATCGCCTTTTTTCACCAAACTGCCCTCTGGCACAAACCACTTTTCTATCCTGCCAGGTATCGGGCTTTGCAAATCTTGCGGGCGGTCTTGGGGGCTAAGTATGGTCAAAGACCCAAACCCCTTGATGTTTTGCTGCCACGGAACAAACAAGATACCCAAAAAAAACAAGGCGATGCCTATCGAAACCCGTGCGCCGTACACCAAAGTTTTGGGCGTACTTACCTGCTCTATCGACGAAAACTGGTAGCGTTTGTACTTTTCTACTTCGTTGTTTTGTTCCATTTTATGTTATTAAAAACGTTTTATCGCAATTTTTACCTATGCGCTCATCGTTACAAAAAAGCAAGAGCGACCATTTGTTTTCGGCATCAAAAAGCAAGTTTATGATGTTTTTTTGTGTTTCAGGCGGCAAATCTTGTATAAATTCAGTGTTAAAAATCACCATTCTTGGTCGCTCGGCAATGCACCTCGCCACCATTATTTGGCTACAATGCGCCTCGGCTATGCCTTTTCCGCCCGCCAAAATCGGCGTGCGCAGCCCGTCGGGTAGGGCATAAACCCAGTCGGCTAATCCTGTTTTTTCTACCGCCCAAAACACATCTTGCAACGTAATGTGGTTCTTGCCCATGCTGATATTTTCTTCTATGCTGCCCTCAAAAATCTCGTTTTTGTGGTAGTTTGCGCTCAGTATATCCCGCCAATGCGTCAAGCCAATCTCCCTCGAGGGCAGCCCATCTATGCGCATATTGCCTCCGTAGTCATAAAAACCCTGCAAAACCTGCGAAAATGCCTTTAATTTTTCGGCATCGCCCCGAACCCAAATTTTTTCGTTTTCTTTGATTTCAAAGTTGATGTTTTCCAAAATTTTATGGCTGTGCTGCGGCAGTTTTAGGCTCAGGTTGGTCGTTTTTAGTGCCACGCCTTGCTTCGTGTTTTGCTTCGGAAACTGCAATCCGCCCTGTTTTTCTAAGGGTAAATTCGTTAGTTTCGATACTTTTTCGCAGGCAGTAAGTATGTCGTACACTACATCGAGGCTTAGTATTAGTTTTTCTACCGCACCCAGCAGCAGCACCACCACCACCTCCGTTGCCAAAAACTGACCCAGCGAAATGGTGCGCTCCGTTACCAGCACCGTACCAAAAATGAGCAAACTGGCGATGATAAGCACCTTAAAAACCACAAGTGCGCTGTATTGCGTGCGCAAAATCTGAAAATGCTTGGAGCGGGCGTTTAGGTAGTTGCGTACCAAAAAATCGGTTTTGTGTATCGGCGCATTGGTAAAGCCCGCAATTTTAAACGAGTGCGCCGACTTGGCTACTTCTTGCAGCCAATGCACCAGTTTGTATTTGTAATCCGACTCCAAAAGGCTGGTTTGCAAGCCTTTGGGTCCCATAAACCTAAAAATTAAAAACAAAATAATGATAAGCACAAAGCTCAAACCGACAAAAAATGGGTGGTAAAACGAAAGCAATATCAACCCAAAAACAATTTGTAAGGTGTTGGAGGTAATGTCTATGAGTACCTTGGGCAGCGATTTTTGTATAGTTAGCACATCAAAAAAACGGTTTACCAGCTCGGGCGTAAAATAATTGTGCAGCGCACTTTCTTTGATGCGGGGTATGCGGTAGGCGTATTCAAACGCAATTTTTACAAAAATACGCCTTTGCAGCACTTCTACGAGCGTCATTTGCACTATTTGCAGCACGCCAGCTATCACAGTACCCAAAATTACGGCTATAATAAGCACCATAATCACGTTCAAAATTTCGCCACCAGACACATAATTTACGATAGCCTGCATACTAAGCGGTAAAAGTACGCTGATAAGCCCCGACAAAATGGCATAAAAATACACATACCAAATCTCTCTTTTGTCGGCGGCTAAAAGTGCGAGCAGTTTTTGAAAAGGATTTTTTTTCTTTGCACTTGCATCGTTTCCTTGCTCAAAATACGGCAAAATGCTGTAAGATGCAACCGTAAAAATATCGGTATCTTTGGTCGTTTCTTGGTTTTTTATGGTATAGTTAAAGTTCAGTGCAAGGTCGGCTACCGTAGCCAAATTAAAAGCGCCAAATGCCTTAATATCAATGTATTGTGCCTCGCCAGTTTCTTTGTCAATGCTCAAAAAAATGACTTTATTCCTCGTGCTACTTTTGCGTTCTTGGGCTATAATGATGGGCTGATAGTCGTTGTTTTTATCAAAAACAATGCAGGGTGCGCCTATGTTTTTTAGCAGTTCTTCAAAGTCAGTTGTGGTCAAATATTGCTCTATAAACCCAATTTTTTCGTTGTGGTCTGTTTCCGCCAACCTCCATAAAAAATCCGCCAAATTTACCTCCGTTTGCCACTCATTTTGCCGCCAGTCGTGGGTCGGAATGTGGTCGGTAAGTTCAAAATACTTGTGCAAATAACCTTTTATGCGTTCTACAACAATTCGTTTCATGCTTATAAATTTACGTTCTCTGTGCCATTACTATACAAATTTACGCTAAAAAAGGTTTTAAATGGTATTTTATTGTGCGGCTTACAAAAAATCGTGGTTTTGGCGTATTTTTGCACACAAATTTTTAGCAATGAACATAGCTTTTGATGCAAAGCGTTATTTTTACAACCGCACTGGGCTGGGCAATTATAGCCGTTTTGTGGTAGATGGTCTCAAAAAACATTGCGCCGAAAACGAGTATTTTCTCTACGATGCTCGCCACCCGCAAGCTGCGTCTTTGCAGGGTTTTAATGGATTTTTAGCCAAAAAGATGCCGAGCCTTTGGAGGAGTTATTTTATAAAAAATGCCCTAAATTATGACAATATAGACATTTTTCACGGTTTAAGCAACGAAATTCCCTTGGTTTTGCCCAAGCGCACAAAGTCTGTGGTAACGATACACGACCTTATTTTTTTGAGGTATCCGCACACTTACAACCCGATAGATGCGCTGATATACAAAAAAAAAGTGGGCTATGCCCTAAAAAAATCGCATAAAATTGTGGCTACGTCCGAGCAAACCAAGCAAGATATTGTGCATTTTTTTGGTACTGCGCCCCAAAAAATTGATGTGGTTTACCAGAGCTGCCACGCCCAGTTTAGCCAAGTGTTGCCGCTCGAGGTTTTGTGCCAAACCAAACAAAAATATGGGCTGCACAAGCCATTTTTGCTGTGCGTGGGCAGCATAGCCACCCGAAAAAACCAGCTCAATTTGGTTAAAGCCATGCACCAATTAAACGTGGGCAGCGAGGTGGATTTGGTTCTTTTGGGCAACAAAACGGCGTACCAGTTGGAGGTAGAGCGCTATGTGGCTGCGCAAAAAATGCCCAATGTTAGAATATTTAATGCTGTGGAATTTTCGGATTTTCCTGCATTTTATCAGCTTTGTATCGGGGTGGTAAATCCGAGTATTTTCGAGGGTTTTGGTATACCCATTTTGGAGGCGATGGCAAGCCGTGTACCCGTTTTGGCTTCGGGCGTTTCGTCGTTTCCAGAGGTTTTGGGCGATTTGGGCAATAAAAATTTGTATTTTGACCCCGATGATGTAGATGAAATGGCTTCTAAAATTGATTTTTTGCTAAAAAATAGAGATAATAAGGCTTTGTTTACCCAACATTTTGAGGCGCAATTGCTGCAATTTGATGGTGAATTGCTGGCAAAAAAGATGAATAATTTGTATTTGAATATTTAAAACAAAAAAATGATAGACACACATACCCATTTGTATGCCGAAGAATTGGCGGCGGATAGGGAAAAAATGATAGCCAAAGCGGTGGCTTGCGGCGTAAAAAAGATGCTCATGCCCAACATCGATACCAGTTCGATAGCGCCTATGTTGGAGGTGGAGCGGCAGTTTGGGGTGCATTGCCTGCCTATGATGGGGCTGCACCCGTGCTATGTGCTGCCGGAAACGGTAGATGCGGAGCTAAAAACGGTGGAAACTTGGCTGAAAAGCCGCAGTTTTTGTGGTTTGGGCGAAATCGGCATCGACCTCCACTGGCGACAAGATACGCTCGAGCTGCAAAAAATGGCTTTTGAAACGCAGTTGCAGTGGGCTATGGATTATAATTTGGCGGTTTCGGTACATTGCCGCAAGGGTTTTGAGGTGATTTTGGGCGTGCTGCAAAAGTACGGTGCGAACCCCAAATGTAGGGGCGTGCTGCATTGTTTTGGGGGCAGCGTGGCGCAGGCGCAGGAGCTGATAAGCTATGGCTTTTTGTTGGGCATCGGGGGCGTGGTTACCTACAAAAAATCTGGGTTGAGCGATGTCCTGCAATCCATTGATTTACAGCATATTGTGCTGGAAACTGATGCGCCCTACCTTGCGCCCGTGCCTCACCGTGGGCAGCGCAATGAGTCGGGCTATTTGGGCATTATAGCCCAAAAAGTAGCGGAAATTTACGGAAAAACCCTCGCAGAAATAGACGCAATAACCACAGAAAATGCCGAAAAAATGTTTGCTATTTAGCCGAATTTTAAAAGGATTTCGCCCTTTTCCACGGTGTTTCCCGCTGTGCAGCACACCGCCAATACAGTGCCTTCGCCCGTGGCTTTGAGTATGTTTTCCATTTTCATGGATTCCAGCACGATGAGCGAGTCGCCTTTTTGCACCTTGTCGCCCACGCCCACGAGCAGGCGCAGCACCATGCCTGGCATCGGCGATTTGAGTTCGTTGGCTTTTTTGTCGGCGTTCGGGTTTATGCCTATTTTTGCCAATTGTTGCTCCAATTCGTCTTGTACGGTTACTTCGTAGTATTGTTCGTTTATTTTTAGCCGCACCAAATTGCCCTCTTGGCTCAAAATTTTTACGCTATAACCTTTATTTTCATGCAAAATGTGCAGGTTTTTTGGGTCAATTGTGCAAAAATCGGCAGAAAATGGCTGGTCGTTCACCAAAATTTGCTTTTCGGTCAGTTTTATCTCAAAAACTTGGTTTTCGTCTATTTTGGCTACGTACATGGCTAAATTTATTTTAGAAACAAAAATACACAAACATTTTCAATTTATTTTTGTTATTTTTGCCAACAGTTTCAAGTAAAAATAAAGATGTTCAAATATTTTATAGACGTTTTTCGGGGCAAACACAAGTCGCAAAATGTGAATTTAAGAATGATGCACGGCATCAACCGTATTTCCATCATCATGTTTCTTTTTGCGCTTGCCGTAATTATCATTAAGTTTTATTTGTAGGGCTTTTACAGCCCTTTGTTCCATGCAAAAGTTTGGCGGTGCAGCGGCGAAAACCCGTGTGCCGCTATGGTTTTTCGGTGTTCCAAAGTGCCGTAGCCTTTGTTTTTTGCCCAATTGTAGAGGCTGTGAGCCTTGTCGGCTTCCTGCATCAGTGCGTCTCGGTGGGTTTTGGCGAGTATGCTCGCCGCCGCCACGTGCGCAAATCGGGCATCGCCTTTTATTTGGCAACTGTACGTTATGTTTAGTTTGGTTTTAAAGCGGTTGCCGTCTATTACAAATAAGTCAGGCTGGGCGTTCAGCCCCAAAATGGCTAAGTGCATAGCTTCAAAGGTGGCGTTCAAAATGTTTATTTCGTCTATTCGATGGTTGTCTATGCAGCCAATCGCCCATATACTTTGGGCTTTTATGGCTTTTATGGCTTTTTCGGCGTTGGTGCGCTGTTTTTCGGTAAGTTTTTTGGAGTCATTTAATATACCAATGTCAAAATTTTGTGGTAAAATGACGCAAGCCGCCACCACCGGACCAGCCAAGCAACCCCTGCCTGCCTCGTCTATGCCCGCCTCTGTGCCTTGGTTGTAGAGTGAAAATGCCAACATGATTGAGAAAAAATTAAGAAAAAAAAACCCCCAAAACGCCGAAGGCGTTTTGGGGGCGTTCATGATAGGTGTAATTATTCGCATATTAGTTTCGAAGTCTGGGTTTTGCCGTTACGGGTTATTTGAACCACATAAACGCCCTGCGCAAACTCCGAAGTACTTATATTTGCATTGTTTTGTAGCGTGCTTTTTAGCATTTCTTGCCCCAAAATATTCGAAATAGATATTTGGTATGGCTCGCTGGTTTGGGTTTTTATAAATAAATTGTTTTTAAACGGATTTGGATACAGCTTAAAATCATTCATGGCTACAACTTCATTGCTACCAACGCCAAAACCAGTCTTTATATCGCCCGTAAAACGTGGCAAAATGCGGTAATTGCCCAAGTAAGGGAAATTAAAATCACGCTGACCGCCAATGCCAATGAGATGAAAAATGCCCGTTGGGGGCAAAGTGCCGTGTATATCCGTGTCGGCATCTATCAGTATTTCTACGCTATCCACGCCATTTGTAGCAAAAACCGTGGCATCTGGTCCGCCCAAACTGCTGGGCCATTGCGCAGGGTTGAGCAATTGTAGGTTGTTTATAGCCACCAAATCGCTTTCGGTGCTGGCACTCGGGCGAGAAACCACAATCGGGCTCGGCGGCATGGTCGTACCCAATTTAGTCAAGCCCGATGCCTGAAAAAATATCAGACCTTTGTCTTGTATCACCTTGCCTTTTATGTTCAAAAAGTCGCCGATAATCGGCGTATAACCAAAATTAGGTTCAGATAGAGCCGTAAATATCAAAACGCCAGCCTTGCTGCTCGTATCCGAAATGGCAAAACCAAGTGAAGTACTGTTTATAAAATCAATGCTGGTTACCACGCCCAAAATCTGGCATTGAACATTGAGTGAGTCGGCTACGCCGTTGGCATCTTCGCTGGTAATGTTGGCGATGGTTCTGAGGGGCGAACCTGGAAAAGTTTGCGCTTGCGCATTCACACCTTGCAATGCAACCAAAGCGAAGGCAAGTACAAGCGTCTTTTTAAAAAAATGAAACATAATGGAAATAATAATTTATGGATTTAACAATGTAATCATTTTAGCAAAAATTAAGCCAAAATGCTTGCGCACTACAATTACACCTATTTTAACGAGCCACAAAGATAAAAAGTAGCTGTTAAATGTTTGTAAAAAAAATACGAATGCACCATTTTAGCCCACCAATGCGTTATATTTGTGTTTTAAACCACCAAATATTGAAAAAATACCTACTTATATTATCCATACTTTTTTTTTATAGCAGCGCACAGCTATTTGGCTCGCACCTCGTTTTAGAAATGAACGCCAACCAAAGCAACCACCTGAAAGCCTACGGCATTGCCTATTGGTGCTTGCAGCGTGGCGTGGAGGTGGATTGGCTGCTGAACTATGAGGGCGGCAGTTTTGGCATCGTTCAAAATGTAAATGTGGAAGCCGAGTGCCGCATACGTGGCGTGAGCTACGCCGTGGTTACCGATGCGGCGTACAACGGAATTTTGCGAGCCATGGCACAGCCCGACGTAAATATGGACTTGGTAAAACTGGAAAAAATGCCCAAAATCGCCGTTTATTCACCCAAAACCAAACAACCATGGGACGATGCCGTAACCTTGGCACTTACTTACGCCGAAATTCCCTACGAAATCGTGTTTGACGACGAAGTAATGCAGGGCAAACTGCCTTTATACGATTGGCTGCACCTGCACCACGAGGATTTTACGGGGCAATACGGCAGGTTTTATGCTGGCTACCGCACCGCAGCTTGGTACAAAGCCGAGGTAGCCGAAAACGAAATGATGGCAAAAAAATGGGGTTTTTCTAAGGTTTCGCAGCTCAAACTTTCGGTTTCCAAACAAATTAGGGATTTTACGGCTGGCGGCGGCTTTTTGTTCGCCATGTGCAGTGCTGCCGATACCTACGACATTGCGCTTGCCTCCGAGGGCTTGGATATTTGCGAAAATATGTTCGATGGCGATGGCGTTACGCCCAATTACAACAAAATGTTGGATTTTAGCAAAACCTTTGCCTTCAAAGACTTCACCCTAAGCCAAAATCCCTACGAATACGAGCATTCCACCATCGATGTATCCAACACAAGGCGTGTTACCGAACCCAACGATTTTTTTTCTTTGTTTGAGTTTTCGGCAAAATGGGACCCCGTGCCCACCATGCTTTGCCAAAACCACGAGCAAATCGTAAAGGGTTTTTATGGGCAAACAACCGCTTTCAACAAAAACTATTTGCGCTCCGAAGTACTCGTAATGGGCGAAAACAAAGTGCTAAACGAAGCCCGCTACGTACACGGTGAGTTCGGAAAAGGCACGTGGACTTTTTATAGCGGACACGACCCCGAAGACTACCAGCACCAAATAGGCGAGCCGCCCACCGACCTTGCGCTGCACCCCGACTCGCCAGGATACAGGCTTATACTAAACAATGTGCTGTTTCCAGCCGCCAAAAAGAAAAAGCAAAAAACCTAATTTCGCCACTCAAAACTGTCGATGAGCTGCATAATGTCTTGCTTAAAATACTGCACCACGGGCGCTATGCTGTCGGCATTGGGCGAGGCATTAAAATAAAGCGCAGCACTCAAAAAATGGCGGTTGCTATCCGTTACAAAAAACTGAATGGGCGAAGCCGCATTGCCCGCTACATCATACAAAATGCCATATACACGGTTTTCTTTTTTATTGATAAAACTTTCTTCTATCGCACTGGCTTTTACGGTGTGTTTAAAAGTGAGTTTGTGCGCATCTTCGGTAGCCCTAATAAGCTCTAATTTGGAGCTTAAAGGCTTGTAAGTCAGGTAAATAACGGCTTGCTGGTTGGCATAGTTTATGTTGTACCAATAAGCTGGCGCATTGGCTTGGGGCGCATGGGTTATGTTGGCTATGGTAGAAACATCGAAGGTGTATGGACAATCCGCCGCCATTTTTTGGTACTTTTGTACTGGCAAGTCGAGCCTTGGGTAGGCGGTAGGCTTGGGCGTACTGGCATCATTGTTGCACCCAAAACAAAAGAGAATAATTGCTAAAAACGGATTTATTTTGTACATTTGTACTTATTTATGTTGCTTATGAAATCACAACTCAAACGTAGTTTTATGCTATTTAGTTTACTTACTTGTCTTTTTCCGAGTTGCGGCAAAGGGCAAGTGCAAAATGGCGCATACTCAGCCATGCTCAAAACCCTGCTCGGGCATACGGTCGCCGAAACCTCGGTGAAGGATGCGCAAGCAAGCCCAAATGCGCTGCTGCTCGATGCCCGCACCAGTGCCGAGTACAAGGTTAGCCACCTGAAAAACAGTGTGTTTGTGGGTTTCAATGATTTTGATTTGGGTAGGCTGCCCCAAAATACGCCCAAAGACCAACCCATTATTGTGTATTGTTCGGTGGGCTACCGCAGCGAAAAAGTAAGCGAGCAGCTCCAAAAAGCGGGTTATACCAATGTGAAAAACTTGGTTGGCGGCATATTTGAGTGGAAAAATGCGGGCGGCAAGGTGTATAACAATGCAGGCGAAACCGAAAATGTACACGCTTACAACCGCACTTGGGGCATCTGGCTACAAAAAGGAAAAAAGGTTTATTGATGGTGGTAGGGCTGGTGGTTTAAGATGCTAAACGCCCGATATAGCTGCTCCATAAACACCAAGCGCACAAGCTGGTGCGAAAAAGTGAGCGGCGACAGCGACACCCGTGCGCTCGCCCGCTCGAGCATGGCGGGCGAAAAACCATACGCACCCCCGATTACAAAAAAAATATTTGCGTTGCCCAGCACCATGTACTTTTCTACTTGCGCCGCAAAGGCTACGGAGTTGTAGCTGCCGCCGCTTTCGTCCAGCAGAATTACAAAATCTTTTGGGCTGAACAATTTGAGTATTTGCGCTCCCTCTTGCTTTTTTAGCTCATCTGTACTCAAAACCGCTGCATTTTTTAGGTATGCAACGGTTTTTGTGTCGAGTATAACGTATTTTTGAAGGCGTTTTGCGTATTCGGCTATGCCAGTTTCTATGTATTTTTCGGTGGTTTTGCCTACCTGTACCAGTGTAATTTTCATTAAAAACTAAGCCAGCACTGGTTCGTTTACCATTGATTTTACGGCTTCTGCGATGCTGTTTGGGTCAAATCCACATTCTTTATAAAGCTCATCGGGCGTGCCGTGTTCTATAAATAGGTCGGGGATACCCAGTAGTTTTATGCTGGCGTGGTATTGGTTTGCGGCTGCAAACTCCACAATGGCGCTACCAAAACCGCCTACGATGCTTGCATCTTCTATGGTTATTACTTTTTGGTAATTGGAAAAAACCTCGTGGAGCATGGCTTCGTCCAGTGGTTTTACAAAACGCATATCGTAGTGTGCTGGGTCGTAGCCCGATTTTTGTAGCTCTGCTATGGCTTTTGTGGCTAAGTTGCCCGCCGTGCCTATGGTCAAAATGGCTATGTCGTTGCCATCTTTAATTTTGCGCCCCGTGCCTACTTTTATAAGCTCGAGCGGTGTGCGCCATTGCGGCATCACGCCCTCGCCCCGTGGGTATCTGATGCTAAACGGTGCCCCGTGCAGCGTGGCGGTGTACATGAGGTTGCGCAGTTCTTGTTCGTTCATGGGTGCGCTCACCACCATATTTGGTATGCAGCGGAAGTACGCAAAGTCGAAGTTTCCGTGGTGCGTAGGTCCGTCGGCACCAGCCAGCCCGCCTCTATCCAAGCACAGTATTACGGGTAGGTTTTGTAGGGCAATGTCGTGTACTACTTGGTCGTAGGCACGCTGCATAAACGACGAATAAATGTTGCAAAACGGCACCATGCCCTGCGTAGCCAGCCCTGCGGCAAAGGTAGCGGCGTGTTGCTCGGCTATGCCCACATCAAATGCTCGGTGCGGCATGGCTTTCATCATAATGTTCAGCGAGCAGCCCGAGGGCATGGCAGGCGTGATGCCCACAATGCGTGGGTCTTTTTCGGCAAGCTCTACAATGGTATGCCCGAACACATCTTGGTATTTGGGTGCTTGGGGTGTATCGTGTGTTTTTTTGTAAATTTCGCCCGTTACTTTGTCAAACAACCCTGGTGCGTGCCACAGGGTTTGGTCTTGTTCTGCGAGCGAAAATCCCTTGCCTTTTACCGTTACGCAATGCAAAAGTTTGGGACCAGGTATATTTTTTAGGTCGTTTAGCACTTCCACGAGGTGGTTTACATCGTGTCCGTCTATGGGTCCGAAATACCTAAATTTCAGCGATTCGAACAAATTTCCTTTTTGAAGCACCGCAGATTTTACGCCCTGCTCGAGTTTGGAGGCTAATTTTTGGGCTTTTTTACCCAATTTACCCAAGCCGCCCAGTGTAGTCCAAATTTCGTCTTTGAGTTTGTTGTAGGTGGGCGAAGTGGTAATGTCGGTGAGGTATGCTTTGAGTGCGCCCACGTTGGGGTCTATGCTCATGCAATTGTCGTTTAAAATCACCAAAATATTGGAGTTTTCGATGCCTGCGTGGTTCATTGCTTCAAAAGCCATGCCCGCTGTCATAGCGCCGTCGCCGATGATTGCGATGTGCTGGCGGTCGTTTTCGCCTTTTAGCCTGCTGGCTACTGCCATGCCCAACGCCGCCGAAATGGAGGTAGAGCTATGCCCCACACCAAAGGTATCGTAGGCACTTTCGCTGCGCTTGGGAAAGCCGCTAAGTCCGCCGTAAAACCGATTGGTATGAAAAATATTGCGCCGCTCGGTGAGGATTTTATGCCCGTAAGCCTGATGCCCCACGTCCCACACGAGCTGGTCGTATGGCGTATCAAAAGCGTAGTGCAGTGCCACAGTAAGCTCTACCACGCCCAAACTTGCCCCAAAATGCCCGCCATTGATGGAAACGGTATCGATGATAAACTGCCTGAGTTCGGTACACACTTGCGTGAGCTGCTCGGGTGCTAACTTGCGTAGGTCTTTGGGGTCGTTTATGGTAGAGAGCATTTCTCCCGCTTTTATTTGTTTCATGCTTTGTGTTTGATAAATTGCTTTTTGCGAAAACCAAGTTTCTGAAAACCAAAACGAACCAAATGGCGAAAATGTTTGGGCTGAAGGACTGTTTTTTTAAAAAACGTGTGTAACGTTACAAAGTTACAAATTTCTATTTATAAATTAAAAATAAAAACAAAATGGGTATAAGTATTTTACTAAAATGGTTATTTTTGCCCTTTATTTGATTTTATTTAGTACAAAACAACCAATTTATAGTGCAGCTTAGAAACATAGAAATAAAAGGTTTTAAGAGCTTTGGCGACAAAGCAGTAATTCATTTTGATAAGGGCGTAACGGGCATTGTGGGTCCGAATGGCTGCGGAAAAAGCAATGTGGTAGATGCCATGCGCTGGGTGCTGGGCGAGCAAAAAACTCGGGCTTTGCGCTCGGATAAGATGGAAAACATCATTTTTAACGGCACAAGCAAGCGCAAACCAGCCAATTTGGCGGAGGTATCGCTCACTTTTGAGAACACAAAAAACATATTGCCCACCGAATTTACGGAGGTGAAAATAACCCGCCGCCTCTACCGCACGGGCGAGAGCGGCTACCAACTCAATGGCGTAAATTGTAGGCTGAAAGACATCACAAACCTGTTTTTGGATACGGGCATAGGCAGCGATAGCTATGCCATTATTGAGCTGAAAATGATTGACGATATTTTGAACGACAAAGACGGTTCTCGCCGTGCGTTGTTTGAGGAGGCATCGGGCATTTCGAGGTACAAAACCCGCAAAAAAGAGACATTAAGCAAGCTAAAAGATACAGAGTCGGACTTGGAGCGCATAGAAGATTTGCTTTTTGAGATTACAAAAAACGTAGAAACCCTAAAAAAGCAAGCCAAAAGAACCGAGCAATTTTACCAGTTGAAGTCCGAATACAAAACCCTTAGTTTAGATGCGGCTTACTACACAATGCAGGGTTTTAGAGATGTGCTGGACAAATTAATAGCGGACGAGCAGGGGCAAGCTGACCAAAAAATGGCTATTTCTGCCCAAATAAAGCAAACGGAAGCCAAGAGCGAAAGCCAAAAACTGGCGTTGCTAAACCATGAAAAACTGCTGAGTTCTCGCCAAAAAGCAACCAATGAGTTTTTGAACGAAATTCGTAGGATAGAGAGCGACCAGCGGCTAAAAAGTGAAACGCTGCGCTTGCTATACGAACGCAAAACGCTTGTAAACCAACAACTTGAAAGAGACAACGACGATTACAGTTCGTTTAAACAAAAGCAGGAGCAACTGCAAGATGCCTTTGATGTAGAAAATTTTACGGTAAGTGCCGACCAGTCGGCGATGGAGTTTCAAAAAAACAAGCGTGAGCTGGCGCAAAACAACTATTTAGAACTCAAACAAAGCCAAGACCACGCCCAGCAACAGTTGGCGGAGGTGCAGCGGGTGGTTTTTGCGCTCGAAAAAAGCATTGCCGTAAACACCATTCAGCTCGATGCCGTGAACCAAGAGCTGCAAAGGTCGGATACGGAGCAGAACAGCCGAACCCAAGAACTAAGCCAGTTCGGGCTGCTGCTCACCGATTTAGAAATAGAAATAGAGGCGCAAACCGACTTGCTGGAAACTTATCTCGAGCAAGAAACGCAGCTACACGCCGCCACCGACGAAAAAAACCAAAAGCTGGACGAAAACCGACAAAAGTTAGCCGAAATAAACCGAAATATGGACGCAAAGCGCAACGAGTTGCGCCTCATAAAAAGTTTGGTAGAGAACATGGAGGGCTACCCAGATGCGCTCAAATTTTTGAAGCGAAAGAACACTTGGGCGCAAAATCCGCAAATACTCGCCGATGTAATAAGCTGTGAAGATGCTTACAAAGTGGCTTTGAGTGCGGTTTTAGAGCCTTTTTTGAATTATTTTGTGGTAAATAACGCAGGCGAAGCCATTCAAGCCATTGCATTGCTGAACGATGAGAAAAAAGGCAAAGCCAACTTTTTTATAGCCGAAAGCTACGCAGCGGTTGAAAACAGGGTTTTGAAAGAGCAAGAAATTAGCCATTTTGTGTCTTGCGAAAAGCAATACAAGCCGCTGTTTGATTTTTTGCTCAAAGACGTTTTTTTGGTGGAAAATGAGGCAGATTTTGAGCAGCACATGCACAAAACTGGCAATGAAAACCGTGTTTTTGTAGCTTTAAACGGTCGGATTGCGGGCAACAGCCAAAAAATTGGCGGCGGCTCGGTGGGTGCATTTGAAGGTAAAAGGCTGGGGCAAAAACGAAACTTAGACCAACTAACACTCGACATAGATGCTTTGGAGCTACAAAATGCTGGGCTTAAAGCAGAGCAGTTGAGCCTACAAAACGACCTCATTCAGCTAAAAAACAGCCATAAAAAACAAATTATAGAGCGTTGTCAGCAAAAAATAAACCAGCTAAACACCGAATTTACGAAGGTAAAAACGAAGCAAGAGCAGTTTGAGGGATTTATGAACTCGCTCTTTGGTAGAAAAAATGAGCTGAACCAAAAGCAAGCGGAACTAACCAAAGTTTTGGATAGGGAACAGGCAGAACTGACCGAAAAGCAGGCGCATAAAACGTCGTTTTTGCTGGTGCAAAGCGAAGGATTGGCTGCCTTTGAGCGGGCAGAAAATGATTTTAGAACCAGTTCGGAGGCTTTTAATGTTGCGAATATTAAGTATTTGCAGGTGAGCAACAAATTGAACGGCATAGAGCGGGAGCTTTTTTTTAACGAAAGCCAGCAAAAACAAGCGGCGCAAAGGATAGAAACGCACGTGCAAACGCTCGCGAAAATAGACGAAGATACGCAGGTGCAACTGTCTAAAACGGATTTGACGGACGATAATTTGCTGGAAATGTACGAACAAAAGCAGGCGATGGAGGCGGCTTTGGGCGAGATAGAGCAGGTGTATTATGCCCAGCGTGGCGAGATAGAGCAGGCGGAAACCGATGTGCGCCAGCTCCGCACCAAGCGAGACAACCTCGATGAGGTGGTAACTCAAATGAAGGACCGAAGCGCAGAGCTGAAACTGCAAAAAGCCAGTATGCTCGAGCGGTTGGCGGTGGAGTTTGAGGTAGATGCCCGCAGTTTTAGCACTTATTTGCCAGTTTCTACCCAAAACGAGGCGGACGTGCGCAAAAGTTTGGCGCAACTAAAAACCAAAATTGAGGGTTTTGGGGCTATCAATCCGCTGGCGATAGAAGCCTACCACGAGGCTACGGAGCGCTATACGTTTATAGACGAGCAGCGCAACGACCTTTTGAATGCCCGCCAAATTTTGCTGGATACCATTGCGGAAATAGACGTGGAGGCAACTTTGCGCTTTACCCAAACTTTTGTGCAGGTAAAAGACAACTTTCAACGGGTTTTTCGCAGCCTTTTTACCCAAGATGATGCCTGCGATTTGGTGCTTACCAACCCGAACGAAATTTTGGAAAGCGACATAAACATCATTGCCCGCCCCAAAGGCAAACGACCGCTGACCATAAACCAGCTTTCGGGCGGTGAAAAAACCCTGACGGCTACGGCTTTGCTTTTTGCCATTTATTTGTATAAACCAGCGCCTTTTTGTATATTTGATGAGGTAGATGCGCCCTTAGACGACAACAACATCGATAAGTTCAACAACATTATCAAGGATTTTTCCAAAGATTCGCAGTTTATCATCGTTACCCACAACAAACGAACCATGACCACTACGGACGTGATGTACGGCATTACGATGATAGAGCAGGGCGTTTCTAAGGTGGTAGCCGTGGATTTATCGGCTCTGAATTGAGTTGCGTTTGGGTTTAGTACGCCACGCCAAAGTTTAGTTCGGCGTTTTTAAAATCTATGTACCCATTGTCTCCAAAGAGCCTACAATTGGTATTTGCCTTTATTTTTTGGGTGGCTTTGCCGTTTTCGTTTATCCGATAGCCCTCGGTTTTTTCTATGGTAAAGTTGCTCCATTGCGGCTGCAAACCCATGACGCTGCTGTACGTTTCGCCATTTTGGTCGGTGTAATAAATGGCGATTGTAGATAAATTTTGATTGGTGGGGGCGTAGCCGCTCACATAATTAAAGCCCAAACCTGCGGCATTTACGCTGGCGGTTACCACCTTTTTTGATACAGAAACGAGGCAGGGCGCAGCCGTGCTGTCGGCTGGGTTTCGCAAAGTCATGGTCATGGTTACGTAATAAACGCCTTCTTTTTGGTAGGTGTGCTGCGTAAAATATTGGTTGTTTACCACACTATTGCCGTCGCCCAAATCCCACCTTATGTTTGTGCAAATCATGTCGGGCGTGGGCATTGCCTCAAAATCAAAGGTGCGGTCGTTGGTGCGGTTGTGCGAAAAATTTCCGCTGCACACGTTGTACGTGGGCGGCACATAAATGGGATTGCTCAGGTTTTGCACCCTGTTTTGGGCATCACGCACCACAAGCTGCACTTGGTGGTTGCCCGAGTACGTAAATCGGTGGGTGGTGTTGGCATCGGTGGAGGTTTGCCCGTCGCCAAAGTTCCAGGCGTAGCTAAACGGCGGCACGCCCATGGGTTCTGCAATAAATTTTAGCAGGCTACCGTTGGCTGTGGCGGAGTTGCTGTTGCGAAAATAGTACATTTTTGGCTCGCTTGCCTTTTCTATGTCAATGGGTTCGTTGGGCGTTCTTTTTTTATAATCCCTTAGTTCTATGCGCAAAATGCCGTGGCTGCTGTCGGCGTTGGTGCGCTTAAAACTGCCCACAAAACTGTATATGCTGTCTGCGCCCAAGGTTTTTTGGGTGTATAAATAGTAGCCGTTTCTGCCTGCTTCTATGTTCAGGGTATTGTTGTTTAGCATTCCGTTGGCAGTAAAAACGGGCGTGCCTTCGTCGCTATCGGGAAGCTCGTGGCTGCAATTACAAAGAAAAAAAGTGCCTATTACGGCGCAAAAGAGTGCCATAGCTGGGTTTTTGAACACATTTTTTGCTTTTTTCTCGTATTTTTCTGATGGATTGTACATAAATATTATTTGTTTATAAAAAATTGTACGCCGCCGCCGATGGCTTGCGTTGGTTTTCCAAACGATTTTTGGTACTCTATATAAGCCGCCAAACGCTGCGTGGCTTGCACTTGGTAGCGTGCCATGCCCGCCATTTGGGTTTTGTTTGCGCCAATGCTCGGGCTGCTGGTGCTTAGGTATTCGTTGGTTTGGGTGGTGCTACCCAAGCCAGCGAGGCTGTTTAGCTGGTTTTGCGCCACTTCATACTTCGAAACCAGCGTTTTTTGCACACTCATACCAGCCATAATTTGGTGTTTTGGCAGTATTTCGTAGCCTATCAAAATCGGTATGGTCAGTTGGTGCTGCTTCGTATTTTTAATTTGGTAGCTGTTTTGCGTAAAACCAAAGCCATAGTTTGTTTGGTTGGCGGTTTGGGTAGGCTCGTGCAGGCTTTGGGTGGTGTAGCCCACGCCCGTGCTTAGTATTATTTTGTTTATTTTTAGGTTGTATTTCAGGGCAATGTGCGGCGCAATGTGTTGGCGGTTGGTGGTGTCTATTTCGTTTATAGCCAGTGTTTTGCGCCAGTAGTTGCTGCCCACTTCTGCCAGCAATTGGTGGCTTATGGCTGAGTTTCTGGTATTTATTTTTGGTAAAATGGGCGTGTTTTGTGCCAAGGTAGCCGTGGCAATGTTTGCTGTTTCGGTGGTGTTTTCTATGGCTTTTGGGGCAAATTTTTTCATTGCGGTTAAAAGCCCGTTGCGCTCTAAATTTACCAAATCGTTGGCGTTGGTGGTTGCGTTGTTTTGGTTGTTTAAAGTCGTTTTTTGTGCAAATGCCTCGGCGAAGCTGGGTGTTTTTACCCCATTTAAACCCAAATATTGGTCTTTTGTTTCGCTTTCTACGATATTTGTGTTTTGTGTTTTTGAGTTTTTATATTTTTGGGTTAGTGCTTTGTACAAAATTTTACCTTGCGCCAAGCCACTTAGTTTGGCTGTGTTTTGGGTGTAGCGTGCTGTTTGTTTGCTTGCGTAGCTGTTGCCCGTGAGTAGGGGCAGGGCGAGCATGAGGGGTAGGGCTACGGTAAGTACCCACCAGCCGAGGCGTTTTTTTCGCTCTTGGTTGTCTATTAGTTTTTCTGCGGCTTCCCAGTGCCAGGCTTTTTGCTCAATCTGGCTTTGGCTTAGTTTGTGCCTCAAAAAGTCGTCTATATTTTCAAAATTATTCATTGTATTATGCCGTTTTTGTTTTTAAGTTATCGTTTAACTTATTTATTTTTTCTATTAAAAATTTCCTTGCAAAAGATAAGTGCCATTTTGATGTTCCTTCGGCAATGCCCAGCATTTTGCCTATTTCTATGTGCGTGTAGCCGTCTATCACGCTTAGGTTAAACACCTGTTTGCTTATGTTTGGCAGTTGGTTTATAAAGCCGTGAATTTGCTCCGCATCTATGTTTTTGTCCGCAAAATTAAAGTCCACCAAGCCAGCATAGTCGTGAAAATCCTCAAATTCTTGGTATTTTATTTGCTCTCTGTGGTTTTTATTTTTGCGAAATTCGTCTATTATTGTGTTTATCACTATCCTTTTTGCCCAAGCCACAAACGATAGCTCGGTATTGTAGCGTTCCATATTGTTCAAAATTTTGAGAAAACCCAAGTTCATCAAGGCTACAGCTTCGTCTTCGGAGCGCACATAGCGGTAGCACACACTTAATAAAACCGAGTGAAACTGGTTGTAGAGTGTGTTTTGCGCACGTCTTTGTTGGTTAATGCAGCCTAAAATGATATCATCTGTTGGGTTTTGCAAAGTTTAGTTAGGTTCGGTAATAAGGCTATTTTCTGTTTTTATTACGAGGGAATACCTACAAGGGTTGGGTGGCATGGCATATAAACAATAATTTTGCCAGAAGTGTTGCAATATTTTCCATCACAATTTCACACAGACGTTGCATTGCAACGTCTGTACGATATTTTGTTTATTTTTTTTGTTATTATTTCAAAATTGTAGAGACGTTCTATTAGAACGTCTCACGCCAGCCATTGCATTTTACCATAATTCCGTACAGACGTTGCATTGCAAGGTCTGTACGATATTTCGTTTATTTTTTTTGTTATTTGTAGAGGCAAGGCACGGTTGCGGAGACAAGGCAGTGCCTTGTCTCTACATTGTCGTTGTTATTTGTAGAGACAAGGCACTGCCTTGTCTCATATCATATTTCCACCAAAATAACGCACAGACTACGCAATTTTCCGAACGAATTACGTACAGACGCAATTAATCGCGTCTCTCCCGCTGCAAACGACCAACCCAAAAACGCCATTTTCCCACAATGGCGCAAAATATTTTTTATTTCCCAAACAAAAAAACGTATAAAACTCCCAAAACATAAAAGCCCCACTGCGTGGGGCTTCTCATTAACCTAACCTTAAAACCTAACGGTACAAATATGTATGCACTCGTTATGATACCAAACGAGAAGAAAAAACAAAAAGTTGGGTAGCGGCTCTTTAAAACATTTATTTAAGGCTTATTTTTTATTGTTTTGGGTAAGCACAAACAACCAATAACTCGGTGGGCGAGTGCCTTTGGTTTTTTGTAGCGCATCTTTCACCAGCAAAAAATAATCTTTTGCTATCGATAGTTTTTGCTGAAAAGGCGTACCCACCACGTGCGAGGTATAGGCAAGTCCTTGTAAATGAGCGATTTCAAAGCCACACTTCTCAAACAAAACCACAATTTGCTCTCGGGTATAAACAGATTTATTGGTTTTGTTGGCATCGTTTTTTTGAAAGTCCAAAAAATTCTGGCTTTCTGTATTTGGTATTATTACCACCAATTTTCCGTTTTCAGTCAGGCTTTTCTTTGCAATCATTAAGAGTTTTTCGGCTTCTTTAAACAAAAATAACGAATTTATGATGTTTATCACGTCATAAAAACCAACAAAAGTTTTTAGGTGTTCAAAAATATCTTGTTTATAAAAATAAACATTGGGTGCAGCCCCAAAATCGCTATTTGCCTGCGCCAAGTAAGGCTCCCACGCATCTATGCCCGTTACGGTGCTGCCATTCACCTGCGCCAGGTGGTAGGTGGTTTCGCCCGTGCCGCAGGGAGCATCTAAAATCTTTATTTCCCTCAATTTAAACTGCGTTTTGTGCGTTGTGGCGATGTCTTGCGCCGCCTTACCAAACAAATACTGTGGGTAGCGGTGCTGGGCGTGTTTTTTTAAAATGGTATTTTTTAACGACATTCTTGGTAAAAATAAATATTAGCGACTGCAAAGTAACCATTTTTTTGGCACAAATCAATGCAATTAATTTATTGCTGCGCATATAGTAAGTGTTCCCAAAAATTAGGGTAGGATTTCGCTACCACTGTTTTGTCCTCAAACAAAATTTTGTAGCCTTTTGCCAGCCACAACGCCATCGCCATGGCGATTCGGTGGTCGTGGTGCGTACCAACTTCAATTGTTTTTTGGTTGCTCACCAACTTTTGGTCGCCGTTTATGTATAAAACCGAGTTTTCTAAGCGCATTTTTATGCCAAATTTAGTTAATTCGGTTTCCATAGCCCGTACTCGGTCGCTTTCTTTTATAAACAGGCTCTCTAACCCATCGAACTTAGCCTCGATGCCCTGTGCAGCGCAGTAGCTCATGAGTGTGGGCGCAAGGTCGGGGCAGGGCGTAAAATCATAACAAAAAACGCTGTATTTTATGGGGATTTTGGTCAGTAAAATGCCGTTTTTTTCGGGTAAATAAGTTGTTTTTACACCCAAATCGCCAAATATTTCGGGTAAAATGGCATCGCCCTGAAACCCATTGTTGGATAGGTTTTGTATCATTAATTCAGGCACAAAACCCAAGCCTACTAGCCCATACCAATAGCTTGCAGCCGACCAATCGCCCTCGGGTGTGATGGTTTTGGGTGGCGAAAATGCTTGGTTTTTTATTGTAATTTTTGTTTCTTTGAGCAATACGTCTATTCCAAATGCCTTTAAACAGTGCGCCGTCAGCCTAATGTACGGCTCAGAGCTTACTTTTTTTAACAAATTTATTTCCAGCCCTTGCTCGAGCGTAGGTGCGAGCATCATCAGTGCCGATATGTATTGCGAGCTTATAGATGCGTCTATTTTTAGGCGGAACTGGCGCAAATTTTTACCTTTTATATGCAAGGGCAGGCAGCCGTTTTGCCCCAAATAGGTTATTTCTGCACCCAAATAATTGAGCGCATCTACCAAAATGCCGATGGGGCGCTGTTGCAGGCGGGGGCTGCCCACAAGCGTAAAGCTGCCCTGCTGCACCGCCAAAAAAGCCGTAAGAAACCTCGCAACCGTGCCAGCGTCTTGGCAATCGATGGTTTGATTGGGCGCTAAATTGTCTAAAATGTTTTTTAAAACTTGGGTATCATTTGCCTCTGAAACTTGTTCTATCTCCGTTTTATTTCCACACAAAGCATTGACAATCAAATACCTGTTGCACTCACTTTTGGAGGTAGGCAATGTTATTGTTTTGGGCTTAGGTATAGGCTGCATTGTATTTGCTTAGTGCGGTTTGGAGCTGGGCTTCGGTAGCTGTTTGGTTGTAAACAGATGTACCTATTTTAGTTATTAAACTAAAATAAATTATTTTGTTTTTGTTTTTTTTGTCTTGTTTTAAATATTTTTTTATTAATTCGTGGTTTATTGGTCTAAAATCATTTTTATAGTGGCTATAAATAAAATCATTGGCGGTATTGGCATTTTTTTGGCTTAAAATACCGATTTCTACTGCCAAAAAATTTTCTACAACCATACCCATCGCCACTGCTTCGCCGTGTAGCAAGGGCGTTTTTGTACTCAAAAAATAACCCTCCACGGCATGACCAATGGTATGCCCATAATTGAGGGTTTTGCGTATGTTTTTTTCGTAATAATCTTGTTTTACAACCGCTTGCTTAATGTGAGCGGAGGCTTGAATGTAGTCGTTTTCGGTAAAAATATTGGTGTTTTGCAGCGTTTCAAACAAATTTTCGTCGGCAATAAGTGCGTGTTTTATGGTTTCGGCAAAGCCATTGAGCAGTTGTTTTTTTGGCAATGTACTCAAAAACTGGGTAAAAATGACGATTTTCTCTGGTTCTGAAAAATTGCCAATTGTGTTTTTAAAACCACCAAAATTCACGGCTGTTTTTCCGCCCATTGCCGCATCGGTCATAGCCAAATTGGTGGTAGGAATGTTTATAAATTTAATGCCTCGCTTGTACAGCGATGCCGCCAGCGCACCTACGTCGCTCACTGTGCCGCCGCCCAAAACGATTAAAACGGCGTGTTGGTCGGCATTTTTGCGTATTAGCTCGCTCCAAATGTGCTGAACGGTGTCTAAATTTTTGTGCTTTTCGCCTGCTTTTATGGTAATTGCGTAGCTGTTTTTTGGCAAAAATGGCTTAACAATTGGGTAGCAATGTTTTTTTGTATTTGAGTCCACGAGTACAAAAAACTGGGTTTTGGGGTCGTGTATTTTTATTATTTCTGCCAGTTTTTCGCCGAATGCTGCTTCGTTTTTTACGAATAAAATATTATCTACCATTGTTAAATATTTTGGTTTGCAGCTCGATACTTTGATGGTGTATCATTTTAAAAAAATGCTTCACAAAACTTTCGTCTATTTTTAGTTCGTTGGATTGCGTGAGGCGGTCTTTAAAAACCTTCGTCCAGCGCTCGGGCTGCAAAATGGCGATGTTGTGCAGTTTTTTGTGCGTGCCTATGTTGTGTACCACGTTCAGCCTTCGGGCTATGAGGTTCACCAGTTCTTGGTCTATCACGTCTATTTCCGACCTAAAATGTTGGAGCATTTCGTCGGTTTTTTGGTTCGTATTGTCTGGTTTCCGCTGGTGCAGAGCCGTTAGTATTTGCGCCAGTTCGGTGGGTGTAACCTGCTGCTGGGCATCGCTCCAAGCGTTTTTGGGGTCGCAGTGGGTTTCTATCATCACGCCTTGGTAGTTCAGGTTGTAGGCGTGCTGGGCGGTTTCGAGCAGTAGGTCGGTGCGCCCACAAATGTGGCTCGGGTCGCAGATTAGGGGCAGGTTCGGAAAACGGGTTTTGAGTTCTATCGCTATTTCCCAGTTGGGTTCGTTTCTATAAATCGTTTTTGTATTGCTGCTAAACCCACGGTGAATGGCGGCAATTTGCGTAATTCCAGCCCTATTTACCCGTTCCAGCGCACCTATCCACAGGTTTAGGTCGGGGTTCACGGGGTTTTTTACCAGTACAGCTATGTTTGTGCCTCGCAGCGCATCGGCTATGGCTTGCACCGAAAAAGGATTTACCGTCGTGCGTGCGCCAATCCAAACCATGTCCACGCCTGCTTTTAGGGCTATTTCGAGGTGTTGGGGCGTGGCTATTTCTACCATCGTCGGTTTTTTGATGTGGGCGGCGGCTTCCACAAGCCATTTTAGCCCCACTTCGCCCACACCCTCAAAGCCGCCTGGGCGTGTGCGAGGCTTCCAAATACCAGCTCGTATCGCATTGATGTTCAGGTCTTTCATGCCAGTGATGGTACTCCAAACCTGCTCCTCGGTCTCGGCACTGCAAGGTCCGGCTATGATGTAAGGCGTGTTATTTGCCTGCAACCAATCGTTTTTTAGGTCAAGGTGTTCGTTTTGCATGGTGGTGGGTGTAAGTAAAAAACAAACAAATTTTTGGGTATAAATGTTACAAAAACACCAATAAATTATCAGATATTTGCCCAAAAACCAGCACAGTTTTTGTTAAATAAGCCAGACAGCAGCCGTTCATTTTTGCGTAAAAATATTTTTTATGCCATAAATGCCCGAAAATGAAACTTTGCGAATTTTTTTTTGTTAAAAAACTAACCTAATACAATGACATTCCATGCCCGAAATTAATTTTTTAGACACCAAGGTTGCTTTTGCCTCCAAAAACAATTTTGCGTTGAACAAAGCCTTTTTATTGTTCAAGCTCATGAGCGTGCCAAGTTTGGTAAAAGTGGGCAGCGGGCTGGCATCATTTGGCATAAAAGCGGGCTTGCCCATCAATAAACTTATAAAACTAAGCATTTTTGAGCAGTTTTGTGGCGGCGAAACCATAAACGAGTGCCAGGTAGCCATCAATAATTTGGCAAAATACGGCATAGGAACGATATTGGATTACAGCGTGGAGGGCGAAGAAAGCGATGCCGTATTTGACCAAACTTGCCAAGAAATAATACACACCATAGAAAAAGCGCAAGCCGACAAAAGCATCGGGTTTGCCGTATTTAAGGTAACGGGCGTAGCCAGTTTTGAACTTTTGCAAAAAATAAGCAGCCACGCCGAACTCACGCCCACCGAAACCCAAAACTGGCACATAGCCAAGGCACGCATTTTAGAAATTTGCAACAAAGCCGCAGCCATAAATCAGCCCGTATTTATAGATGCCGAAGAAAGCTGGATACAGCCCGCCATAGACGGTTTGGCGGCTGAAATGATGCAAAAATTCAATACAAAAATGCCGCTAATTTACAATACCATACAGCTATATAGGCACGATAGGCTGGCGTATTTGAAAGCGAGCCACAGCCACGCCACCAAAAACGGCTATATGCTCGGCGTGAAGCTGGTGCGGGGTGCGTACATAGAAAAAGAGCGAAAAAGAGCCGAAAACTTAGGCTATCCAAGCCCGATGCAGCCCACAAAAGCCGCCACAGATGCAGATTACGACGCAGCCCTCGAGTTTTGTGTGCAAAACATAGCCAATATAGCCATTTGCGCTGGCACGCACAACCAAGAAAGTACGGAGCTGCTCACGCAACTCATGCAAAAACACGGTGTAAATGCGGCGCACCCGCACATTTGTTTTTCGCAGCTCTACGGCATGAGCGACAACCTTTCGTACAACCTAAGCAACGCTGGCTACAACGTACAAAAGTACCTACCCTACGGACCAGTGGCATCGGTTTTGCCGTACCTCATACGCAGGGCGCAAGAAAACACGGCTATGGCAGGGCAAATGAGCCGAGAACTAAGCCTAATAGCCCAAGAACGCAAACGCAGAAACCCGTGAAAAAACACATCGTTGCTACCAAAAGCCTGACCTATAACCCAGCCCGTAACTTTGCCCAGTTGCCCTTTGAGCAGTTTGAGGTTCAAAAAAAGGTGGACTTATTTAAGTTCCCAGACTATTTGTATTTTAAATTATTTAATAAATCGCATTCTTTTTTTCCTTACTTTTTTCAAGATTTTGGGCTAAATAAGTGTGAAATTGCACACTTTTTTAATGCAGTGAGTTTGAATAACCGACCTTGGTTTACTACTTTTGAGTATTATTTGCCCAGATGGGACGAAGCCAACGGCGTTTTTGACCTAAAATCCACGTATTCGCAATTGTTGCTGAAAAGGCTGGCGCACCCAAGCTGCAAAAACTTGATAGCCATGTCGGAGTTTGCAAAAAATGCGCAAACCGATATTTTAAGCCGTTGCAACGCCCAGTTAGCCCAAGCCATTTTACCCAAAATAGAGGTTATTCACCCGTCCCAAAAGCTGATAATTGAAAATTTGGCTGAAAAAACAACCAGCCCAGATTTTATTAGTTTTACAATCGTTGGAGCGGCGTTTTTTCGAAAGGGAGGGAAAGAAATTTTGCGTGTATTTGATAGGTTGCTACAAAAAAACTACCCAATTCGCCTGAATATTATTTCAAAATTGGAGTACGGCGACTATGCCTCCAAAACCGATAAGCAAGACCTGATAGATGCCCAAAAAGTGATAGCAAAGCACGCCAAAAATATTTTTTTGTTTGGCAGTTTGCACAATGCGCAAGTGATGGAAATTTTGAAAGCAACGGATATTACCCTCTTGCCTTCGTATGAAGAAAGTTACGGCTATTCCGTATTGGAGGGTCAGGCTTGTGGCAGCCCTGCCATTACGACCAATGGCACGGCTTTTGGCGAAATAAACAGCGCACAAATAGGCTGGCTAATAGATGCGCCGCTGGGCGAACACAACCGAACTGCGCCCAAAACAGACAAACAACGCCAAGAATTGAGCCAAACGATAGAAGCGCAACTCGAGGAAATTATAATAAAAATTGTGAATGACAGGGCGCAAATAGCAGTTAAAGCCCAAAAATGCCTGCAAAAAATAGATGTGCAGCATAATGTGGCTACCCAAACACAACGCATAGAAAGCCTTTACCGCAAGGCACTTAACGGTTGATGGCTAAAATTTTATACATTGCGGCTTTTCAAAAACAATTTAACAAGGCATAAACTGAATTGATGAAAGAAAATAGTAAAGTATTTCATTTTACACTTTAATTTTTGAAGTTTATGGTTTAAATTTGCAAAAAAAACAAAACGCTGAAACCAAGCGAATATTCTGGTAAACTCCTAAGAAAAACATGAGAGAAATACAAATAAGAGAAGCTCTAAGAGAAGCGATGAGCGAAGAAATGCGTGCCGACGACCGTGTTTTTTTGATAGGCGAAGAAGTAGCCGAATACAACGGTGCGTACAAAGTGAGCCAAGGTATGCTCGCCGAGTTTGGTGCCAGGCGTGTGATAGATACGCCGATAGCCGAGCTTGGTTTTGCGGGCATTGCGGTGGGCGCAGCCATGAACGGGCTTAAACCCATTGTGGAGTTTATGACCTTTAACTTTTCGCTGGTAGCCATAGACCCTATTATAAATGGCGCAGCCAAAACCCTCAATATGTCGGGCGGGCAGTTTAGCTGCCCCATGGTTTTTAGAGGTCCTTCGGGCTCGGCGGGTACGCTGGCGGCGCAGCACAGCCAAACTTTTGAGAGCTGGTACGCCAATTGCCCTGGGCTAAAAGTGATTTCGATAAGCAATGCCTACGATGCCAAAGGCTTGTTGAAATCGGCGATAAGAGACCCCGACCCCGTTATTTTTATGGAATCGGAAATGATGTACGGCGACAAAGGCTTAGTGCCCGACGGCGAATACACCATACCCATAGGCAAAGCCAACGTAGTGAAACAAGGCACAGATGTAACCTTGATTTCGTACAATAAAATGATGAAAATAACCAACTTAGCCGCCATAGAGCTGGAAAAAGAAGGTATAAATGCCGAGGTAATAGACCTACGCACTATCAGACCGCTGGACGTAGAAACGATTTTGGCATCGGTTAAAAAAACGCATAGAGCCGTAGTCATAGACGAAAGCTGGCCCTTTGCTTCTATTTCTTCCGAAATTGCATACCGCATACAAAAAGATGCGTTCGATTATTTAGATGCGCCCGTTTTGCGTGTAAATGGCTCTGACGTATCCATGCCTTACTCCAAACCGCTGTCGGAGGCGTGGCTACCCAGCGTAGAAAAAATAGTGCGTGCCGTAAAAGAGGTGAGTTATAAGAGATAAGTGGCATTGGGTATTGTTTTTTTGTAATGTTATTTTTTGTAAATGATTTTTTTTTCATATATTTGCATTTAATACTGTTTCATATAACTATCTAAGATATTTTGTACAATGCTCAAAAATTTGATACCCAAGTTTGTTAAAACAAAACTCAACCATTATTTGGTAGGCGTAGTGGCGGCGCAAGAGGCAGCCATGCCCGTTGTTCCGCTTGCAAAAAAGCACTTGCAGCACACGCTCTTGCTCGACAACCGCACCAGTTTTTTGGAACTAATGCCCAAAAATGCCGTGGTAGCTGAAGTGGGCGTGGATAAGGGCGGTTTTTCGGAGCAAATACTGCAAATTACCAATCCTCAAAAACTACACCTGATAGATGCTTGGGACACAGAGCGGTACCACGATGGGTTGGCTTTGGGTGTACAAGTGAAGTTTAGGGAACTCATTGCGAGCGGTAAAATAGAGTTACACAGGGGCTACTCCACCGATTGGCTGCCCAAATTCCCCGATCAATATTTTGATTGGGTGTATATAGATACCAACCATAGCTACGAAACTACGGCTCAGGAGCTGGAAATATGCAAAAATAAGGTAAAATCCAACGGCATTATTGCTGGGCACGACTACACGCTCGGCTTGCCTGGGCATACGTTTAGGTACGGCGTGGTGGAGGCGGTAAATGAGTTTTGTGTAAAAAACGATTGGGAACTCGTGTACCTTACCCACGAGCCGCACCGCTTTTTGAGCTATGCGCTGCGCAAAATCAGTTAGATTTGTAGCTCATCGAGCGTTGCGTTAGCCATTACTTCACGCTCCAAGTTTAGTTTGAAATTAATTATTCTTTGCAAAATTTCTGGTTGCGATGTGCCGAGGATTTGGGCGGCTAAAATGCCAGCGTTTTTTGCGCCATTGAGTGCGAGGGTAGCCACTGGCACGCCTGCGGGCATTTGCAAAATGGACAATATGCTATCCCAACCGTCTATGGAGTTCGACGATTTGATGGGTACGCCCAGCACGGGCAGCGGCGATATAGCCGCCACCATGCCAGGCAGGTGCGCAGCGCCGCCAGCGCCCGCTATAATCACTTTTATGCCGTTTTTGTGGGCATTTTGCGCAAAATCAAACATTTGCCTTGGCGTGCGGTGCGCCGAAATAACCGCCACGGTGTAAGCCACGCCCAGTTCTTTTAGAACCGCCGCCGCCGCCTGCATCACCGCCCAGTCGGACTTACTGCCCATTATAATACTTACCATTTTTAGTCGTTTGGTTGAACAAAATTACACATTTATTGGTTTATTACTGCATAAAATAAACAGAAAAAATGACTTTTGCAAAAACACTCGGCGAACTCAAACAATCAGGGTACAAACCACGCAGCATAAAACAAGAATTACGTGAAAATTTGATGCGAAAAATCGCAAACAAAGAAACCGTTTTCGAGGGCATTTTGGGTTTTGAAGACTCGGTAATCCCCGATTTGCAGCGTGCCATTTTGTCTCGGCACAACATATTGATGCTTGGTTTGCGGGGGCAAGCAAAAACCCGTATCGCTCGGCTTTTGGGGTCGCTTTTAGACGAATATATGCCGATTGTGGCTGGCTCGGAGATTAACGACGACCCAATGCAGCCGCTTTCACGCTTTGCAATAGACCAAATAGCCGCTTTGGGCGACCAAACGCCCGTTGAATGGGTGCATCGCAACGACCGATACACCGAAAAATTGGCTACGCCCGACGTAACCGTAGCCGACCTCATAGGCGACAGCGACCCAATTAAGGCTGCCAACCTAAAACTTTCTTATGCCGACGAGCGTGTTATTCACTTTGGTTTAATTCCTCGTTCGCACCGTAGTATATTTGTAATCAATGAGTTGCCAGACTTGCAGCCCCGCATACAGGTTGCGCTGTTTAACATATTGCAAGAAGGCGACATACAAATTAGGGGTTTTAAGCTGCGCCTACCGCTGGATATTCAGTTTGTTTTTACGGCAAATCCCGAGGATTATACCAACAGGGGCAGCATCGTTACGCCGTTAAAAGACAGGATAGAGAGCCAAATTTTGACGCATTACCCCAAAACGCTCGAGGTATCTAAAAACATTACAAAACAAGAGGCGAAAATTTTGCCCGAGCAAGCAAGCATGGTTTCGGTGCCAGGCATTTTGGCGGATTTGGTGGAGCAAGTGGCGTTTGAAGCCCGCAAAAGTGAGTACGTAGATGCCAAAAGTGGCGTTTCGGCAAGGCTAACCATTTCGGCTTACGAAAATTTGGTGAGCGCAGCCGAGCTGCGAGCCATTTTAATCAAAGAAAAGAAAACTACCGCACGTGTTTCGGACCTTTTTAGTGCCTCCACCGCCATTACGGGCAAAATAGAGCTGGTTTACGAAGGCGAGCAAGAGGGCGCAGGCTTGGTGGCAAAAATTTTGATTAAGCAAGCCATTAAAACCGATTTTATAAAATATTTTCCCAGCCCCGACAATCCGCAACGAAAAAACAAAGACAAATCTGCCTACCGTGCCATCATAAATTGGTTTGAGCAGGGCAATACCTTGGATTTGCTGAACAATGAGTCGGATAAAGTATATGCCGAAAAATTGATGCAAGTAACTGGTTTGCAAGAACTTGTAATAAAGCACTTGCCTAATTTAACCGAAAAAAGTGAGCAACTAACCATGATGGAATTTGCGCTACACGGTTTGGCGGAACACTCGCTGATAAGCAAAAACCAGTTAGAAACGCAAACCAACTTTAAAGATATGATGAGCAGTATGCTGAACAACATCGATTTTGAGTCGTAAACCGAACCAGTTTTTCGGTATGAAATCGTTTGAATTGATGGGCAACAAAATGTTTTTTAAGTGAAAATTACCAAAACTTCGGAGCTAATAGGGCATAAAAATAGCCTGTATGCGCTATCGCCTGCCTTAGATGCCCATAAGTTTTATGCCGCTGGTGCCGATGGCAATGTGGTGGAGTGGGATTTAGATGCACCAGATACAGCACAACTTTTGGTGCAGGTGAACCAGCCTGTGTATGCGCTGAGGCTCGATGCAGCGAAAAAAATGCTCTTCATTGCACAAAAGGCGGGTGGGCTGCACATCGTAGATTTGGATAGAAAGCAAGAGGTAAAGCTCTTAAACCTGCACCAAAAAGAGGTATTCGACGTTTCAATTGTACACAACCACATCATTTGCGCTTCCGCCGACGGAAAAATTTCGGTGATAAACAATGAAAATTACACGTTTGAAAAATATTTAACTGACTTAGATTGTTCAGTCAGATGTGTAACTAACTCGGTTAAATGCAATGTTTTTGCAGTAGGTAGTAGTGATGGTTGCATAAGAATTTACGATAGTAGTACGCATCAATTAAAAAAAATACTCCAAAAACATACAAATTCGGTGTTCACTTTGGCTTTTTCACCGTGTAACAACTACCTTGTTTCTGGTAGTAGAGATGCCCACCTAATCGTTTGGGATATAAACAACGACTATGAAGTTATGAAGCAAATACCAGCGCATTATTTCACCATAAATAGCCTTTGTTTTTCGTCTTGCAGCCAATATTTGGCTACGGCATCTCGCGATAAAAACATAAGAATTTGGAATGCACGCACCTTCGAGCTGCTAAAAGTGATAGATGCCGTGCGCAATGGCGCACACAAAGCCTCGGTAAACAAACTGTGGTGGAGCAGCTACAAAAACCAGCTCGTGAGCTGCGGCGATGATAAAAAAATAATGACTTGGCAAATAGATTAACACCAAAAAATGATACTTTCCGACAAAAAAATATTAGAAGAAATAACCAAAGGCACGATTATTATCGAGCCTTTTCAGGCGGCGAAATTGGGTACAAACAGCTACGATGTACACCTAAGTAAGTACTTGGCGGTGTATAAAAACCAGCTACTCGATGCTCGGCTACCCAACGAAATAGAGGAAATTTTGATACCAGAATCGGGCTATGTTTTGCAGCCAAATACGCTCTATTTGGGTTCTACGCTGGAATATACAGAAACCCATGCGCACGTTCCATTTTTAGAGGGCAAGAGCAGCATAGGCAGGCTTGGCATAGACATTCATGCCACGGCGGGCAAGGGCGATGTGGGTTTTTGCAACCATTGGACGCTCGAAATTTCTTGTGTGCAGCCAGTAAAAGTATATCCAAATATGCCCATTGGGCAGCTCATTTATTTTGTGGTAGATGGCGATGTAATAAACTACTATCATAGCAAATCAAGTGCGAAATACAACCAAAAAAACGTAAAACCTGTGCCTTCGCAGATGTATAAAAACAATTTTTGATGCTTAAATTCAGTTGTTTTTTGTGTTTTTTGTGTGTTTTGCTTTTAAACCAAGCAAGTGCGCAAACGCATAAAGTTTATAAAAACTTAGCCGCAGCTTTGTTGCAGCCAGATAGCGTATTCCACTTGGATTTGAGCAAACAAAAGCTCAAATACATACCAACTGAGCTTATTTTGTTTAAAAAACTGCAAACACTTAGCCTCGCCAACAATAAAATAACCAATTTGGATTTTAGTAAGTTGCCCTTTAATAACCTTGTTAAAATAGACGTTTCGGGTAATAAAATAGCTGTTATAAGTAGCCAAAAAAATAGTGTTACCAAACTCACTTACTTAAATATTAGCTACAACCAACTTACTTACTTGCCCGAAGAACTAAACGAAATAACGGGTATAGATACCCTAATTTGCAACGGAAATAAGTTGTTTGAATTGCCAGGCTGGGTTATGAGCAACGAAAAAAAGATACAATACCTCAATGTGGCGCAAAATCGGTTGGTGAGCCTGCCGCCAGTTTCGAATGGCAACAAAGATTTGAAATTTATAGATTTGTCTCAAAATGATGTTGTACTTTTGCCAGAGTCTTGGGCGAACCTAAGTGCGTTGGAAACCCTGAATTTGAGCCAAAACTACTATTTAGAAACAGAAAACATAGCACGCACTTTGGGCGACATGAAAAATTTGCAAAATTTAACGCTCCGAAACTGTAATATTTCGGGTTTGTATAGTCTAACCCGTGCGCTGATTTTTTGTAGGCAGCTACAAAGGGTCGATTTGTTCGCCAATCCATTAACAGAATTACAAGTAAACCAGATGCGTGGTTTGCTCAATGCCCAAATATTTTTTTGATATGAAATTATTTTTTACCCTATTTTTTAGTTTATTTATACTCAATTGTGCGGTATCGCAGCCCCAAAACGGTGGGATACCAACGGGCAGAACGCCCAGTTTTAAGCTCACGGGTAGCGTAACTGGTGGTGAAAAACCGATTGAGTTTGCCGCTATTTCGCTGTTTCGAATGCCCAAAGACACCATGCTGGCGGCTTCGCTGACCGATGCCAACGGAATGTTTTTGTTGGACAAACTACCACCAGGAAACTACAAATTGCGGATTAGCTATGTGGGTTTTGTAACCAAATTCATAGAAAACATTGCTCTAAATCGTGAAAACAACACCTTAGACTTGGGTAAAATCAGGCTGGAAGTAGGCAAAAACCTGAAACAATTGGAGATTGTGGGGCAGCAATCGTTTATGGAAAACGGTGCTGACCGCCGAATTTTTAACATTTCGCAAATGCCCACAGCCCAAAATGGCAACGCCTTGCAGGTACTCGAAAACTTGCCCAATGTGGAGATTAACCAAGAAACGGGCGGCGTGGAGATGCGTGGCAGCGGCGGAATTACTTTTTTGATAGACGGCAAGCCCTCGGGCATCACGGGTGCCGACCGTACCGCCATTTTGGAGCAAATTCCCGCCAACGCCATAGACCGCATAGAAATAATTACGAACCCGTCGGCTAAGTTTGACCCCGACGGAACGACTGGAATTATAAACATCGTGCTGAAAAAAAATAAAAACTTGGGCGTAAACGGTAGTGTAAACGCAGGCTACGGCACACGCAGAAAGTATGAATCGGGCGCAAACATAGGTTTGCGCAACTCAAAAATGGCTTTAAACGCCAATGTATCGTATAAACAGGGTGAATCTTGGGTGCAAAATAGGTCGGATAGGCAGTTTTTTGTGCCTAACCCCGACACTTTTTTGAGGCAAAGGGGATATTCCGAAATTACAAACAATAATTCGGTGCTGAAACTGGCTATGGATTACTATCTTTCTGCCAAAACGACCCTGGGCGTTTCGGTGCTGGGCAGCTACCAAAGCCGAACCAATTCCAGTACCCGAAACTACACCGAATACACGCTTAACGCCTTGGATACCAATGTGTTTCGGCAATCGGTGCGCTTGGGCAAAGAACCTCAACAGACCAAAAACATAGATTTTAATTTTTCGTTGCAGCACGATTTTAGCCCCGAAAAACAGCTCGTTTTGCTTGCTACACGCACCCAAGGCACTGAAACTGGGCAGTATTTTTACGATGAAACCTACAAAGTAGGCAACAACAAAGCCGTAAAACAGCAAGATACGGGCTTTAACAACAACCGAACAAGCAATGCGCAACTGGATTTTGTACACAAACTAAAAGACAATACCAAGTACGAAGCGGGTGCAAAAATGATTTTTAGAGATGTAAACTCGGCACTTGCGGCGCAGATACAAGACAGCACGCTCAAATTTGTGGTTGATGCCCAGCGTGCCAACGATTTTTCGTACCAAGAAAGGATTTATGCCGTTTACAACCAATACGAGGGCAAAATAAAGGACAAATTGGGCTACCAAGTTGGTTTGCGGTTGGAGCAGGCGTTTACCCAAAGCCAGCTTTTTGGCGATAGTGCCAGGTTTGTAAACAATTATTTTAGCTATTTTCCGACCTTAAACCTGTTTAAAAAATTCAATAAAAAACACGATTTTCGCTTGGGTTATGCCCGCCGCATCAACCGCCCGAACATTCAAAACCTCAATCCGTTTACGAATTATGCCGATAGGGTAAACCTGCGGGTGGGCAATCCGTACCTGCGCCCCGAGTACATCGATGCCTTTGAGTTGAGCTATTTTAGGAACATAAAAAAGGGAAATTTTACGGCTACTGCCTATTACAGGCACACAAACAACGCCATTTTGCGCACTTTTGCGGTTAAAAATGGGCTTACCATCATCAGTTTCGACAATGTGGGAACGGGCGATGCCTATGGATTGGAGCTATCGGGGCAGCTCAATTTTAAAGACAGAGTAAGCCTTAGCCCAAGCCTGAACCTGAACAAAACCGTGATTAATGGCGGTGCGGGTTTTAGCAATTCGGGTTGGGTGTATGGCGCAAGGCTGAATAGCAATATTAAGCTGTGGAAATCGGTTGATGCGCAGGTTAGTGGGCGGTACCGAAGCCCCGAAATAGTGCCGCAAGGTACCATAAACATGAAGCCCAGCTTGGACGTGAGCCTGCGCCAAAAGCTCTTTGCGGGCAATGCTACTTTGGCTTTGGGTTGCCGTGATGTGTTTGATACACAGGGTTTTGAGGTGCGTGGCAATGCAGCTACGTTTTCGCAAGTCGGTGGTTTTAAACGCCAAACGAGGGTGGCTACCATTAATTTTACGTATCGTTTGGGTTCGCAAAACAACAGCGAGCGCAAAAAATCACGTGCGCAAGAGGCAGCTCCGCAAGAGGGCGGCGGCGGCGATTTTTAAGAAAAAACGCTAAATTATTCGGGTAAAATGTGTCTGATTGCGCCCACAAACAGCTCCGTGAGCGAAATGCCCGCCACTTGCGCCTGCTGTGGCAAAAGGCTGTTTTCGGTCAGCCCTGGTATGGTGTTCACCTCCAAAAGCATAAAGGTTTCGGCTACCAAAATGTAGTCGAACCGCACCAAACCCTTGCAGTTCAGTAGTGAGTATAGCTGCAAAGAGCGGTTTTGGCATTGCTGTGTGAGTGCGGGCGAGAGGTCGGCGGGCGTTATTTCCTTGGATTTGCCCTCGTATTTGGCAGCAAAATCAAAAAACTCATTTTCCGTAATAATTTCCGTAACGGGCATCGCCATTGGCTTGCCCGCCGCATTTATAATCACGCCGTGGCTAAACTCCCGCCCTTGCATGGCGGCTTCCACCAGCACTTGTGCGTCGTGCGCAAATGCCAGTTCGATGGCAGGCGCAAGTTCGTCCACATTTTTCACTTTCGAAACGCCAAAACTACTTCCGCCGCCGTTTGGTTTTACAAAAATAGGCAAGCCCAAGCCCAAAATCGCCTCCATATCTATGGGTTGGTTTTGGTGCAGCAGCTCCGATTTCGCCATCGGAATGTGGTAGGGCGCAAGCTGCGTTTTGGTGTGGTGCTTACTCATGGTCAGTGCCGAGGTATAGCCGTCGCAGCAGGTATAAGGCACGCCCATTATTTCGAGGTAGCCTTGCAGCTTGCCGTTTTCGAGGGGCGAGCCGTGCAAAGCCGCAAATGCAGCGTGAAACCTAATTTTTTCGCCATCAATATCGAGGCTAAAATCGTTTTTATCCACCAGCGTGCCGCTATTTATATCCGACCAATGTGCGCCATTAACATCTATCAAAAAGCAGTTGTAGCTCGTTTTGGGCAAATGGTTATAGACAACTTGGGCGCTACGCAGCGAAATAATGCGCTCGGCGCTGTCGCCGCCTGTGAGTATGGCAATGTTTTGCATAAATGTTTTTTTTGCAAAAATAGCAGATTTCTTTGTACTAAAAAATTAATTATTTTCCGCCTAAACTGCCGTGTTGCAAGAAAATCCCAGTATCAAAAGGTGTCCACAAACAGGCTTTTTGCCCGCAACTTTTAAGTGCATTGTTCGCCCAAGTGTTACAAGTGTGCAGCAAACTATAACTGCCATTTGCCTCATAAAATGCGTCGGTTTTTCCGTAATTGGCGGTCGTTTTTATGTTTATAAAATGCCCGCTCTCATCTTTTTTAAAACTCTGTGCAATGTATTCAACCAAGCGAGCATATTGCTCATTGCTTACCATAATTTTTTTGCAAGCGTTGTTTTCAACCATTTTTTTGTAAAATGTGGTGTGAATAGCCGTGGCACTCAACCCAAATGCGGCATTAAACGCAACCGAGGCTTTAAGGTCAGCCCAAGTTGGGGTTTGCAAATAAAACCCTTTGTCGCCCCAGCCCATCGCCAAGTATTGCGCAGTGGTATCCGCCGCACTTGTATTTGAAAATTTCACCTCTTTGCTCCAATCAATCTGCGCAGTTTTAACAGGCACAACAATATCGGTATGCACGCCATTTGTTTTGATGTAAATGGCGATTTCTTGCTTTGCGTTCGGTTCACTATCCACCGCAATGCGTGAAAGGCAATACGCAAAACCAGCATAAATGACTACAAACCCAATAAATGTGAGTATGGGATAGAAGATGTATCGCAGTATTTTCTTTGTATTCATCGTGTTTTTAAAATGTGGCTGTAAAATGGTGGATTGCACAAAATCTTGTATTAGCGGCTTTATTATATCGCCATCAAGGATTTAAACTCGCCAAGATTCATTATTTTGTTTTGAAAACCACAACTTTCAAAAGAAGAATGAATGTTTTTTTCTTCCGTTACTAATCTTCTGTCAATATTATTAGGATTATACAATGCTCCCAATATTATAGAGATGTCAATAATTGTGTTCCAACGTTTGTCAGTAATATCTGCTATCGCTTTAACGCTATTACCAACGTTTTCAAGTAAGCGCTCATTCATAAGTAATGCAGGACAAAAATCTCTCATGAATTTTATAATTTTGTCAATATAGTCTTGGTCTTTTATAATTATTTTTTCTGTTATATTATGGGCTCTATCAACAAAACTCTCCGCAACTAAAAAAGAGAGTCTGCCACTTTTTAGGCTGTTATAATAATCGTTGCGAAGTTTTTTTTTATCTTTGAAATATTCCCAATCTGCATCTCCATCATTAATTGACCTTAGATATGCTTCATAATTATCTCTGATTTCTTTTTTGTCAGATTTAAGTTGGTTTTTTACAGTTTCTGTATGCTTACTAATTTCTAATGGTTCATAACCTATGATATTACCAACTAATATTTGAGCTAATTTTATTACTTTTTCATACATCTCAGCATATTTACCTTTTGTTTCAAAGAAGTATTTTTCTAAAACAGCATTAAGTGGCGGTATATAGCTAACCTTAATGTCTCCTGATGAACAGGTCGTGGATAAATTTACAAGTAACTTTAAAGCACTTTTGCATTCTTGTTGTTCGGTCGGATTTTCGTCATTGAAATGACTAATCAACTCCATTGCTGAACTAATTGGAAATGATAAAGTTATATCATCTCGGTTGCATTTATCTTTTATAGTATTTGACGTTGCCAAGATTTCGTCATCACTAAGGTTTCTGACTAAGTTTCTATAAATATTTGTATCAAGTATAAGGTTCATATTTAAAAATTTACAACCAATAAATTGCTTTGAAAATGCACAAAAAATTTTCCCGTATATTTCAGCCGAAGCCAAAATATACGGGAATTTGTAGCGGGGGAAGGACTCGAACCAACGACCTTCGGGTTATGAGCCCGACGAGCTACCAACTGCTCTACCCCGCAATGTTATCTGACTGCAAAGATGCAACAATATTTTGAGATAACCAAATATAATTACAAATAATATCGTATTTTTGCATAAATAATCGTGTTTAGTTTGGATAGCTTTTATATTATACTCATCGGGGGCTTAATTGCCATAAATTGTGGCTTGCTCGGGTGTTTTTTGGTACTGCGCCGCATGGCTATGCTCGGCGATGCCATTTCGCACGCCATTTTGCCAGGCATTGCCTTGGCGTATTTTGCCACGGGTACACGCAATTTGTTGCCTACCATCACTGGTGCTACTACCTTTGGGGTGCTGTCCACGGTAGCCATAGAGTGGCTCTGCAAAAAAGCCCGCTTGCAGTCCGATGCCTCCATCGGCATTGTGTTTACGGGGCTATTTGCGGTGGGCATCATACTCATCACGGTTTTTGCGGCACAAACCGACCTCGACCAAGACTGTGTTTTGTACGGCGAAATAGCCTATACGCCGCTCAATTTGTGGCTCTTAAAATCGGGCGTGAGCCTCGGACCCAAAGCCGCTTGGGTGGCTGCCACCAACCTTGTGTGCTTGCTCGGGTTCATCACCATTGGTTTTAAGGGTCTGTTTTTAACCAGTTTCGATAGCGATTATGCAAAAAGCATCGGCATAAACACGCAGTTTTGGCACTACGCCCTCATGTGCGCCGTTTCACTCACCACCGTTTGTAGTTTCGAGGCTGTGGGCGCAATATTGGTCGTGGCTTTTCTCATTGTGCCGCCCTCCACGGCATTTCTACTGACCACAAATTTCAAAAAAATGATGCTTTTCACCGCATTATTTGCCATTTTATCCGCAGTTATCGGCTATTTTTTGGCATTAAGCATCAATGGCTCCATAGCAGGCGCAATGAGTACCACCAGCGGATTTTTGTTTTTAATCGTATGGCTTTCTAAACTAATACTCCCCAAAAACGCAATTCAAACACATGATTAACCAACCACGCAATCGGTTTAATGAGGCATTTACCGAAGAAAAATACCAGGCTTTTGTGCAAGATTTAGATACGAGCTACAACCACAAAATAACGTTTCGAATCGCCGAAACGCCCGTATTTATTCCGCAAAAACTCACAGAAAAGCTCATAGAAGCCAGCAACCAAATCATAGATTTTATTTGCCAGCCCGACTTTAAAGAAATAACTAAAAACGCCGTTCCAGCACATTTAAACGTACCCAACGAAGACGAGCATACGCTGTTTTTGGCACTGGATTACGCCGTGTGTGCCGACGAAAACGGCGAACTCACGCCCCAGCTCATAGAAATGCAGGGCTTTCCGTCGCTGTTTGGGTATCAAGATTTTGTGGCAAATAAATTTCGGGAGCATTTTGACATACCGCAAAACTACACCCATTTGGGTAGCAACCTCACCAGCCAAAGTTATAGGGAGCGCATGAAAAACGTGATTTTGGGCGGATACAATGCCGAAAACGTGGTGCTGCTCGAAATTGAACCAGAAAAGCAAAATACAGCCATAGATTTTTATGTTTCAAAAGATTTTTTTGACGTAAGTGCCATTTGTATTTCTAAGGTAATGCTGGAAGACAACAAACTTTTTTACTTGAACAATGGCGTAAAAACACGCATAAACCGCATATACAACCGTGTTATTTTTGATGAGCTGGTGCAGCGCACCGACTTAAATCTGTCTTTTGACCTCACCCAAAACGTGGAGGTGGAGTGGGCGGGGCACCCAAATTGGTTTTTTAGGATAAGCAAATACACCATGCCATTTATACAGAGCCAGTACGTGCCGCACTGCGATTTTTTGGATAAAATAGTAGATATACCACAAGATTTGGAGAACTATGTGCTGAAACCGCTCTTTTCTTTTTCGGGTGCGGGCGTAAAGTTTCACGTAACCGAAAGCGACATATTGGAAGTGCCAGCCGACCAAAAGCACAATTTTATGCTCCAAAAAAAGGTAAAATACCACCCCGTAGTGCCCGACCCAGAGGGCGAGCTGGTGAAAACCGAAATTCGCTTGCTCTATGTTTGGGAAAAAGGCGAGCGACGCCCAAAACTTTTTATCAACTTGGTGCGCCTTAGCCGTGGAGAAATGATAGGCGTAAAATACAACAAAAATAAAACTTGGGTAGGAGGTACTTGCGGTTTTTTTGAAAAATGATGTTTTCTCAAATCGCCACAATCCTTTTTACCTCAATTTTTTACTTTAATTTATTGTTTTGATACAACGCAGCCGAGAACGAATAGAACAGTCTCCATTTATAAAAAATTTCCTTACGGCACTCACGGGTACAGGTTTGGCACAGATTATAGGCATATTTTCCACGCTTATTCTCGCCAAGTTTTTTTACACACCGAACGAGTACGGCATTTTTGCACTTTTCACCAGTTTAATAATGCCACTAAATATTTTGGTGATGATGCAGTATGCGCACGCCATTTTATTGCCCAAAAGCCACTTAAAAGCAGGTCAGTTGGTGCTTTTGGCTTCGGGTATAAGCGTGGCATTTGCGGTTTTTGTGCTTTTGGTGTTGTTTGTTTTCAAAGACTTTTGGTATGCGCTCATCAGACCCAACACGCACAATTCAGACCCGTATTGGATTTTTTTCATTCCTGTGTCTTTGGTTACGGCTGGCTGCTCCGAGGCGCTTTCGGTGTGGACCGCCCGTATGCAGCGCTATACCCGCAATGCAAAGGCACGCATTACCACCTCGAGCGTTGCTTTTTTGGTTCAGTTGCTATTTGCCTTGTATATGGTTAGCGAATATGGGCTGATAATCGGCTTCGTTTTGGGGCAATTGTCGGCACTTGTGTGGCAGGTTCACCAAGCAAGGAAGCACGAGCGCAGCTTTTTTGCGCTGGACATAGAGCGTTTGAAGGAGTTAAGTGTGGAGTACAAAATAATTTGGTATTTGGTGCCAGCCTCGCTTTTTATTGTCCTCACCGACCAACTGCCAATTTACACCCTAAACTCTATGGCTACCAAAGCCGAATTGGGCAATTTCGGAATGTGTACACGGGTTTTGGCTGCGCCCGTAACTTTTATTGCCATGAGTATGTCGGAGGTTTTTGGGCAAAAAGCCAGCAAGCTCTACCTAACAAAAGACGGTGCAAGGTCTTTTTTTGTAAAAACATTTAAAACCATGTTTCTGGCATCTATCATACCATTTACGCTTTTATTCATATTTGCGCCTCAAATATTCGGCATTTTGGGCGAAAAATGGGTTCTTTCGGGTAAAATGGTACAGTATTTTGGCATCATGTACTGGTTCAAATTTTTTGTAACTCCTGTCAGTTATATGTATTTTTTACTCAAAAAGCAAAGAGAAATGATGATAGGTTCGCTCGTTTTGCTTATTGTAAATTATGCGGTTATTCAGCTCGTAAAACTGTACGCCCCAGGCAATTATTTGTACATTTTGGGTGCTTTTGCCCTTGTATATTCTGCGTATTACGTCATGCTTTTGTGGCGTTCGTACATTTTTAGTGCGCCGCCGAAGCCTTAAAAAGTGCTATGGCTTGGCGTGTATAGTCGGATAGTACCAGTTTGCCACTCATGGCGGCACGCTCGAGCAGCAGTGTGTTCCAGTGGCTGGTGTTTTCCCAAAAAACGGTTTTCATCAGGCGCAATGCCTCGGGATTGGCTTGGGTAGCCAGCTTGGTAGCCAGGCGCATCACGGCTTCGTCCAGCTCGGGTATGCCCTCGTGTATTTGCGCATAAAGCCCTTTTTGGGCTGCCCATTCTGCGGTTTGCCACTCGGTGGCGTTTATGGCGAGCTGGCTCATTGCCGATACGCCGATTTTGCGCTCTATGGCTGGGCTTACCACAAACGGACCGATGCCCACCGCCAGTTCGCTTAGTTTTATGGCGGCGTGTTTGGTAGCAAGGCAATAATCCACCGCCGATGCCAAGCCTACGCCGCCGCCTACGGCTTTGCCTTGCACCCTACCAATAATAATTTTTGGGCAGGTGCGCATGGCGTTTATCACGTGGGCAAAGCCCGAAAAAAACCGTGTACCCTCCGTTTCGTTTTGTATTGCCATAAGCTCGTCAAAGCTCGCACCAGCGCAAAAACTGCGCTCGCCCTCGCTGCGCAACACTATTACTTTTACCGCAGTTTCATTACCCAAATCCGTAATTACTTTGGCTAAATCTTGTAGCAATTGGCTGGGTAGCGAGTTGCTTTGTGGGTGATAAAAGCGAACTGTGGCGATGCCCAATGCGTCTATTTCGTGTTTAACAAACATTTTTTTGGTTTTAGTTGGTTAGTTGCTCACCGTGCGTACTTGCGCCTGCGCCACCAGTTGTACCCCAGCCCAAAGGCAACGGTAAGCACAATCGGTAGCACAATGTTGAGTAGCTGCCACAGCGTTTTTTGGGTCTTAATACTTTCTTTGTTCAGCAAACGAAGGGTAATTTCTTTGTTGCGAATTTCTATTAAATTTTCGCTATCTGCCAGATAATCAATGCAATTGCTTATAAATGCCTTGTTGCCATAAAGCTGCTTTGTAAATCGGTCGTAGCCCAACGGATAGTAGTTTTCTTGGTTGGTTTTGCTCACAAAATTCTTTATCACATCGCCGTCGGCTATAAAAATTTGCTTGGTCGGCACGCTCACATCTACCCGTTTCATTTGCAACGAATCTATGGCTTGGTTGGCAAAAATATTCATGCCTCTGTTTTTGTAAAGGCTCTCAAAACTGCCCTCGAGCAGCACGGCTATTGCCTGCGGTTGCGCATTGTACTGGCTTGGTTCTGGCTTTTGGGTAGCCAGCATTAGGTTAATTCGGGTGGGCGGTAGCAGCAATTTTGTGTACTGGGAGCTAGCCAAAAGCACCGTTTTTTTTACCTTGGAACGCCCCACGGTATCTATGCTGCTGCTAAATTGTAGGTAAACGGGGTCTATGTTCTTCGATATTGGGTTCGTAGCGCCGCTTTGCGGCGCAGCCACAATCGGAAAATACGCCCACGGAAACAAATCCTGCTGTGGTTTGCCGCCCATCATGCCATAAACCACGGGTATTTGCCCGCAGCGCAGGTCTTGCACCAAGTTCGCATTTATTCTGATGCCGTACTTAAAAAACAAATCGTCTAAGTTCAGCTCCGCAGGCACCGACATAAAAAAACCAGCCGCCTTCATGCTATCCATGTCGGCTATCACGGGGTCGATGCACCAAAGCACGCTGCCGCCCTGCATCAAATAATTGTCTATCTTAAACTTTTGCCATTCTGTAAACGCCGTATCTGGCTTGGCTACAATTATGGCTTTAAAATCGTTGGGTATCGCCGCTATGCTGCTCAAATTATACGGCTGCATCGTGTAGGTTTCGGATAGGGTAGTAGCCGCATCAAAAATTTGGCGGCGGTTCAGCGTTTTTACGCCCTCTATCACGCCGATTTTCGGCTTTTCGCCCATACACGATTTAATGCCCTTCATCAGGGCGTACTCCAAATTTTCTTCGCTGGCATTAATCACCATTTGCGTGTTTCCGCCGTTGCTCGTGCCCTGCAAAAAATTCACGGGTATTTCCTTGTCGCCGTAATAAATCATCGCCCCAGGAAAAATAATTTGGCGTTTCAAGCCCGATTCTTGCTTTATTTGAAGGTCGGAGGGTTGCAGTCCTTTTTTCACCAACTGTTTAAAAACCTCGTCCGTTGCCTTGCTATCCGTGCTTTCGCTTGGGTTTATAAATTCGTATTGCAGGTTTCCGTTGGATTGGCTGCGCATTTCCGCCAGTATGTCCTCGGCGGCATTGTGCAGTTTTTTGAAATCAGACGGAAAATCGCCCTCCAAATACACCTTTATATACACGGTTTCTTTCAACTTCGATAAAATGTTTTTGGAGGTCTGCGAAATAGAAAACCTTTTTTCTTGCGTAAGGTCGAGGCGTGCACGCAGCGAGTACCCAATGATGTTGAGGGCTATAAAGCCGCCCAAAACCATGAGTAAACGAAAAACTGCATTTTTTTTGGTGTTGTTCACGTATAAATTGTTGCTATTTTGGGTTTGTTCGGCTTATTTTTAAGCCAAAATACTCCTGCTAATCACAATGCGCTGCACCTCGCTTGTGCCTTCGTAAATTTGCGTAATTTTGGCATCTCGCATCATGCGCTCCACGTGGTATTCTTTTACAAAACCGTAGCCTCCGTGTATTTGCACGGCTTCGGTGCTGACCCACATGGCGGTTTCGCTCGCAAAAACCTTGGCTATGGCGCTGGCAGTGGCATAATCTTGGTGCGTGTCTTTGAGCCAAGCGGCTTTGAGGCAAAGCAGGCGTGCGGCTTCTATTTTGGTAGCCATGTCGGCTAATTTAAACTGTATTATTTGGTGGTTTTTTATTTCTGTACCAAAAGCCTTGCGCTCTTTTACGTACTTCAAACACAGCTCGTATGCGCCCGAGGCAATGCCCAAGGCTTGCGCCGCAATGCCTATGCGCCCGCCACTAAGCACTTTCATCGCAAATTTAAACCCAAAGCCTTCGTCGCCAATGCGGTTTTCTTTGGGTATTTTTACGTTCGTAAACATAATGGAGTGCGTATCCGAGCCTCTGATGCCCAGCTTGTCTTCTTTTTTTCCTACCACAAAACCCTCCCAGCTTTTTTCTACTATAAATGCGTTGATGCCTTTATGCCCTTTTTCGGGGTCGGTTTGGGCTATTACCAGGTGATAAGTTGCCGTATTTCCGCTGGTTATCCAGTTTTTGGTGCCGTTGAGCAGGTAATGGTCGCCCATGTCTATGGCTGTGGTTTTTTGCGAGGTGGCATCGCTGCCTGCCTCTGGCTCCGACAAGCAAAACGCTCCGTGGCACGTGCCATTTGCCATCGGAATGAGGTATTTTTGCTTTTGGGCTTCGGTGCCGTAGGTCTCTAAACCCCAGCAAACCAACGAGTTATTTACCGAAACCACCACCGACGTAGAGGCATCTACCTTAGATAGCTCCTCCATAGCCAGCACATAGCTTATGGTATCCATGCCCGAGCCGCCGTATTTTGGGTCGGTCATAATGCCCATAATGCCCAGCTCGCCCAGTTTTTTTATGGGTTCGTAAGGAAAACTCTGCGTGTTATCACGCTCTATGACTTGCGGCAGCAGCTCCGTTTGTGCAAAATCTCGGCACGCCTGCTGCATCATTAATTGTTCTTCGGTAAAAGTAAAAATCATGTATCTGTTGGTTGGTTGATTGTGCAAAGGTAAGGTTTTTTTATGTTTTTAAGAACGATTTAAGTTCTGTTTTATTTTTAAAGAATTATGTCGTATTTTTGCGCTAAAAATAGAAAAAACCATGCTAAACGACCAAGAAATTTTTCGCCGAGAGGCAATTCAGGAGCTAAAAAACTTAGGAATAGAGCCGTATCCTGCCGCTGCCTTTGCGGTATCGCACCTCAGCGACGATATTGTGGCTAATTTTGAGGCTTTGGAGGGGCAAGAGGTAAGCATAGCGGGCAGGCTTATGGCAAAAAGGATTATGGGCAAGGCATCTTTTGCCGTAATTCAGGATAGTTTGGGCAAAATACAGGTTTATTTGAACAGAGATGAGCTTTGCCCCAGCGAAAACAAAGATTTATACAACACAGTTTTTAAACGCCTATCGGATTTGGGCGATTTTATAGGCATAAAGGGCAAGGTTTTTCGCACCCAAACGGGCGAGGTTTCGGTTCATGCGCATGAGTTTACTTTTTTGAGCAAAAGTTTGCGCCCGCTGCCATTGCCCAAAGAAAAAGATGGCGTGGTTTACGATGCTTTTACCGACCCAGAGCAGCGCTACCGTATGCGCTACGTGGATTTGATAGTGAACCCCGAGAAACGAAGCATTTTTAAAAAACGCAGCCAGCTCGTGCAAACCATGCGCCAGCACTTCAACGAACTTGGTTTTTTGGAGGTAGAAACGCCCATTTTGCAGCCTATTTATGGCGGAGCTGCGGCTCGCCCCTTCAAAACCCACCACAACACCCTGGACATGGATTTGTACCTGCGCATAGCCAACGAACTGTACCTAAAACGGCTTATTGTGGGCGGATTTGACGGCGTGTTTGAGTTTAGCAAAGATTTTAGAAACGAGGGCATGAGCCGTTTTCACAACCCAGAGTTTACCCAAGTGGAGCTTTATGTGGCGTACCAAGACTACGAATTTATGATGGAGCTGACCGAAACCGTGTTTGAAAAAATAGCGCAAAACCTGCACCAAAACACCGAAATTACGGTTGGCGAACACCAAATTTCGTTCGCCCGACCCTTCAAACGCTACACCATGTACGAAGCCATAGCGCATTTTACGGGCATTGACATTGCGGATATGGACGAAGAAACCCTGTACGACACCGCCAGAAGGCTGCACGTAAAAGTGGATAAAACCATGGGTAGGGGCAAGTTGATAGATGAAATTTTTGGTGAGCATTGCGAACCTAAGCTCATACAGCCCACTTTTATAACCGATTATCCAGTAGAAATGAGCCCCTTAGCCAAAAAACACCGCAGCAAACCTGGCTTGGTGGAGCGTTTTGAGCTTATTTGCAACGGAAAAGAGGTAGCCAATAGTTTTACGGAACTAAACGACCCCATAGACCAGCGGGCGAGGTTTGAGGAGCAGCTCGAGCTCGGCAAGCGTGG
>JAYUJN010000039.1:0-19606 GCA_043765195.1 Bacteroidota bacterium | reverse complement strand
GATTGGCTAAACCTTGCGGAAAGTCGGTTTTTGCTGCCGCCAAAATCTCGGCTTTGCTCCGCACCTGCACCTGTATATGAAAATGATTTGGCATCAAACAATAGGCAAACGTTTCGACGTACTGATACATATACGCATCGTATTTTTGTAGAAAATACCGATTGTTTTCGCTGCTAAAAAATATGTTATGATTGCCGTTGGCATGGTTGTAAATATGGAAATGCTGCCCCGCAAAAAGCGGGTGATTCATTTCCGTATAAATACTATTCGCTATCATTTTGGATATTTTTATTTTTAAAATTAAATTTATCGTCAGACTTACCTCCTTCGCAGACTTACCAAATCTCCAAGATTTGGCAAGTCTAATATACAATCTACTACCGCCTCCACCACACTTACCAAATCTCCAAGATTTGGCAAGTCTAAAAAAACTCGTTTAAACCCTCCGCAAAAATAACTACAAATGACTATTTTTTACGCAAAATGCCAACCATCTTACATTTATTTTGATTTTGGTGCAAATACCCAAAAGAAATGACTGTGTAGTATTTGCCGCATAAATGCAGGCAATACATACATAAAATTATATTTATTTGTAGAGCAAACCAAAGAGCTACTTTAACCGTTTAAACAAGTACAAATAAAATGACCGTGCCACGCTACCTCGAACCCATATTCGGAGAAGTAATCAATCTGCAAGCCAGCATTGCCAAAACAACTCCTATTTTTCGCACCGAAAACTACAAAAACCACTACAAAGAGTGGCGTAGCTCGCAGCTTTTTGGGCATACATTAGAACGTGTGCGCATGGGCTACGAGTCGCTTTTTTACCAAGACGACTACCCGCTGGCATCGGTGAGGCGCAGCCACGACTTTAATTGCATTGTTTTTCACAACATTACAAACATTCAAACGGCGCAATCTTACTTTTTGTTGGATTATTTGAAGGACAAGCTCTGCCAAAACAAACTCAGTGTTTATAAGTCGGAGGCGTGGAAAAGGCTCGTTGCCGAAGAAGGTTTTGAGCTGTGCCAACGCTACATTTTGCGCAACAAACTACCACTTTACCAGCGTTTTATGCCCGCTCGCTTCATAGACTGCGAGTTTGTTATCATCGAAACCTTTATGAAAGAACAACGTTTGGTTGATTTTTCTATAAAACATTTTCCGAGCAGCAAAAAACCAGTTTTTACCAGCATAGATGCGCTCATGGCTAATATATTAAGCCCTAAATAATTGGCGTAATATTTTTATTTTCGGCTTTTTATGCGTAAAATTGCAGTTCAAAACCATTATTAATGAATATACTTGGTATTTCTGCATTTTACCACGACTCAGCGGCGGCACTTATCCAAAACGGAAACATCGTAGCCGCAGCCCAAGAGGAACGCTTTACCCGAAAAAAACACGACCCCGATTTTCCGCTGCAAGCCACAAAATTTTGCTTAGACTTTACAGGCTTGGCACTTAGCGAAATAGATGCCGTGGTTTTTTACGACAAACCACTGCTCAAATTCGAGCGGCTTTTAGAAACCTACTACGCTTTTGCGCCCAAGGGTTTGCGCTCTTTTATAACGGCCATGCCCGTGTGGCTCAAAGAAAAAATGTTTTTGAAAAAACTTTTGTACGAAATGCTCGAAGAAATAGGCGATTTCGACAAAAAAAAGCTAAAACTACTCTTCCCCGAACACCACCTTTCGCACGCCGCCAGCGCATTTTACCCCTCCCCCTACCAAAAAGCAGCCATACTCACCATCGATGGCGTGGGCGAATGGGCTACCGCCTCCATCTGCTTGGGCGAAGGCAAAGACATCAGCATTTTGAAAGAAATGAAGTTTCCGCACTCGCTGGGCTTGCTGTATTCGGCATTTACCTACTTTTTGGGGTTTAGGGTAAACTCGGGCGAATACAAGCTCATGGGGCTAGCACCCTACGGCGACCCCACGTCGGCGCAGGTACAAGATTTTGTGGCACGCATCAAAGCCGACCTCATCAGTTTAAAGGAAGACGGCTCCGTATGGCTGAACCAAGATTATTTTAGCTACGCCACAGGGCTAAAAATGGTGAATGAGGCTAAATTTGAGGCAATTTTTGGGTTTAAAACCCGCCAACCCACCGACGAACTACTGCAACACCACTGCAATTTGGGTTTGGCAATACAACAAATAACCGAGGAAGCCGTGCTGCTCATGGCAAAAGAAGCCAAACGCCTCACGGGTGCCGACTACCTTTGTTTGGCGGGCGGCGTGGCGTTAAATTGTGTGAGCAACGGCAAACTGTACGCCTCGGGCTTGTTCAAAGACATTTTTATACAGCCCGCCGCTGGCGATGCTGGCGGTGCTTTGGGCGCAGCTTTGGCTGGCAGCCACATCTTTTATGGGCAAAACCGCACCGTAGCCACAGGTTTAGATGCACAGCAAGGCTCGTTTTTGGGCAATGACATAACCAACTACGACGTAGAAAAAACGATTAAAAAACACAAAGCCACGGCGCAAAAGTTCGAAAACTTTACAGAGCTGTGCGAGGTAGCCGCCCAAAAACTAAGCGAGGGCAATGTGGTAGGCTGGGTGCAGGGACGCATGGAGTTCGGACCCCGAGCCTTGGGCGCACGCAGCATACTGGGCGACCCACGAAACGCCGAAATGCAGCTAAAACTGAACGTAAAAATAAAATATAGGGAGTCGTTTCGACCCTTTGCACCCTCGGTGCTTGCCACCGATTGTGCCGAGTACTTTGAGCATGAGGGCATTTCGCCGTATATGCTGCTGGTGCAGCCCGTACAAAAAAACCGCCAAAAAAGCCTGCCCGAAAACTATCACAGCCTAAATTTGCGTGAAAAACTATACCACTTGCGCTCCGATATGCCTGCGGTTACACACATAGATTTTTCGGCACGGATACAAACCGTACACCCCGAAACCAACCCAAAATACCACGAGCTTATAAGTGCCTTCAAACAAAAAACGGGCTATGGCGTGGTGGTAAATACCAGCTTTAATGTGCGTGGCGAACCCATAGTGTGTACGCCCGAAGATGCCTACCGCTGCTTTATGCGCACCGAAATGGACTATTTGTGCATGGGCGACTATATTTTTGATAAAAAAAGCCAGCCCGAGTGGCAAAACACCGACAACTGGAAACAAGAATTTGCCTTGGATTAAGGTAAGGTGGAGGAGCGAAAATGGATATGTTTGCAACAGCGTAATACAAAGTCGTTTTACTTCGGCACATTTATTTCCAAAGGGGTTCACTTTTCCAATCCAATAAATTTCCCTCACCATCAGAAGGAATTCCCAAAAATTTAATAGGTACAGTAGGGTATTTGTCAAATAAGTTTTCTATTTTTTGGGTCATACTATTTTGTGGGTTTACTCGCAAAAGCAGGTAGCGGAGTGTACACAAAAAATAGAATACCCTTTTGTTGTTTTCAAAAGATTCATCTATCCAACTTCCCCTGGGTTTTAAAATCTTTTTAGGTTCTATTGCCAAATCTCTATTCCATAACCTACTGTGGTGTGCGCATATATTTCTAACATAAGCAAGCGTATGTAACCATGAAGCAAAAGTAGTATGACTAACATCAAAAAAATCGGCGACTCGTTTTTTATCGGCATTGTCTTTTAGCCCCTTATATATATGAGAAAGTTCGCCGATAGTCAACAACTCAAAACACATCCAACTCGGCGGATTTGGTGGCTCACCATAATTTTTCAGATAATGTCCAATAAATGCCTCTGGCGTTCGAGCATTTCTGGCTTTGAGTATAATGGTTTGAAAATTGGCATAAGTATCTACCAAATCTCCATTTTTTTTAGGATATGGTTTAGCAAAATGGTTTTTATTGTCTTGCCAATGGCTATCGTTATGGTACAGTGCCATTTGGTATATAAACTGGGTTCTGACGGCTATCTCAATTCTTCCTATGAAATCAAAAACCAATAACCTCAATTCTCTGTCAAATAAATACGTTTTTATAATTTGCTCAAAAGTAATATTGTTTTCAAATGTATCTTTTACTGATTGGTAAGGCAAAAAATAAGCACTCAACCTATAATAACTTATCCCCTGTAAATACGCAACAGCTTTGGACTCATCATCAATTATCAAGCCTCTTAATTTGAGTAGCGCAAGCTGATTTTCGGCACTAAGTGGTATTTTGGTGTAAGGGATAGTCATATATGTGTAAAAATAAAAAACCCCCTAAGTGTGCATCATCTTAAAGAGAGAGGCATAGGAGGTGTATTATCTTTGGTAAAATTACGTTCTTATGTAATGCTTCGCCACCAAGTTTGACACATATTATGTGTGATTTAGAGCTTAGATTACAAAATTACAACTATTATTTGTATTAATAAGTGCATTCTACAACATTTTAACAACAATTAACTCAAATTCATTGGTAAACGCATTGTGATTGAGGTAAAAAATACCAAATTATTGTGATAAATAAAACCTGTAAACCAACTGCCGCACGGTTTTATAGCTACAAAATATTGGGTTTGGGGTTTAAAGCAGGTAAAAAATGGCGTTTTTTTCGTAACTTTGACCCAAACTACCGTTTTATAAAAACAAACTTACAGATGAGCAATTTTTCAGGCAATGTTTTCGATAAAGTAATAGACGAAACCCGCCAAGGCGAGCTATTTGGTACTGCAAACAATGCCAACCTCATGAACCTGCCCGCACGGGGGCGCAAAATGTACCTCGAAAGCTACGGCTGTGCCATGAATTTTTCGGACAGTGAAATAGTAGCCTCCATTATGGCAAAAGAGGGTTTTATTGCTACAAATATACTGCCAGAAGCCGATGTGGTACTGATAAACACTTGCTCCATAAGAGAAAACGCCGAAGACCGAGTGCGTGCAAGGCTGCGGGAGTTTAGAGCCGCCAAGCGAAACCACAAACCAAACATGATTATAGGCGTGCTGGGCTGCATGGCGGAGCGCATCAAAGAAAACCTGCTGGAACAAGAGCAACTTGTGGACTTGGTAATAGGACCCGACGCATACAAAGACCTACCAAACCTGCTGGCAAAAATAGACAGCGGACACAACGCCGCCGTAAACGTGCTGCTATCCAGGGAAGAAACCTACGCCGACATAGCCCCCGTGCGGCTGGGCGGCAACGGCGTGCTGGCGTTCGTAACCATTATGCGTGGCTGCGACAATATGTGCAGCTTTTGCGTAGTGCCATTTACCCGAGGCAGGGAGCGCAGCCGAGATGCTTACAGCATTTTAGAGGAAATAAAAGACCTGCAACTACGTGGCTATAAGGAAATTACGCTGCTGGGGCAAAACGTGGATAGCTACAAATGGCAAGCCGAGCAATGGAACGAAAGCGTGAACTTTGCACGCTTGCTCGAGCTGGTAGCCCAAGCCGCACCCCAAATGCGCATACGGTTTAGCACCTCGCACCCAAAAGACATCAGCGACCAAGTGATAGAAACCATAGCCAAATACCACAATATATGCAAATGGATACACCTGCCCGTGCAAAGCGGCAGCTCCACCACGCTCGAGCGCATGAACCGCACCTACACCCGTGATTGGTACTTGAACCGCATAAAAAAAATAAAAGAAACCATACCCAACTGCGGCATTACCACGGATATAATAGTGGGCTTTTGTGGCGAAACCGACCAAGAACACCAAGATACCCTAAGCCTAATGGAAGCGGTTCAGTTCGACTTTGCGTACCACTTTAAGTACAGCGAACGCCCCGCCACGCTCGCCGCCCGCCGCTACACCGACGATGTACCCGAAACCCAAAAAGCCGCAAGGCTCCGAGAAATAACCGAACTCCAACAGCTACACAGCAAGCTAAACAACCAAAACGACATTGGGCAAACCTACGAAATACTCATAGAGGGCAACAGCAAACGCAACCCAGACGATTTTTGTGGCAGAAACTCGCAAAATAAAATGGTGATATTTGAAAAAAAACCAGGGCTAAACAAAGGCGATTATTGCCACGTAAAAATACTAAGCTGCTCGCAAGCCACGCTAAAAGGCGAGATAGTAGGCTAAATTCGTAGTTTTTTAGAGAAAAAAGGTGTTTTTGCCCCAAAAAAAAACAATAGAAAACTCCCGCCTAAAAAAGCAAGCCAGTTTTGCGCCATACAAGAGAAATAATGCGTAAATTTGTGGCGTAGAACAAAATTAATAAACCTAAAAAATATGTTAGAAATTAACCAAATTAGTACCCTACTGGGCAAAGATGCTTCGTTGCTAAACCACGAGTGTAAAACGATAAGCAAAAGCGACCTACAACTGCCAAGCCCAAATTTTGTATCGGAGAGCTTTGCGGGCGGCAACCGTAGCAACCAAACCCTGCGCTCGCTGGAACAAATGTACCAAACTGGACGCTTGGCTGGCACGGGCTACCTAAGCATTTTGCCCGTGGACCAAGGCATCGAGCACAGCGCAGGCGCATCTTTTGCCCCAAATCCAGCATATTTCAAACCCGAAAACATCGTAAAACTCGCCATAGAGGGCGGCTGCAACGCCGTGGCATCTACCTACGGCGTGCTGGCGCAAGTGAGCCGCAAATACGCCCACAAAATCCCTTTTTGCGTAAAAATAAACCACAACGAGTTTCTTACTTTCCCCAATAAATTCGACCAAATAATGTTTGGTAGCATAAAAAATGCGTGGAACATGGGCGCAAGCATGGTGGGCGCTACTATTTATTTTGGTTCTGCCGAAAGCACACGCCAAATACAAGAGGTAAGCGCAGCCTTTGAAATGGCGCACGAGCTGGGCATGGGTACGATACTTTGGTGCTACATACGCAACAACGGATTTAAGGTAAATGGCGTGGATTACCACACTTCTGCCGACCTCACGGGGCAAGCCAACCACTTGGGCGTAACGATACAAGCCGACATTATAAAACAAAAACTCCCCACAAACAACGGCGGATACAACGCCATAAGCAGCAAAGAAAACCCCTACGGCAAAACCAACCAAGACGTATATACAAAACTAAGCAGCGACAACGCCATAGACCTGGCTCGCTACCAAGTAGCCAACTGCTACATGGGCGGCATTGGGCTGATTAACAGCGGCGGCGAAAGCAAGGGGGCAACCGACTTAGCCGAAGCCGTAACCACAGCCGTAATAAACAAACGTGCGGGCGGACAAGGGCTAATTTCGGGGCGCAAGGCGTTTCAAAAACCCATGAAAGACGGCGTAGAAATACTAAATGCCATACAAGATGTGTACCTCTGCAAAGACGTAACAATAGCATAACCCAAAAAAACCTGAGCCGTGCGCCAGCACGGCTTAGGTAAAAAGAATTTTTTCAAAACGTATAAGCTACATTCCAAAAATGTAAATTCTATTGGCTTTGCCGTTTTACCTAAACGAATACAGACAAAGTAATGATACTAAAAGAAACACTTAAAACGCTCGCATATAACAAGTTAGAGGCTTCAAAAGTATTGTATAACGCCGATAAATTTGACAGCTCTATATACTTAGTTGGTTATTCGGTAGAGTTTTCATTGAAATACAAAATATGTATGATTTTAAAATTAAATAACGGATTTCCTGAGACAAAAGCAGAATTTGAAGACTATATTTCAAAAAGTGACAACGATTTAGGCAACGGAATTAAAGATTTAAAAGAAATACGCAACCATAATTTACAAAAACTTTTATATTTTTCTGGACAAGAACATAAAATTAAGGCTGAACTTTTAGAAGATTGGACAAATATATTGGTATGGCAACCAGAATTAAGATACGCTCTTAATTTCAGTAATAAAATTGAGAACAATAAAATTTTAAAATCAGCCCAAAAATTAGTAATCTCAATATTAAAATAAGCATACAATGGCAAAAAGAAATCAACACGTAATACCATTGGGAAATGGGTGGGCGGTAAAAGGCGAAGGAAATACAAAATTTACTGCAATTACCGAAACTAAAAAAGATGCGTTGGATATTGGGCGTAAAATAGCCAAAAACAATAAATCTGAACTTGTAATTCATGGCAAAGACGGAAGAATTAAAGACAAAGATAGCTATGGAAACGACCCAAACCCACCGAAAGACAAGGTAAAATAAAAATACACGCACAAAGTTTGGGCAAAAAACAACCCACCGTACCAAACCAGCCCCAAAATCGTTTTAGGAAAAATACGCACTTAACTACTCATTTTAATGGCTGGTTATTGCCCAAAAACTCAACTACACAAAAATAATTTGGATATTCAAACCATAAAACAGCGTTTTGGCATTATTGGCACCGATAGCAAGCTCGAGCGTGCCATCTTTACCGCTATGCAGGTAGCTCCCACCGATATTTCGGTGCTAATTATGGGCGAGAGCGGCACGGGCAAGGAGGTTTTTTCGCAAATAATACACCAACTTAGCCCAAGACACAAAAACGGCGGCAAGTTTATAGCCGTAAACTGCGGTGCAATACCCGAAGGAACGATAGATAGCGAGCTTTTTGGGCATGAAAAAGGCTCTTTTACGGGCGCAGCCGAAAAACGTGTGGGGTATTTTGAGGCGGTAAATGGCGGCAGCATTTTTTTGGACGAAATAGGCGAAATGCCCCTAACCACCCAAGCACGCCTGCTCAGGGTGCTGGAAACGGGCGAATACATAAAAGTGGGTTCATCAAAACCCGAAAAAACCGACGTGCGGGTTATTGCCGCCAGCAACATCAATTTTGATGAGGCGATAAACAAGGGCAAGTTCCGAGAAGACCTTTTTTATAGGCTGAATACGGTAGTGATACACATACCCGCCCTGCGCCAGCGACCAAATGACATTCCGCTGCTTTTTCGCAAGTTTGCCTCCGATTTTGCCGAAAAATACCGCACAGAACCCATACGACTGGACGATGCCGCCCAAGAACTGCTAAAAAGCCATAGCTGGCAGGGAAATGTAAGGCAGCTAAAAAATGTGGTGGAGCAGATTTCGGTGCTCGAAAAAAACAAGCTGCTACAAGGCGACCAACTGCTGCAATACCTGCCGCTGCCAAGGGTGGGCAGCCAAGTGCCGATGCTCAACAGCACTTCGAGCGCACAAAATGAGTTTTCGGAGCGAGATATTTTGTTTAAGTTTTTGTTTGAAATGAAAAAAGACCTGAACGAACTAAAAAATGTGGTTAAAGAAATTGTGCAGCAGCAAAATATACCGATTTCTCACCCCAATTTTGCCGACGAAATTATTATAACTCCGCCCCAAAACCCAACAAACATCGCCAGCGGATACACCATAACCAGCGCCCACAAGCATTTGGACATACAAGATTTGGAGGAAACGCTATCGCTGCACGAGCGGGAAAAGCAAGCCATAGAGTCGGCACTGAAAAAATACAACGGCAAACGCAAAAATGCCGCTTTGGAACTGGGCATATCGGAGCGCACGCTCTACCGAAAAATAAACGAATACAACCTCGAGAATGAAATATCTAAATAGCGTTTTGGGCGTTTTTTTGCTTTTTTCGGCATTAAATGCGTGTAAGGTAAATTATAGTTTTTCGGGTGCAAACATTAACCCGAACCTAAAAACGCTGCACATTACGCCCATAAGCAACCGTGCGGCGGTGGTGCAGCCCATTTTGGTGCAAACGCTTACGGACAAAATGCGCCAAAAGTTTTTGGTGCAAACGCCGTTACAGGTGATAAATAGCGCAAATGCCGACCTTGTTTTTGAGGTAACCATAACCGATTATGTGATAGAACCCGTGGCTTTTGGCAATGAGGGCGGGCAGGCTGCCTCCCGAAACAGGATAAAAGTAACGATGCAGGTGAATTGTACCAACAACCAAAGCCCAAAAGATAGCTGGGAAACGACTTTTACGCCACGGTTTGCGGAGTTTGAAAGCTCCGAAAACCTGAGTACCGTGGAGGCAAAACTCATAGCGCAGATATGCGAGGAACTAAGCGACGACGTTTTTAATAAGGCGTTTGTGAACTGGTAAAACCAGCTCTATTTGTTTATAAAAAAGAAATTTTAGGTTTTTTGGGTAAGCATAAAAAAATATTAGAAAATATACGTAAATTTGTCCTCTATTATTCTGAAAAATAACCTACAAATTATTCTCCATTGAACTACAATACTTTTGCTAAATATGTGCAAGAACCCGACCAAACGGCTGGCGATTCGCTCAATGACATAGAATTATTGGTGGCGGAATATCCATATTTCGTTACTGGTAGGTGGCTGGAGGTGCAAAAAGCGAGCGCAAAAATGCAGCCAAATGCCGTTGCGTTGTTCAATAGGTTTAGGTTGTACCTGCCTTTGGAGTTAGATGCGGCACCCAATATGGCGCAAATAAGCTACGAAACCAGCAAGGTAGCAGAGCCAACTGCACCGAAAAATGATGCGGAACAGAGCCAAACAATTGTAGCCACGAACGAAGAAAATGCAGCAAAAATCCCTGTTTTGGAAGTGATAACTGCCGCCCCAAGTGCAGAAAATGTAGCAGAAGTGCCTGTTTTGGAGGCGATGGCTACCGCTCCAAGTGCAGAAAATGTAGCAGAAGTGCCTGTTTTGGAGGTGATAACTGCCGCCCCAAGTGCAACAAGCGCAGACATTACGCCCGATGAAGTACATAATTTGCTTGCGCAGTTTAGCTATGGCAACGCAGAACCAGCCACGCAAGTGGCGGAAAATGAGGCAAAAATAAAATTAGCGGCGGAAAACGAAGCCAAAAAGGTAGAAATTGAAAAAGCAAAATTAGCAATTGAAAGAGCTGCAAACGAAACAACAATAAAATTAGCAGCGGAAAATGAGGCGAAAATAAAATTGGAAGCGGAAAATGAGGCAAAAAGATTGGAAATAGAAAAAGCAAAATTAGAAATTGAAAGAGCCGAAAATGAAGCCAAAATAAAGTTGGAAGCTGAAAATGAGGCGAAAATAAAATTGGAAACTGAAAATGAGGCGAAAAGATTAGAAATAGAAAAGGCAAAATTAGCAATTGAAAAAGCCAAAAATGAAGCAAAAATAAAATTGGAAGCTGAAAACGAGGCTAAAAAATTGGAGGCTGAACAAGAAATACCCGACTACGACCTCTCAGAGTTGCCGCCCGCACCCACGCCCGCCCCGCCCGCACCCAGCACGCACACACTTTTGGGCTGGCTCGACGAAATAGACCCACGCACCACCGCACCCGAACTCGAAAAACTGTACACCGAAGGCAGCAGCTACACCATAACCAAAAGCGCCATTAGCCAAACCAACATAGAAGCCATAAACGACTTTTTGACCTTTAACAAAATACAAAAAGTGGCGCAAAACATAGACCTGGAATCCATAGCGCAAAACAGCATTTCGGAAAACCAACTACCCGCCAGCCATACGCTCGCAAAAATTTATGAAACCCAGCAAGACTACGCCCAAGCACTCAATATTTATGAGCAACTTGTGGTAAAAAACCCAAACAAACTGGCTTATTTCGCCCAAAAAATAGACAAACTCAAAAATATCTTAGACAACAATACTCAAAATAAACAAGAAAATTAATTTTTAACCAACATTTTTATGTACACTTTTATCACATTTTTAATCGTAATTCTTTGCGCACTCATCATTTTACTCGTTTTTGTGCAACGCCCAAAAGGCGGCGGGCTGGCTTCGAACTTTTCGGGTTCTAACCAAATTATGGGCGTACAGCGCACCACCGATTTGGTAGAAAAACTAACCTGGGGCTTCGCCGTAGCCATGTTTGCCTTAGCCATCGTAGTAAATGTTTTCACACCAAAAGTAGCCAGCACAGGCGAATCGGCACTAAAAAACCGTATGGAAACCACCACCGTGCCTACCGCACCAATGCCTACGCCAGCTCCCGCACCAGCTCCCGCACCTGCGCCAGCTCCCGTAAAGTAATTTACCCAAAACATAAAAACCCCGCCTTTTGGTCTGACGACCAAAAGGCGGGGTTTTTGTTCGATAAACCTTTTTATTCGATAAGGTTCTTGCCCGATGAGGTTTCTTGCTCTATGAGGTTTCTTGCTCTATGAAGTTTCTTGCTCTATGAACCTTTTTATTCGATAAGGTTTCTTGCTCTATAAGATTTCTTACCCAATGAACCTTTTTGTTCGGTAATACTTAAAGCATATTCACCTTTGGGCAACTAAGCAACACCTCAAACCTCAATCCAACCATTAAAACTGCTGCCCAATACTGATGTGAATCTGCCTGCCGTTGGCACCAGGTAAGCCCTGCACGCCATCAAAACCATAACCAAAATCCACACCCAACAAACCAAACATAGGCAAAAATACCCTTGCGCCCACGCCAGCAGCCCGATAGTTTTTAAACGGGTCAAAATCTTTTAGCTCCCTAAAATTATTACCCGCCTCCAAAAAACCAGTAACATATATCGTAGAAGATGGATTGGGAACAAGCAAGTAACGAGCCTCCAACGTGTATTTTTGAAAAGCAGTACCGCCCACAAACTGCCCTTGGTTGCCATTGGCATCGGTAAAACGGGGCGTAAGTGCCTGGTCGCCGTTGCCAGTTTGCGATTTATAACCACGCAAACCAATTATTTCCCTATCATCTATGTTGAAACCAGCCAAGCCATCGCCGCCCAAAAAGAAACGCCCAAAGGGAATTTCGCCCATGGCAGCATTGTATTTACCCAAAAACCCAAACTGAACCTTGGTAAGCAGCACAAATTTTCCGTTGCCACTTAGCTTTGTGTACCAGCTCGCATCAAAACGGAACTTATTGTATTCCAGCCACTTATACTGCTGTGCTATGGGCAGCTTGGTTTTATCTACCTTACTAAGCAACGAAAAAGGCGGCGAAACCTGCATCGTAAGCGTAATTTGCGCACCCTTGCGTGGAAAAATCGGCTGGTCTATCGAGTTCCTCGAAATCGTTTCGGTAAAAAAAACATTGTTTACCGTTCCAGTTTGAATAAACGGACTGGTCGGAAAATTATTGAGCAAATAACGCTGGTAGCTCAAACCGTGCGACACCACAAAATAATCGTCGGGCCACTTCAAGCGCTTACTAAGCGTAATGCTTGCGCCTCTGGTAATAATGCTCTGCCCCAGCGTAGAGCCGCCAGTCAAAACCGAGCTATAATCTTGTTTGGAACTAAACACACCCACGGTAAAGGCATTGGGTTTTTTTCCGCCCAGCCACGGCTCTGTAAACGAGGCATTGTAGCTCTGAAAAAACCCATTTGCCTGCGCCCTAAGCGACAACCGCTGACCGTCGCCACTGGGTAGCGGCTGCCACGATTTTTTGTCCAGTATCTTTTTTGCCGAAAAATTATTGAGCGTAAGCCCCAGCGAACCCACCAAAGTTCCCCTGCCCCTGGCATTCGGTCCCCAGCCGCCTTGCAGCTCTATTTGGTCGTTACTGCGCTCCACCACCTTATATTCTATGTCCACCGTGCCGTTGTTGGGGTTGGGCGTAGGCACTACATCTATTTGAGCAGGGTCAAAATACCCAAGCTGCGAAAGCTCTCGGGTGGTCCGTATAATGTCGCTCCTATTAAATTTTTGCCCTGGGCGGGTGCGTATTTCCCTAATCACCACGTGGTCGCTTGTGCGGTCGTTGCCCACCAGCGTTACGCTGCTTATGGTCGCTTGTGCGCCCTCACGTATGCGCATTTCTATGTCTATGCTGTCGTTTTCTATGGTTTCTATCGGCGAAAGCGAAAAAAACAAATAACCATCGTCCATATAAAGCGTGGTTACATCTTGCCCCGCAGGGTCGCTGTACAGCCTTGTAGTCAGCAGGGTTTGGTTATACACATCGCCTTTTTTTATGCCCACCACCTTACTCAGCGTGCTATCTGGGTAAAGCGTGTTGCCGTTGTAGGTCAGGTTTCTAAAATAATACCGCTTGCCCTCGTCTATCGTCATTTTTATTTTAAATACATTCGGCACAGGCATATAGTAGCCCACGCCAGTGGTCGTAAAAATGGTATCAAACGCTATTTTTGCATCTCTGTACCCCAAATCTTGGTACGCAGCCACAATGGTGCGCTTGTCCTCCTCAAACTTATCCGCCACAAAGCGTGCGCCCTTAAAAATGCCACCAAAAGTATTTCTATCCTTGGTATTTTTCATCGCCGATTTTATTTTCGGGGTAGATAATGCCTTGTTTCCCGTAATTTCTATGGCATCTATCTTCATTTTTTTGCCCTCATCTATCTCAAACCGCACCATTACGCTGTTTTTTAGCAGCGTATCGGGCATTATTTTACTCACTATTTTGGGGTTGTAGTAGCCTTTTTTTACGTAATATTTTACCAGCAAGTTTTCTATATCACGCTGAATGCTTTGGGTTATAATTTTACCTTTGTAGCCCTTTATTTCCTCGTTTAAATTATCGGTGCGGCTGGTTTTTAGGTTGCGGCTAAATGCAAACCTACTAATGCGTGGGCGCTCCTCGAGGTATAGTTTTAGGTAAATATCGTTGCCCTCTATGCGCTCCGCCGTAAGTTGTACGTCGTTAAACAGCCCCTGCTTCCACAGATTTTTTATGGCTGCCGTGGTTTTGTCGGAGGGTATTTGCAGCGTTTCGCCCACATTTAGCCCGCTCACCACCACCAATATGTCTTTGTCCAAATAAGTTACGCCCTCCACTTTTATGGCGGCTATTCGGTAGGTTTGCGGCGATTTATAGCTTATTTTCAGGCTATCTGTACCAATAGTTATTTGCGAGTGGGCTTGGTGAGGCAATAAATTTATTAAAAAAAATGCCGCCAGTAAGTAATTTTTCATCTATGGGTAATGTAATGTGGAGGTAAAATTAGTTGTTTTTGGGCGAAAAAACAAAAAACCTAAGTCATTTGCTTCATTTGACTTAGATTAAGTGTATTTGGTTGCTTTTTATACAAAAAAGAGCGTGTTAATCTTTTCTTTGACCAAAGGCGACTTTGTACGCCTCTATGTTTTCTAAAATTATTTTTTGGGCTATCTCTATGCCTTCTATGCCGTTTATGAGCGTAATTTTTTGTTCTAAATTTTTGTAGTGTTCAAAAAAATGGAGTATTTCCTGTTGCAAATAATGCGGCAGCTTGTCTATGTGGTCTATGTCGCACACCGAAATATCGTGGGCGCACACGGCTATTATTTTGTCGTCTGCCCCTTTGTCGTACATACGCATTACGCCTATGGGTTTGGCGGGTACGATGCTCCGTGGCTCAAAAGCGATTTGCGACAGCACCAGTATGTCCAGTGGGTCGCCGTCGCCGCAGAGGGTTTGGGGTATAAAACCGTAGTTTATAGGGTAGTGCATCGCTCCGTACACCACCCTATCCAGCCTTAGCAGCCCTGTTTGTTTACATATTTCGTATTTTGCCTTGCTGCCCTTGGGTATTTCTATCAGGGCGTTTAGCATTTGGGGCGGGTTGTCGCCGCTGGGTACGTCGTGCCAGGGGTTCATTATTTACCCACGCTGGCGCTGGCTCCCAAAAACTCACGGTTCATGCGGGCTATGTTGGTTATAGAAATTCCTTTGGGGCACTCGGCTTCGCACGCACCTGTGTTGGTACAGTTGCCAAAACCCAGCTCGTCCATTTTTTTCACCATGCTTATCACCCTACTTTTCCGCTCGGCTTGCCCTTGGGGCAGCAGCGCAAACTGCGACACTTTTGCAGACACAAACAAGCTCGCCGAGGCGTTTTTGCAAGCGGCTACGCACGCACCACAGCCAATACACTCTGCCGCATTAAAGGCTTCGTCGGCATCGGTTTTGGGTATGGGTATAGCGTTGCCGTCGGGCGCATTGCCCGTATTTATAGATACAAATCCGCCCGCTTGCTGTATTTTATCAAAGGCTGTTCTGTCCACCATCAGGTCTTTTATAACCGGGAAAGCCGAGGCACGCCAAGGCTCTATGGTGATCGTTTCGCCATCGGAAAAATGGCGCATGTGTAGCTGGCAAGTGGTAGTGCCACGCATGGGTCCGTGCGCCCTGCCATTTATGTACATACTGCACATACCACAAATGCCCTCTCTGCAATCGTGGTCAAAGGTTACGGGCGTTTTGCCCTCGTGGTTTAGCTGTTCGTTTAGCACGTCCATCATTTCCAGAAACGACATGTGCGTACTCACATTGTCTAACTTATAAGTTTCAAACGCACCCTGCGTTTGGGCGTTTTTTTGCCTCCAAACTTTTAGGGTTAATTTAAGATTTTCGCTACTCATGGTTATTTTTTTTATGTACAAAGATATAACAATTTTCTGCTATTCAAAACATTTATGAAACACAAAACACCACATTTTTCTAATTTGTTTTTGGAGGGCGGCTGCGTTTTATTTTCCGTCATAAAATTTGTCTTTATGCCACTGCAACGGATTGTTTTCGATGTAATCTTGGATATTTTCAAATGATTTTGCATCACGGATAATATGCTCGTAAAAGCGGGTATGCCACGTGAAATTGGGGTGGGTTTTTCGCAATTCAAATGAGCAACGCCCCTTATACCAACGAATAATTCGGGAAATATTTTCGTGCAGCATGGGATTTTTATCACCCGAAATTCCGCCATTATTTTCCATTTTGTTGGGCTGAGACGCGATTAATCGCGTCTTTACAAGCTGCATATTCATCGGCGTATTAGTATTGTGCAGTACAGACGCGATTAATCGCGTCTCAGCAATCGGTGTGTTCATGGGCGTATCCATTTCTGCTGGCTGAGACGCGATTAATCGCGTCTCAGCAGTTTGCGGCGTGTCGATTAATTGCGTCTCTGCAATTTGCAGCGCATTAATCGGCTTATCGATTTTATTTATAATCAAAATTCCGTGGATATGATTTGGCATCACCACCAAATTCCCCAATTCAATAAATGGAAAATGAATGGGAATTTCCAACCAATATTTTTCTGCCAACTGCCCCATTTCATTTAATTGCATTTCACCATCTACAATTTTTCCAAAAAAATGTTTCATGCTTTGGATGCAAATGGTAATAAAATACGCAGCATTAGTGCCATAATCCCACGATTTCAAACGGACGGAGGCGATACGGTATTTATTTCTGAATTTATCCATCTTTAAACTATTGCAATGCAAATGTACATTTTAATTCATTGCGCACCAAAATGTTTTCATTATTACAATCGTTGGCATTGTGGTTTATGCGGTACAGACGCGATTAATCGCGTCTCTGCAATAGATGTGTCTATTGATAATCTATTGCATTGGCTGAGACGCGATTAATCGCGTCTGTACAATTTACGGCGCACATTATTACGCTATCATCATTCCCCCCAAAAAATAAAAAACGCATTTAATGTAATTTGTTTGCAGAAAAATGTACTAAATTCATCTTTACTTTAAAAAAAAACCACTAACAAATGAAGTACCAAAAACTTAGGGCGATAGCCCTTATGGCTGCCGCTACGCTGGGTAGCCATGCTTTTGCGCAGACCAGCAAGGGCATAGATAAAACCAATTTTGATGCCGAAACAAAACCGAGTACCGATATGTACCAGCACGTAAACGGCAACTGGCTTACCCTCAACGACATACCTGCTTCGGAAGCCCGCTGGGGTAGCTTCAACGAGGTAGATGAGCGCAACAGAACGACTTTAAAAGCAATTTTGAGCAAATCGGCGACCGAAGCCCGTGCCGCCAAAAAAGGTGCGGACTGGCAGCTCGTGGGCGATTTTTATGCCAGCGGCATGGATACCACCACCATCGAAAACTTGGGTATAAAACCCATAGAAGCCGAACTTAAAGCGCTAAAAAAGGTGAAAAAACCTGCCGATGTGCTTACAAAACTCGCTCATTTTCATGAAATGGGCGTGCCAGGCGGCTTTGGTTTTTACATTACCGCCGACGAAAAAGACAGCAAAGTAAACGCTGCCTACCTGTCGCAGGCTGGTTTGGGCTTGCCCGAGCGCAGCTATTATTTGGAAAAAACCGAGCGATTCGAAAAAATACGCACCGCATACACCACGCACATAGCCAATATGCTGGTGCTTTCGGGTGTAGATGCCAAGCAGGCTGCCAAAGATGCCAAAGCCATACTCGAGCTCGAAACTGCCATGGCTACGGCATCTCGCACGCCCGTGGAAAACCGAGACCCGCAAAAAACCTACAACAAAAAATCTACCGCCGAACTGCAAGCGCTTTCGCCAAATATGAACTGGCAGGGCTATTTTGCTACACAAAAAATAAATACTGTTTTAAAGGAGGTAATCGTGGGGCAGCCCGAGTTTTTTAAGGCATTTAGCAACGAACTCAAAAATACAAACATAAAAACTTGGCAGGCGTACCTGCGCTGGAACTTGCTCAGAGGCACTTCGGGTTATTTAAGCTCGCCTTTTGTAAACGAGAGCTTTGAGTTTTATGGCAAAACCCTTAGGGGAACAAAAGTACAACGCCCCCGCTGGAAAAAAATACAGGACGTGGTAAACGGTCAGGTGGGCGAAGCCTTGGGCAAACTATATGTGGAGCAAGCATTTAGCCCCAAAGCCAAAGAACGCATGGAAAGCATGATACAAGACATAAGGGCGGCTTTTGCGGTGCGCATAAATAATTTGGACTGGATGAGCAACGAAACCAAGGCAAAAGCCCTCATCAAACTGAACGCAATTGTGTATAAAATAGGCTACCCCGACAAATGGCGGGATTATAGCAGCTTGGACGTGGTAGCCAACGATTATATAGGCAACAACCTGCGCACCAATGTGTTTGACTATAAATTTATGCTGGACAAGCTCACCCAACCCGTGGACAAAAGCGAGTGGGGCATGACTCCGCCAACCGTAAATGCGTATTACAACCCAAGTGCCAACGAAATTGTGTTTCCTGCTGGCATTTTGCAACCGCCTTTTTTTGATATGAATGCCGACGATGCCGTAAACTATGGCGGAATTGGTGCGGTGATAGCCCACGAGCTTACGCACGGTTTTGACGACCAAGGCAGCCAATATGACTTTGAGGGTAACCTAAAAAACTGGTGGACGGAAGAAGATTTGGCTAAATTTAAGGTGAAAACCGATAAAATAATCGCTCAATTCAATGAATATACCGTGCTGGATACCGTACACGTAAACGGTGCGCTGACCGTAGGCGAAAACATAGCCGATTTGGGCGGTGTAACCATTGCTTTTGAGGCATTGCAGCGCAACTGGGCAAAAAATGGCAAACCCGAACCCATAGACGGACTTACGCCCGAGCAGCGGTTTTGTATTTCTTTTGCGCAAATTTGGAGGGGAAAATACAGAGACCAAGCCCTGCTCGAGCGCATAAAAACCGACCCACACTCGCCTGGCGTTTGGCGTGCCAACGGTACGTTGTCTAACTTTTCGGGCTTTTATGAGGCTTTTGATATAAAAGATGGCGACCCCATGAAACTCTCGGCAGAAAAACGCACCATTATTTGGTAGGCATTTTGTTGCAATTTGATTTCACTTCAATTTGATTTGCACTTAAAATGAAAAAAACTTGATTTCTATTTCAACTTGACTTACGCTTAAATTTCAATTTGATTTACGCTTAAATTTGATTTATGCTTAAAACAAGCCCCCCGCTGCTCCGCAGCGGGGGGCTTGTTTGATAGGCTATTTTTCAAACAAGAGTTTTTTTTAAAAGGCAATTTTTCCAAACAGACAGCTTTTGTCAAATAGATGGTTTCTTAAAAGGCAATTTTTCCGAACGGGCAAT
>JAYUJN010000038.1:0-20008 GCA_043765195.1 Bacteroidota bacterium | reverse complement strand
TTTGCACTCAAACACAAAATTTATATACACGCAATCAAGGCAGCTTTCAAAGAACTTACCAATTTAAAGCAACATTCCTTTGCGTAACATGAGTAATTTAATGAATTAGATTCTGCTTCAAAAGATTTGATAGCCGAGTTCCTAAACTCAACAACGTCTTTATCATAAACTGGCTGAATGGGAAAGCCACCCAGTTTTTCATCATATTTTCCTACTTTAAAATTTCTCCTATCAATTTCGGTTAATGTTTTTTTCCAAACAACATCATCATATTTGTTTACATCAAGTTTTAGCTTGTCAAATACACTATGAATTTCCTCGTTTATTTTGCCCATATTAAATTGATAGTCAATAACGAAATCGCTAAGTCCACGCCTGTACTTTTTTCTGTGTGGCAGTTCGTTGGAATCTGACCTTTCTTTTTGAGCAAATGGTATTTCGTTATCCCATAGGGTAAGGGTAGAAGTTTCTTGAAATGACCGAGTTGAATCCCATTTATAAAATTCTTTTACGGATAGCAACGGCAGCATTGCTTCTTCTACTTCTTCTGGGTAAGCCATTGCAACACTGGTTAAAACACTTGTAATTGCCACATTGTTGCTGTGAAGCAACAAGTAGTTAAAGATAAACTTTAAATTGATTTTGCTTAAATCTGTTTTTAGTGCTGCTGTTTCTAAAAGGTATTTTTCTAAACTCATGAGCAGTGATTCAATTGCACCATGTGTCGAGCTGAAGCCCCTATAAGCCGCCCAAAATTCCGATGCAGCCCACTGTTTCACTTTTGTGCCATCGTTTAGTTCAAGCTCAATTTCGGTGAATTGATGCTTGTAATCACAGTTGGCATTTACATAAAAATCAATGGAATAATTAATAATTTCTGTTACGAATTCCAAACCAATCATAGGGTGGCTACACAGAAGATTGTAAAGAGGTGTTTTATAAATTCCCGAAGGCCAAAAATTGTGCTTGCGTTTTAATCCCCAACACTCTTCACCGTCCAATCGGTTTCCTCTAATCATTGATGTTATACTCTTGTGTTCTGGGTTTTCTACTATCTTTTTTGGTTTCCATGCGCTCCATGCTGTTTGCACCACCAATTCGGGAAGTTCGTTAATTAAAGCATGATTTCCCAAACCCGAAATACAACCACCAATTACTTTTTGGTAAAAAGAACTTGGCTTCCATGAGTTATCACTTTCTTCGTTTTTTAAGGCTCGTTCAATAAGTGCCTTAATTTCAGATTTAGCCACTGGGGCTAATTCAAAAAGAATAGAAATAAGTTGTTTGGGTGTTTCTCTAATCGTAGCTTGTCCCCAATACTCATCGCCTGATTCAATTTGCTTTAGGTAGTACATTACAATTTCTTTAGCAGCTAACATCTCTTGTTCGTCAGTTTGAGAGGGCTGAAACATTAGCCGATACTTCCAATCAGAAAGAAAATTACAAATTGAACTCCTCAGAAAACTTATTTTGGTTATATGTCTGCCAAGAAAATGCATCATTTGTGTCCAACCCGAACCAATCGGCAAAAGTATTGAAAAATTGTTTCTATTTAAACTACTCTCTTTACAACCAATTTTTATCAAGTGAATACATCTATTGAGAAACTTGAAATGGGTCTTGTCATCAAGTAATTTTTTTTCAAATGCTGAAAAGAATGAGCCACAACTGTCGGATTTAAAAACTGCAATCAAAATTTCATCTGCCCAATATCCTTTAATTGAACTATCAGACATGGTTGTTGCTATTATTAGTTCATTTATTTTGTTGCTGTCGTCAATTAAATAATCCTCAATCCAAAGCCTGAATGCCCTTCTTATTGCAGGCTCATTACCCAAATTATCAAATAATTCTTTCGGATTGGGAAACTCCTCATGCTTTGATGAAATATATTTTACCAACGCCCAATCTTCTAAAATGTCATGAGTAGGTGAAAATTTTCTATTGTCGTTTTCTTGAAAAATTATCGCATCATTTTCTAATAAATCAATTGCTCCTAAATCGCTTAGTAAAGGTGTTGTAAATAACTTCATTTCTTTTGCACGATTAATGGCTATTTCCATAAAGGCATCTTCTCTTTTAGCTGGTAGCCCAGGTGTTCTATTCACTGTATCTTTAACAAGTAAATTCCAAAGTTTATCTTTAAATTCAGTTTGGGATACATTAGTATAATCGTCATTTGATTTATTCAGAGCTAAAATCGCCAAGTCAAGGTATTTTGGACTTCGTAATAGTTCTTTGATTTTCTCATTTTTAAGGACACTTTTTAGTTGCGGAAAATTTTTAGCAATAATATTTAATTCATTTTTATCAAGTAGCAATACTTCTACTCTCCCTAACTCTTTGTTATCAATTCCAAATTTTTGAGTTATTAGGTCAACAGCATACTTTCTTGACGAACCAATAATTTTGATGTCAGGAAATTGTTTGAGCAAAGCAAGAAGTTGTTTGAATGCACATTCAGGGTCGGCTTCAAGGAGTTTTTCCAAACTATCAACGAAAATTATTTTTTCGTGAATAAGTGAGATGCAAGAAAAAATGTCTTGTAAAGTTTCATTTATTCCTTGACTCGAAAAAACATTTGCAAGGTGAGGTTCATTAAACTGGTCTGCCCTAAAAACAAAAATGCTGGCAAAAGGAAACTCGTTTTTTAGAACATCTTTTATTTCGGCTGATTTTCCAACTCCTGGTTTTCCTGTTATAACAGTTAATTGAAAATTATTTATTGACTCGGCTATCGAGTCACTGGTGTTTTTCCTCGCAAGATGAAATCCGCTAATTGTGTTTTTTAGAGATAAGAGAATAACTTCACTATCTTTTCTTAACTTGTCAATGGATTTAAAATAGAGATTAAGTTTTCTTGTGTCAAAATATCTATAAAGTTCTTCTGTTTGAATACTAGCAGTGGTAACACTACCTCCGTTTGGATTTAGTTTTGAAACAAAAGCCAAAATTAAAGCCCAAATTTCCCGCTCATTTGCTGTGGTTTCATTGCTCTTGCATAGTTTTATTAGATTTAGAAAGTGAGTTTCATCTACGCTGTTTTGGTTTGTAAAATCATACTCTAAAATATCAAAGCATTTTAAAAATTCCCAAATTTCTTTGTCTGTTAGTGCGATGTTGTTATTTGCTTCTTTTAGACTTTCTCTAAAAAAAGCTAATCGTTCTTTTTTTAATTTAATTCCGTTTATTTCTGTTATAAAATCCGTTTCGGTTGCATGAGTGTTTGCCCAATTTAATAACGTTTTTAAATTATTTCTTTCTTCTATGGTGAAACCGCTTTTGATAATTATTAACCTGTCCTTCGCTTTATCAAATAAAGCAGTATTGTTATAGTCTTTCCAAAATTCTTTAATTACTTTTTTGAAAAGAGTGTTTTCTGCCGTAAACGTGATGTTGTTCTTTATCTGCACTAACAGCGTGTGCTGTCCAATATCTGATTTTGTTACTACCAACAGGTCGTCTGTTTCATAGCCTCTATTTCTTGTTTGAAACGCAATCTCGATAATTTCATTTGCAAAGCCCAATGGCGCATTGCCCCTAATTATCAGCGTTATTAGAAACGCTGTTTGAATGGCTTGTTCAAAATTTGTTCCCAGACCTCCTGTTTGAGACGGAGTTGCTCTATTTGACATAATTTATAGTTTTTTTTATTTTTGCCATCTATACACACAGTGCAGCTATTGCGCACCTATTCTTGGTCAAAGTGTTTGTAAAAAATCCTCGAAAAGCATTACCTTCCTAAAACCTTGTTTTCGCAAACCTTCGTATAGTGGCTTATCCCGTGTCAAAAGTGGCAAATCCAACTGCATTGCCAAGGCTACATAAGATATATCTTTAATGTCAATTTTTTCAAGTAGTATTTCTGATTTATTAACAATTTCTTGCTCTAAAACGTATTGAGGAAGGATAGTAAGTTCAGAAAATACGAAATAAGTCCATTCAGCAAATTGATTTGGAGACATTTTGGTCTTAACTTTCAAAATATCTTTGTACTTTTCAATTTCTACGAATGCAAAATCGGGTACTATGAAATTATTGAAATACAAGATTGGTCTGTAACCAGCTTTGCCACTAATGAGAATGCTCATAAGAACATTCGCATCAATTACAAAATCTGTCATCTTGTAATGCTGTATTTATGTTTTTCTTGTTGCCAAGCCAAATGGCGTGCCGTCTGCCATTCCTTATCGTTTTCAAGGTCTATACTTTTCAAATCCTCCAAAATATCTTGTGCGGCGGCTCTTAGTAACATTTTTTTTACAGAGTCCTGCAAATATTGTTCTACCTCTTTGTAGCCAAAAGTTTGCACAATGCTTTCTTCTAATTGTATTTTAAACTCTACCATTTTGTTATAAATTTAAGGTTTGTGTAAACTCACGAATTATTTGCTTGAAATCTTGTTTTGTGTCGTTGTTTTCTTTTTAGGGTTGCAGCCCACTCCACAAATCTAAACTATTTTTATAAAACCCGCAAATTTTTTAAGTTTTATTTTTTTTGCACAACTCAACACGCCTCAATCCTCGTCGTCGTCGGGGGTGATGAGCGCAAGGGCGGCTTGTAGCTCGGCAAGGGTTTTGAGGTCTTTTTGCTGGGTGGCTATCAAAATTCCTTTTTTATAAAAAAACACCGCCAGCGGCGCATTGTCCATTTTTTCGTGTACTTTTGCTATGTGGTAGTACGCCCCAAGGTAGCCCACATCGATACTAAGTAGCTCGCCAAAGTACCGCAAAGCCTCGCTGTACTGCGCCAAAGATACGTATTCGGTGGCTATGGCGTAAAGCACAAAACAATCTTGCGAATTTTCGCTGTAAAATTGAAATAATTGTTTTAATCTTTCGTTTTGCATTTGTATTTCTGTTTAAAATAACGTAACTTTGTATGCTTGCATATTGCGAGCGCATCTACCACAAAACACCCATTTTCCATTAATAAAGCATGAAAATTTTAGTTTGTATAAGTCATGTACCCGACACTACTACAAAGATAGTGTTTACCGACGATAAAAAACAATTAAATAAAAACGGCGTTCAGTTTATCATAAACCCCTACGACGAGCTGGCGCTCACCCAATCGCTGCTGCTCGCCGAGCAGGCTGGCGGCACCGTAACCGTGGTGTGCGTGGCTGGCATAGATGCCGAACCCACCCTGCGCAAGTGCCTTGCCATAGGTGCTACCGATGCCGTGCGCATCAATGCCGAGCCGCTCGACGGTTTTTTTGTGGCAAAAGAAATAGCAGCCTACGCCCAGCCGCACAGCTACGACATAGTGTTTACGGGCAGAGAAAGCATAGATTACAACGGCGGACAAGTAGGCGGTATGCTCGCCGAGCTACTCGGGCTGCCCCACATCAATGTAATAACGAGCATCGCCCTAAGTGGGCAAGTAGCCACCATAGAGCGAGACATAGACGGCGGACGGGAAACCATAGAAGCCCGCACGCCCTTTGTGGTAAGTGCGCAAAAAGACCTCTGCGAGCCACGCATACCCAATATGCGGGGCATTATGGCAGCCCGCAACAAACCCTTTTTGGTGGTAGAACCCACCAGCACCACCGCCCCCACGGAGCTACTGGCGCACAGCTACCCAGCCCCAAAACAAGGCTGCAAATTTGTGGCAGATGCCAACGAACTCGTAGCACTTTTGGCTACCGAAGCCAAAATAATATAATTATTCACACCCCAAACCGACACAAAATGGTACTTATTTTTGTAGAAAACGTAGGAGGCGGCTTCAAAAAAGCCAGCCTCGAAGCCCTTAGCTACGGCGCAGCCGTAGCCAAAATGCTGGGTACACAAGCCACAGCCCTTGCGCTCGGCACTACCACCACCGAAAAACTAACGGAACTCGGTGGCTACGGCGTGAGCAAAATAATATGCGCCGCCGATGCCGCCCTCGATAGCTTTGATGCCCAAGCACACGCACAAGCCATAGCCCAAGTAGCCCAAAACATAGGCGCAACGCTGGTAGTAGTAGCCAACACCTACACGGGCAAATCGGTGGCACCGCGTGTGGCAGTGCGCCTAAATGCCGCCTTAGCTCCCGATGCCATTGCATTGCCGAACATAGAAGGCGACAAAATGCGGGTGCAGCGCACCGTTTTTTCGAACAAAGGATTTGCGGAAATAAGCCTAAATACACCCATAAAAGTAATCGCTGTATCGCCCAACTCGTACCCGCCAACCCAAACCGAAAACACGGCGACGATTGAAACTATGAGCCTAAACAACCTTACATTCGGTACAAAAAGCATCGCAAAAAACATAGCCACGGGCAAAATTCCGCTGACCGAAGCCGAGATAGTGGTATCGGGCGGGCGAGGACTAAAAGCCCCCGAAAACTGGCACTTAATAGAAGATTTAGCCACCGTACTGGGCGCAGCCACCGCTTGCTCCAAGCCAGTATCGGACCTAAACTGGCGACCCCACAGCGAACACGTAGGACAAACGGGCATTACCATAAAACCAAACCTATACATCGCCACGGGCATATCGGGTGCAATACAGCACCTGGCAGGCGTGAGCGGCAGCAAGGTAATTGTAGCCATAAACACCGACAAAGACGCACCCTTTTTTAAAATAGCCGACTACGGCATCATAGGCGATGCCTTTGAGGTGCTGCCACAGCTCACCAGAGCCATAACACACTACAAAATCCAAAACCAATAAGCAACACGATAGAGATAGCCCATTTTTCCGCCCCCCAAACCACCCAAAATTAAAGCGCATGAACGAATTTTTTCACCACATATTTTTGGGCAATAAGTTAATGGATTGGCTGCTGTTTCTATCCATTTTTACAACCGCACTCGCCCTGCGCAAAACCATCGCCGTGGTTCTGCGTAGGGTTCTTTTTATATTCTTTTTGTTTTTTTCGAACAAAAGCTACCGCACGCTCTTCGACGACCTGATGCGCACACCGCTGCGGGTACTCGTTTCTTTTGTGGGAATGTACTGGGCGGTTACGTTTTTGAAAATAGTGCGCAAAGTCCAAATTTTGGAGTGGGAAAGCATAAACCCCGACCGCACCATAAAAAACACGCTACAACTACTGGCGGTAGTGGCTTTTACATGGGTACTGCTGCGCATCACCGATTTTTTGGGTACGGTGGCAATGCACAGAGCCGAAAAAACCCAAACCAACACCGACAACCAAATCGTTATTTTTGTGCGAGACATTACCAAAGTAACCCTGGTGCTGTGCGGTTTGGCTGTGATAGGTGCGTACATTTTCAACTTTAAAGTTACGGCGCTCATCGGCGGTTTGGGCATCGGCGGTTTGGCGGTAGCCCTCGCCGCCCAAGATACGTTGAGCAATTTGATGGGTTCGTTCACCATTTTTTTAGACAAACCCTTTACCGTGGGCGAAATCATAGAATCCAAGGGAATTATAGGCACGGTGGAGCGTGTGGGTTTTCGCAGCACCCGCATTCGCACGCTGGACAAAAGTTTTTTGACCATACCCAACCGTGAACTCGTAAACGCATCGCTGAACAACATAAGCAAAAGTACGCACCGCCGAGCCAATTTTAAGCTAAAATTAGACTATAAAACCACGCCCGAGCAAATAAAAGGGCTTAGTGCCGCCATAACCAACTTGCTCCAAAGCCACGAGCAGGTGGACAACGACGTACTGGTGCGGTTCTTGGAATTTGACGAATATTCGCTCAATGTATCGGTAACTTACCTCGTGAATACCAACGAATACGAGCTGTACGCCGAGGTGCGGGAGGAGCTGAATTTTAAAATATTTGAAATCATTCAGCAGCAAAGAATAAAACTTGCGCTGCCCAGCCGCAACGTAAATTTTGTAAACCCCAGCACGGAGGAGCTGTAAAACCAAGCGTTTTGCGGGTATTTTTTAGTGGTAATGCCCAAATAATTGTTGGGCTTTTTGCATGGCTACGTCGAGGGCTTTTCGGCTGAAATGCGCAGAAAGTGCTTGTTTTTTCTGTAAAAACTGCACCAAAACCTCCGTGGCAACGTTGCCCGTGAGCGCATCGGTAGCCATAGGGCAGCCGCCGTAGCCCAGCAGCGCAGCATCAAACCACTGGCAGCCAGCATGGTAGCTCGCCTCTATTTTTGTAGCCGAAGTATGCGGCGTACTGTGCAAATGCACGCCAAACGCCACATTTGGGTACATGGGCACGATGTTTTTGTACAAAAACTCGATGCTTTGCGCATCGCTTACGCCTATGGTATCGGCAAAAAGTAGGCGTTTTATGCCCAAATTCACCAGTTTTTCGGTCCAGTTGTGTATCGTTTCCGCATTGTAATCGTCGTGGTAAGGGTTGCCAAAAGCCATGCCAAGATACACGACCAACTGCTTGTTTTTTTGTATGCAGAGCGTTTGTATTTGGGCAATGCGCTCGAGGGCTTGCTCGGGCGTGGCATTGGTGTTTCGTAGCTGAAAAGTAGGCGAAACCGAAAAAGGAAAGCCCAAAAAATCAATTTGGTCGTGCATAGCCGCCTCCTGCGCCCCACGCAAATTGGCTACAATGGCGAGCAGTTTTGTGTGGCTGGGCTGCAAAAGGCGCAGCACTTCGGCAGTATCGCTGAGTTGGGGTATGGCTTGGGGCGAAACAAAACTACCAAAATCCAGTATATCGAAGCCAACTTGCAGCAGTGCGTTTAAATAATCGGCTTTTAGGTGCGTAGGAATAAAAGTTTTTATGCCTTGCATGGCATCTCGAGGGCATTCGGTAAGAGTGATTTGGGGCATTTTTCCGTTTTTTCATACAAAAATACACTATTTTATTTATTTATAATGGTATTACAAGTAATTTAGCTATTTTTGCATTTTAAAGTATGGCAAAGTAATTTCAAAATTTGATGCAAGACAATCAGTTGAACGAGCAAGTACCCGAGGTAGTAATAGAAACCATTTCGGAACAAGAAACAGCATTGGCTGCCACAGCCACCGCAGAACCAACAGCAGAAGCCACGCCCGTGGTAGAGGCGGCGCAAGCCATTGAGGTAGTGGAAATTGTAGCTGAAACTGCACCCGTGGTGGAGGCAGCGCAAGCCATTGAAGTGGAAGAAATTGTAGCTGAAACTGCACCCGTGGTAGAGGCAGCGCAAGCCATTGAAATAGTGGAAATTGTAGCCGAAACCGCACCCGTAGTGGAGGCGATGCAAGCCATTGAGGTAGTGGAAATTGTAGCCGAAACCGCACCCGTAGTGGAAATTGTGGCGACCGATGTAAAACCAGAAGCCGCTAAAACAGCAAAACGCCGAGAAAAAACCGAAACCGTAGAAGTGGAGGCGCAAAAAGTAGAACCCATGCCCGAACCCGAAGTGGACTATACCACCATGGGGCTGCAAGATGCCATAAAAGCATTTGAGGCACTATGCACCGAACCTATAGAACTAAGCAAGGTGCAGGGGCGTGTGGTAGGTTTGCGCAAGCACATACAAGATACCATAACGCAGGAAATAACCGAAAAAAAGAGCGAGTTTGTGGCACAGGGCAACGATGAAGCCAATTTTAAGCCAGAACCCAACGCATTGTACCGCAGGTTCAACGATGCAAACGTACTTATAAAAGAACGACGCAGCAAGGAACGAGACTTGCAAGATGCCGAGCGCAATGCAAATTTAGCCGCAAAACAAGCCATATTAGACAGGTTAAAAGAAATAATAGACAACAGCGAAGCCGCAGCGGCGTTTGAGGAGTTTAAAAAACTGCAAGAAAAATGGCGCAGCGTGGGCGCAGTTCCCGCCGAAAAAAACCAAGAGATTTGGGAGCGTTATACCTTTTATTTAGAAAAAGTATATGACGATTTTAAAATAAGCAAAGAGCTGCGTATGCTCGACCTAAAAAAGAACCTCGAGCACAAAACCCAACTCTGCGAAAAAGCCGAAAGCCTGCTTTTGAAAGACAGCGTGGGCGATGCCCTCAAAGACCTATCTATACTACACGACGAATGGAAAACCGTGGGACCGGTACCCAACGAGCAGCGGGAAACGATTTGGGACCGCTTTAAAATTGCCTCCGACAAAGTATATGACAAACGAAAAGAATACTACGACAGCTTAGACGACGAGCGCAAAAACAACTACGCCCTAAAACTGCAACTTTGCGAGCAAGCCCAAGCACTGGCGGGCATAGAGCCACAAACGCACAAAGACTGGGAAGAACTAACCCAAAAGTACGCCGAAATACAAGCCGATTGGCGTAAGGTAGGTTTAGCACCAAGGGAAGTAAACGAAGAAATTTGGCAGCAGTTTAAAGCCCTCGGTGATGCTTTTTACAACGCAAAAAATCTTTTTTATAAAAATATAAGGGAAGAACAAAGCCAAAATTACAACCTCCGCATGGAGCTTTGCGCACGTGCCGAAGCCCTAATGAACAGCGACGACTGGAAATTAGCCACCGACGAGTTTGTGAAAATACAAAAAGAATGGAAAGACATAGGCGCAATAGGTAGAAAACAATCGGAGAAGCTATGGCAGCGGTTTCAGGCGGCGTGCAACGCATTTTTTGAGCGCAAAAAACTTAATTTTGCTGGCAAAGACGTGGACAACGCCCAAAACCTGCAACTAAAAACGGAACTGATAGAGCGCATCGAGGCATTTGCCCCAACGGATAGCGGAAACGAAGACTTTGAAACGCTAAAAGCCTTTCAACGTGAGTGGATAAACATAGGCTATGTGCCGATAAAAGACAAAAAAACCACCGAAGACCGCTACCGAAAAGCGATAGATGCCCACTTTGATGCCATAAAACTGAGCCGCAACGAGCAAGGCAAAGCCCGCTACCAAACCAAGATAGAAGGCATGAAAACGGTAGCCAACCCGTCGGCGGCATTTAGGAGAGAAGGCAGCGAACTAAGTATGCAAATAAGCAAACTAAGTGCGGACATTGCGCTTTGGGAAAACAACATAGAGTTTTTTTCACGCTCGAAAAACGCCGATGCCCTGCGCAAAGAAATACAAACAAAAATAGACAAAGCACAAAGCGATATAAAGCTGCTGAAAGACAAACAAAAACTGCTAAACCAGTAGCGGAAACAAATAATGAACCGAACAAAAAAAATGCCCGAACATTCGGGCATTTTTTTTCGTTTTATAGGTAATTAATTTTTTTAAACCAAAAAATTATGGTAATTTTGAAAAAACCTAAACCAAGAAACAAAATTATAAATGAATTATACAGTTTATAAAGAAAAGAATTTTAGCTACATAGACGAAGGAAAAGGACAAACATTGGTGCTGCTGCACGGGCTTTTTGGCGCATTAAGCAACTGGCACAGCGTGATAGAACACTACAAAACCCAGTACAGAATCGTGATACCGATGCTGCCAGTTTATACCGCACCGCTGCTAAAAACGTCGGTGAGCGGGATTGTAAAGTACGTAGCCAATTTTTTGAAATACAAAAGCGACATACAAAACCCGATACTGATAGGCAACTCGCTGGGCGGACACGTGGCACTGATTTATGCGCTGCAATACCCAAAAAACTACAAAGCAATGGTACTCACGGGCAGCTCGGGGCTGTACGAAAATGCTTTTGGCGGTAGTTTTCCTCGCAGGGGCGACTACGAATACATCAAAAATAAAACGCAACTGACTTTTTTTAACCCCGAAAATGCCACCAAAGAACTGATAGACGAAGTATTTGAGATTATAAACGACCGAGAAAAACTGATAAAAGTGCTGGCGATGTCGAAGTCGGCGATAAGGAACAACCTCGCCAAAGAGCTGCCCAAAATACAAAAACCAACGCTGCTCATTTGGGGCGCACAAGATACGGTAACGCCGCCGAGCGTAGCCCAAGATTTTCATAAGCTCATAAACGGCTCGGAGCTGCACTTTATAAACGAATGCGGACACGCACCGATGATGGAGCAATCGCAAAAATTTAACGAGTTATTGGATACATTTTTAGAAAAAAACGCCTGATGAAGTTTCAACACATTAACAACACAACCGCCCTGCTGCCCAGCCACAGCGCAGAGGCTGCCCTGGCTACCATGGCTATGGCGCAGCTTGCAGCCATGCCCGTAGCCGACAAAAATGGCATTTTTTTGGGCATCGTTACCCTCGATGAGCTGCTGCAACACAAAAAAAGCAGTAAAATAAAAGAGGTGAATTTAGAAAAAAACACTGTTTTTGTGCCAGAAGATGCCAGCATTTTGGAAATACTAAAATGGTTTGAGGCAGAAAAACTGGATATTTTACCCGTTTTAAGCCCAGAAAACCAGTACAAAGGCATCATTACTACAAAAAACATACTCGAGTACTATGCCGAGTTTATGCAAAATGCGGCTTCGCTGCTGGTGCTCGAAACCTACGCCAGCCACTATGCGCTTTCGGAGGTGGTGCGCCTCGCCGAAGCCAACAACTGCCAAATTTTGAGCCTGCACACCACCACGCCCACGGGCAGCCCCGAGCTGCTGCACATAAACATTACCTTTGCCCAGCCCGAGCTTACGGCGTTGGTAGCTACTTACGAGCGGTTTGAGTACAGCATTATATACAAGCAACACCGCTCCGACCGCTCCGACCTATACCAAGACCGCTACGATGCCCTGATGAGCTACCTAAATGTATAATTGCTATAAAAACCGATGCAAATAGCCATTTATAGCCGACCAAAAATAAGCCCCGAACTTATTTACAGCACCAATTTATTGATTTCGGAGCTAAAAAAAGCCGAGGCGGAGGTTTTTTTGTACCAGCCTTTTTACGACAAAATAAAAACCAAACTCACCGACCGCAACCAAAAAACGTTTGAAAAAGGCGATATTTACCAGTTTAGCTGCCTTGTAACCTTGGGTGGCGACGGCACTATTTTAGATGCCGTGGAGCTGGTAAAACGCTCGGGCGTGCCTGTGCTGGGCATAAACTTGGGGCGGCTCGGCTTTTTGGCTGCCATAGCGCCAGCCGATATTCCTGCGGCGGTGCAGCAGCTTTGCTCGGGCGAATACACCATAGATGCCCGCAGTTTGGTAGCGTTGCAAAGCAACAAAACCGCTTTGGGGCAGTTTCCGTTTGCGCTAAATGAGTGTACGATACAAAAAAGGGATACCTCCGCCATGATAACAATTCATGCGTATTTGAACGGCGAATTTTTAAATTCATATTGGGCAGATGGGCTTATTATAGCCACACCCACGGGCTCTACGGGGTATAGCATGAGCTGCGGCGGGCCCATTTTGCTGCCCACAGCCCAAAATTTGGTGATTACGCCCATTGCCGCCCACAACCTAAATGTGCGCCCCATAGCCATACCCGACGACGCAAAACTGCATTTTGAAGTTACGCACCGAGACAAAGATTTTTTGCTCACGCTGGATTCCCGCACGCAGGTTATTAATACGTCGTTTGAGCTGCATTTGCAAAAAGCCGATTTTACCTTTAACCTCATTCGCTTCAAACCCGAAACGTTTATAAATGCGCTGCATAGCAAGCTGTACTGGGGTTTTGACAAGAGAAATTAATTTAAAAATAAAGACATTGAAAAAAATATTTTCTTACGCCATGCCCTTAATTTTGGGTTTGCTGGCGGTTTGGCTCGTTTTTCGGGGGCAAGACCTACACAAAATTGCACAAAGTTTTGAGGAAATAAACTACTTTTGGGTGGCTGGAGCGGTGGTGGTGAGCCTTTTGGGGCATTTGAGCCGTGCCGTGCGCTGGCGTATGCTTTTGCGCCCGCTGGGCTATACGCCCAGTGTTGCCAGTGCTTTTTGGGCGGTGATGATAAACTACATAGCCAACCTTGCGTTGCCTCGCATGGGCGAGGTTTCTCGTTGTGCGGCTGTGCTTAGAACCGATGCCGTGCCGATGCCCGTGTCGCTGGGTACGGTGGTAACCGACCGTTTGGTGGATATGTGCAGCTTTTTGGTGGTGTTTGTGCTGGCTTTGGCGTTCAATTTTGGGTTTTTTCGGCAGCCGCTACAAAACCTGGTGGGCAAAGCAGCGGGCTTGGGCGTGCTGGCTGGGCTGGGTGCGGTGGTGCTGGCTGGCTTGGTTTTGGGCTACTTTTATTACCAAAAACACAAAGACAAAATACTACAAAACAAGCTGATGGCGGGCATAAATCAGTTTTTTGTGGGGCTGTGGTCGGGCTTGGCATCTATTAAAAAGGTGCGCTCGCCCCTCAATTTTTTGGTACATAGTTTTGCCATTTGGTTTAGTTATTTGCTGTGTATGTACTGTATGCTCATGGCTTTTGGGGTTACGAGTATGCTCACCCTCAACGATGCGCTCATTTTGCTGACCATGGGCAGTCTCGGTTTTATAGTGCCTGTGCAGGGCGGCATTGGTGCGTACCACGCCGTGGTGTCGTGGAGTTTGGTGCAGCTCGGCGTGTATTATGCCACTGCCCAGCCGCAGCTACATTTTAGCATCGATACGGCGCAGGCGCTGGCTTTTGCCACCGTGGCGCACGCCATACTTACGTTGGTATCGGTGGTGGCGGGCTTGGCGGGCTTGGGTGTGGTTTTTCTGAAAAAGGCGGCGTAGGGCGCAACGCATTGTTTTGTGTATTTGCCGCACTTGCGCCCACAACCACCACCGACGACGATTGAGCCATATTGGTTTGTGCAATAAAAAAATAAAACTTAAAAAATTGGGAGATTATAAAAAAATAGTTTAGATTTGTGGGGTGGTTGCAAAACATGTGTACAACTGCTGGTTTTGCAAAATTCCAAAAATTTCCTTTCGCTTTGCTCAGAATTTTTGTAACTTCGCAAAGCCAGGCGGGCGTTAGCGGTCATGCTATGACAACACCCTACAAAATTTTAACAGATAAAAAATATGACACAAGAAATAAAATCAATACCGAAATGGATACTTATTGTTTCGGGACTGTTTTGTTTATTAGGACTAATTGTAAGTTCAACATTAATTTTTTCACCACAATCAGCATTGCAGACTGTTGACCTAAACGCCAAAGGTGTAGACTATTTAATTTATATGTGGGCTGCAAGACAATTTGCAGTTGGTTTTATTTTTGGTTTTGCGACATTCAAAAAATCAATTCCAATGCTGACAATTGCCTATATTTTCTTTTTAGTAATGAACATTGCAGACACAATAATCGGTTATTCTCAAAACGACAATGGGTTAATAATTGGAGCAATTGTAATGTGTGTTATTGCTTCAACTATGCTTTACTTTTTAAATAGACAGACAAAGTAATATGACACCTACTTTTTTTGCGACACAAGACGAATTTAGAAAGTGGTTACAAAAGAACCACAAAAAAGAGACCGAATTATTAGTTGGTTTTTATAAAGTGCACACAGACAAACTTTCAATGAATTGGTCGCAATCCGTTGACCAAGCACTTTGTTTTGGTTGGATAGACGGAGTTAGAAAATCTATTGACAAAGAAAGTTATTGCATTCGTTTTACGCCAAGAAAAAGTACGAGCATTTGGAGTGCTGTAAACATTAAAAAAGTTGAAGAACTTAACAAGGCAGGTTTAATGACAACCGAAGGACAAAAAGCATTCAGTTTGAGAACAGAAAACAAATCAAAAATTTATGCTTACGAAAAAGAACCTGTAATTCTTGACATAAAATTTAAAACGCAATTCAAAAAAAACAAATTGGCTTGGGACTTTTTTGAGAGACAAGCACCTTCATATAAAAAGGTAATGATACATTGGATTATGAACGCAAAACAAGAAGAGACATGACTTTCACGACTTGACAAAACGATTAACGAAAGCGAAAAACAAAGACGAATGAAATGACGAAGAAGAACAACGAACCGCTAACATGGGGTTTTGTGCAAGTGGGGCAGACGGAATAACAATCGGCTTTTTGTTCTTTATTGTACTTCAGTTTCGGCTTGACAAGCATCGCTGAACATTAGTAATAAACTTGTACATTTGTTTTTCAATCATCAGTGGTTACGGGCAGAAGGAAGTACTTTCCCCACCTGCACAAAGCCCTGTTCGTTGTGCGTCATGCTATTGGACACCCTCTGCGATTTGAAAAATTTGACATAAGATTTAAATTTGTAAATGGACATTAAGAAGAAAAAATACAATCTACCTGTTGGATATTCCTTAGTTCAGACGACACTAAAATCAAATGAATTTCTAAACAATCCAATAAAATTTATTTCAAAAAGTATGGAAGCCTTTTCAGGCACATATTCAGCATCATTAGGCATCAATAGAAAACTAATTCTAACACAAAATCCAGACTTTATTAATTACATCTTAAAAGAAAATCACAGAAACTATAACAAATCAGAATTAGCTACAGAACGAGCAGTTGAATTCTTTGGCAAAGGACTACTTTTTTCAAATGGCGACTATTGGCTAAGACAAAGACGGTTAATACAACCAGCATTTCATCGGGAAAAACTACAAGGCTTGTATGGCATTATCATCAAGTCTATTGATGAATTTCTTTCACAATTTCCAATTGGCAAAAGCGTTGATATTTATCCATTAGTTCATCAACTTTCTTTTAATATTATAATACAATCACTATTTGACATAAAGTTATCTTCTCAAATCATGGAAGAACTTAGTCAGATTTTTACAGAACTACAAGATTTTCTAATTAAAGATATAAACCAACCTTTACGAAGATTTTTTTATCCATTTACGGGCACAGAAAATATTCAACTCAAAAAAGCAAAAAGATTAAGAGAAATTTTTATAGGAATAATTAATGAAAGAAAAGCAAGTAACAAAAGCTATGACGATTTGTTAGATATGCTTTTAAAAAGTAAATATGAAGATACAGGTGACGCAATGACTAACGAGCAGGTTGTAGATGAAGTGCTAATCCTAATTTTTGCAGGACATGAAACTACTGCAAATACTCTTTCGTGGTTGCTATATTTACTTTCTACAAATAAAGATACCGTCCAAAAATTGACAAATTCATTTGACGACAGTACAATATATGAATGTTTGAATAATGAATATCTAAAAGCGACAATAAATGAAGTCATGCGTTTGTATCCAGCCGCATGGATGACAGAACGGGTTGCAATAGAAGACGATGAATTTGAAGGTTTTTCATTTCCTAAAAACACCATTATTATACCTTTCTTTTTTGGGTTACACAGAGATAAAAAATATTGGAATGAAGAACTGAAATTTTGCCCTGAAAGGTTTATCATTGACACAAAAGTTGTAAAATCAAAAAATTATTTCCCATTTGGGGCAGGACCAAGAATGTGTATCGGCAATAATTTTGCAATAGCAGAAATGTCATTTTTTATCTTTTCATTTTTAAAAAAATTTCAAATTAAATCAACAGGACAAATACCAGACATGAAAGCTTTGATTACTTTAAGACCAGATAAAGTTCTTTTAAATATTCAAAACGCTAATGGTTGACAGAGAAGCACGAACGCACAACATGGGGTTTTGCAATATTGGGGCTTGACGTTGTAATCTTCATCTTTAGCAATATGGCAGCAGTTGTTCGGGCAGGACAAGCATCGGTGGGCTTTTGGTTGTAATCTTGTACATTTGTTTTTCAATCGGCTGCGGTTCCGGGCTTGACGTTTTTCAAATCCCCCAACATCGCAAAGCCCTGTTCGTTAGCGGTAATAATTTGGAGACACTCTACGAAGGTTAAACAATCATTTTTATGACTTTACTAAAAACAAATTTTGGTTTCCATTCGACAGCAGACGAAGTTATCAGTGGAATAGATTTGACAGGAAAACGAGCTATTGTAACAGGTGGAGCTTCAGGCATTGGAATAGAAACTGTAAAAACTTTGGCTAAGGCAGGTGCTGAAGTCACAATTGCTGCAAGAAATGTTGAGGCAGGAAAAAAGGTCGCAAATGAAATCATTGCGACAACAAGAAATATTAAAATACACGTAGCTCAGCTTGACTTAGATAGCCTTACTTCTATAAATAGTTTTGCTGACAATTGGAATGGTGCATTGGATATATTGATTAACAATGCAGGCGTTATGGCCATACCAGATTTGCAAAAAACAACAGAAGGTATTGAAATGCAATTTATGACCAACCATCTTGGACATTTTGCTTTGGCTGTTGGACTGCACGACGCTTTAAAAAGTGCAGGTTCTGCAAGAATAGTAGTCGTTGCTTCAAATGGACATTTGTTTTCACCTGTTGTGTTTGACGACATCAATTTTTTGTTTCGGGCATATGAACCTTGGGCTTCTTATGGACAAGCAAAGTCGGCTTGTATTTTATTTGCGGTTGGAGCAAATAAACGATGGATGAAAGATGGGATTACAGTTAATGCGTTAAATCCAGGAGCTATTTTGACAAACCTTCAAAAACACGTTGGGGGAAAACTTCGTTCTGCACCTGAACTTCATAAAACGCCACAGCAAGGAGCAGCAACATCAATTTTATTAGCAACATCACCTTTGTTTGACAGTAATGGAGGACGCTATTTTGAGAACTGCAACGAAGCTGAAACGGTTACAAAGCGACCTGATAATTACCAAGGCGTTGCTATGTATGCACTTGACAAAGACAATGCAAACCGACTTTGGGACATATCACTAAAAATGATAAGCAAATAGGCTTAACGAAAAGTATTACTACCGCTAACATGGGGTTTGGCAAAAGTTAGGCTTGAAGTTGTATCAATCGGCAGCGCTACACAGCCTAGCTTTGGTTCCGGCTTGACAAGCATCGCTGAACATTGGTAATAAACTTGTACATTTATTTTTCAATTTAGCAGCGGTTACGGGCGGACGGAATTCTAATTCCCAACCTTCGCCAAGCCCTGTTCGTTACCTGCCATAAATATTGCGACGTTGTTTGCTAAGCTACTAATTAATCGCATTTTGTTGGTTAGAATTTTTTACTAGACAATTCAGAAAGGAAGAACAAAAAAATTTGTAGAACTTTTTTAGACAGACCGTTTGAAATTAAATTTAATGAATAGACCATTTGTTTAAATTTGCCGTTTTGGTAGACAAGTCGCAACAAAACGATAATTTAAAAATTTAAGAATTCTGTTTGGCAAAACGTTTGAAAGAAATTTTATGAATAGACCTTTTGTTTTTATCTTTAGATTCGGTAGACAAGTCGCAAAAAATAGATAATTAATAAGTTTAAGAACATTATTGACAGACCGTTTGAAAGAAAATTTTATGAAAAGAACATTTACTATCAATTTCGGTTTCGGCAGATAAGTCGCAAAAAACGATAATTTAAAAATTACAGAACTTGATTTAACTAACCGTTTAGAAAAAAGTTTATGAAAAGACCATTTGTTATAATTTGCCGTTTCGGTAGACAAGTCGCAAAAAAACGATAATTGAAAAATTTGTTATCATCATTAAGGAGACCGTTTGAAAAGAATTTTAATGAATATAGCTTATATTTTTAATTACAGGTTTTGGTAGATAAGTCGCAAAAAAATATTTAGAAATTAGAGAACTTATTTTAGCAAACCGTTTGGAACGAAATTTAGTGAACAGACCATTTGTTTTAATTTGCCGTTTCGGTAGACAAGTCGCAAAAAAATTATAATTAAATAGTTTGTAAACAGCTTTGGGCAGGCTGTATGAAAAGAATTTTTATGAATAAAGTTTATATTTTCAATTAGCAGTTTCCGTAGATAAGTCGCAAAAGACAATTCCCAAATACAGTCAAGGCCCAATACGACAAAGACTTCTATAGAAACTTTTAAAAACACAAATAGGCTTTATACTTTTACGGCAGGTAACATTGGGTTTTGTGCAAGTGGGGCGGAAGGAAGTACAATCGGCATTTGTTCTTTACTCGGCATCGGTTTCAGCTTGACAAGCATCGCTGAACATTAGTAATAAACTTGTACATTTGTTTTTCAATTTAGCAGCGGTTACGGGCAGAAGGAATTCTAATTCCCCACCTGCACAAAGCCCTGTTCGTTGGCTGCAAATTTGGACGACCACTAAATTGACAACTTTTGAGTAATCACATTTATATTTTCAGTGGACTTGGAGCAGACGAAAGAGTGTTTCAAAAACTTGATTTTACTGGTTTGACAATTACTTTTATTCATTGGACAATTCCACAAGAAAGAGAAACAATTGAAGATTATG
>JAYUJN010000037.1:0-82150 GCA_043765195.1 Bacteroidota bacterium | reverse complement strand
TCCGCTCTTTGAGCTGTTTTTAATTCTATCTCTAACTTTCGTCCCATACTGCAATATTAATACTTTTCTCTCAATTTATTATGACTTTATACTTATTTGACCGAAATAGCTATTTTATAACCCCAAAACTACAAATGTGAGGTTAAAACAACAAGTTTTCGCCTACGTTTAGTGGCAGTATTTTGGCATTTATTTTATGGTCGTCCGCCAGTTTTTTGAGGAGCGTGAGCGGCTGGCTAATGGGTTCGTCCGACAAATCAAAAGTGCCGTAGTGCATCGGTATCAGGTTTTTTGCGCCCGTGTCGTTGCACATTTGGGCGGCTTGCTGCGGCGAAAGGTGGTTGGGCTGCATAAACCAAGCGGGTTCGTAAGTGCCGATGCCAATAAAGCAAAAATCAATGTTTGGGTATAGTTTTCCGATTTTAGCAAAATGGTTCGCAGCCCCAGAGTCGGCGGCAAAATACAAGGTTTTTTCGTTTGTTTTTATCATAAAACTGCCCCAGAGCGTTCGGTTGCCGTCGGTTAGTGTGCGGCTCGACCAGTGGCGGGTGGGCAAAAAAACGATTTCAATGCCCGATAAAGTGTTGAATTGTTGGTACCAAGCCGCCGTTTGAATGGTTGCGCTGGGGAAATGGCTTTTGAGCAAAACATCGTTGCGCAAACCCGTTAGTAGGGTGGTTTTTGGGTTGTTTTTTACGATTAATTTCAGGGATTTAAGGTCCAAATGGTCTCGGTGGTTGTGCGAAATGAGTACATAGTCTATGTTTTTGAACACATTTGGGTTCAGTGGCAACGCCGATTTTCTTGGCACAAACATACTCAAACCGAAAAAAACGGGGTCGATGAGCATAGATACGCCCGCCAAACGCACAAAAAAACTACAATGCCCCAGCCAAACGATTACATCGGCGTTGTGTGCCAAAAATGTGGTGTCGGATACCACGGTGAGGCGAAACTTATCCTTTATTTTTTCAAAAAAGAAGGGCTTTTTTTGCAAGCCAAGTCTTACTACATCAGCCAAATAATTGGGCGTGTAGGGCAGTTCTTCGTTTATAAACAAGTTGTTTTCGTCCGTAAAATTGCCTTTGTAATTGGGTAAAATATTTTTTAAATCAGGATTTAATTCGTGCATTTATTTTGTGGAATAAGAAATAAAATACGGCATAAAAGCCATAAAAAACCAACGGAAAACTGATTATCCAAACGAAATTTGCGGCTAAAAGGGCTTTTCCGAATTGCTCAAAAAAACTGGTGGCACTTTGTTGCCAGAGCAATTGCAGTTCATTAAAACCAACGAAAACAGATGGCAGCCCAAATAATTTCACACCCAACTGCATATACGGCACAAAAATAAGCACCTGCAAAACAGTAGCCAGCCCGTTGGCAATGTGAATAGCCACTAAGTTCAGGCGCAGGCGCAATGCCAGTGCGGTGCAACCAATGGTGGTAAAGCCCCAAAACGGCATGATGCCCACCGTTACCCCCAGCGCAAAACATTGTGCCAAGCCTTTGGGCGTACTGCCTTGTTTTAGTAAATTGAGTAGTGTGGTTTTTAGGTTTGTAAATGCCATATTGGGGCGTTGTTTGTGGTTTATACAAAAATTAAGGGTAATTTTTACAACCATTTTAAGCCTCCAAAATTTGTTTGCTTGCGTTTTTGGTATCTACTTTGGTTATTATTTTAGCAATGATGCCAGCCTCGTCTATCAAAAAAGTTACCCTGTTCGTACCCATGTATTTGCGCCCGTACATAGATTTTTCTGCCCACACGCCGTAGGCGTTCACCACGCTTTTGTCTTCGTCGGCTAACAGGTGAAAGGGAAGTTCGTATTTTTCTGCAAATTTTTTGTGCGATTTTACGCCATCGGTGCTTACGCCCACCACTTGGTAGCCCTGCGATAGCAAGCTCTGGTAGTTGTCCCTAAAATCGCAGGCTTCGGCGGTGCAGCCGCTGGTATCGTCTTTTGGGTAAAAATAAAGCACCAGTTTTTTGCCCAAAAACTGGCTTAGGCTCACGGTTTCGCCGTGTTGGTTTGTGGCTATAAAGTTGGGTGCGGCTTGGTGTAGCATTTTGTTAGTATTGGGTTAAAGTGTCGGTAAAATGAAGGGTGTTCTGCACATTGTCGCTTATATTTATGGCTAAAATATGCTTTCCTTTGGGCAAGTTTTTGGGTAGCTCCACCACCAGTTTTTGTACTTTGGCATCGTAGCTAAACCACGTAAATGTGTCGTTTAGCGTGGCAGAATACTGGCTTATGCCCGACAGCGCATCTACAATTTTGTAGCTCAAATATGCTGGCATTTGCGCTTTTGTGGGGCTGTACAGTTTTTTTATTTCGGGCGCAATGGTATCCACGCACAGGCTAAAACTGCCAAAATAGCGTGGATTTGCCTCAAAAAAGTCGTCGTTTATCCATCTGCCCAAAATAATTTGCGTGTTGCAGCGCATCACTACCTTGCTGCGCAGGTGGTTGGGTAGGGCATCGCTGGCTTTGAGTGCCAGCACGTAGTTTTTGTACGGCGAAATGCCCTTGTGGGCTATGGTATAGGTTTTCGAAAACACATTTTTGGGTACCAGCACCAGCGTATTGTTTACCAGCACGCTGTCAAATTTGGCGTTTTGCCTTTCATACACCTTCGCCAACACATCGTTGAACAAACTGCGGTAGGGCAGGGTTAGGCGCAGGTTTTCTGTAAAATATTCGTTGGTTTGGTAGCAGCTCCACACATTGGCGGGCGTGGCTATCGCATTGTTTTTTGTGGCTTCGGCTTCAAAGTTTAGCACGCTTTTGTTGCCAAAAAAATCGCTAATTTCTATGCTTATTTGAGCCGTAATGCCCGCTGGTATCAGCAGCAAACCGTTGTTTATCAGGCTATCGTATATCGGCGCATCGTTGTTTGGCTGTTTGTAGAGCCTGTACGTGGTCGTTTTATTTTTGATTTTTTGCTCGTAATCCATCACCGCATTCGAGCATCGGGTTTGCTCAAAACCGAACTCCTTCATTTTTAGGCTAAAAACCAAAAAGCCATTTAGCTTCATTGCCACCGAAAAAATGCCGTTGTGGTTCGCCGAAGTATTGTGCGTATCCCAGGCACGCACGCCCACATAAAACGGTGCGTTGGTCGTTATTTTTTTCGGATTTAGCGCATATTCGCCGTTTTGCAGCGTGGCGGCGTAGGTTTGCGCTGGGTGCGTGGGCAGCCCGTTTTCGTTGGTAAAATAAATGGTGGCGCTGGCTATGCTGGGCTTAATCTTATCTTGGGTCGTAAAGCCAAAATAAAACGGATTGATGGGGTGTTCGGTAGCCGAGTCCCGCATTTCGAAGTGCAAATGTGCGCCGCCCGATGCGCCCGTGTTGCCCGAAAGTGCCACTACCTGCCCTTTTTTTACTGGAAAAACGTCGGCGGTAAGCATCATATCCAGCTCAAAAACGCCCAAACTACGTTGTTTTACCCGCACAAACTCGTGTATATTGGCATCAAACTTGCTCAAATGACCAAAAACGCTCGTGTAGCCATTTGGGTAGCTGATGTAAAGCGCAAAACCATAGCCCGTGCTACTTATTTTGATGCGGCTCACGTAACCGTCGGCTAACGCCAAAACTTTTGTGCCAGTTAGCGCTTTTATATCCAATCCGCCATGAAAATGCTCGCCCCTAAGCTCACCAAATGTACCCGTAATTTCTATGGGTAAGCTGCCTATCGGCGAACCAAAATAGTCGTTTGGGTGGTTGTATTGGGCGTATATTGGGCTATAAATGCACCAAAAAACGGTTAAAACGAAGCATCGTTTTAGGTTACGAATCATATTTTGCCAGTAGTTTTATCAGCACATCAAAATCTTTTGGATAGGGCGCAGTTACCTCTATTTGTTCGGTTTCGTTTATAAAAAACTTTATTTGGTGGGCGTGCAGTGCCAGCCGCTGCATCATGGGGCGTTCGGCATCGCTAAATTTCCCTAACTTGTAGCCCCTTTTTATTTTGGATAGAAAGGCATTTGCCCCCCCATAAAAATCGTCGGCTACAATTGTGGCACGTTGCGTGGCTAAGTGTATGCGAATTTGGTGCATTCGCCCCGTAATGGGTACGCAGCGCACGAGCGTATAATGTTTAAAAAACTGAATTGAATTAAAAAAAGTGATGGACTGTTTGCCGTTCGGGTCTATGCGAACCACGCCTTTTGTGGTGCGGTCTATGGGCAAATCTACCTCCAAATCCACGAAATTATGCGTGCCATTTATCACGGCGTGGTATATTTTTAGCACCCTGCGTTTCTCAAACTCGATGGCTACGTGGCGGTAACAAACCTCATTTTTGGCTATAATCAAGCAGCCCGAGGTTTCCTTATCCAGCCTGTGGCAGAGCTGTGCGTCGGGGTATGCCAGCTTGGCTATGCGCAGTATGTTGTTTCGGCTGCCGTCTCTTTCGTCTAAGCTGCTTATTAGTGGCGGTTTGTTTATTACGAGGAGGTCGTCGTTTTCGTACAGAACAAGCTCTTTAATATCGGGTATTTTCATTTTGTGCGTTTGCGTGTAATTCGGGTGCAAAGTTACGCACTTATCGCTAAGTTTGGCTAAAAAAACTAAAAACCGATTGCCCATAAACCCTATCTTGCTGCCAGTTTGGGTGTTGGTTCAGGTTTTGGAGGCTGGCGTGTTCTACAATCAAAATGCCGTGGGGCGCAAGTAGTTTTTTTTCAAAAATAATGTCGGGGAGTTTCCGCAGCTTGGGTAGGTCGTAGGGCGGGTCGGCAAAAATGAGCTGGTAGCTTTCGGTATGCGTTTCCAAAAACCCAAATACGTCGGTTTGGCGCACTTGTATGGCGTTTAAGCCCAGTTTTTCTGCGGTTTCTGCTATAAAATTGCAGCAAGCCTTGTGTTGGTCCACCGCCAGCACGCTGGCTACGCCCCGTGAGGCGAGTTCGTAGGCTATGTTGCCAGTTCCCGCAAATAGGTCGAGCGTGGCTGCGCCTTCGAGGTCGGTGAGGTGCGCCAAAATATTAAAAAGTGCCTCTTTGGCTCGGTCGGTGGTGGGGCGCACGGGCAGTTTTGTGGGTGCTACAATGGTTCGCCCCTTGTGCGTGCCACTTATTATACGCATAGTGCCGCAAAAAGGGTGTAAAACTCGTGTTTTTCCACAGCACTTAGCTCTTTGGTGTAGTTCAAAATGTTGTTTCGGTTCACAAATCCCACTTTTTTGAAGTAATTTACCAGCAATCCGTGCAGTGCGTCTGTTTTGGTTATTGCCCCCAAAAACAAAATCGGCGTAAGCTCTTGGCTTAACCCCAAAAGTTGCGCCACTTGCAGCACATAATACAGCACATCTTCGGGCGTATGCGCCTCAAACTGGTTGGCATAATGCAGTTTGCTGCCCTCCAAAACCAATATATCCACCCAATTTTGCCGCACATTTATGTAGCATTGCTTGGTTTTATCGGTTTGGTACGTAAAAGCAAGCTGCTCTATTAGGCTGCTCAAATGGTGTTTTACCTCTATTTTATCGAACTTTTTTTGCAGCAATGCCACCACTTCGTCATTTACCGAAAATACATTTTGCGACTGCGATAGCCGCATTTTGTCGCTATGCAGCTTTGTGTTGGGTGCTACTTTAAAATGGAGTTCGAAATGCTGCGTATTGGCTTTTTCTCTGTAAAAATCCTCGGGTACAATCAAAAATTTGGGCGAGGTAGCCTGCAAAATTACTTTTCTGTATCCACGCCAATTGAAAAACTCCTCGTTCTCTAAAAAATTTTCTAATTCGTTTATGGTCGTACAAACAAGCGATTTTACGCCCATAACCGTGTTTTGCGACGGATAAAGCACGCAAGCCGTAACATTGTACTCGTCTATTTCTATGGCGAGCGCATAATTTGCAACTTTGTGCTTACTTAGGTCGTTTGAGTACCAAGCAGATTGGTTTTTTGGGGTTACGAGGGAGGCTATTTTGGCTAATATATTCACAATGGACGCAGTGTTTTATCGTTTTGGGGTTTTAATCGTTTTTTTAAAACATTTTTACAAAAGTAGTGTTTTTATAGTACATTTACCTCCTTTTATTCAATTTTATTAATTAAAGCAACATTATTTTGGCGCAGACTTATGCCATAAAAGAAATAGCCTCGCTCACGGGCATAAAAGCGCACACCATAAGGGTGTGGGAGCTTAGGTATGGCATATTGGTGCCCAAGCGCACGGCTACCAATTTTAGGTATTACGACAACGACGACGTGCAGCTCTTGCTCAATATTTCGTATTTGAACAAATCGGGGTATAAAATATCGGCAATAGCCAAGCACAGCCCAGAGCAAATACAAGAGCTGGTGGCTGAGGTAGGCAAGAAAGAAGTGGGCGAAAACTTTGGTATAGAGGAGCTTACAAAAGCCATGATTTCGCTCAATGAGCGTGCTTTCGATGCCTATTTGGACAAAGTAATACTCGAAAATGGGTTGGAAAACACGATGCTAAAACTCGTTTTTCCGTTCATGCGCCAAGTTGGTTATATGTGGCAGGCGGGGGCTATTACGGCTTCTCACGAGCATTTTGCGAGTAATTTGGTGCGCAAAAAAATAATTTTGGCTACCCATAGCCAACCGATTTTTGAGGGCGGAAAGCGCTATGTGCTTTATTTGCCAGAGCTGGAATACCACGAGCTGGGCTTGCTTTTTGCCAACTATATTTTGAAAGCCCAGGGCAACCACACCATTTATTTGGGGCAAAACGTGCCGTTCGACGACTTGATAGTGATGTGCAAAGGCTTTTTGCCCGATTGCATTATTACTGCCATTACTGCGCCGCTGCCCAACCAAGATACGGAGGAATACGTGCATAAGTTAGCCCAAAATTTTGACAATGCACGCATCTACCTTTCGGGTTATTGCGCCCTGTCGCTGGATATTATGCTACCCAAAAACGTGGAAAAAATCCACGACTTTTCGCAGCTAAAAAAATTAGCTTGCTCCGCCTAACTTTTTATTTCTTATGTGTCGGGTGGCATCACGGGTGGTTTTTTTGTGCATATTTTCGTCAAATGCCTTGGTTAAGTCCACGCCAGTTTGGTTGGCGAGGCACATTAGCACCCAAAGCACGTCCGCCATTTCGTCGGCTAAATTTTGGTCTTTGTCGCTGGGTTTAAATGATTGTTCGCCGTACTTTCTTGCCATAATGCGTGCCAGCTCGCCCACTTCTTCCATGAGTATTGCGGTGTTGGTTAGCGGGTCGAAGTAGCGCACACCGATGGTATTTATGTACTCATCTACGTTTTTTTGGGCTTGGGCAAGGGTCATAAAATTATTTTTTTGGGTGAATTGTAGCGGATTTATGTACAAATTTACGACTTATTTGCACTTTTTAGGGCTAAAACGGTCATAAAAATGATTTGGCTGGTGAAAGTTGTGCGTTAAACTTGCGTTTTGTAAATTAATTTTTAGTAACTTTGCGTTATGGAGGCATTATACACAGAAGACCAAATATTTATTCCGATAATTTCGGATTACGGGTTCAAGGCTACTTTTGGCAATGAAGCCAACACGCTTTTTTTGCGCAGGGCGTTGCAGGCACTTATCAAGTCGGACATTGCTATTATGGAGGTGAAATTTGATAAAAATACGTTTGAGGGCATTTCGATGGACGGCAGAAGTGGCATTTTTGATTTGGCTTGCACCGACGAAAACGGCAACCATTTTATCGTAGAAATGCAGTACGGCGATGCGCCAAACTTTGTGCAGCGCATGAAGTTTTACAGTTTGCACAAGTTTAATGCGATGGTGAAAAGGGGCAAATTTGATTATTCTGCCCTCGAAAAAATATACTGCATAGGCATTTTAGCCAAGAACATCAATTCGTATGCGCATTTTCACAATGTTTCCAACCTTAGAAACGAGCAAGGCGAACTAATCGACGAGCTTATGACGTTTGTTACCATAGAACTCGATAAATTTACACTGCAAGAGGCTGATTGTCAGACAGATTTGCAAAAACTGATATACACCATGAAGACGATACACACGGTTACAAAACCGATACAATTCCCACAATTTTGGGACGAGGATTGGCTAAAAATTGCCATTGATGAGTTGGATAGCCGCAAAATGACCCCCGACGAAAAGGCATCGTTGGAGATACTCATTGCCCGCAATGCGGAAGCGGTGAAGGCAGAGAGTAGAAGAATGAAGGAAGCAAGACAAGAAGAAAAAGAATGGTTTGTTACAAGTCTTTTGCAGCAAACAGACTTTGGTGTGAGTAAAATTGCCATACTATCTGGCGTTTCGGTGGACTTTGTTTTAAATATTCAGCAAAAACTTTCGGTTAATTAAACAGATTTACAAAAACTTATATTACCATGGAAACGACAGATACAAATAAACCAGCACAGTTCCCGCAGTTTTGGAACGAGGAATGGCTACAAATTGCCATTGATGAGCTGGACAAACGCAAACTGACCCATGACGAAAGGGCATCGTTGGAGATACTCATTGCCCGCAATGCGGAAGCGGTGAAGGCAGAAAGTAGGAGAATGAAGGAGGCGCTTGACCTGAAAGATTTTAAAACAGTAAAAAATCTTTTGCTAATTAAATTATTAACAGTCGAACAAATTGCGACTTCGGTTGGCGTTTCCGAGGGTTTTGTTTTGTCGGTTCAGCAAAAACTTTCGGTTAATTAAAGAGTTTAGTCTGGCTTTTTGCGGATAGATATTTGGCTGGGCGGGCTTATTCACATTTTTGGGGTTAAAATGGTTTTTTAAAACCAACAAATTGTATAGATATACGGCATAATTTGGCTATATTTGTAACCAAAATAAGTAAGCTAACATAGTCGTTTGATATATGAAATATAGGATTTGGTGGGGCGTGGCGGTGTGTGCGTGCGTGGTACTCAGTATGGAGCTGCGGGCGCAGCTACCCTCGGTGGTGCAGCGGGGCATGGCAGCGGGCGGGCGGGGCGGCACTGCCCCAGCCGCAGACACCAGTGCCTCCAAAAAACCCAAAATGCTCCCAAAAGACTATCGCATTTTAGCCCTGCCCGAGCAGACTTTCTTCTCCCAGCGGTTGGATACCGCAACCTACGCCCCTGACACCACGCTCCACCTTTTTTGGCAATACGCACCCAATTTCACGCAAAACACCCAGTTCAACAATTTGGGCGTAATAGGCTCGCCCCAGCAGCCGCTCGCCTTTGCGCCCGCCCAACCCAACGTTTTGCAGCTCGGCAGCCGATTTGAGCATTTGCCCACCCTAAACCCCGAAAACCTCCCCTATTATTACACCAACATTCCGCTCACCGATGCCTACATTGTGTATGGCAGCAAAAAACAGCAGGAGCAAACCCTGCGCCTGCTCCACACCCAAAACATAGGAAAAAAAATAAATGTGGGTTTTGTGTTTAACAAATTGGGTACAAAAAGCTACCTCGAAAACCAAGAAGTACAAAACACCCAAGCCGCCATTTTTTTTAAATACCAAAACGAAGCCCAAAGCTACTTTTTTACAGCCAACTACACTTACAACCGCTTTCAAAACCAAGAAAACGGCGGCTTAAAGCAAGACATTAGCCAACTGCTGCTCACGCCCGAAAACTGGGGCGGCGTGCGCCTGAGCGGCGCAGCCAGCACCGACCGCAACCGCAGCCTGTATTTTGCCAACTACAAAAAGCTCCAATCGGGCTACTGGTGCTACCAAAAAACCACGGCTACCTTCGGCTTTCAGCAGTTTAAGGCAGATGCAAGCCAAAGTTTTTTTACCCTCCGCTTTTACGACCCCAAATTCACAAACGACTCCACGCATTACACCGAAACCAAAAATATTTTTGGCGTAAAAAAAGGCATTTTTGATGCCCAAATCACCCATAACTATTTGTATTACAACCAGTTTGTGCGCTACGATGCCATTGCGCACAGCACGCCCAACCGCACCCACGCCCAAAACCTCAGCCTCAGGCTCGAAACCGATTTGACGGATTACACCAAGTTGCGGCTGCCCTTCAAGCTCCGTGCCACGGCGCAGTACGTGCTGCTGGGCTACGGTGCCAAAACCTATATGGGCAATTTGAATGTGCGGTTTCGGGGCAAACTGCAACCTGGGCTTAATTTTTATATGGCTACGCAGCCCCCAAAACTGCTCGAAAACATCAATTTTACCAACCAAATACAATGGGAAAACAACTTTTTGCCCATCAGAACCGTCACAGTTTCTGCTTATTTGGGCGGTGAAAAGTTGCAGGTTTTTGGGCAATTTACGGGACTGAAAAACCAAATATTTTACAACCAAATTGCTTTGCCCGTGCAAAACCCCGACAATTTTTCGATAGCGCAGCTGGGCATAAAACATGATTTTGCGCTATTTAATGGCTGGCTGCACCTCTCGGGCAACAATATTATACAAAAAGTAGCTGGCTCGAGCAGCTTGCGCCTGCCGTTTTTTAGCAGCAGCAATTCGTTGTACGTGGGCAAAAAGCTAAAAAAGGGCTACACTTTTTATGTGGGTACCGATGTGCGCTACAACACCAATTATTTTGCCAATGCGTACCAGCCCAACACGGGCGTTTTCTTTTTGCAAGATACTTATAAGTTAAAAAACTACGTGGTAACCGACGTTTTTGCGGCACTTTCGGTGAGTGCGGTGCGCATTTTTGCCAAGCTCGAGCACAGCGACCAATATGCTTTTGGTAGCACATATTACACCACGGTGCTGTATCCTGCGCCCATTTTTGGGGTAAAAATAGGCTTGCACTGGCGGTTTTACAATTAGGGTTTTATTTCAGTTTTTCGAACCTAAAATTTTTGTACTGCATAATATTTACGCCTTTGTTCTGAAAAACGCCGCTATCTGTTTGCGCAAAATCAAATAAATTGTGCAGCATTTCGGTGCGGTTGGCATTGCCTTTTTGTAGCAGCATATTACCAAAATACAAACCCGTGTCGTAGCCTTTGTAGGCTTGTAGCTTGGGTTCGGTGGCGTATTTTACAAAGTATTGCTTGCGAAAATTATAGGCGGCAGCGGCTGGCTCGGCGTAGTCGTTGGTGTTGGCGGTAGAAACAATTACGTGGTATTTTTCGAACTGGTCCAGCTCTATCGTTTTAAAATTTCGCCAGCTTGGCAGCCCTATTATGGTGATGCGGTAGGGTTCGGCTACGGTTTTTAGCTCACGCATCAGGTTCATTACGTAAGGTTCGTCGAAGCTACACAGGTATATCAGGTTGGTTTGGTCTTTGTTTAGGTTGGGCAATATGTCCGCCAGTTTGGGTTTGTCGTTGGTTATTTCGGTGGGTTGGCTTTGGTTGTTCAGCAGTTTGCTTTGTGCCAAAAAACTCTCGGCTACCTGTACCTCAAACTTTTGGGTGCGGTGTATGGCTACTATTTTTGGGTTGGTAAATGTGCTGTAAACGTAACTCAAAATGGCGTGAACGTGTTCGGACATGGCGGGGTTCACGTTGTATTGGTTGAATTTATTGCGTTGCCCGTTTTGCAAAAAAACCTTTATCGCATCGTCCGTTTGTAGCTGCGCAATGAGGTCGTAGTTGGTGTTTTTTAGCGAGTCAATGCCAGGATTTTGGTTGTCTATTACGTTTACATTGGCGGTCAGCCCCAGTTTGGTTAGGCTATCCATCGCCATCGTAAATCCTTGGTAAAACTGCAACACGCTATCGATGCCCCGCTGCGTGTGGGCTGTGCTGCCCGTTTCGGTCAGTTTTAGGGGCAATATTAGGGCTATTTCTTGTGCGGTTGCGGTTTTGGGTTGCGTTGGTTTTGGGTTGGGTATGGTGGTGGGCGGGGCGGTTTTGTTGGGTAGGGGTGCGGGTATGGTAGCTACGGGTGGGGCGGGCGCTGGGCTGCTGGGGCTTGGGTAGCTAACCACGGCGGGGCGCAGCAAAAAGCAGCCCTGCGCCGATAGCGCAAGGGCTGAAAAAACGAGCATATTTTTGAGTTTCATGTAGTGGTGTTAGGCGGTATTTTGGTTATCTTATTTTTTTGTCAATTTTCTTATTTGGTCTTCCAGAGCATATTCATCGCCCTCCACGTAGCCCTCGTGGGTATAAACCACCTGCCCCGCTTGGTTCAGCAGCAGCGTATAAGGCACCGATTGCACGTTCAACGCCCGTTTTAGGTCTTGGTTGGCATCGAGCAGCACCCTAAATTTCCATGCCGAGGCATTGGTATAAGTAGCCACCTTCGAGGCAGTTTGCGCATCGTCTATCGACACCGCCACCACCTGCAAATCGTATTCTTTTTGCCATTCTTCATAAAACTCGGCAATGTTGTTCAGCTCTTTTTTGCAGGGCGTACACCAAGTAGCCCAAAAACTCACCACCGTAATCTTGCCCGATTTGCCCAGCTCCTCGCTGCCCACAGCCTTGCCCGTGAGGTCTTTTAGCTGCACATTGGCGGGTAGGGTTTTGGCGGTTTTGTCGCCTTGCGCCTGGCTTATTTGTGCCACAAACAAACTACAAGCAATCAAAATTAGTTTCTTAGTCATTTTTTTGGTATTGAAATTTTTGGTTTGGTTTAAATAAAAACAATAAGCCACAAACAAGTTTTTTGTAAAATAGCTCACGGCAAAGTTATCGTATTTTTATCAAATAATTCCATTTTTTCGGTCCTGTACTTATATTATGTACAACACCCGTGCCAAACTCATTTCAAACCCGCCACAAAACCCGCCGTAGCCAGCTTGGCATCGGCTTTGCCGCCCGTTTTTTTCATCAGTTCGCCCACAAACAAGCCCATCAAACCCTTTTTCCCCTTGCGGTATTCCGCCACTTTTTCGGGGTAGCTCGCCAGTATTTCGGCTATCAAAACGCTCAAATCCGCCACATTTTCGGTTTCCACCGAGCCAAGCGAACCGTTTATTTCCAGTATGTCTGCCTCGGGGTTTTGGTACAAATGAGCCAGAATTTTTTGCGTAGCAATGCCTTGGCTTATCCTCCCATCTGCCACCAAGTTCAAAAGTGCCGCTATTTTTTTTGGGTCAATGCCCAGCTCCAAAATGCCTATGTTTTGAGCATTTAAATGCGCTTTTATGCTACCCAAAAGCCAGTTGGCAGCCATTTTATGCTGCTCGGTGTGTGCAGTTATTTGTTGGTAATAGGTGGCAGTTTCTATATTTTCGGTGAGCAGCGCAGCATCAAACTCCGATAAATTGAAGTCGGCTACCAGCCTTTTTTGCCAAATTTGCGGCAGCTCGGGCAGTTTGCTGGCTACCTCGTCTATTTCTTTTTGGGTAATGCAATGCGGCGGCAGGTCGGGGTCGGCAAAATACCTATAATCTTGCGCCGCCTCTTTGTCTCGCAGGGCGTAGGTCGTATTTTTTTTGGCATCGTAGCCACGTGTTTGCTGCAAAATGGTTTTATCCTCGTTTTTTAGCGCAGTTTGGCGCACTATTTCGCCCTCTATCGCCCTTTTTACACTGCGCAGCGAGTTCAGGTTTTTTATTTCTACCTTGTTGCCCAGCATTTTTTCGCCCGCCACCCGCACCGATACATTGGCATCGCAGCGCAGGCTACCAGCTTCCAAATTGCCATCGCTCACGCCCAGCCAGCGCACCAGCCTACGTATTTCGCTCAAAAACCAGTGCGCCTCCTCCGCACTTTTTATGCACGGCTCCGTAACCAGCTCGAGCAGCGGCGTGCCAGCCCTGTTCAAATCTATGTACGAAAAAAAATCGTGTTGGTCGTGTAGGCTCTTGCCCGCATCTTCCTCCAAATGAATGTGGTGTATTTCCACACCAAAAGCCCCACTATCCAAGCCGCCGCCCAAGCAAATGGGGTGCGCACCCTGCGTTATTTGGTAGCCCTTGGGCAAATCGGGGTAAAAATAATGCTTGCGCACAAACTCATTGTACTTATTTATGGTGCAGCCCAGCGCCAAGCCCAGAACCATGGCTTTTTCTATGGCAGCCACATTAAGCACGGGCAAGCTGCCAGGCATACCCAAACCCACGGGGCTGGTGTGCGAGTTCGGCACATCGCCAAAACGCAGCGCATCGCCACAAAAAACCTTGCTCTGCGTATTTAATTGAATGTGTATTTCTAAACCAATAACCGCTTCGTAATTCATGCCACAAAAATAAGTGCTTTTTTGTAGTTTGCCCATTTTTATTTTAAGCACCCAACCCAACCCAAAAAATAACGTAACAGATGCAGTACAAAAGTTTTTTTTAAAACTTTATTTGGAGGTTTACATAAAACTTCGTACTTTTAACCCTTGATTACCCAATCGACCAAAAACCCAAGAAAATATGACTGTAAAAAACCTTACAACCTCATTTTTTGCTTTACTAATTAGCATAAATGCCTTTGCACAACAAGACGCAAAATACAACCATTATATGTTCAATGGCTTGGCGCTAAACCCTGCCTACGCCGCTGCCACCGAAACGGGCAACGCCATGGTGCTTTACCGCAACCAATGGGGGCGGTTTGAAAACTCGGCGGGTTCAAAATCGCTGTACGCCACGGCGCAACACCCCGTACCCATTTTAAAAGGAGGCGTGGGCATAGTAATAGCCAACGACCAAATTTGGAAAGATGCCTTCACCAACATTCAGCTTACCTACGCCTACAAACGCCCGCTAAGAGGCGGCAATTTATCCATAGGTACTACCCTCGGGCTGATGCAAGCCACCATAGGCTCGGGCTATGCTCCAACCCAGCCAGGCGACCCCGCCGTACCGCTTGCCGAGTTCACCACCATGAACTTTGATGCCAACTTAGGCGTATATTACACCGCCCAAAACTGGTACGCAGGCTTGTCCGTATCGCACATTGCCTTGGGTAAAATTACCCAAACGCCATTTAGCCAGTCCATTCGCCCACACGCATTTTTAACGGGCGGATACAACTATACCCTAAACGAAAACATTACCCTAATGCCATCGGTACTCGTAAAAACCGACCTTGCCACCGTGCAAACCGACCTTACGCTACTTGCCCTGTATAAAAACAGGTTTTGGGCAGGTATGGCATACAGCAGCGGCGACGGCTTAGTACCCATGCTCGGCATGAAACTAAACGACAAAGTAAAATTTGGCTATGCCTACAACACCAACCTCTCGGGGCTGCAAAGGTTTGGCGGCAGCACCCACGAGTTTTTTGTAGGATACGATTTTTTAATAAAAATCCCAGAAAAACAAAGAAATATCATTCGTTCGCCACGTTTTTTATAAATAAAGTACAATAACCATAAACCAAATACGTTAAAAGGGAGAACTCAAAGCGGAGAAATATATAATTCGTCGATTATTTTTGTTAATTCAGTAAAAAAAATAACCAACTAAAAATAAATTTATCTATATTTGCCATCGTTTTTAACCAGAACACAAAATCATGAACAAGCAAAAAGTATTACTACTGGCTCTGGCAGGTATAACCAGCCTAATTAGCTCATGTGGTAGCTCAAACAACGGAGAATTAATAGGCGTACAAGACCGCAAACCTTGGTACCAAACGGAACCCGAAGGAATGGTATTTGTGCCACAGGGCGTATTACAGGCAGGGCAAAGCGACCAAGACGTGATGTTTAACCTAAACAGCCCCGCACGAACTGTTTCTGTAAAAGCATTTTATATGGACGATACCGAAATATCGAACAACGAATACCGTCAGTTTGTATATTGGGTACGTGATTCATTGGCACACAAAATGCTGGACCACGTAACCGAAGATGCCTACGGCAAAGAACGCATAGACTGGAAACAAAAAATAGACTACAACTCTGCCGAAACACAGCAAGAGCTTGCAGCACTTTATGTACCAGAAAGCGAGCAAACCAACGGCTACCCAGAGTTAGATGCCGCAAAACTAAACTACAAGTACAAGTTTTATGACTTTGCAGGCGCAGCCAAAAGAGAAAATTTTGGTAAACCAAGGGTTAATTTTACAAAAGACGTAAGCCTTAATATCTATCCCGATACGTTGGTTTGGGTGCGTGATTTTTCTTTTTCATACAACGACCCACAAACACAGCATTATTTTGCACACCCTGCCTACGATGAATATCCAGTAGTGGGCGTGAGCTGGGACCAAGCAAATGCCTTTTGCAACTGGCGCACGCAGCTTATAAATGGCTACCGCACCAACAAAGGTCAGCCCGAAAACCCGCCGTACCGCTTGCCCACAGAGTGGGAGTTTGAGTACGCAGCCCGTGGCGGACGCAACTCTTCGCCCTACCCTTGGGGCGGACCTTATATCAGAAATGACAAAGGCTGCTTTTTGGCTAACTTCAAACCTGGACGTGGCAACTACTCCGACGATGGCGGTTTATACACTGTAAAAGTGCGTAGCTACGAGCCAAACGATTTCGGCTTGTACAACATGAGCGGAAACGTAGCCGAGTGGACTACCACAGCCTACGACGAAGCCATATACAACACCGTGCATGACCTAAACCCCGACTATAAATACAGCGCAAAAGCCGAAGAAAACAAAGTAATGAAACGCAAAGTAGTGCGTGGCGGCTCTTGGAAAGACATCGGGTTTATGCTCCAAAACAGCACACGTACTTATGAGTACCAAGATACCTCAAAATCGTACATCGGTTTTAGGTGTGCTATGGATTTCTTGGGACGTTCGTTGGAAGATTTTAAATAAATAACTCGGATTTTAGATAAAATATTAGGCGTATCTGCGGTTAGTAGGTACGCCTAATGTTTTAAGAAATTTTTTTTGAACATGAACCACAAAATTGTGCTTTTGGCACACAAAGTTTTACCGAGTTTTTTATTGGGTGCGCTGTCTGATTATAGAAACAAGCAGCAACTAACAAAATGGCAGAAAGCAGGCAAACCCTTACCGCCGCCACACATTGTAAAACAAAAAACGATTTTAGAATTTAAGCAAAAGTTCGGAATAGACATACTCGTAGAAACAGGCACTTACCGTGGTGCAATGATAGCCGCTCAAGCCCAAAATTTTAAGCAAATATACAGCATAGAAATAGACAAAAACCTGCACGCAGCAGCGCAAGAGCGGTTTAGAGACAGTACGCACATAAACCTAATACACGGCGACAGCGGCACACAGTTAAAAAACATCGTAAACGAGCTGCAAAAACCAGCAATTTTTTGGTTAGATGGGCATTACTCGGGAGGCGTAACTGGGAAATCAGAGATAGAAACGCCCATAAACGCCGAGCTGGAAACCGTGCTAAATTCCGCCCAAAAGCACATTGTAATTATAGACGATGCAAGGGATTTTAATGGGCAAAAAGATTACCCAACCCTCGAAACAGTAGCGCAATTCGTTAAAAATAGCTACCCAAACTTAGTTTTCGAAAATAAATACGATTTAATACGAATTTACCCGAAAAACTAAAAAAAAAGTGCTAAATTTGGCACACAAAACAGAGTATCAAAACAATTAAAATAAATACACTTTAACCCCTTTTTTATTAATGGCTAATTTTTTTAAAACCAAAACAGGTAAAACCGCAGTAAACTTTTTGTACGGCATGGGAGCTGCAATCGTAATCGTGGGCGCACTTTTTAAAATAACGCACCGTGAACACGCCGACCTTATGCTTACCGTAGGGCTACTTACGGAGGCTGTAATCTTTGCAATTTCGGCATTTATACCGCCTGATGAAGAAGTAGATTGGACTTTGGTTTACCCAGAATTGGCAAACGGCGAAGCAAAAGTAAGAGAAAAGAAAGTATCTGGCTTAACGCCAACCCAACAAATGGACAAAATGCTACAAGAAGCTAAAATAGGTCCAGAATTGTTGCAGAGCCTCGAGGGTAGCTTCAAATCTTTGAACAGCAATGTATCGAAAATGGCTACGATAAGCGATGTATCTGGCACAACCAATGAGTTTGCGGCAAATGCTAAGGCAGCAGCGGCAAATGTAAGTAAGTTTGGTACAGCAGCTGGCAGCGCAGCCGATGCTTTGGGTGCTATGGCTAACTCTCAAACAGATGCAAAAGTGTATAGCGAGCAATTTACCTCTTTGGTAAAAAATGTAACGGACGTAAACAAAAGCTACGCCTCTATCTCGCAGTTCAGCAGCGGCATAGCACAATCTATGCAAGCCATGAACACTTCTGCCGAAGAAGCCGTTAAATTTAAGGACGAATTGGGTAAATTATCCAAAAACCTTTCTGCACTAAATGGTATATATGGCAATATGCTTTCGGCTATGCAAACGCCAAGAGCCTAATTATCGTAAATAACTAATTTTAAATCCGTAAACAACAAATATAAAATACTAAAATGGCTGGAGAAAAATTATCTAATAGGCAGAAAATGATAAATATGATGTATTTAGTGCTTACCGCACTACTTGCATTAAACGTATCTGCCGAAGTATTGAAAGCCTTTGCCGACATAAAGCAAAACTTAGATAGAACCAATACAAGTGTAGAAAATAAGAACAAAGGTTTATACACCGCTTTTGCGAAAAAAGCGCAAGATGAACCCGAAAAATACAAAGCAAACTACGATAAAGCCCTACAAACGCAGGCTTTGTCGGAAGACCTTGTAAAGTACATCTCGGGAGTAGAGGCGACACTAAGCGACGAAGCTGGTAAAAAAGACGGTAAAGTAGATGAAAAAGATTTTCAGGAGGGAAAGCCAGGCAGGCTACTCAGCGAAGATAACATAGACCTTAGTACCCGCCTTTTGGCAGGGGAAACGGGTGCGGGCACAGCCTTGGGAAAAGGTTTGGTAGAGAAAATGAAGTCCACCCGTGAAAAGTTTTTGGGTATGGTAGAGCCAGCCAAACAAGCTGAGTTCAAAACCAAACTATTGCTACAAGAGCCGATGCCCGATGGAAAAAAGAGCTGGCTACAAGCTACCTTTGGTAGTATGCCCGTGGCTGGTGCGGTAACGCAACTTACCAAGCTAAAAAACGACGTGCGCAACACCGAAACCGAACTTATATCGTATCTTTTGAACGATGTAGATGCAGAATCGTTTAAGTTTGACCAGTTGGTGGCGCAAGTAATAGCACCTACTAATATTTTGCAAGGGCAGCAAGCCGAAGCCAAAATATTGTTGGTGGCTTATGACTCACGCCGTGATTTGAGCGTAAGCGTAGGCGGCTCGAGCTTGGTTACCAAAGCAGGTATAGGCACGTACAACCTACCAAACCAAGGAATTGGCAACAAAAAAGTATCTGGTAACATCTTTGTAAAAGATGCCTCGGGTGCGAACAAGCCTTATCCGTTTGAGTTTGAGTATTTGGTTTCTGCGCCTTCTTCGAGCGTAACAGCCGATAAAATGAATGTATTTTACATAGGTGTGGACAACCCAGTAACCATAGCGGTGGCTGGCGTACCCAACCGTGATGTGCGTGCAAGCATGAGCAATGGAAACATGAACGCTGCTGGCGAAGGCAAGTATAGTGTACGTGTGTCGGCACCAGGCGAGTCGAACGTGAGTGTGTCGGCGATGGTAGGCGGAAAAAGTGTGAGTTTTGGTAGCAAAATGTTTCGTATAAAGCGCATACCAACCCCAAATGCGAGCGCAGGCGGGTTGCAGCCAGGTTCTGTGCCTTCGGGTTCGTTCAAGGTGCAAGGCGGTATTGTAGCCATACTCAAAGATTTTGACTTTGATGCACGCTTCAACGTAGAAGGATTTAGGTTCATTTACCTACCCATGAAGCAAGACCCAAGGGTAGATAATGCCTCCGGTCCACGCTTTACGCCCAATATGCAAAACATGATAAATGCCTCGAAACCTGGCGATACCTTTGTAATAGACAACATTAGAGCCAGAGGACCCGATGGTACGCCACGTCAGTTAGATGCCATTACTTATCGTTTGCAATAAAATAGCCATAGATTCGTTCTTAGAATAATTACTTGGGTAGAAAACAGTTAAGTGGTTTCTGCCCAAGTTCAAACCAAAAAATAAACTAAAAATACTACAAGAAATGAAAAAAATTATTTTCTTTTTGTGCTTTCTCATCTTAGCAGATGTGGCTTCGGCACAGCGTCGTAGGAGAAAACCAACCAATAATACTGCTGCGCCCGTGGAAGCAATGGCACCGCCCGCCGCACCTGTAAAAGCCACGCCACCACCACCGCCACCGCCCCCCAAAATGTCGGACGATGTGTATGATGGTGCTTACGAGCGTACGCATCAGGCACAAAAATCGCCCGTGCCTTTGTCTTACATAAGGGAGGCAGATGCCATATATAGCTGGAATGTAACCCGTGTGATTGACCTAAAACAGAAGCAAAATCTGCCGCTGGTACACCCACAAAGCAATATAACCGATGCCATAATGGAAGCCGTAAACTCTGGCTCGCTGGACGGTTATATATTCAACGATGCAAAACTAACTGGAAAAACCACTGTGGCGGTAAATACCGTAATGCAGCAGTTTACGGGCAGCGACTCTATTATGAGTATGGACCCCGTAACGCTACAAGAGGTAATAAAAGTTACGACCCGTGAGTTCAACCCGACCGATGTAGTGAAGTACAGGGTGAAAGAGGAGTGGGTTTTTGACAAACAACTATCTACAATGCAAGTGCGCATTATAGCCATAGCACCCATTACGCTGCTAAAAACCAGCGGTACAAGCGAGGTAATAGGCGAATTGCCGATGTTTTGGATTTACTATCCAGCTTTGCGCAAAACACTTTCGAAGCACGAAGTATTTAACTGGAAAAATGATGCGGCAAAAATGAGCATGGACGACTTTTTTATAAAGCGTATGTTTAGCAGCTACATTTACAAAGAAAGCAACGTGAAAGACGACAGGATAGAGGACTATGCCACTGGCAAACAGCAGCTTTATGAGTCGGAGCGTATAAAAAATAAATTAGTAGATTTCGAGCAAGCACTTTGGGAATACTAAATCCTTAAAAAAACCCTTGAAATCTTTCAAGGGTTTTTTTGTGTGTAAAACCATGTTGTAATTTTAAATAAGCCAAAAAATGATGCGTAATATTAAATATCTGGTTGTTTTGCTTTTGGTGAACCAAAGCTGCGTTTATCAAAATGCCGAAGATTTGTACCCGAATAGTAGCTGCGATACGCTAAATATGAGCTTTGTGCGAGATGTTTACCCTGTGATACAGGTGCAATGCAATTCTTGCCACGATGCTGCCAATCAGTTTGGCGGCGTAAATTTGGAGGGCTACGAAAACGTGAAGCAATATGCTTTTGGTTCAATGACAACTACTATAAACCAGCCCACGGGCGGGCGGCTCGCCATGCCGCCATCGGGTAAAATGCCCGATTGTACGGTGAAAAAAATAACGGCTTGGGTAAACCAAGGCGCAAAAGATAATTGAATTTTATTTGAATTTTATAGGCTAATTTCGTAATTTTGCAGGCGTAATAACAACTAATAAAAAAGACTTACAATGAATTTTCCATCAAATTTGAAATATACCAAAGAACACGAATGGGTGCGCTTAGAGGGCGACACGGTAGTGGTAGGCGTTACTGATTTTGCGCAGGGCGAGCTGGGCGACATTGTTTTTGTAGAAATAGAAACGATAGGCAGCGAGCTGGGTATGGGCGAGGTTTTTGGTAGTGTGGAGGCTGTAAAAACGGTTTCGGACCTGTATATGCCCGTGAGTGGCGAGCTTATAGAAAAAAATGCTGCTTTGGATAGCGAGCCAGAGCTGATAAACAGCGATGCTTACGAAAAAGGTTGGATGGTAAAAATTAAGATAAACGACGCTTCGGAGCTTGAAAGCCTACTGGATAGTGCGGGCTACGCTGCTTTTGTGGGCGCATAATTATCGGCGGCAAAGCCCACTCTGGGCAATGCAAGCCATTTTATTTGTATTGGGTAAAGAGCAAAATTTTGGAAATAACTTTTATTGCCACGCCTCTTTGCCCAAAAGCGGAACGAAGGAGCAGTCGTGGTAGGTTTCGGTTTTGTAGTTGTTGCCTTCGTCCAGCTTGGTAATTCGCAGCATTTTTTGGCTTTGTGCGTCGCCTACGGGTATTACCAAAACGCCGTTTACCACCAGTTGGGCTACCAATGTTTGCGGCACTACGGGTGCGCCTGCGGTTACTATTATTTTGTGAAACGGTGCGTGTTCCGCCAGCCCGAGGCTTCCGTCGCCCAAAAATAGGTGGAGGTTTTGGTCTAAATTTAGGTGTTTTAGCAGCTTTTTTGTGTAGTTGTGCAGCTTTTCTTGCCGCTCTATGGAATACACCACTGCGCCCAGTGCGGTGAGTACGCAGCTTTGGTAGCCCGAGCCTGTGCCGATTTCTAATATTTTATTTTTGGGTTGTACGTCCAGTAGCTCCGTTTGGAAGGCTACGGTAAATGGCTGCGAGATGGTTTGTCCGTCCAGTATTTTTACGGCTTTGTCTTGGTAGGCGAAGTGCAGCATGGCGGAGTCCAAGAACCAGTGTCGGGGCAGGGCAGCCATTGCTTTTATTACTTTTGGCTGGGTGATGCCCCGTTTTACGATGGTTTGAATGAGCTGCTGGCGCATTCCTTGGTGCAGCGGCGTGTCGGTGTATGCTATGGGCATTTAGGCTTTTTTGGTGGTTTTTTGTTCGAAAAGCTCGTGGTATTTTTCGCTTTCGGTGTGCATTATTTTATCCCAAAAGGTAAAATACAAGCCGTAGTTGTACAGGTATTGCGAGTGGTGCAGGCTGTGGTGGGTAGCGCCGATGAACCACTTACCGAGCCAATGCGTGTGCATTTTTTTTGGGTAAAGCTCTATGTTTAAGTGGTTTATGACGCTGGTTATGGTCATTATGAGCGTTACGCAACCGATTGCGTAGAGGTGCAGCGGCAAAATTAGGGTGAGCACGGGTATGATGATGGCTTGCAGCAGGCTTTCTATGGGGTGGAACGAAAATGAGGTGTAGGCGGACGTGGTGATGCTGTCGTGGTGGGCTTTGTGTACGTATTTGTACACTTTTGGGTGGTGCATGAGGCGGTGCAGCCAGTAGTAGTAGGTTTCGTGTATGAGCAAAACGCCGAGAATGCTGAGGAAAAAGTAGGTGTAGGAGTGGGCGGAAAAATCGGAGTAGATGCGGGTAAAGCCGAGCTGAAATGCCACGATGATGCACATGGTGATGGCTGTGAAAATGGCTGCGCTCTGTAGCGACCACGCAATTTCTTTGGCGTTTTGCCCCGTGCGCCTGGCTCGGGTGTTTACGATTCGGTGCTGGAACTTGGTTTTAAAAATTTTGCCAAATAACAAGCTGAACAGAAGGGCGATGCCAAAATAGCGGAGGCTGATGCCCAAAAAGATGAACAGCGACGTGAGTAAAAAGTTGGTTGGTTGGGTAAAATCGGGCATTTTTTTATCTAAAAATGTTTATTTGTTAGTACAAGATTTGCGGCGGTTTGGTTTTATTTTGGGGAAAATTTGGCTAAAAATTTGCGAATAAGTTGGTTTTATACTTGGTTTTTGCCGAGGTATTTGTTTTTTTGTTTGGTTACAAACTCGTTTATTTCGGGCGACAGCCCGAAATAAACGACCAAAAACAGCATGGTGGCGGACATGATGGTGGTTTTGAAGCCGATAGCCACAGCCGCCGATAGGCGGCTGTGGCTATCCGTGGGCAGGCTGCTACCCAAAAGCCAAACTACCAAACAACTAAAAATCGCCCAAAGCGTTTTTTGGTTAAATGGCTGTATGCCCACCTTCACCCACAAAAAACCGCCTTTCAACACATTAAACAAAAAAATGCACAACGCCGTAGCCATCGCCGCACCCGTGTAGCTATATTGCGGTATGAGCCAGCGGTTTGCGGTAATGGTAAGGATAGCCAGCAGCAGCAACGCCACAAAATTGAAGCGATAATACACCGAATTGTTGATAATTTCGGAGTTGCTGCCCGTAGCCATGTCAAATAATTTAGCCAAACCCAAAAAAAGCACCACATAGCGGCTATGCTCGTAGGTAGCGCCGTTGGGCAAAATGACGAAAAGGCTGCTCAAATTGCACCAAATGACCAAAAAAACAAAGCCACCCGCCAGCAGTTGCGTAATTGCTGATTTTTTGTAAAGCATTGCAATTTCTTTCATATCGTTGTTTTTCCATGCCTTAGCCACCAACGGGCTGATAATCAATGCCATAGAGCGGCGGGGCATCTCCACCACAATGGCTATAAAGCTCCCGAGCGTAAAAATGCCCGTTTCGCTCAAACCCTTCATAGACCCAAGCATAAAACGGTCTATCATTTCGGTAACCGCCGTGCCGAGGCTGCCCACCAGCAGCCAGCCCGCATAGCGCATCATTTCTGTGCGCATTTCGGGCTTTATTTTGGGCATACCCACGCCGATTAGCCACTGATTTTGGTTTTTTAGGTAGGCTATCAGTGCCAAAATGTGCAAAAAATAACCCAACCCCAATAACTTTATATAAAAATCGAACCCAATGAACCCAAAAGCAAACAAAAGCAAGCTCATTGTAGCCACGAGCCGAATGCCGAGTTCTTTAAATAAAACTGGAACGGTAATGCGCAAAATTGAGGCACGGGCATAAGCCTCCAAAACCATGCTATAAGCCACTAAAAGTGCTAAAATGGGTACTAAATAAAAATATTCTGTAAACAGCTTGGCACGCTCTATGTACTGGGCTTCTATTTTTTCTTTAAATAAATACAACAATAAGCTCACCAACACAAAACCTACCAAAGGCACAACGAGCAATAAATTCAAAAAATTGTTGTGTTTCTTGGCTTTGTTCTCAAAAAACGGAAAATAACGCACCGCCACATTGTTTATACTCAATTGCATAAAAAAAGCGAACAGGCTCGCCGCACTAATCAACACGCTATTTAGCCCAATTTGGGTAGGGTTGAGGTAGGCGGTACTCAAAAATAAAATATTGACAAAACCCACCAAAATGCCCAAATACGATGCCAAAGTGCCTTTGATGCTTTGCCTAACTACGATACCCATTAGATGCTGTTTTTTTTGTTAAGTACTTGGTTTTGAAGTATTTTATCCATAAAAAAAGGAAAAAACCGCTTGATGTAAACGCCCAAAATTTCTTTTCCGCCGATGTAAACCTCCTTTTTTTGTGCGGCTACCGCCAGCAGTATTTTCTTCGCACACAGCTCTGCCGACATACCCTCGGCTTGGTTTTTATCCATTTTTTTGTGCTGTGTACCGTCTGCACTTAGCGCATTCACCGAAACGTCGGTTTTTATATAACCTGGGCAAACAACCGTAACACGCACGCCGTGCTGCGCAGTTTCGGCTCGCAACGAGTCAAAATACCCCTGCAAAGCGTGTTTGGCAGCCGAGTAGCCAGTGCGTAGCGGCGAACCAAATTTGCCCACCAAACTACTAATAGCGACAAATTGCCCCGACTTTTTTTCGAAAAAATGGGGTAGCAAGGCATTACTTATGGCTGCTACACCCAAAAAATGTACGTTAATGAGCCGTGCGTAAACCCCAATGTCGGTTTGGTGCGCCATAGACCGCTGGCTAAAACCGCCGCAATGCACCACCACATCAATGCCGTTGAAAATGCTTAGAGCCTCTTGGGTTTTTTGCTCCAGGCTATACACCTGCTCCAAATCCAAGGGCAAAACACGGGTAGTCGCCGTGCCACAACGCTCGGCTACGGCTTGTAGTTTGTCTATATTCCTCGCCGAAACGATTAGATTTGCGCCCTGCGCCGCCAACTGGTACGCCAACGCCTCGCCTATGCCCGAGCTTGCGCCCGTAATCCACACTGTTTTATTGCGAAAATAACCCATTTTATTGTTTAAAGTTCTTTTTTACAAATTTACAACCTGAAAAATAAAAAAATGCGTATTTCCGAAATATTATGCCTAAAAGATTTTAAAAAATAAAAAAAAATGCTATCTTTGCAGTCCAAAAAGAAAAGTTCTATAAAAAATAACAATGAAACGTACATTTCAGCCATCAAACCGCAAACGTGTAAATAAGCACGGTTTTAGAAAAAGAATGAGTACCGCCGCAGGTCGTAGTGTAATAGCAGGTCGTAGGGCGCAAGGTCGCAAAAAACTATCTGTTTCGAGCGAAATAAGCCATAAATAATATGTTTTCGGCGCATTTTTGCGCTCCCTAATATGTTTTCCTTCAATAAAGAAGAACGCTTGTGCAACCAAAAGCAAATAGAGCTGCTGGTAAAAACAAGCGACTCCTTCTTGGTGTATCCCATAAAAGTTGGTTATGTGCTTACAACCGACCTTTCGCAAAAGCCGCACATTTTTTTGAATTTTCCTGCAAAAGTGCTTATCACCGTGAGCAAGCGCAGGTACAAGCACGCCCACGACAGAAATCGACTAAAAAGATTGCTGCGGGAGGTGTACCGCTTACAGAAAAATGGGCTGTACGATGCGCTAAAACAAAAAAATATGGGTATTTTAATCCAATTTAGCTACATAGCCAAAGAGGAGCAGCCGTTTTTAGAAATAAAAACGAGGGCTGCCAAGTGTTTTTTAAAACTAACGCAGATTGTGGAGGCAACCGCCACCGATTTATAGCGTAACAATGGTAGCGCCCCACGAGTAGCCTACCCCAAACCCTGCGAGTAAAATTTTATTTCCTTTGGTTGCCTTGCCTTGCTTTATGGCTTCGGCAAGTGCTATGGGTATGGTAGAGGAAACGGTGTTGCCGCAGTTTTCCATAAAAACAAAGAATTTTTCGGGGTTAATCTGTATTTTTTTTCGGAGGCTCTCGAGCATAAAACTATTGGCTTGGTGCAAAATAATAAGGTCTATTTCGTCGAGGGTTAGTTGCGCTTTTGCGAGCGTTTGCGCCACCAGTTTAGGCACAGCATTGAGTGTAAAAATAAAAATTTCGCTGCCATTCATATACAGGTTGTCATCGGTGGGGGCGGGGCTGCCGTGCCTATTTTCGGTAAATGGGTGCCGCAATCCGCCATTTTTTACGATTAAGTTGGGTGCGCCCTTGCCATCTGTGCCATAGCAAAACGCCTGCATATTACCGCCATCGGTGTGGGTTATGAGCGTGGCGGCGGCGGCATCGCCAAATATGGTGCGCACGCTTTTGTCTTGTGGGTGTATAAATTTGGTGTAGGTTTCGGCGGTGAGCAGCAGTACATTGGTGGCTTGCTGGGTTTCTACCAAGCCTTTTGCCAAGCCCAAACCATATACGTAGCCCGAGCAGCCTAAGTTAAAATCCAGCGCACCCGCCGTGGTGGGTATGTTTAGTTTGTCTTGTATGATGCAGGCGGTGGTGGGCAAAAAATAATCGGGGCTTTGGGTGCAAAGCAGCACAAAGTCAATTTCGGCTGGGTTTATGGCGTGTTCTTCAAACAGCTTTTGTGCAGCGGCGACAGCCAAATCGCTGGCAAAGGTGTTTTCGTCGGTGGTGTAGCGGTTTTTAATGCCTATTTTGGCATCTATTTTTTCTACCGACCACTCGGGGAAAAGCTCCGACAGTTTTTCGGTGCTTAATGCACTTGGCGGCAAATAGTAGCTTATGGCTTGTATGGTTGCAGGCATTTTGTTTTAAGTGTTTTATATATTTTTATAAAAATATGTTTAATGTGCTTTATTATTACCCAAAAAATGCGTTACTTTGCACACAAACCAAACTAACTTACATTGAAAACCAATATTTCGCTTACTTTTATTTTTTGTGCGCTTTGCTTTGTGGCTCAGGCGCAGGTGGGTAGCATTGTGTACAACCAGCCCAGCACGCTAAACCAGCTCATAAAAGACAATACTTTGTACAACAAAGCCAACAATACTACGCAGGGTTACCGCATTCAGCTTTATTTGGGCGACAACCGTGAAACCATGAACGCATTGAAGGCGCAGTTTGTGCTGGCGTACCCCAATGTAGTGCCTTATGCCAGTTACGAGCAGCCAAATTTTAAACTTAGGGTGGGCGACTACCGCAATCGGTTTGAGGCGTTTTTTGCCCTAAAAAAAGTAGAGGTGCGCTTTGAAAATGCCCGCTTGGTCAATGACAAAATAATGGTGCGCTCGCCTGCAAAACCTACTTTTTGAGTTAGGCTTTTATCAGTTTTAGCACCATGCCTGGGCGCACCCGTTCTTCGCCTCTGATGTTGTTCAGGCGTTTTATGGTTTCCACGCTCATTGTATATTTGCGAGATATGGTGTGTATGCTTTCGCCTGGTTTTACGGTGTGGTAGGTGTAGTCGCCCGAGAGCTTGTTTGAGCCTACGGGCAAGCCCTTGTTTGCGCCGTTTGCATTGATGCTCACGTAGTTGTCTTTTTGCGATTGCGGCAGGTAAACAACCAGTGTCTGCCCTTCTTTTACCACGGTGGATTGCAGGCTATTCCATTTTTTTAGTTGGTCTATGGTGCAGTCGTAGCTGTTTGCGATGTTCGATAGCTTGTCGCCCGCCCGCACGCTGTACTGCAAGCCCGCTATGCCGTAGCCCTCATAGTCTTGCAGCGATACGCCCGCACCCGCCCTGCCCGCCAGTACTTTGTTTATTATTTCCTGCTGGCTGTTGTGCTGCACGCCCTGCGCATAAATCGTTTCACGTTTGTTTACAAAACTTTGGTAAGCCTCCGCTGGCAGTTTTAGTGCGTAGGTTCGGCTGTTTCGGGGTATAAAATTCTCTTTAAATATTGGGTTAAGGTCTTTGATTACCCGCTCGCTTGCGCCCGTTTGCTCCGATATTACCTTAAAACTAAGCGGACCGTGTACCTCCAAGCTACCCAAGTTTGTAGGCAGCGGCGCACTGGTGCGGGCTTTTAGGTTGTGTTCGTCTATGTGGTTCATGATGTAGGCTACGGCGATGAAAGACGGCACATAGCCTCGGGTTTCTTTGGGTAAATGCTCGTAAATTGCCCAGTAGTTTGTGCCTCCGCCCGATAGCCTAATGGCTCGGTTCACGTTGCCAGGTCCGCAGTTGTAGGCTGCCAAAACCATCATCCAGTCGTGGTATTGCTTGTATAAATCGCCCAAGTAAGCGGCGGCGGCATAGGTTGCTTTTTCGGGGTCTCGGCGTTCGTCCACAAAAAAATCGTTTTCTAAGCCATAATCTTTGCCCGTAAAATCCATAAATTGCCACAAACCCGATGCGCCAGCCACCGAAACCGCATTTGGGTTCAGTGCCGACTCTATTACTGCCAAGTATTTTAGGGTTTCGGGTATGCCTTTTTCCTTAAACACACGCTCAAACAGTGGAAAATAAGTTTGCGAAAGCGCCAAAGCCCGCTCGCTTATATCACGCCTTCTTCTGCCGTACAAATCGATGTAGGCGGGTATGCGGTAGTTAAAATCTATGGGTATGTCGAGCGCAAGGTTTTTTATGCGAAACTGATACACTGCGTCGGGGTAGCGAGGTATGGTGTTGGGGTCAAAACCAAAGCCATTGCTGCCCACGGCTTCGCCCTCTACGATTGGCGGTAGGGTAATGTCAAAATTTAGGCTGTCTTGCGCCTGCACAAACACACTACAAAATACTGAAAGCACAAATGCCAAGCCGATTATTTTTTTAAGCATTTTGTTGGGTCGTTTATTATAAAACACAATACGTATAATACAAACGCAAAATTACGTCTAAAAAATTGTTTTGCGTAGTAATAAAAGTTAAATTTTGGGTACAAAACCAGTTTACAAATGAATTATTGGAATACATAACAAAAAAAATGCCAAAATAGCCCATCTTTGCCTTGCTATTTCATTTAAAATTTTGTAATTCAAATGCAAAAAACTATCTTTGCACTTCATTTTACAGATACCAAATAAAATTTTTAACCTAAAAATGGCTAAAACCAACAACCAAGTACCCCAAACAACGGGTACACCCGACGAACTCCCTACTTTTTTGAATACAGGCGAAGACAGCATACAAGATACCATAAGCCGCTCGGAGGCGTTTATAAAGAAAAACCAAAAAAACTTGGGCATCGCATTGGGCGTGTTCGCATTGGTTTTTGTGGCGTGGTATTATTATAGCAATATATACAAACCAGCACAAGAAAAAGAGGCGCAAGATGCCATGTTTCAAGCCGAATATTATTTTGGGTTGGATTCGCTGGATTTGGCACTAAAAGGCAAAAAAGGCAGTTTTTCGGGTTTTGAGCAAATCATAGAGGATTTCGGTGGCACAAAATCGGGCAATTTAGCGCATTACTACGCAGGTATATGCAACTTGCGCAAGGGTAATTTTCAGAAAAGCATCGACGAGTTGCAAGAATTTACCACAAAAGACCTTGTAGTGGGTTCGATAGCCAAAGGCGCAGCGGGCGAAGCATACACCGAGCTGGGCAACAAAGAAAAAGCACTCGATGCCTTTGAAGCCGCCGCCAACAACACCAAAAACGAACTTACCACACCTTATTATTTGCAGCGTGCAGGCGAAACCGCCGAAAACATGGGCAAAAACGAAGATGCACTAAAATACTACACCCGCATAAAAACCGAATACCGCAACACCGCCGAAGGCAATGAGGTAGAAAAATACATCGCACGACTGTCTGGCAAGCTCCAAAAATAACCTTTTGTTAGGTTGGAGCAGCCCGCAAGCGCAGACCCAAAAACCCAGTTAGGTAAACTTTATGGTTATCCAACTGGGTTTTTTGCTTGTTTGTTTTTGATAGTCGGCGGCTGCCCACGCATTTATTTTTGGTTTTGCGCAGTAAATAATTGGTTGGGTGGGTTTTTTGTATTTAAGTTTGTGTAATGAAAACGGGAAATTCAACTGTTTTTTAGCCTTGAAACGAAATAAATTTTGTGGCATGAAGTGGTGCAAAAAAAATTTGTAATTTGGTTTTTTAAAATGATTTTGTGTAAATGGTGGAAAACCCCAACTTGCATACAAAGTGTAAATTGGACGACATATAACGATTTCCTTTAAAGTGAGCTAAGTACCTGATATTGTTGTTTTTAATATATAAAGAGCAAAACTTATGGTTAAGCAGAAAAAGCACATTCGTCGATTAAAGGCGTTAATTCGTCGATAAAACGTCTGTTTTAATTTTTTTTTGGGGTGAAGTAAGTAAAGTGTATCGAAAAAACTTGTGGCAAAAAAAACTTGCGGTACTTTGGCAATAAGTAAAAAGCACACGAAGGTTGTATTTTTTACTTAAAAAAACCTAACACACCTAATTACTCGTTCCATGAAAAAGCACTTTACCCAAACCTTGCTATTTATTTTGGCATTTAACTGTGGCGTATATGCGCAATCCTACGAAATTAAAGAAGGCAGCATTTACCTCGGCGAAAAGCAGCGCAACGGCTTGATTTGCTATGTAGATGTACCCGCCAAACTGCTGATGAACGCTTGGCAAGCGCACCTCACGCAAAATTTTGGGGTAAATTTGGATAAAAAAAAGAACGACGACAACAATTTATTTACAGCCAAAAAAGTGGTGCTGGCTGGCATCACGCCGCACGCCGCCGATTTTTTTACGCAGGTAAATCCTCAAAACAACAAGGCTGTGCTTGGTATTTCGGTGGGCAATGGCTACGATGGCTACATCAATTCCAAAGAAAATAAGGCGGAGTTTGCGCAGCTACAACGTGTTACAACCGATTTTTTGTCCAAGTTTTGTATAGAGTACTACACAAATTTGCTGAACAACAAAGAAGCGGCGTACCAGCTTGCTGCTCGTGAACTACAAAACTTAGAAAACGCCACAAACTTAGGCGAGGGCAAACAAGGGCAGGCGGAGGCTTTTCGGGCGGCAAAAGTGCGCTACGACCAGCTCGGCGGCACAAAAACAGCCGAACTCGCCAGCATCGCCAAAAACAAAAAAGAGGTTTTGGGCTGCCAGCTAAAAATAAAAGATTTGTACAAAGAAATGCCCACGTTCGAAAACCGCACCGAGTTCCGCTTCAAACAAGACAACATAAAATACTACGACGACGTGTATAACGGTTTTACGGGCTATGTAAATGCCGCACCCGCCGACGTGGCGCAGGCATGGAAAAGCTACGTGAAAAACAATTTAAAAGTAGATTTGAAAGACAAAAAAGACATTTATTTTGAGGCAAAAGACGTGGTTTTGTTGGGCATTTCGGACAAAAAAGGCGATTTTAAAAGCCTGATAGAACCTTATGGCAACGGCACAAAAATAAGTATTTCGGTGGCTATGGGGCGAGACATAGCCATAAACAGCCGTGATTATCCGTATGAAAACAACAATTTGAAGCGGTTTGTGAAGGGTTTTGCGGATTTATACCAAAAAAATGTTTTTCAGGCAATAAGCTACGACAAACAGCCCGAGTACAACAAATTGATTGAAAACATTATAAATACGGAGAAAAAAATAAAAAACTCGGAGGCAAATTTGGTTCAATTTAGGCAAGACAGCATAGAAATAGCCATTTTGTTAGATGAGCTACAAACAACCAACGGAAAAAACAGGGAGTTTAAGCCCGATTTGGAGGCAAAAAAAGCCAAATTGGTGGGTTTGAAGGCTGAGGTAGTGAATTACAGAAATATTTTGGAAAAAAATATGTACAAGGTAAGTGCCAGTACCGCCACCGAAACCGCCGAAGCCAGTTTTGCAGGCTTGGGTGCTATGCCCACGCCAGCCAGCACCAAGCGCATGGAAATGGAGCGTGTGGTGAGCGATGTGGCGCACAACGAGCAAGCCGATAGCAAGGCTCTGGTTGCTAAAAATATGGTTAAACTTACCGAAACTGCCGCAAAACCAATGCCTCCTGCGCTTAGGAGCATTGCCCAAAAAAATGCGCAAAAGTTTTACATGGTGCAAAAAGGCGATACTTTGTACAGCATTTCTGCCAAGTTGGGTACTACGGTGGTGGAGCTAAAAGCCCAAAACAAACTGGCGGAAGATGTGGTTATTTATCCTGGTTTTCGGCTCACGATACCTGCGGCGGCGCAGTAGTTGGGCGGAACTTAGTAGGCTAAAAGCTCGTTTATTTTGGCTTCAAAACGCAAAACGGGCAAGAAATTGTCCTCGAGGTTTTGCGCAAATGGCACTGGCGTATCCAAGCTGGCTATGCGGGCGATGGGTGCATCTAAAAAACCAAAGCAATGCTCGGCGATGTGCGCCGCTATTTCGGCACCGATGCCGCCCGTTAGGCAATCTTCGTGGAGTATAATGGCTCTACCCGTTTTTTTCACCGAATTTTCCACGGCTGTTTTGTCCCAAGGCAGCAGGGTGCGTAGGTCTATGAGGTCGGCGCTTACTTGTGGGTTGTTTTTTAGGTATGCGCACGCCCAATGCACGCCCATGCCGTAGGTGATGATGCTTATTTGGTCGCCTTGTGTGAGCAGGTTTGCCTTGCCTATTTCGGTGGTGTAGTAGCCCGTGGGTACGGGGCTTTCTATGCTGCGGTACATGGCTTTGTGTTCAAAAAACAAGATTGGGTTTGGGTCTTGCATGGCTGCCAGCAGCAAACCTTTGGCATCTTGTGGGCTGCTGGGGTACACTACTTTTAAGCCTGGGGTATGAAAAAACCACGCCTCGTTGCTTTGGCTGTGAAACGGACCCGCCGCCACGCCCGCACCCGTGGGCATTCGCACCACCACGTCTGCGCATTGCCCCCAGCGGTAGTGCATCTTTGCCAAATTATTTATAATTTGATTGAACCCTACGGTTACAAAATCGGCAAATTGCATCTCCACCATGGCTTTATAGCCTTTTATACTCAGCCCGAGGGCTGCGCCAAGTATGGCACTTTCGCACAGGGGCGTGTTGCGCACACGGGCTTTGCCGTATTTTTCTACAAAACCCTGCGTTATTTTAAAAACGCCGCCGTATTCGGCTATGTCTTGCCCCATCAGCACCAAATTTGGGTGTTTGAGCATGGCTTCGTCCAAGCCATTGCTTATGGCATCTACAAAGCGCATGGGTTGGGTTTCGGTGCTGGGTGCTACCTCGGTTGGGGTGTGCGGCGCATAAATGTCGTGGAGTTCCGCAGCGGTGTTGGGCGTAACCTCGGGCAGCGCAAAGGCATAGGCTATGCCAGCCTCTATCTTGGTTTTTACCTCTTTTTTTATGGCATCTATTTTTTCAGCGTCCAATACATTGGTTTCGACCAAAAACTTTTCGTAGTTTTCGCACGGGTCTTTGAGCTGCCACTCGTCGAGCAGGCGCTGCGGTACGTACTTACTACCCGAGGCTTCCTCGTGCCCACGCATTCTAAACGTGAGGCATTCCAGCAGCACGGGGCGTGGGTTTCGGCGCATATCACGGGCTAAGTTCAGCACGGTGTCATACACTTCCAAAATATTGTTTCCGTCTATTTGCACGGCTTCCATGCCGTAGCCGATGCCCTTGTCTATAAATTGTTTGCAGCGAAACTGCTCATTGCTTGGGGTAGATAACCCGTAGCCGTTGTTTTCTACCACAAAAATGGTGGGTAGCTGCCACACGGCGGCTACGTTTAATGCCTCGTGAAAATCGCCCTCGGAGCTGCCGCCATCGCCCGAAAAAGCCACGGCAACCTTTGCTTCGCCAGATAGCTTGCACGCCAAAGCCACGCCGTTGGCTACCGCCATTTGCGGACCAAGGTGCGAAATCATGCCCACAATATGGTGGGCATTGCTCCCAAAGTGAAAGCTGCGCTCACGCCCTTTGCTAAAACCCTCGAGCTTGCCCTGAAATTGCGCAAAGAGCTGCCCAAGGTCCATGCCCCGAACCGTAAACACACCCAAATTGCGGTGCAGCGGCATAACGTACTCATCTGGGTGCAGCGCAGCCGTTACGCCCACCGAAATCGCCTCTTGCCCTATGCCACTAAACCACTTACTTACCTTTCCTTGCCTAAGCAAAATGAGCATTTTTTCCTCTATAAGGCGTGGCGTAATGAGCTGCGTATAAAGGTTTATGAGGGTTTCGTTGTCGTAGTGTTTGCGCTTAAAGGTCATAAACTTGGTTTTGTGTACGAATGAATGCTAAAATTTTTGTGCAATGCGGGTTACTTCCACCGTAGTGAGCCGAGCCATGCTCGCCGTTAGCTCCACCGAAAGCCCGCTTCTTAGGCAGTTTTTTATAAATGCCGATTGCATCATAAATAGTTTTCTGTCGGCTTCGTTTTCTATTATGGGTTCTTTTATGTTTTTCTTCATCATGGTCTTATTATTTATGGTAATGAGTGTGTTGGTTAGTAAAAGGAATTGTTGTTGTAATATTTTGCAAAGATACTAAACAAAATTCAAAAATAATTCGTATCTTTGCACTTCATTTTTGCAAAACGTCCTTTTTAAGGCTTTATTTTTATAAAAAGATATTATAACTTGCAAAACTGTGAATAAACAAATTTTTAATTTTTTAAACACACCCACAAATGGCTGTAAAAATTCGCTTACAAAGACACGGTAAAAAAAATGCACCCTTCTATTTTGTAGTAGTTGCCGATGCCCGCTCACCACGTGACGGAAAATTTATCGAAAAATTAGGGTCTTATAACCCCAACACCAACCCCGCTACCATAGAGCTAAACACCGCCATGTCGTTGGAGTGGATAAGAAATGGCGCACAACCCACCGAAACCGCCAAAAGAATACTTTCGTACAAAGGTGTTTTTTACAAAAAATATTTGGAAACTGGCATCGCAAAAGGCGTACTAACCCAAGAGCAAGCCGATGTAAAAATGGCAGAATGGCTATCGGCAAAAGACAATAAAGTACAAGGAAAAGTAGAAGGATTGGTAGGTGCAGCCTCCAAAGAAGCCAAAGCCCGCTTTGCCGCCGAACTAAAAGTGAAAGCCGCACGTGCCGAAGCCATCGTAAAAAAGAACACACCACCGCCAGCTCCTGAGCCAGAGGTAGAAGAAGTAGCCGAGGTAGTAGCCGAAGTTGCTGCGCCAGAGGTAATAGCCGAAGTTGCCGCACCAGAGGTAATAGCCGAAGTTGCAGCTCCAGAAGTTGTGGCTGAGGTAGTAGCCGAAGTTGCCGCACCAGAAGTTGTAGCCGAGGTAGTAGCCGAAATTGCCGCACCAGAAGTTGTAGCCGAGGTAGTAGCCGAAGTTGCCGCATCAGAAGCTGTAGCCGCCGCCGAAACCACAGAACCAGAAGAAACTACACAAGCATAAAACTTGTTTTTTGCAATAAAAAAGCCGTCTTTGCAACCCAAAGACGGCTTTTGAACAAAATATCTATTTTCTAATTTAACACAAAATGATACAAGCCGACAATGCGTATGAAATAGGCTACCTAAGCAGAACCCACGGGCTAAAAGGCGAGCTAATACTCATCATGGATGTAAACGACACGGACGAATACGCCGACATAGAGGTGGTTTATATATTGCAAAAAAACAAATATATGCCCTTTTTTGTGGAAGCCCTGCGCCCAAAAAACCACAAAGAATGGATTGTAAAATTTGAGGACATAGACAACATAGAGGCAGCCACGCCAATTGCCAAGTCTAAATTGTACCTATCTACCGAAGATTTGCCGCAGTTAGATGCCGATGGTTTTTATTTCCACGAAATAATAGGCTACACCATTTTAGACAATAATTTGGGTGAAATAGGCAAAGTATCCGATGTTTTAGAGGCAAACGACCAGTATTTGCTGCAATTTTACAACCAAAACCACGAGTGCCTTTTGCCGTTGGTAGATGCTTTTGTGCTGCAAGTAAACAAAGAAACCAAGGTGGTACACACCGAGCTGCCCGACGGACTGCTGGAAATTTATACCCAAAAATAATGCGCATCGACATCATTTCTGTGCTGCCCGAGCTTATGACCAGCGCATTTGAGCATTCCATCGTGAGTCGTGCGCTGAAAAAAGGCATCGTCCAAATTTTTACGCACAACCTACGAGATTATGCCACTGGCGTGCGCAAAAACATAGACGATTATCCGTTTGGGGGCAAGGCGGGCATGGTGCTGATGATAGAACCGATAGACAAGTGCATTACCGAGCTAAAAAGCCAACGGAGCTACGATGAGGTTATTTACCTTAGCCCCGACGGGCAAACGCTGAACCAAAATATGGCGAACCAATTGAGCCTTTCCAAGAATTTGATGTTGCTTTGTGGGCATTATAAAGGGATAGATCAGCGCATAAGAGACCATTTTATAACCCGTGAAATAAGCATAGGCGACTATGTGCTGTCGGGTGGCGAGCTGGCTGCCACGGTACTCACCGATGCCATTGTGCGCCTTATACCTGGTGCAATAGGCGACGAAACCTCGGCGCTGACCGATAGTTTTCAGGATAGTATGCTCGATGCGCCCGTTTATACCCGACCCGAAAACTACAAGGGCTGGGAAGTGCCAAGGGTGCTGCTATCGGGCAATCATGCCAAGATAGAGGACTGGAACTACGAGCAAGCACTCAAAAAAACGCAGCTTTTGCGCCCCGATTTGCTGAATAAAAAGCCCTAAAACTTTACCTGTTTTTATTTTAACATAGATTTGGCGTAGGCTAAGTTGCTTGTAGCCAGTTGGTTGCTGGGGTTTAGCTTGATGGCTTGCTCCAAAACCGCTATGGCGTTTGGGTATTCGCCCATGTTGTTGTAGGCTGCGCCCATGTTGTTATAGGCTTCGGCTGCCGCTGGGTTTAAACTCAGGGCTTGGGTGCAGGTAGCAATGCAGCCTTTGTAGTTTTTTTGGTTGTAAAATTGCAGGCTCAAATTGATGTAATCGTCGTAGGTTTGGGGCAAGGTGTATGCGGTAACGGCGGCGGGTGCGTAGGCTGGTATTATTTTTTCGGCTTGCAATAAGTTGTAGGAAATTGGGTCGTAAATTTTTTGGGTTAAAAAATAAAACCTAAACTGCCATAAATCCATAAAAAGTAAAATGGCTACGGCTACCGTAAAAATGCGCAGGGTGGTCTTGGTTTTTTTTGCAGTTTCCCACACACGCACTATAAAAATGGCGACCACAATGCGCATCAGCGGCTCTAAAATAAGCACGTAGCGCACGTTTTTGGTTGTTAAATTATATACAACAAATATACCGATGACGAAGCCCAAAAAATACCGAATTTTGTTGTTTTTTAGGCTGCTATCTGCCCAAAAACTGCCTATTGCCACAAAAAACAGCCCCACAACCAGCGGCGAAAGCATGAAATAATCTAAGATGTAGGCTACCCATTTGCCCGAGCCAAACTGGTGGTTGTATGCGCCTACGCCGTAGCTAATTAGGTCGGGTGTGGGGGCTAAGGCGGTTTTGTAAATGGCGAAAAAGCCCTGCACGCCCGCCCAGCCATCGAACACAAAATAAAGGCAGGCAAGGTAAGCCCCGCAGGAAAAAATGGGCAATAGCAAGATGTTTAGCCAAGAAATAGCCGCCAATTTTGTGTGTTTTACGTAAAAGAGTATGGCTATAAATATGGGCAAAAGTAGTAAGTTGGTTTCTTTGTACAGCGGCGCAATGGCGGCTAAAACAAGGAAAATATAGTACTTTTTGGGTGTAAAATCCTTTAAACAAAGCGCAAAATAAACGATGAGTACGAACATAAAGGCGGTTTGGTCGGCATCCATGAGCGCACGCCGAGCCATGCCCAAGTACAGCGGCGATGTGGCGCAGAGTGCGAGCCACACCAAGGCTATTTTGAGCGAAAAAAGCCGCTTTAACGCCCAAAACCCGAACAGCAGCACCAGCACAAAAGCCAAACCCGATGCAAAACTGAGTGCCTGAAAACTCGGCTCGAGGTACAAAAAAGGCAGCGTATATAACGTGTGTGCGATGCGGGTGGGCGCTGGTGTGTTGTGGTTGTTTGCGTTGGTTAGGTACTGTTTGCCGAGGATTTTTATGCCCGAAAAAAAGCCATTTTGCAGCACCACACTGGCTTGGTTTAGGTATGCGCCTTCGTCGGCTTGGTTTTTGTATTCCTCGGTTTTTAGGGCTGTAACATTTAGCAGCAGTGCCACAAACCCAACAATTATGGCGGGTAAAATGAGGTTGAAGTCTATTTTTTGTTCCATTTAGCGTATGTTTTGCAGCATTTCTGCGGTCATTTTTTCTAAGTTGTAGGTCGGTTTCCAGCCCCAATCGTTTTTTGCGGTGGCATCGTCGAGGCTTTCGGTCCAGCTATTGGCTATTATTTGCCTAAAATCGGGCTGGTAATCTATCGTAAAATTGGGTATGTGTTTGGTTATTTCTTGGGCGAGTTCTTTGGGCGTAAAAGTCATGCCGTTTACGTTGTAGGAGGTGCGCACGCTTATGTTTTGGGTGTCGGCGTGCATCAGTTTTAGGGTGGCTTGCACGGCATCTTCTATGTACATCATGGGCAGGGCGGTGTTCTCGCTGAGAAAGCACGTGTACTTTCCCTCCTGTTTTGCCTTGTAAAATATTTCTACGGCGTAGTCGGTGGTGCCGCCGCCAGGCTGGGCTTTGTAGCTTATCAGCCCTGGGTAGCGCAGGCTTCTCACGTCTATTTGGTATTTATCAAAAAAATACTGGCACCAATGCTCGCCCGCCACCTTGCTTATGCCGTAAATGGTGGAGGGGTTTAGCGGCGTGTTTTGTGGCGTATTTTTCTTGGGCGCATCGTTGCCAAAAACCGCTATGGAACTCGGGAAAAACACCTTATTTAGCTTTTTTTCTTTGGCTATTTCCAGTATATTTATCAGCCCTTCCATGTTTATGCGCCACGCCCAAAGCGGATTTTGCTCGCCCTTAGCCGACAGCACGGCTGCCAAATGATAGACCTGCGTAATTTTGTGTTTGTCTATAATGGCGGCAATGCCGTGTGCGTCCATTACGTTTACTTTTTCGTAGGCGATGCCTTGCAGCGCAGCCACGGGCTGCACAATGTCGCTGCCTACCACATTGTCGCCGTAGGTTTTGTGGAGCTCGAGGGTAAGGTCGGTGCCTACCTGACCGCAAGCGCCGATGATGAGTATTTTATCGGTCATTTTTTTTGGGTGATGAGGGGTTTGATGAGCCGCAAAAGTACGAAAAATAACGATGAAATGGCGGCGCACAAGCCAATAATATCGCCAAATTGCACATAAAAAGTTTGGGTGTTGTGTAGGCTAAGGCTTTGGCGCAAGGCAGTTTTTTTGTTCCAACCAGCCATTTGTAGGGCATCGCCCGTGATAGAAATAAAGCCCGAAATGCCCGTATTTGCGCTGCGTGCTATGTTTCTACGGCATTCTATGGCTCGCAGGCGGGCATAATCGAAGTGCTGTTTGTAGCCTGGCGTATCGCCCCACCAGCCGTCGTTGGTTATAATTGCAAAAATATTGGCGTTCGCCGCACGCACATAGTCGGCGGTATAGTTGCCAAAAATAGACTCGTAGCAAATTATGGGCGCTATGCGGCTGTTTTGCCTACCAAAAGCAAAGGACGCACGGTTTTTTTGCGTGCCAAGCTGCCCACTGGTGCCGCCAAGGTTTACGATTAGGTGTTTTAAAAACGCAATTTGCTCGTAATAAGGCATTTTTTCTACGCCAATCACCAGTTTGCTTTTTTTATAAATCTCCATCGGTTTGCCGTTTTGTAGCAACAAAGCCGCATTATACACGTCGTAGTACTCGCTGCCGTTGTTGCGTGCGCTTGCGGGCGGCGTTTGGTTGGCGGCGTACACCTGCACCACCAGCGCACCCGCCAAGATGCTCAGAGCTGGGTTTTTTTTCAAAAATGCGTTGAGCGTATCCAATTGCCAATTTTTTTCGTTTAAAAAAACCGTGCTGGGTACAGAGGTTTCGGGCAAAATGAGCAGCTCGGTGTTGGGTGTGATTTTGGTTTGGGCAAGGCGCAAAAAATCGTTTAGTTGGCTGGCAAATTGCGCCGGCTCAAACTTTTCGAGGTAAGGGTCGAGGTTGGGCTGCAACACCACGATTTCTATTTTTTGAGCCTTTTTTTCGGCAAAATTTTGGTTTTTATAGCTTATTTCACTAAAAATAATCGGCACAGCAACCAAGCAAATGATGCCCGTTGTGTAAATGATGTTTTGGTTTTTGGTGTTGTTTTTGAACCTGATATAAAGCCAAAACAGGCTTAAATTCACCAGCCAAATCCACAACGAACCGCCGAGGCTACCCGTGTATTCGTACCACTGCACCCAAGTGTGCTGCGCCGCAAAAGCGTTGCCGAGCGGCAGCCACGGGAAATCAAACTCCCAGTAGTTGAGGTGAATATGCTCTATGCCCACCCAAAAAATGGGCAGTGAAATGTAGCCCAGCTTGTTGCCGTAGTGTTTTTTTATGCTGCGAAAAAGCCGCCAAGACAGGTACATAAAAATGGTGTTCATGGCTGTGCCGCCCGCCAAACCTATCCAAGCGGCGTTTTTTACCCACCAAGTCGTAAAAAGCACAAATGCCACAAAGCCCAAAAAAATGTAGCGTTTTATCGCATTTTGTTCGGAGCGGGTGGGGGCGTGGTCCAGTTTTCGGTCGAGGAGCAGTAGCGGAAAAAAAGCCACGAACGACAGTGCCGTGCAGCCGTAGGGCGGAAAAGCCAGCCCCATAAATAAAGCAAAACTTAGGCTTAGGAGCAGCTTGTTTTCGAAAATACGCATTAAATAGTTGGCTTAGGGTTTATGTGCCACAAAATTAGCTGAAAACTGGCATTAAAAAAAGTAAATCAAATATCAGTTTTAACAACCCGATGCCGTAGGCATCAAATGTTTGTAGAAAAAATATGTGGTACAGTTCGTTCGAGTCCGAAGGAGTCGTAAATATAGCGCATTTGTTTTCTATAAACTTTTAATCCCTACGGGATTTTTAAACAAATGTAATCATGCCTAAGTACTTATTTGGTTTAAGTAGTCAAGTTTTGGAATAAAGGTATTATATTTGTGGATACAAAAAATTGAGGCGTGAAATACCGTAAATGTGGTGTTTTTTGGTTATAAAAAGCGCAGTAAACTGGTCTTTTGCCACAAAATTTAGGCATTATTCACACATTACTGCATTAAAGAATAAATAAAGAAAAAACGATTGAAACCGATTGTAGAAGTCAGTAATTTGGGTAAGGAGTACCGCTTGGGCGCAAACAGTGCCAAGTATTTGAGTATGAGAGATGGTTTTGCCAATTTGTTTAAGAAGGTGGAGCGCAAGCCCGACAAAACATTTTGGGCGTTGGAGGGCTTGGATTTTGAGGTGTATGCGGGCGATACCGTGGGTATAATAGGTAGAAATGGCGCTGGCAAAAGCACGCTGCTAAAAATACTGAGCAAAATTACGCCTCCCACCAAAGGTAGCGTAAAACTCAGGGGGCGTGTGGCGAGCCTGCTGGAGGTAGGCACGGGGTTTCACCAGGAGCTTAGTGGCAGAGAAAACATATATATGAACGGCAGCATATTGGGTATGCGCAAGTGGGAGATAACTAAAAGACTTGACGAAATAGTGGATTTTGCGGGTGTAGAAAAGTTTTTGGATACGCCCGTGAAGCATTATAGCAGCGGTATGTCGGTGCGCTTGGCATTTGCGGTGGCGGCGCATTTAGAACCCGAAATACTCATAGTAGATGAGGTGCTGGCGGTGGGCGATGCCGAGTTTCAAAAAAAATGCTTGGGTAAAATGAGCGAAGTGAGCAAGGGAGAGGGCAGAACCGTGCTTTTTGTGAGCCACCAAATGAATGTGGTATCGCAACTGTGCAAAAAGGGAATTTTGCTCAAAAACGGAAAAATGGATTTTATGGGCGATACGCAAAAGTGTATTGATTTATACCTCAATAGCGTATCTGATATTTTGGATATGCGCCTCGTAGATAGAACAGATAGGAAAGGAACGGGCGATGTGCTGTTTACGGAGTTTAAAATTTTGAACGATAGAAACGAACAAATAAGCGTGGCGGTTAGCGGCGAAACCGTTAAGTTTCAGTTTATATACACCAAAAACATAAAATCAAAGGATTTTCGAAGCATGAATTTTGCTCTGAAAATTTGCGATTATTTAGACAATAATTTGTTTTATTTGGATACAAATTTGTCCGTGCAAGACTTTGGTGTGGTTTTTGACAACGGAAAAATAACCTGCACCATGCCCAATTTTCCGCTTGTTGGTGGTGAGTACCACTTGGGTATTTGTTGTAAATTAGACAATGTTTTAGCCGATAACATAGACCACGCAGTTCGTTTTAGCGTATTAAACGGCGTTTTTTTTAGTTCGGGGAAAACGCATAGCCCAGCATTGGGCAGTATGCTGGTAAAACACACTTGGGAAAACGCAGGGCTGTAATTGCGCATTTTGAGCCAGAATAGTAGTGAAAGGTACGCTGTTGTTAGGGAGAATTTTTGCAAAATTTAACAAAATTGCAATTCTTTAATGGGTTATTTTGAAAGGGTGTATTCAACAAATAATTTGGGTTAAACATTGAAGTTTAGCAATAAAGGTATTATATTTGCAGACAGAAAAAATGAGAGATACAGCATATTTAGATGTAGCATTGCCCATAGAGCAGATTATAGAGCCAAAGAGCCAATTTAGCTTGGGCTTGGCAGAACTGTGGCAATACAGGGAGCTGTTTTATTTTTTTACGTGGCGAGACGTAAAAGTGCGCTACAAACAAGCCTTTTTGGGCTTTTTGTGGGCAGTTATCCAGCCATTTAGCATGATGGTGTTGTTCAGTTTGGTGTTCGGCAACGCACTAAAAGCGCCCTCCGACGGCATACCTTACCCTATATTTGTATATTCGGGCCTGATGCTGTGGAATATATTTAGTGCTGGGCTGCAAAACTCAGCCACGAGCATGGTAACCAATGCCAATTTGATTAAAAAAGTGTATTTTCCACGTTTGATAGTACCTATGTCGTGTATTTTGGTGGCATTGTTTGACTTTTTGATGAGTTTGGTGGTTTATGCTGGCTTACTTGTGTATTATGGCTATGCGGTTAATGTTTTAAAAATAATTGTTTTGTTGCCTATAGCCGTGCTGCTTACCGTAATTACCACCTTTGGTTTGGGTACATTTTTGGCGGCATTCAACGTAAAATACCGTGATTTTCAATATACAGTGCCGTTTTTAATACAGTTTTTGATGTTTCTCAATCCAGTAGTGTATGCTACTTCGTCGTTTACGGGCAGTTGGTTCAACTATGTGCTGGCTATCAATCCGTTGGCTGGTGCTATCAACTTGGCTCGGTCGGCATTTATAGATACGCCCGTGAGGTACGAGTTAATTTTGAGTAATTTTGTGGTAGCAATAGCCCTATTTTTTGTGGGCATATATACATTTCGCAAAACCGAAGGGTATTTTGCAGACATAGCCTAATGGCTCGGAGGGGGAAAAGACAACTAAACCAAACAAACAAAGTACTAATTTAATGCAAGAAAATAAAGAAAATTGGGATTTAATCATCAAGCCGCAATCATCGCTATTTAGCATCGATTTTAAAGAAATTTGGAGGTATAGAGATTTGCTGGGAATTTTTATTAAAAGAGAAATTGTGATGTTTTACAAGCAAACAATTTTAGGCCCGCTCTGGTTTTTTATCCAACCATTGCTCACCACCATCGTATTTGTAGTCGTATTTGGTAACATCGCCAAGCTGCCTACCGATGGCATTCCGCCAATGTTGTTTTATTTGTCGGGTACTATTTTATGGACTTATTTTGCAGACGCTTTAAACAGCACCGCAACCACATTTACAACCAATGCCTCCATTTTTGGTAAAGTATATTTCCCCCGAATAATTATGCCGCTTTCAAAAGTACTGTCAAATTTATTGAAATTTGGAATACAGTTTTTGCTATTGATTGTTATTTATGCCTATTTTGTACTTAGCGGTAAAATGATATTTACAGCAAGTTGGGGAATTTTTCTATTGCCTATTTTGTTGCTAATAATGGTTAATGTGGGTTTGGGTTTGGGTATGATAGTAACTTCGCTTACCACCAAGTACAAAGATTTGGTATTTTTGATTACCTTTGGGGTTCAATTGCTGATGTACGCCACGCCAGTTGTTTATTCTTTGTCGTCTTTGAAGGGAAGTGTTTACTATCCTTTTGTAGCCTACAACCCAATTACGCCAGCCATAGAGGCATTCAGGAAAAGTATGTTGGGCGGAGAAATTGATTATGGAATGATAATATATGGACTGATAGTTAGTTTTGTTGTGTTCATAATTGGGTTGTTCATTTTTAATAAGGCTGAAAAAACATTTATAGATACCGTGTAATGAGTGCAGTAATTAGAGTAGAAAACGTAGGAAAACAATATCGTTTGGGCGAGGTAGGTACTGGCACTTTGAGCCACGACCTTAATAGATTGTGGGCGAGGCTTAGGGGCAAAGACGACCCATTTTTGAAAATTGGAGACAGCAATGATAGAACCAAAAAAGGAGAGAGCGACTATGTTTGGGCATTAAAAGATATAAATTTTGATATTCAGCAGGGCGATGCCGTTGGTATAATTGGCAGAAATGGCGCTGGCAAAAGTACATTGCTTAAATTATTGAGCCGAACTACTTTACCCACAACAGGCAGTATTAAGGTAAAAGGCAGGATAGCCAGTTTGCTCGAAGTAGGCACAGGTTTTATGCCCGAAATGACAGGCAGGGAAAACATTTACCAAAATGGCGCATTGCTCGGTATGCGAAAAGCCGAAATAACCCGAAAATTAGATGAAATAATAGATTTTAGTGGCTGTGAGCGATACATAGACACGCCCGTAAAACGATATAGTAGCGGAATGTATGTGCGGCTGGCTTTTGCAGTAGCAGCACATTTAGAAGCAGAAATATTGGTAGTAGATGAAGTGCTGGCTGTGGGCGATGCCGAGTTTCAGAAAAAATGCCTTGGCAAAATGAACGACATCAGCAAAGGCGAAGGCAGAACAGTGCTTTTTGTGAGTCATCAGATGGGTGCCGTAGCACAATTGTGTAGTAAAGGTATTTTACTAAAAAATGGAAAAATAGGCTTTAATGGCAATATAAATGACTGCATAGATAAATATTTGACGGGTAGCGACCAAGCGGTAGCATACAAAGCCGAAAAAACAGAAGCCAAAGTTAGTTATATAAGAGAAGCATATATTTCGAACCAAAAAAATGAATCAGGCAATGTGTTTTTGGATTCAGATACCATTAAATTAAGGTTTACGGTAACAAATAAAGCCAAAATTTCCAGTGCAAGGCTCTCTTGTACCATTCAGTCGAAGGTGGGTGAGTTCCTTAGCACATTTGTAGAAGATTTGAGCGAGCTTGGCAAAAATACCGAGGGCGACCATGTATTTGAAGTTTGCTATCCAGGGCATCTAATAGTACCCAACTTGTATGCTTTTAGGTTGGCTATTTTTATACCAAATGATGCGGTATATGATTTAGTGGATATGATTTGCCCGTTTCAAATAGTAGATGGCGGCTCAAATATGTCAATTTTCGAAGGTTTAAATTATGGATATTTTAAAACCAACCATATTTTTACATGCTTATAGTTAGAGTGTTAAAAAAAATAGTGGGTTTTTTGTCGCAAACTGACCCTAACATGAGTCACGAAATTCTTGTGTCAAATGGCAATTTGAAAATTGGAAAAGATACGAATATTTCGTCAGCATTAATTTCTATTTTTCAGCCACAAACCAATAACCTAAACATAGAAATTGGGAGCGATTGCATTATTAGTGGAAAACTGGTGTTGCTTAATACAAATACAAAAGTAAAAATAGGCAACCGTGTTTTTATAGGGCCCGATACCACGCTTTTTTGTTACGAGTCCATCGAAATTCAAGACGATGTAATGATATCGTGGGGCTGTACTTTAATAGACACAAATGCACACGCTTTGAGTTCTGAAAACAGAAAAAATGACGTGCTCGATTGGGCAAAAGGACCACAATACAAAAATTGGGACTTGGTAGAATCAAAACCCATTTGTGTAGAAAAAAAATCTTGGATTGGGTTTAACTCCATTGTTACCAAAGGCGTTAGAATATCCGAAGGTACAATAGTAGCCTCTGGCAGCGTAGCCACCAAAAGCACAAATCCGTTTGATATAGTTGGGGGAAATCCAGCGCAATTCATAAAAAAAACTGACTAATATATTTTAAACCAACCTGCGATTATGATACAGAATCTCAAACTTTTTATTTTAAAAATAATTTGGCTCTACAAAAACAGGGCTAAAATCAACCACGGTGCAGCAATTATTATGAACTGGTTCGGAAACCGCTACCCCATAACTTACAATACTGATGGGCTGGCTACGTGTAATAATTGTGATTTTATTTCAGAGCCTAAATTTGCCAAAGCCTACCAAAAAGCAAAAGATACAAATCCTTGGGAAGGCTTTACGCTTCAATGGCGCACACACATCGTTTGTTACTTTGCTAATTTGGTAAAAAATTTAGAGGGCGATTATGTAGAATGTGGCGTGAATACTGGCGCATACAGCAGAGCGGTGATAGACTATATTAATTTTGAAGAAACAGGAAAGCGATTTTATTTATTAGATACTTTTGAGGGGTTGGTAGAGAATTTGCTAACAGAAGAAGAGAAAAAAGGCGATGGCATTACCCAATACCTTACCCACTATAACAATGTATATGATGCAGTTTTAAAAACTTTTTCACCATTTAATGTAAGTGTAATAAAAGGTGCAGTGCCAGATACTTTGCCTGACTGTGATGCCCAAAAGATATGCTATTTATCCATAGACATGAATTGTGTAGCCCCAGAAATTGCGGCAGCAAACTACTTTTGGGATAAAATCGTAAAGGGAGGCGTTATTATTTTAGATGATTATGGTTTTCCCATGCACATCAATCAAAAATTGGCATTTGATAAATTTGCTAAAGAAAAAAGTGTTGAAATTTTATGTTTGCCCACAGGACAAGGCATTATTATAAAAAATTAAAAAATGTCTAATGCTTTTATTTTATGCTGATGCTTACATTAGTTTATTTTCTAATTCGTTTTCAAAAACAACATAGCCTAACAAATGTTCAGTAGTTATAAGAATACTATAAAGTCGGTTCTAAATATCTTTCCTTATATTATTGAATATGATAGAGGGTTGGTGAAAAATTTTTTTAAAACAAACTTCACTAAAACTGTTTTGGTCTCCTATTTGTTGCCAGAAACTAACCAGTTTGAAAAGTTGCATTATAACCATACTAATATTAGAGAGTGCTTTACGGCATTAGAAATTTTCAAAAAACTTGGTTATAACATAGATATAATAAATTATGCTAGTAAAAAACACATAGATTATACAAAGTACTCAATTTTGTATGGATTTGGAGACCCGTATGAAAACTCGTTTTACCAAAGCCATAAACTTCATAGCATCGGTTATATGACGGGTTGCAATCCTTGGCTTTCAAATGATTTATCGACATTTAAGGTTAAAGAATTTCACCAAAGAACTGGAATTTTAGCCGTGTCTTCCTCAAGAGTTACAAACATTAGGTGGAACTTTTTGGGTACAATGTCCGATGTAGTTATTGTATTGGGTAATGAGCTAACAGAACAAACCTTACTCCGACGTGATAGTAGTGTCAGGTCTCGTGTAATCAACTCTTTTTTTAATGACGTAGGTGTAATAGACTTAGAAGCCAAAAATTTTGAACAAGCAAAAACCAATTTTTTGTGGTTTGGTAGTAGTGGGTTGTTACACAAGGGGTTAGATATTTGTTTGGATATATTTATAAAAAGACCAGAGATTACGCTACATATATGCGGTGCATCTGAGCAAGAAACCGATTTTTGGAAATATTATGAGCCACTTATCAAAAACAAAACCAATATAATAAACCATGGATTTTTAGAAATCAGATCCGAGAAGTTTAAAGATATATTGATGCAATGTGGTACTATTTTAGCACCGTCGGTGAGCGAAGGTGGTGCCCCAGCACTAGTACAGGTATGTGCCACGGGTGGTTTATTGCCGATTTTTACCAAACTTTCTGGGGTTAACCTTCAGCAATTCGGTACAATGATAGAAATTCCTTGTGTAGCAGAGCTTGAGGCGGCAATAGATTTAGTTTTATTGAAATCAGACACCGAAATGAAGAAAAATGCAAAAAAAACGATTAACTTTGTGCAAGGTAATTATTCATTTGAGCAATATAAAAATACATTAGAAAATTATATTTCAGATGAAATAAACCATATAGAATCATAAAAGATACAATGAATAGGATTTTAAAATTATTTGTGGAGTTTTTTTAAACTAATCCAATAATTTGAAAACTTCAGTGAGTTTCTGTACCAAGAAGTGTGTGAAGTAAGTTGTAAGTTTGATTGTTACCGTAAATATAGGTTTGAATTAGATGAATTGATACTTCTACGTGAAATTCCACTTTATTATAAAGCGTTAATCATTCATTTTACAAATCACCTCTTCAAAAGTGATATAACCAAATTTATAGTCAAGCTGTTGGTTTAAAGTTAAAGTATTAGTAAAACTATTCAGATTTTAGGTAGAATTATTGTTGTGTGTGGGAAATATAGGTTAGTAGTTGATAAACTTTATAAATAAAAATATTAAAATTGTGTGCCTGATAGTTGGTTAAGGCATCACCATATAGAATAAAAAATGACAAATATTTTAGTCTTAGGCTCAGAGGGTTTTGTAGGGTCGCATTTAGTTACCCACTTTGTTTTGCGTGGTTATAATGTGTTTGGCTGTGATGTTTTGGAACAATCGAGAAGCATAGCTAATAGGAATTATTTTAAATATGAAAATATAAGTACGTTTTCGGAAATATTAAAAAGTCAAAAAATAGATGTTTGCATTAATGCGGCAGGAAGTGGCAATGTTTCACTTTCTATAAACAATCCAAGGTTTGACTTTGAAAAAAATACATTAGATGTTTTTGATATTTTAGAAGCCATACGAACTTATAATACAGATTGTACCTATCTGCATATATCAAGTGCCGCCGTTTACGGCGAACCTAAAAGTTTTCCTATCACTGAAAATACCTCGCCAAATCCGCTTTCACCTTATGGCTGGCATAAGCTCGCCGCTGAGTTGCTATGTAAAGAATTTAGCCAAGTTTATGGTTTAAAAACAATTATAATACGACCTTTTTCTGTTTATGGTACGCAGCTAAAAAAGCAACTACTTTGGGACTTGTATCAAAAGTATCTTATAAACAATAATGAAGTAATGCTGTATGGTACTGGTAATGAAACACGTGATTTTATCTTTATAGAAGATATGGCAAGTGCCATTGAACTTATTCTAAAAAGCGGAAATGTAAATAGCGATATTTTTAATATTGCCTCTGGTGAGTCAAATACGATTAAAAAAGTTGCAGAGTTGTTCTTGTCATATATAGATAAAAATGCAAAAATAGGATTTAATTCAATGGAAAGAAAGGGTGACCCTGAATTTTGGAAAGCCGATATTTCTAAAATCACGAACTTAGGATTTATACCAAAAACCAGCTTAGAACAAGGTTTAAAAATAGTTGCAAAATGGATTACAAACCAGAATTAATTTGTTTTAATACATATATGATGTCAGGGGCTGCCAGCTTTTGGCTTAATATTTTGTCTAATGATGAAGAGCATTTTTTTGAAAAAAAAGTGGTACACATAAAAGCTATTCCATCTGACCAGACCTATTTGTTAAACCCATTTGGTGTTTGCCTAGAAACTGTGTTCGTAGTAGATAAGAAAGACAACGAAACTACTATACAAATAGCAAAGAGATTAAATTTAGAGGTTTCAAATTCAAATGGTGTAATTTTGGCTAATTTTACTACTGAATTATTTACATTGCATCTACACCCAAAATCGAATAAAACGGTTTATTACATTTGCCACGATGAAATTTATGTTCCAGATGCAATAAAATATGAATTTTTAATTGACGTTTTTGTGGTACATAATCCTGTTTTTTTTGATGTTTTAAGCCAAAAGATGCCTAAGCGCCTCAAAGACGTACATTATTTGCCTTACGGCGTAAACGTGCCCCAGAATTTTGAAAAAAAAATAAATTTATATAAACCATTAAACCTTGTCTGGTTGGCACGTATTACCAATCAAAAAGGAATTTATGATATTCCAAAAATTGATGATAGCCTCCGAGAGCTGAACATAGAGGTAAATTGGACAATTATAGGTAACGGACCAGAAAAAAACAATATCGTATCGCTTTTAAACAACAGAAGTAATTTTACTTTTTTACATCCCCAAGATTACAAAGGTGTAGCAGAGGTGCTAAAATTGCAAGATGTATTCATTTTACCTTCACGTTTAGATGGGTTGCCCGTAGCGTTATTAGAAGCTATGAGCTTTGGGTGCGTACCTATAATTTCAAAATTTAACGAAGGAATACAAAAAATAATTACACCAGAGCAAGGATTTGTTTGCGAGGTCGGAAATAATGAACAATTTGTAGAAAATATCATACTTTTGCATAAGGACAGGGCACTTTTAGGTGCTATATCTTCAAGAAATATAGATTTTATAGACAAAAATTATAATATCAAAATTCAGGCGAAGAAGTATTTTGAACTATTCAAGAAGTTTGAGCTGTACAAGAAAAAGCCAAGGACTAAATATATTCGTTATACGTCTATTCACTCCATTATTCCCAAATTTTTAAGTAATTTTCTTATTAGATTAAAATCACTTAAATTATAAAGTCTAAATAGTCTTTGAATTAATTTATGGTAAAATATTATTGTATAAATTATTTGGCTTGTATAAAGATAAATATTAAAACAGGTGTGCAAAATGGATAAAAGAAAGAGAATAGGGCTGGTATATAATTATAATGTTAACTGGATAGCAGGGGCTTATTATATCATTAACATAATTCAATCCTTAAAAACTATTGAGCAGAGTGACTTGCCAGAAATAGTATTATTCTATCAGAATGAGGAGGGCTTGGATTTGGTAAAAAATGTCAATTATCCATTTATACAGTATCATCAAGAAAAAAAAGCAACAAACTTTGTTCAAAAGATTGTAAATAAAGGGTTTAGGTTATTAAAACAACCTAACTACTTTTATGATAAAGTAGCTACAAACTTAGTGAGCAATATTTACCCAGCCAATTGGACAGACATAAGGGTGAAAAACAATTATTTTTGGATACCAGATTTTCAAGAAGATTACTATCCAAACTTTTTTAGCCAGGAGGAAGTAAAATATAGAAAAGATGGTCAATTAAAATTATCAAAAACTAAAGAAAATGTAGTATTTAGTAGTAATAATGCTAAGGCTGATTTTATCCGTTTATATCCACAGCACACCAACCAATTACACGTCTTGCCATTTGCTTCTGTGGTTGGAGATAAGTATAAAAGTATTAAATTTCAAGATTTGAAAGTAAAATATGACATTAAAGCCCAATATTTTATAGTCCCTAATCAATTTTGGAAGCATAAAAATCATCTTACAGTTTTAAAAGCATTAAATGTTTTTAGAAAGGAGCAAGTGAATTTTCAAATTCTATTTACAGGCAATGAAAACGATTATAGGAATGTAAATTACATAGAGGAATTAAAAACCTACATAAATGATAATGATTTGCAGGATTTTGTCAATTTTTTGGGCTTTATCGATAGAGATGAGCAATTGTTATTAATAGAAAATTCTCTTGCGGTGCTCCAACCGTCATTATTTGAGGGGTGGAGTACCGTGGTTGAAGATGCAAAAGCATTGAATAAAACAGTGATTTTATCTAATTTACCTATTCACAAGGAACAAATAAGTGCTAATGTGCTTTTTTTTGAGAAAATGAACGAGCAGCAGCTATACTCTTGCATTGTAATGGTCTTGGAAGGAGAAAATACACTACAAAGTATTAGTTATGAAAAGCAAATTTACGATTTTGGAAATAAAATATTGTCAGTACTGTCTCAATAAAATACTAAAATTAGATACTTTGCCATAAATACAGGCTATGAAAATGCGCTGTAAAAATTGGTTGAGAGGATAATAAATTAAATAATAATAAATTTAATATTTACTCATACAAGTATGCGCCACGGGTGGATTAATGCCAGTATTTACCAAGTATGCAGGCGTAAACTTAGACGATTTTGGCATTGTGATGGAAAGCCCAACCATTGCGGTACTTAGTGCGGCAATAGACTCGGTTTTGTTAAAATCAGGCACTGAAATGAAAGAAAATGCCAAAAAAACGGCTAACTTTGTGCAAAAGAACTACACATTTGAGCATTATAAAGCGACCTTACAAAAATACATTTCAAACGAATTAAACAATACAAAACAACAATAAAAACAATGAATCCAATCTTAAAACCATTCGTGCTACCTATTTTAAAACGCCTAAACAAGCCAAAGTCTATGATTGGTGGCATAGAAAGGTGCGCCAAGCGTGGCATAAATCCTACAACGATTATAGACATAGGCGCAGCCGAGGGCAATTGGACACGTGAAGTACTGCCGTATTGGAAAAATAGCAATTATTTACTCTTCGAACCCTTACCCCAAAGAGCCGAACAATTAGATGCCTTGGCAGCACAATACCCCAATGTGAGAATAGTAAAGGCAGGGGCGGGGAATAAAATAGGAACTGTTGATTTTTTTATAACCGACGATTTAGATGGTAGCGGCATAGCCGACAATGGCACAAATGCCCAAAAAGTAACCATACCCGTAACCACCATAGACGATGAAATAGCAAAACATCAACTAAAAGGAAGTTACTTGGTAAAGTTAGATACGCATGGTTACGAAGTACCGATTTTAGAAGGTGCAACCAAAACATTAGCCAATGCTTGTTTGGTAATTATAGAGTGTTATGGGCTGCAAATAGCACCTAATTCATTACTAATGTGGGAAATGTGCGCTTACATGGATAAATTAGGCTTTCGTATGGTAGATTTAGTAGATACGTTGCAGCGGGCAAAAGACGGCTTGTTTTGGCAATGTGATGTATTTTTTGAACCTAAAACAAAACCCTATTTTACACACAATACGTATAATTATTGATATTGAGCATGACAAACTACCCCAAAATATCCATCATTACGCCCTCATACAACCAAGGAAAATATTTAGAACACACGATACTTTCTGTAATCTCGCAAAACTACCCTAATTTAGAGTACATAATTATAGATGGCGGTAGTACAGATAATTCTGTGGAGATAATAAAAAAATACGAAAAAAATCTGACTTATTGGGTAAGTGAAAAAGATGGGGGGCAGTATTTTGCGCTACAAAAGGGTTTTGATAAAAGTACAGGAGAAATAATGGGTTGGATAAACTCCGACGATATGCTGCACCCTAAGTCGCTGTTTATTATGGCAGAACTGTTTGTAAAATACCCCAAAGTTAAATGTATTACTGGCAGCCCTACCTATTTTGATACAAATGGTTATGCCACATCTGCCTTGGATTTTAAGCCATATTTATGGTCAAATAGCCGATTTTTGGCTGGTAATTATATGTGGATTCAACAAGAATCTACGTTTTGGCACAGAGATTTGTGGCAAAAAGCAGGTAGTAAAATAGATACAGATTACTCGTTGGCGGCAGATATGGAACTTTGGAGCCGTTTTTTAGGGCATGACAAAATTTATAGCACAACTTATTTTTTGGGCGGATTTAGAAACAACGAGGCAGAAAACCAAAGAAGCCGAAATAAAAAAACTCAAATAGAATATTTTAGTCAAGCCCGAACCATCAGAAATAAGGCATTTTCACAATTGTCAATTATCGGAAAAATAAAAATTATGGCTTGTATGTTTTTTATCAATTTTATAACCAAACCCTTGCGTAGGGCGTATAAACTGATGCTAATTTTAGAGAAAAAAATACTAAGCCAGCCCACCGTCATAGAACTATAACACAAAAACAACCCAAACAATGCTCATAGTAAACGAAAAACAAGGAAGGTTTGCAAACAGGCTAATAAGTTTTTCTTTTTTTATCGCCAACAGTATCGACCACAACTATACGTTGATTTATCCGTATTTTGCGGAGTATAAATCTTTTTTCGAAGCCACGGATTCTAATATATTTGGATTAAAAAACAAGGTTTCGCTACGCATAACGAGGTTTTTACCGCTTAATTACGTGCTATATTTTTTAAACTTAGTGGTGATTAAAATTATTTTTAAGTACGTAAGAAAAACAGTAGAAATAAAAAATACTTGGTTTTGGTATTTTTATAACCCGAACCAATTTACAATTTCTGTTATACTTGATATGAAATCTCCCGAGTTGCGGGATATGCAAGACCCTGAATTTATACATTATGCTAAAAACAAACTTATTTTGCAGGGTAGTTGGATAAATAGGGACAGGGCTGGGGTTACGAAATACCACGAGGAAATAACGAGAATATTCACACCCAAAAAAATGTATCAAGATACGATAGATGCCATTATATACAATGCCAAACAAGAGGCGGATTGCGTGGTGGGCGTACACATTAGAAGAGGCGATTTTAAGCAGTTTGCGGGCGGAAGGTGGTTTTTTGAAGATGCGATTTATTGCGAAAAACTAAAAAGCATTGAAACCCAATTGCAACAAAACAACAAAACGGTAAAATTTATTTTGTGCAGTGCCGAAAACATAGATTTGTCTAATTTTAAGGGGCTAAACATAGATTTTGAATTTAGGTTACACATCGTAGATATGTATTTGCTCGCAAAATGCGATTATATACTGTCGCCTGGCGGCACTACCTTTGCAATGTGGGCATCTTATTACGGTAAAATTCCGCTTAAACAATTGGAATATGCCGACGATACCGTAAATTTGAACTCAGATTTTGAAATTCGTGAAAGTTTAATGTAGTTTTTGTAAGGCTATACAAAACAAATGAATTGCTCCAAAGCAATGCTCAATTATACACAAAAAACCATGCACATAGCACTATTAACAGAAGGAATCCACCCACTTACTATCGGCGGTATGCCCAAGCACGCCTACAATTTGGCTAAATACTTAGCCCAGTCGGGCGTGCGGGTTACGGTTTTTTATCCACAAAGCCCCAATGCGGGCGAGCTGCCGCACCATTTTTCTGCCCAAGAGCTGACGCATTTGGAGTTTGTAGCCGTACATTACCCCAGTTCCGCCAAGTTTCCGCTCCATTATTTGTACAATATGTATCGTTACTCAAAAAATGTTTACGCCGCATTAAAACCCAGCATAGCCAACATAGATTTTGTCTATGTAGAGGGTTTTGCGGGCTGGTACACCTTAAAAACAGGTACAAAAATACCAATTGCCACGCATTTTCACGGCTTTGAGGGCTTTCAACCAGCCGCAGACCTAAAATCTTATTTGGCAGAGCAAATACTCGTGCCTTTTATTGGCTACAACCTAAAAAAATCAGACTACGTGTTTTCCTTAGGCGGCAATATAACCAAAATTATTAGGGAAAAATTGGGCATTGCCCCCACAAAAATTTTAGAAATACCCATAGGCATCGACCACAAACAGTTTGAACAAAACAACGCAAAAGCGCAAAACAAACCCATAAAATTTGTATTTGTGGGTAGGTATTCTCGCCGAAAAGGCATTCAAGAATTGTGTACCGTTTTAAACCAACTCATTGCGGCGCAAATCGAATTTGAGTTCTTATTTATAGGACCAATACCCGAACCGCTGCAAATAAAACACCCCAATATACGCTATACTGGCGCATTGAGCGACGAAAAAAAGATATTCGAGCTGCTTTTTGCGGCAGATGTACTCGTTTGCCCGAGCTACGCCGAAGGAATGCCCACCGTAATTTTGGAAGCAATGGCGAGCCAATGCGCCATACTTGCCACCGACGTAGGCGCTATAAACGAACTCGTAAACCCGCAAACGGGCTGGCTCATCACACACGGAAACACCGATGTTCTGTACAAAAAAATGTGTGAAATTATACAAACAGACCCCTTAACTTTACAGCAGAAACAAAAAGCAGCCCTTGCGCTCGTAAACCAAAAGTTTACTTGGCAAAAAGTAATGCAACAAACCGTAGCCATGCTACAAAACACAACTAAAACGATAAATGGTTGAAAATAAGCCCCGAATTTTAATTTTTATAGACTATTTTTTGCCTGGCTACAAAGCAGGCGGACCCATAAAATCGGTAGCCAACATTGTAAAAACGCTTGGCGATACCTGTCATTTTACCATCGTTACAGCCAACCACGACCTGAATACAAGGCAAACATACCAAAGTTTGCCATACAACGAACGCATAGATTTTGGTCAGTCCAAAATTATTTATTTGTCTAAAAACAACGTAAATTTCAGCACTTTAAGGTATATTATCACCACCGAAGACTACGATTTTGTGCATTTAAACAGTTTATTTTCCCTGTATTTTACGTTATTGCCCATATTTTTAATAAAAAGATACCGAAAAGACGTAAAAATACTCTTAGCACCCAGAGGTATGCTTAGTTCGGGCGCATTAAAAATAAAAACGCTTAAAAAGCGCTTATTTTTAGGCATTACACGTAAAACAAATTTTTTTAGAAACATAAACTGGCACGTTTCCAGCACCATAGAGCAAAACGAAGCCATAAAATACTACGGCTCAAACATAAAAACGATTATTGCGCCCGCCATCACACTTATCGAAGAAGTAAATTTAGCCGAAAAACCTACAAAAAAAGTGGGCGAAGCCAATGTCTTTTTCTTGTCTCGCATTCAAAGCATAAAAAATTTAGACGGTGCGATAGCCACGCTAAAATATTTTAATGATTTGCCAGTAAAAATAAATTTTGACATATTAGGTCCCGTAGAAGACGAGGCATATTGGCAACAATGCAAAAAAATGATAGCCGAGCTGGGTACGAACATAAAAGTAAATTACCTCGGTGGCGTACCAAACTACGACATAAAAGAGCATTTGAAAAAATACCACTTTTTGTTTTTACCTACATGGAACGAAAACTACGGACACGCCATCGTGGAGGCATTTAGCAATGGTTGTCCAGCAATAATAAGCGATAAAACCAAGTGGTTGAACTTGGAACAAAAACGTGTGGGCTGGGACGTAGAACCCAAAAACCCAGAAAATTTCGTGCGTCCTCTAAAACTTGCCTTAGACATGAACCACGCAGAATACTTAATTTGGGCAGAAAGCTGCCTAAACTTTGTGGCAACCGAAATATACAATCACGATATTATAGAACAAAATAAAGCACTTTTTACATAGATGATACCTAAAAACATAGACGAAAATACCATAAAAGACTTTGTTTCGGGTCTGAAATCAGAGAAAATTGATATTAATGAGCAACTACCCAAAATTAGTATTGTCGTTCCAGCGTACAACCACGCTCATTTTTTAGAACGAACCTTGCTTAGTATCATCAATCAAAACTATGCCAACACCGAAATTATAGTTATAGACGGAGGAAGTAAGGACAACACCATAGAGGTAATTGAAAAGTACCAAAACTACATCAGTTTTTGGGTTAGCGAGCCAGACAAAGGGCAGAGTGACGCACTGAACAAAGGGTTTGCTCGTGCCACTGGCGATATTTATGGCTGGCTAAACTCCGATGACATATACTATCCCAATGTGTTTAATGTTGCGGTAGAAAATTTTTTAAAGTATCCGAGTAAAAAAGTTGTTTATGGCGATTTTCTCAATATAGATGAAAACGATGCCATAACCGATTATGTGTTTGCGTTTGATATGAGCATAAATCATTTGCTTTACGAGGGCTTTTTTATGAATGCGCAGTCAATGTTTTGGCGCAAAACGGTTCACCAAAATTTTGGCAGTTTCGACGTATCGCTATCCCGTTCTATGGATTACGACATGATAGTGCGTTTTGGTTTAAAAGAAGGCAACGATAGTTTTTTGCGTATAAATGACACCTTTTTCGGTTGTTTTCGTGTGCATGAAGCCCAAAAAACCCAAAACTTTGATTCCGAAGTACTCAAAGAACAAGAGGCGAATGCCATTAAGTATGGCATTCCGCACAAGTTTAAGCAAAAAGGAAAGTTTTTAAGGTTTCTATTTCGCTTTCGGCGAATGTATTGGTACGTAAAACGGGGCGGATTTATCTACTGCGGGCAGCAGATACTGAAAATGCTCGGATAAAGTAGCAATTTTCAAGTCCGTTTAACCATACAATATTTACACTTAAAATGTAATGTGTTCGGTTTGTAGCATATATTCTGGCGCAGGTATGCCGAAGTGCGCAAGCAGGCTTGGCGCTACCACCTTCGAAGGAATAATTTGCGTTGTATCACTTTGGGTTTCTTGGTTGGCTTTGTAGGTAAACAAAATGCCCTCGGGTATGTGGTAGGCTGTGGTATCTGCGCCTTCATCTATGCCCACTTTTTCTAACCCAAGGTTCTCAAACGGCTGCATAGCTCCGTTGAAGCAAATTTCATCGGTTGCTAAGTTTCTATGTCCAAAGTCCACGCTCACAAAATTATCTTTTTGGCGGAACTCAATCGGGTAACCCTCAATTGTTGTTTTTGATAGAATATCGGCGAGTTTTTGGGCAGTTTGCTCGTTTACAAACCTAAAATTATATTGGGGTAGCATGGCGGGTTCTTTTTGCCATTCGGTGGGCAAAAAACCGAGTTTACTAAAAAATTTGGGTATGTCCACCAAGTAAAGCTGGTCTTTCATGGCTTCGGCTACGGTGGCTTTTTGCCCCATGCTGCTGGCTATTGCGAGGGTATATTCGGGGTTTTTATCTACAAATGCCACCAGTTTTTCTAAAAACATACTGGTTTTGTGCATCGTAAAATCAATTTCGTCCTTATACATATCTATCCAATCTTGCCCAAGCTCAAAGGTTTCTTTGTCGTACTGCTCGGGGAAGGTAGCCGCCCAATAGCGGTGCATGGCAGATGCCACGTGGTTCGTAAAAAAGGTGGCAAACTGGGGCTTTTCTTGCTCCAACAAATCCATAAAAACATCGAATGCCAGCACGGACTGGTAGGTTCGCCTGCGCCCCACAAGAGATTTTTTAAACCGCTCTTTCACCACGTGCGTGCCTATGTCGGCTATGGTACTCAGTTTAAACATATTCAGCAGCGAAAAAGCCTGCTTTACATCAAACTTACTACTCACATTTCTACCCGACTGCCGAGACATACTGAGGTTAAACTCCTGAAAAGAATTGAGTTTTTTTGGGTGCGTATTTGGCTCACTTGCAAATGGGTCGGGGACATAAAAGCTATAACTTTGGTAGTTTTCGGGTAATTTACTACAATGCAACGAGGAAAAAATGCCGCACTTAACACCATTTTTATTTAAAATGTGCCAAACGGGCGGAAATTTTTTATCTACATCGCTCATATCCTCCCCAAAATCATGAATGTGGTGCAGCTCATTGTTTACACCCCTGTGAAACGTGGGCCAGGTAATCCATGGGCTTAGATGCCCCACATCGTCTGTTACAGTAATGTATTTTTTTAGTTTCGGATATATTTTAGCCAAAAAGCTATTGGGTACTTTGGCTACAAAATATTCCATTATTTCTATGGGTACTTCGTTAAGCTCAAAAAAAACCATTTTATTCATATTCAATTTCCTTTAAACGTTGTTTTGTAACGTAAAGATAACATATAGTTTGGTTCTACAATAATAATTTGTAACTTTGTGGTACATTTTTTACAATTAGTTAAAGACCAATGATAACATCATTTATAAATTATTTCATAGTAACGTTTAAAAAGTATGCTATATTTCCGATAATGTGTTTCACGCTTTTGGCATCGTCTTTTTTTGGAACACCTGTCTCAATCTTGGTCGCTGCTGGATTCTTTATTTACCTATATCAAAGAAAAAAGTTTTTAGAGATTATGGTTTTATTCTGGTACTGTACAATTTGGTCGGATACCCGCCATTTTCAATTGGCTCCTTTTTATGCAGCAAAGATGGTGGTCATTGGGCTTATGTCGGTAGGCTTGTTAAATTCCAAAAACTTTGGGGGTAAGTATAGCAAATTCGCCAATTCTTTTGTCCCTTTTTTTGTAGTGGCGTTTATTTCGGTGTTTTTTTCTGACGAAATCTCTGGAGCGTTCCAAAAAACCCTATCTTACCTTATTATTATGCTGGTATTTCCAACGTATATATTAGCAAGTTTTCGTAGAGAAGGACCAGAGTTCGTACGAAAATATGTTATGGCTGGTACTTTGGTTATTTTTACGAGTTTTATTTGGTATATTTTCAAGGTACCTCAAGGGTTTTTTGCGGGTAATCTTTATGAGGCATCTGGCTTCGCCAGTGCCACCGAAGCCGTTGAAAATGGCATTATAAATGAAAATGTTGGGCGTTTCAATGGTATTTTTGGCAATCCAAATGGAATGGGTATTTATTGTAATACCTTTTTTATTTTCTTTACAATATGCAGATATTACTATAAAGAGATGTTTAGCAAGTATGAGGTAATAGGTATTTATGCCATGACTTTAGCTTGCTGTATATGGTGTGGCTCTCGTGGGGGTTTGTTTTCAATGGTAATATTTTTATCTTTTATCTATATCTCAAAAAGAACATCGAATACGGTGGCATTTTTTATATTTCTGATTATGGTTATATCGTATCAAACAGCCACTATTTTTATAAAAGACATATTTGAGGCGTTGGGGCTTACGGAAAACTTTAGGACGGGCGACATAGAAAAGGGCTCTGGGCGATTGGTTGCAATCACATTTTTGTGGGAACAAATACAGCGTAACTTCTTTTTCAGCAAGGGCTGGGGTTATACAGATGGCTTATTTGCGCAAAATCAAGATTCACTAAATGCCTTGGGGCACTCGGGTGGGGCGCACAATTCTTTTTTGCAGGTTTGGGGCGATTTGGGTTTGGTAGGCTTGATTTTGTTTTTATTCGGTTGGGGTAGTCAGTTTTGGGCAGTAGCCAGCAAAAGCCCGTTTGCAGTTCCTATGATGTTGTCTTTTATGTTCTCTGCATTTGTTGAATCTTGGCTCATCGGCTCGCTCAATCCGTGGACTTGCGTACTGGTATCCATCATTGCATTGTTCAACATAAAAGAGTTTATAGAGCATAGAAATACAAATATGGTAGCAGAACCAACACCTAAAATACAGCTCGCCGTATAAAATGCCCGCTAAGATACTGATTTTATACTTAGAGTTCGCCGAATACACACTTGCTACCGTAAGAGCCATGCTCGCACTTGGCGCAGAAGTGCATTTGGTGCAATACCCCATACAGTCAGAAGCACCTTACAAGTTTAATTTTCCAGCAGAACTTAAAATTTACCAAAGGTTTGAATATACCAACGACCAACTTTTGGAACTGGCAAAAGACATTAATCCCGACCTAATTATATCGGGCGGTTGGACAGATAGCGGCTACCTGCGCATAGCCAAACATTTTTTTGGTAAAATACCAACCATCGTGGGTATGGATACCCAGTTTAAAAACACGCCCAAACAGTGGCTCGCCATTGCATTAAGCAGGTTTACGCTGCTCAAAAGGTTTAGCTATATGTGCGGAGGTGGCAAGCTGCAATACGAGTATGCCGCCATGTTGGGCTTTAAAAAACAGAATATGCTGCCTACTTACTATTCTGCCGATTACAACCATTTTTCGGATATTTACCAAAAAAACTTACCTCAAAAAGCCCAACACTTTCCCAAAAAATTTATTTATGTAGGGCGTTACCTGGAATTAAAAGGATTGTTGGATTTGTGGCAAGCATTTACAGAGCTACAAAACGAAGCACCAAACGAGTGGGAGCTGTGGTGCTTGGGTGCTGGCACCTTAGTGCCACCGCCAAACCTGCACCAAAACATCAAGCATTTCGGCTTTGTGCAACCCTCGGATTTGGGCGGTTATATGGCTCAAACGGGCGTGTTCGTTCAGCCAGCCTACTTCGAACCTTGGAGCGTAGCCACGCACGAATTTGCCATTGCGGGCTTCCCGCTCATTTGTAGCAATGCCGTGGGCGCAATCCATAGCTTTATAAAACCGAACGAAAACGGCTACGTTTTTGAGGCACGCAACATACAATCGCTCAAAACCGAAATGAAAAAAATGATGCAAAAAACCGATGCAGAGCTACAAAGCATGGCAGCCATCAGCCACCAGCTCGGTAGCACGCTCACACCTCAAATAGCCGCACAAGCCTTCTACGACCTTGCCACAGGCAAAAAATAAAATTTGAGCTGCCCCCTAAAACGGTTAGTTTTATTGCCCCGTGTTACCGTGAAAATAGTTGTTTTCTCTGGTGAATCCCTCAAAACAGTTAGTTTGTCCCGCCCTCAAAAACCCTCACTTCCTCGGGTGAAACTCTAAAATGGTGCTGCGCAGGTGCTCGGGGCTGATGTGGGTATAAATTTCGGTGGTGGTTATGCTCTCATGCCCCAGCATATCCTGCACCGTGCGCAGGTCGGCACCGCCCTCTATCAGGTGCGAGGCAAACGAGTGCCGAAACGTGTGCGGACTAACTACCTTGCTTATTTTTGCGTCGGCTACCAGCTTTTTTACCACCTCAAAAACCCAAATGCGGCTAAGTGCCTTGCCTCTTTTGTTCAAAAAAACGTGGTCGGTGTACGGCGCACACACCAATATTTGGCTGCGGGTATGCGCCAAATACAACGCAATGTGCCGCAACGCCACGCTGCCAATGGGTATCAGCCGCTCCTTATTGCCCTTGCCCACCACTTTCACAAAACCAAGCTCCGCAAACACATTCGACAGCCGCAAATCCACCAGCTCGCTCACCCGCAGCCCAGCCCCGTACAGCGTTTCTATCATCGCCCTATTTCGGTGTCCGTCGGGGCGGCTCATGTCTATCGCCTCCAAAATTAGCTCTATTTCCAGCACCGAAAGCACATCGGGTAGCTGCCTCGTGAGCCTCGGCGGCTCTAAAAAATGCGCAGGGCTTTGGGCCAGCGCATTTTCAAAAATCAGGTATTTAAAAAAACTTTTTAGCGTAGAAATTACCCTCGCTTGGCTGCGGTCGGTGATGTTGCGCTCGTGTAGCCACGCCAAAAACTCCTGCAAACGGCTATAAGTGATGTTTGTGGGCAAATCAACGTGCTTTTTTTCATCTAAAAATGCAACTAAATTAAACAAATCAGTTTGGTAAGCAGCCACCGTATTGCCCGAAAAACTGCGTTCTATTTGCATATAGCTCCTAAATTCCGAAATCCAATGCGTCCATTTCATAAATTGTTTTGCGCTTTATTTTTACAGAAAAACGATTTTTTTTACAAAAATACACCAAAATACCCATTTTTACAACCTTAAAATGCGTCTTTACTTGTTTAAACCAAAAATCTGTTTTAACTTTGAAGTCTATCTTTACCTTTAAACAATGCACCCCAAAATAAAGCCCTTTATCCTATCCTTTTTAGGTGCAATAGCCATTTTTAGCCAAGCCCAAGCCCAATTTATAGACGCAAAAATTGAGTTAGAGCCGCTCATTTATACCGCCGTATCCTTTGCGGATTTTGACCAAGATGGCGATTTAGACCTATTGCTAAACGGACAAAATGCACAAGATAAGAGCTTTACGAACATATATAGGAACAACAATGGCGGTTTTGCGCTCGAAACCTACAACCTCCCGCAAGTAGATATAGGCAGCGTTGCCTTTGGCGATTTTGACCAAGATGGCGACCAAGACGTACTTATTACGGGCTGGTATGGCGCTACTGGAATTTATAGAAACGACGGTGCTAAGTTCTCAAAAATAGATTTTGACTTAGAAAAACTGCAATGGAGCAGCGCAGTTTGGTGCGATTTTGACCAAGATGGCTACCTCGATTTTGCTATAAACGGCAAAGCCAGCAACGGCGCATACATAGCCAAAATATACAGGAACAACCGCCAAAACAAGACTTTTGACGACATAGAGGCAGGCATCATCGGCGTGGCTTTTGGTTCGCTGGCTTTTGGCGATTACGACCAAGATGGCGACCAAGATTTGCTGCAAACGGGCATTACCAAGGGCAACAAAAGCATTTCGGTGATTTATAGAAACGACCACCAAATGTTTACAATGTCGGACAATGAGCTGGTGGGCGCAGGCTACGGCAAAGGCGTTTTTGTGGATTACGACCAAGATGGCGACCTCGATATTTTTATAGCCAAGAGCATTCGTTCGCTGCTCTATAAAAATGAAAAGGGCGTTTTTACCGATAGCAACATTCCGTTTATAGGCGTAATAAAAAGCTCCGTGGACTGGGGCGATTACGACCAAGACGGCGATTTGGATTTAGCCATTTGCGGCTACGTTTCTTCCAAAAATGTGGTTACAAAAATTTATAAAAACAACAACGGCGCATTTATAGAAACGCCCAACGCCATGGTGGGCGTGCAGCTCGGCGTGGTGCATTGGGTGGATTACGACAACGATGCCGACCTCGACCTTTTTGTGTCTGGCGAAGACTCGCAGGGCGTGCCTACCACAAAAATATACAAAAATGGCTTTGAAGCCCTTAGTTTTGAGCTGACCAACACGCAGCTCGATAGCAGCGATTATGCCAGCCTTAGGGCGCAAATGCCCGCTCCGCCAAACTACAAAAAAGAGCTTTGGGCGGATTTTGACGACGACCAAGACCTGGATTTGGCTACCGTACAAAACGCCCAAGTAACCATGTATATAAACGATGCGGGCAATTTTGTAGAACCCAACCTCAGGGGCGTTTATTATCAGGTATCGCTCGCCGATTTTGACCAAGATGGCGACCCCGACGTGGCTTATACCGCCAACAATTCGCCCGCCAAAATTTATAGAAACGACAACGGCAAGCTCACCAAACTGCCCATTGATTTGGGTGTTTTGCAGTTGGGTACGCTTTTTTGGAGCGATTACCAAAACGACGGCGACATAGACCTTTTGGTAGCCAAACCCGATATGCGAGGCATCGTAAAAATACTGGTGAACCAGCCCGCTGGCTCTCAAAACAAGTTTGTAGCCAACCAAAAGCCACAAATGCCCACCAATCTCAAAGTAAAAGCAGATAAAAATACGGCTCTTTTTAGTTGGAGCCGAGCCACCGATGACATTTCGCCCGAAATTGCGTTGCAATACAACCTGTATTTATACAAAAAAGACAGCGTAAAAACCAATATACTCACCACATTTGCGGACAATCAGACCAGCAGGCGGTTTTTAAATGAACCTGGCAATGTGGGTACAGCCAACAGTTTGGAGCTGAAAAACCTGTCGCCAGGCGATTATTTTTGGTCGGTGCAAACGATAGACCAGCATTTTTCTACCTCAAATTTTGCGCCCGTAAACACATTTAAAATTACCCAAAACAGAAACTGCGTGGTATCCAACACCAACAACAGCGGCGACGGCTCGCTGCGTGATGCAATTTGGTGCGCCAACCAAAACAAAAATATAGACACCATACGCTTTGATATTTCGGGCATACCGCCGTATATTATTCGCCTGAACGAAGAGCTGCCCAGCCTGCGGAGCATGGTGGTGATAGATGCCAGCACGCAGCCCAATTTTAGAAAAGACCAGATAGAAATAGATGCCAGCATATTGGCGGTAGCCACCGAAAATAGTTTTGGCGCAAAACCCGAGGATAAGCTACGAAGTGCGGGCGTGAATTTTGTGAATTTTCCGACAAATATAATTACACAAGCCGAATACGAACAGCAACAAAGCCAAGAAAAAAGCAAAACCAACAAGCGCAATTTGGCGGGCAGCGGCAGCCGCCAAAACGAAAAACCAGACCTAAATCCGCTGCTCATAAACCTGACCGATGCGTATTTGGGGCTGAACACCGCCATTTTGAGGCACCCGCTGCAAGGCGCATTCGGGCTTTCGTTTTATTATCCTTTGGGCTTTTTTGTATCGGGCTACCAAACAAAAAACGACCCAATGCCCATAAATAGGTACAATACACGGCAGGTAAAAGCCACATTTGACCGCTTAGACGACCTCGCCATAAGCTACCCAACGCCGTTGCTTATAGGGCAGCAAGCCAAGTCGAGGTCGATAGATTATGGCATTTATGTAAATGCGCTGCCACATTTGTATCTAAAATTCGGCTATTCTTCGCTGGCGGGCAGTTTTTGGGATTTGTATTCGGGTTCTTTTAGCCCAACTTATTTCAAAAATAATATAAATCCGAACGAATATGTTTTTAATTACGAAGAGATTAAAACGGGCAATTTTTTGTTTGGCGCAGCCGTGGTATTTCCATATTTGCAGGCAGAAGTAGCTTACAACCAGTTATATAACAATGTTTCGTTGAGCTTGGGTGTAAATTACCCGATTAGAAACGTAAACGACCTTTGGAAGGCAAAAACCAAATAATACGTGCGGAACATGGGCATTCAGCCATTACTTATATTTATATTTTACGTTTGTGGGAGTGTAGATAAATCTTACAAAAAAACCATTTTATATCGGCTTAATTTGAGTTGATTATTTTTTAGAAAATGAAACAGAATTACATCATACTTTTTTTATCGTTGTTTTTATACAGTACCTACGGTTTGGCTCAGGTGGTAACGCCCGCTGGTCCGGTGGCTTTTTGTGCTGGCACAACCCAAGTGCTTACGGTTGCGCCCGTGGCGGGCGCTACGTACCAATGGACTTTGGGCGGCGGCATCATCGCCACGGCTACGGGTACAACGTACACTGTTTCCAGCTCGGGCAGTTATGCCTGTAATGTAACCGTGGCAGGCACTACCACCACCAGCAACACGGTGGTAGCCACCCAAAAACCCACGCCCAGTGCGTCCATTACCATAACCACTGGCTCGGCGAGTTTTTGTACGGGCGGCACCGCCACGCTCACCGCCAACGTGGGTGCGGGCTACACCTACCAATGGCAAAGAAACGGCGTAAATACTTCCAGCACCTTGATAGACCAAGTGGTAAGTACAAGCGGTGTTTATACTTGCATCGTAACTTTAAACGGCTGCGATGCTGTTTCTAACCCAATTTCAATTACGGTAAATACGCCCCCAACCGCCGCTATTGCGGCGGCGGGGGCTACCTCGGTTTGTGTGGGAAACACCGTGGTGCTAAACGCCACCACCACTGGCACAGCCCTCACATACCAGTGGCAACTAAGCGGCACGGACATTCCTGGTGAGGTAGCCGCCACTTATGCCGCCACAGCCACAGGCAATTATAGCTGCATTGTAACCCAAAACGGTTGCGTGGACGTTTCAAATGTTATTTCGGCGACCATAAAACCAAACCCTACCGCAACCATTACGCCCAGTGCGGCGCAAAGCATTTGTAGCGGTAGCTCCGTGCTGCTCACCGCCAATGCAGGTGCGGGCATTACCTACCAATGGAAGCTAAACGGCGCAAACATACCCAGTGCCACCAGCCAAACTTATACCGCCACCGCCTCGGGCAACCATACTTGCGAACTGACCCTAAATGGCTGCACCGCCACCGCCGCACCAGTAATAATAACCGTAAATGTGCCGCCCACAGCCACCATAACCACCACCACCAGCAACAGTTTTTGTGCTGGCGGCTCGGTGCTAATAAGTGCCAATACAGGCGTAGGTTTAAGCTATCAATGGCAATTGAATGCGGCAAACATAAGCGGAGCGAACGCCGCCACCTACACCGCCACCGCCACAGGGAGTTATACTTGCATTGTTACAAGAAATAGCTGCCCCACCACCTCCAATGCCATTGCCGTAACCGCAAACGCCCTACCAGTAGCCACCATAGCCGCTGGCGGACCCACCACCATTTGCGCTGGCTCTACCATCACACTTTCTGCCAACACAGGCACGGGGCTAACCTACCAATGGCAACTCAACGGCGCAAACATAGCCAGTGCCACAGCCAGCACGTACCCCACAACTGCCGCAGGCAATTACACTTGCATTGTTACGCAAAACGGCTGCAACAATACCTCCAACACCATAACCATCACCGTAAATCCGCTGCCAGTAGCCAGTATTAGTGCCGCCACCAGCACCACCATTTGCGCTGGCACGTCGGTAAATCTAAATGCCACAGCCGTGGCAGGCGCAAGCTACCAATGGCAACAAAATGGCGTGAACATTTCGGGCGCAACGGCACTTACCTACGCCGCCAACGCCGCTGGCAGTTATACCTGTATTTTTACCCAAAATGGTTGTAGCAATGCCTCCAATGCGCTCACCATAACCGTAAATCCACTTCCAACCGCAACCATCACCGCCGCTGGTACCATCACCGTTTGCGTAGGCACTACCGTTACGCTCAATGCAAATGCGGGCGCAGGGCTAACCTATCAATGGAGGTTAAACGGAAGCAACATAAGCGCAGCCACCAGCCCAAGTTACAGCGCCAGCCTATCTGGCAATTATACCTGTGTAACAACCCAAAACGGCTGCAACAATACCTCCAACACCATAATAGTAACCGTAAATACGCCGCCCGTAGCCAGCATATCGCCCAGCGGACCTACCACTTTTGCCGCACCAGGCTCGGTGGTTTTAAGTGCCAATAGCGGTGCGGGTTTGAGCTACCAGTGGGTACTCAACGGCGTAAATATTTTGGGCGCAAACAGCGTTACTTACCTCGCCAACTCCACGGGCAACTACCAGTGCATCGTAACCCAAAACGGTTGCTCTGATATTTCCACACCCATAACCGTAACCGTAACATCTACCACGGCGACCATAACCGCCAGCGGACCCACCACCATTTGTGCTGGAAACACCCTAAACCTCACCGCCAGCACAGGCACAGCCTACCAGTGGCAGCTCAACGGCGCAAATATAAGCGGCGCAAATGCGGCAATTTACCAAGTAATCGGCGCAGGGAGTTTTACTTGCCTCATTACTTCGGGCGTGGTAATTGTTTCTAATGCCATTACCATTGTTATAAACCCCAACCCAACAGCCACCATCACGCCCACCGCCACACAAACCATTTGTGCGGGTTCTGCCAGTGTTTTTACGGCAAATGCGGGCGCAGGGCTAACCTACCAATGGCAATTAAATGGCATAAGCATTTCGGGGGCTAATGGTATAAGCTACCCAGCCAACGCCGCAGGTAATTATAGGTGTGTGGTTACACGCAGCGGTTGTAGCATCGCCTCGTCGGCTACCACGCTTGTGCTAAACCCTCGCCCGACCGCTTCTGTTACGCCCGCAGGCAGCACCATGCTTTGTACAGGCAATACATTGACCCTAAACGCCAACACCAATGCCGCTTTTGCTTACCAATGGCGACTAAACGGTACGCCCATTTCGGGTGCAACAGCCAGTAGTTTTGTAGCCAGTGCCGCAGGTAGTTATAGCTGCATTGTTACCCAAGGCAGTTGCGCCGATACCTCGAGCATCATACCCATTACCATAAATACACCGCCCACCGCCTCCGTGGCTGCTGGTTCATCTACCACTTTTTTCTCTACGGATAGCGTTGTTTTAAGTGCCAATACAGGCGCAGGCTTTTTTTACCAATGGACGCAAAATGGCATAGTAATACCCAATGCCACCAATGCCAACTACACCGCCAACACTACTGGAAACTATCAGTGCATCGTAACCCAAAATGGCTGCTCCAATACGTCCGCCATCATTGCTGTAACTACGATTGCGGCTTCTACCGTTTCTATTTCTAATGGCGGACCAACTACTTTTTGTAGTGGGGATAATGTGATACTAAGTGCAGTAGCTGGCACGGGCTATACCTACCAATGGCTTAGAAATGCTATAATAATTTCGGGTGCTACCAGCATAAGCTACACAGCCACGCTGGCGGGCAACTACACGTGCAGGGTTTCTGTATCTGGTTCGTCGGTGGTTTCCAATGCCATAGCTGTAACCGTAAACCCATCGCCTACGGCTACCATAGCTGCCGCAGGTAGCCTATCGGTTTGCGCTGGCGATGTAGTAATGCTCACCGCCAACAGCGGCGCAGGGCTAACCTACCAATGGTTTAGAAACGGCATCGCCGTAGCCTCCGCCACGGCACTTACCTACAACGCCACCACTACGGGTACATATAGCTGCGCCGTAACGCTGGGTAGTTGTACCAAGTTTTCCAATCTCATCAGTATTATCGTAAATACGCCGCCAGTAGCCACCATTAGTGCGTCGGGCAGCACCAACATTTGTGCTGGCGGCAGCGTATCGCTCACTGCAAATGCGGGCGGAAGTTTTAGTTACCAATGGATGCGCAACAATACGCTCATTTCGGCGGCTACCTCTATAAATTACTCTGCTATTTCGGCTGGTAACTACACTTGTGTAGTTACGGCTTTGGGTTGCTCCGATACTTCCAATGTGGTAAATGTAATCGTAAATCCATTGCCGACTGCGAGCATTTCGCCCAACGGACCTACAACCTTTTGCGCAGGCAATGTGGTGGTTCTAAAAGCCGTATCGAACGTGGGCTACACCTACCAATGGCGGTTAAATGGTGCGAATATGGCGGGTAAAACCGCCGATAGTTTGGTGGTGAACAGCAACGGAAACTACACCTGTTTGGTAACCGCCAACAGTTGCCAAAATATTTCTAACGCCATAAATGTAACCGTAAATCCCGTGCCTGTGGCGACCATTACTTCGGGCGGACCTACCACGTTTTTTGCAGGCGGCTCGGTGGTGCTTACCGCAAACTCAGGGAGCTTTACCTACCAATGGTTGCAAAACAACAACATTATACCAGGTGCTACATCTGTTACTTTCAATGCAAATACGTCGGGCAATTATACCTGTGTTCTCAACCAGTTGGGTTGCTTGGGTACTTCCAATGCCATTGCTGTAACCGTTTTATCGGCATCATTAACCAACATAACCGCCAACGGCTCTACAACCGTGTGTAGCGGCAACACGGTGGAGCTGGTAGCCACAAACAATGCCGCTTATTTGTACCAATGGCAAAACAATGGCGTAAATATAGCGGGAGCTACGAGCTATAATTATTTTGCCAGTGGCTCGGGCAACTACACTTGTGCCATTACCATAGCAGGTTCGTCGGCTACCTCCAATGCTGTAGCCGTAACCGTAAACACTGCGCCCCCAGCCGCAGTAGCGCCAGCCGGTCCTATTGTGCTTTGTGCTGGTAGTACGGCGGGTTTAAGTGCCAACGTGGGCGCAGGTTTGACCTATCAGTGGCAAAATAACAACATCAACATCGGTGGGGCTACGGCTGCCAACTATACCGCCAGCAGCTCTGGTAGTTATAGGTGCATTGTATCGCAAAATGGCTGCCCTACCACCTCTGCCCAAGTTTCGGTAACTGTAAATCCGCTGCCAACCGCCAGTATTTCGGCTGCTTCATCTACCACCTTTTTTAGTGGTGGAAGTGTGGTGCTAAACGCTGCCATAGGCAGTAGCTACACTTACCAATGGCAAAACAACGGCGTGAATATTTCGGGTGCTACCGCAGCCAGTTATACGGCTACGGCACAAGGGAATTACACGTGTTTGGTTACCCGCAATGGTTGCCAAGCCTTATCCAATGTGTTGGCTGTAACGGTTACACCGTCTTCGGGCATTGTGGTTACGGCTCAAAGTGCCACCACTTTTTGCGCAGGAGGTTCGGTGGTTTTGGAGGCAACCAACGGAACTGGCTACACCTACCAATGGGTGCGCAACGGCGTTTCGCTTAGTGGTGCAACCAATAGAACCTATACCGCAGCCCTGTCGGGTACTTATACTTGTGTGGTAACTTATTTAGGCTCTAACACCACACCCAATTCGTTGGTGGTAACTGTGGTGAATGCGCCCGTGGTGGGTATAAGCCCCAGCGGAGCTACTACTTTTTGTCAGGGGAACTCCGTAACCCTAAATGCCACGCCCACGGGTGCAGGAATTACTTACCAATGGCAAAGAAACGGCACCAATGTAGCGGCTACCAACAGCAATTATTTGGTAGGCACAAGCGGCAATTACCAGTGCATTGTTACGCAAAATGGCTGTACTGCCACCACCACCAACATCAATGTAGTGGTAAATCCGATACCTACCGCCACCATATCTACGAGCTATGCCACCACATTTTTTAGTGGTGATAGTGCGGTGCTGGTTGCCTCCGCTTCGGTGGGTTATAGCTACCAATGGCTGCGCAACGGCACGCCCATTACCAATGCCACCAATGCTACTTATACGGGCTATGTTTCGGGGAGCTACCAGTGTGTGGTTACTCAAAATGGCTGCCCCAATACGTCTAACAGCATTTCGCTGAACGTACAACCTTCGTCGAACATAAGCATAGCCGCCAGCGGTGCTACCACGGTTTGTAGCGGCGTTTTTGTGCCGCTATCTGCTCCAAGTGGTACGGGCTACACCTACCAGTGGCTCTTAAATGGTGCGAATATTGCGGGTGCTACCAACATAAATTACTCGGCAGGCACAGCAGGTAACTATACTTGTTTGGTGAGTTTGGGCGGCTCGTCGGCGCTATCCAATGCCATTGCCATTGTTATTAACCCAAAACCAATTGTTACCATTACGGCTGGCTCGGCTACCAATTTTTGTGATGGAAATACGGTAAATCTTAATGCAAATGTAAATCCTGCTTATACCTACCAATGGCAAAACAATGCCCTGAATATTTCGGGGGCAAACAGCGAAAGCCTGCTCGTAAACACAAGCGGAACGTATAGCTGTTTGGTGGTGCAAAACGGCTGTGCCGATACCTCCAACCTAATACCAGTTACGGTGCGGGCATTGCCCAATGCGGTGGTAACGCCAGGCGGTGCTACTACTTTTTTTCAGGGCAATAGCGTGAGCCTGATAGCCACGGCGGGTACTGGGTACAGTTACCAATGGTACGAAAGTGGCAACCTGATAGCTGGTGCGACCAATGTTTCGTTGCTGGTAACCACAACTGGAAATTACTCGTGCATTCACACCTTAAACGGCTGCTCGGCTACTTCGTTGGCTATTTCTGTGGCGGTGCTGCCCATTTCTTTGGCGAGCATCACCAACAATGGCATTACCAGTTTTTGTACGGGCGGTAGCGTAGAGCTAAAAGCCGTAAATACCGCCGCTTCTGCCTATCAGTGGCAGCTCAACGCCACCAACATTACGGGTGCTACTACGCCCAATTATTTTGCGAGCGCAACGGGTACTTATACTTGTTTGGTTACGGTTTCGGGGGTTACTACCGCCTCTAATGCCATAAATGTAACCGTAAATGCGCCGCCTGCGGCTACGGTAGTGCCTGGCGGCAGCACCACTTTTTTTGCTGGGGGCAATGTAACGCTTATAGCCAATGTGGGTACTTATACCTACCAATGGTTGCTTAATGGGTCGCCGATTGCGGGGGCGAATAGCTTCAATTTTTCGGCAAATGCGGCTGGTAATTATACCTGCGTTGTGTCGTCTTTTGGTTGTGCCGATACGTCAGCACTCATTGCTATTAATGTAGTGCCTTTTTCCAGTACCCAAATATCCGCTCAATCCAGCACAAATATTTGTCAGGGAGATAAAGTGAACTTGACGGTGGCTGGCGCAGGCTTAAATTACCAGTGGAAACTCAATGGTGTAAACATAGCTGGCGCAGTAGGGCAAACTTATACTGCATCTCTTTTGGGGATTTATAGCTGCGATGTGAGCATAGGAAGTTCCGTGGTTACCTCTAACCCAATAAATGTAGTAGTAAATGTGCCGCCAGTAGCCAGTATTAGCATTTCGGCTACCCAACCCGTGATTTGTAGCGGGTCTAATTTACTCATTTCGGCGAACGGCGGCGGCAATTATACCTACCAATGGCTCTACAACTCAAATGTGATTAGCACGGCTACAAACATAAACTACAACGCTACGTCGGCTGGTAGTTATAGCTGCATCGTAGCCCAAAATGGCTGTGCCGATACTTCTACCGTGATAGCAGCCACGACAGCCCTCACGCCCGCCGCCTCGGTGGGTAGCAACCAAAACCTATGCCTGGGCGACGCAATAACCTTGGGCGCACCGCTCACGGCTGGCAATAGCTACACCTGGTCGTCGAACCCCGCAGGCTTTTCGTCGAGTGCGGCACAAATAACCATTAGCCCCAACACTACCACCACGTACATACTCACAGAGCGCACCACCGCCACGGGCTGCAACCAAACTAACAGCGTAGCCATAGCCGTAGTACCCCGAGCCGATGCTGGTTTTTCGACAGATACGGTATCCGCACTGGGCGATACTTTGCGGCTAACCAACACCACGCTCAATGCGGCATTTTGTATATGGAACTACGGCGACGGCATTATAGATACGCTGCCAAACAACGTAAACCCCACGCATATTTATACGAACGAAGGCACGTACAAAATAAAATTAACGACCTACGGCAGCACTTGCCCCGATACGGCGAGCATATTTGTACGCATTACCAACAAAAACGTAACGCCCGAGTTCGCCATGACGGTGTACCCCAACCCAAGCAAAGGACCATTTGTACTAAAACTGGATTTAGATAAAAAGGACGACGTGGTAATAGGGATTTTTGACGATAGGGGAAGGCTGGTGCGCAACATCGTTTTGCCACAGCTAAATGCGGGCATCACCGAAATACCCATAGATATAAGTGGCAATGCGCAGGGCGCATACACGCTATCGGTTACGGTGGGCAAAGAGCATATAAACAAGCAAAAGTTCACCAATGGTTTGCCGCAAAACACCAATTTGAAATACCAGAAGTTTGCCAAAGCCGTAATTCAGTTATAGCCAATTTATTGCTCCAAAAACGGCATAGAAAAACCCAAGAACAAAATACGCAGTGTATTTGGTTCTTGGGTTTTTGGTTTTAATTGCCGTGTTTTTTAATTGTCGTGTTTGCCGTATTCTTTTTTGCAGCAAGTCATTAGTGCGTCGTAGGCGTGGGGCTGTGCAGGCAGGCTGTCGGCATCGTAGCCTATTTGGGTGAGGGCGAGGCGCAGCTTTTCGGGGTTGGTTTTGTTGGGTTTGTAGTCAATTTCTACCCAGTTGCTATCCAAGTTTAGGGTGGCATTTTTCACGCCTTTTGCCAGGTTCATGCCATTTTCTATGGTTGTTTTGCAGCTTGGGCATACCGCCGAAGTGCGAATGGTTAGCTTGGCTGTGGGCGGCTCTGCGCTAAGGCTTTGGGTTACGCCGACGAAGGTCATGGCTAAAACCAGTAGTGTTTTTTTCATTGCTTGTATTTTTTGTGTTTATCGGGTTACCGATAGTGTACCTACGTATTTATAGGGTTGGTCGTTTTTGCCTATGGCATCTATTTTTACCACATAAGTACCGTTGGGTACTCTTTTGCCATCTACGGTGGCGTTCCATTTGTATTTTAGGTCGTTGGTTACAAAAATGAGTTCGCCCCAGCGGTTGTATATTTCTATGTGAATGGTTTTCATATTTAGGGTAAATACCTCAAATCGGTCGTTTAAGTTGTCTTCATTTACCGTAATAATGTTGGGTACATTGAGGGTTACGGTATCTATTAAGATGTATTTTTCGAGCGAATCTATGCAGCCGCTAATTGCGTTGGTTACAAACAGTTTTATTTTGTACCTTCCAGTTTTTGTATAGCGGTATGCGGGGTTGGGGTCGGTGGTGGTAGCTCCATTGCCAAAATCCCAAAAGTACGCATTTCCGCCCAGGCTATTGTTCGTGAACCGCACAATTTGGGGTGCGTAGCCCGAATCTGGCACAAAACTGAAATCCACAAAAATATCGTTTACAAAAATATTGATGGTATCTGCTCGGCTTTCGCACAGCCCTCGGTAGGCTATTACCCAGTATTGGGTGGTATCTATGGGCGTTACGGTGATGCTTCGGGTGGTGTCGCCTGTGTTCCAGAGGTAGCGCAGCCCGCCCGAGGCGGTGAGCGTGGTGCTGCCGTTTACACAAATCGTTTTGTCTAAACCTGCATTGGCAAATACGTCGTATCTGGGTGTGATGGTCAGGCTATCCAGCACATAGCAGCTATCCAGCGTAGTGCCTTGTATGTAGTAGGTGGTGGGGTTGCGTGGGGTTACGGTTTGGGCTACTTGGTTGGGGTTGGTGATGCCGTTTAGGGGCAGCCAGCTCCATGTTGCCAGTTTTGTAAAGTCCAAAAACGGGTACAATGTAATGCTTTCGCCCACGCAAATGTTGAATGTGCTATCGTTTAGGTTGAAGCTGTACAGCGGGCTTTTGGTGCGGACAAATATGCTATCCAAACCGCTGCACCCGTTGGTATCGGTGGCGGTTACGTAGAACCAAGCTGGGGTTCTGATGCGTATCACGGGCGTGGCGGTGCTGCCTCCGCTCACGATGCGGGCGTTTGTGCCTGCACTCCAAACGTAGGTGCTTGCTCCGCTGGCTTGTAGGGTGTAGTTGGTTTCGGGGCAGATGGCTGGCGTGGGCGCAATGCTTACGGTTGGCTTGCCAAAAACCCGTATGATTTGAGTCGTGGTATCGGCACCACGGCAGTTGTACACCAAAAGTTTGCAGTAGTACGTGCCTACGTTTCTATATACGTGTGGCGGCACATTGTAGCTGTTTAGCAAGGGCGTGCCGTCGCCAAAATCCCAGCCGTATTGCGCATTGGGGCTGCTTTGGTTCTGAAAAGCAACCGTAAACGGCGCACAACCAGAGGCTGTGGTGGGGTTTACCGAAAAACGTGCATTGGCAGGCACAAGCTGAAAGTCCAGTTTAAACAGCCCTAAGTTGCAGTTGCTGGCGTTGTTTGTAGCCGAAAAAGCGTTGGGTGTGGTGGGCAAATCGCTGTTTCCGCCGCAGCCAGCGCACACCGCCTGATACACAGTACCCGAGCGGTCGAAGCGAGAAGTACCGCCGTCCACGTGTTCTAAACTCCTATTGCCCCCAAAAAAAGTGGCGTAAATGGGTACAGTGGCGTTGCTATCCAGCACCAACAAATAAAAATCGCTGCCATCGGTACCCGCTTTTATTGGATTGCCAAAGGTAGGCAAGTTGAGCGTAGATAGGCTGCCGCTGGTGCTGCCGCCCCAGCCCGAAACGTATATGTGGTTACAAATATCCACCAAAAAAGCCGTGGGCGAAATATCGGGCGAAAACCGACCAGAGCCAAACGCCGTGGAAATGGTTCGTTGGTTTAAAGTTGGGCTGTACCTGCATATAAATTGCCTGCCGTTGGGCATATTCCAGGTGTTGGGTGTGGTCGGAAAATTGCCTTCGGTTTGCCCCGTAACCCAGGGTCTGCCCTCGTAGTCGAGCTGCACAAAGTACGCTTGGTCGTAGCTGCCTGTACCCACAAATGTGCCGTGTAGCAGGGTTGTGCCTGTACTATTTAGGCGCACTAAAAAACCATCGGTTACGCCGCCAGCGTAGCTGGCGGCGTGTGCGCCCACCGTCGTCGGAAAATTAGTGGACTGCGTGCCGCCCGCCACATACACATTTCGTTGTTTGTCTAACGCAATGCTGTACGCCGCATCGTTTTGGCTGCCACCGAGGTATGTGCTGTAAACGAGCGCATTTAGGCTGCTATTCATTTTAAACACCACGCCATCTTGTGCGCCGTTGAAGGTGCGGTCGAAAGCGCCAGGCGTGGTCGGAAAATTACTGGATTTTGTATTTATGGCTACATAATAATTGTTGAGGCTGTCGCAAATAATGTCGCCACGTGAATAGTCGCCGTAGTTGTAGTTCAGCGTATTTACATCGTGGCTGTAATAATTGGTAGAAAAAGCGTTGTGTCCGTCGCTGCCGTTGCCGCCTATGTAGGTGCTGGCGAGTAGCTGCGAGCCGTTGGGCGAGAGTTTCGATAGCACAATGTCGAATGTATTTGCGCCGCCGCCATTTTTTGCTACATTGAAAGCGCCAGGCGTGGTAGGGTAGTTGCTCGTTACGGTTTTGCCCAGTATCATTAGGTTGCCAGCGTAGTCCACCACCAGCGACAGCGAATTATCTAAACCCACCGTATTGGGCGAGCTTACGCCCGAGCTTCCGTTGTTGTTGCCACCCAAATAGGTGTAGTAAACCAAAGAACGCCCGTCGCTGCTAAATTTAGAAATGAGCATATCCTCGTCGTTGGGGTTCAATCCGTTGTACGTGCCGTCGAATGCGCCCGTTAAGTTGGGGTAAGCCACATTAAATATGGCACCGCCCGAGTACGCAAAACCGTTGTTGTCGTAGGTAGCGGTTAGTCCCCAGTTGTCGGCTCGTGAGCCAGAGTAAGTACAAAAAATCAGCAACGGGTCTATGATTAACGGCAGATTTTTGTCGTATTTTTCCGCATTGAAGCTCAATACATCGTTGTTTAGCACGTATTTGCAGGCTACCGCCACTTTTTCGCCATTGATGGTTTGGTATGCGTAGGGTTTTTGCTCTATCACATTGCTAAGGGAAGTTTGCACCACTAAATCGCCTTCTTTGCTTAGGTAAAGTTTGTCTGCGCCTTGGTATTTAATTTTTATTTTATTCAGGTTGGCATTTGGGCGCAGTATTATGTCGTATTTGGGTTGCTGCGTAGCCTCATCGAAGTACAGCATTAGGTCGGTTTCGGGGTACAGGTTTTTCATCAGCGTGCGCTTGTACGCCCCCACGCTGGTTTGCCATTGGGTAGGGTCGTTGCCCAAAAAAAAGTTGTATTTAAACGGCAATTCGTCGTCGTTCAAAATGGCACACTTGCTGCTCGCACCCTCAAAAATGGTTTTGTAGGCGTGCATTTTTATGGGTTTAAAATCGCCCGAGTGGTGGTTTTCCGACACTTGGTTTTTGTCGTAGAGGCAATAAGTAAGCGCATTTTTTTGGATAAATAAGCGTGCGCCACCTAAATCGGCGTATGCCTGCACCTCATTGCCAAAGCGTGTGCTGGCTACAAAATGGCTGCTTTGTGCGTGGCTTTTAGTGCCAAACACGCAACAAAAGGCACACAACAGCATAAAAAATCGGCTTTTCATGTATATAAGTTTATTTTTAGTAAAGGTATTAAACATTAACGAAGCCGCAAATGTATTTATTGTTATTTTTTATATGATTTAGCGGCTAAAACAAGTTTGTAGTATTTGTTGTTGTTAAATTACGGGTAAAGTTGTATTTTTACACCGATTAAATGCTTGCAACAATGAACCACGATTTGGAACAAAATTTTTTGGCAAAAATAAATGCCGAAACCAAAATAGAGCCTAAGGATTGGATGCCCGATGCGTATCGAAAAACCTTGGTGCGCCAAATTTCGCAGCACGCCCACTCCGAGATAGTAGGTATGCTGCCCGAAGCCAACTGGATAACCCGTGCGCCCACTTTGCGCCGTAAGCTCGGCTTGCTTGCCAAGGTGCAAGACGAGGCTGGGCATGGCTTGTACCTGTACGCCGCCGTGGAAACGCTGGGCACAGACCGTGACCAAACCATAAGCGACCTAAATAGCGGCAAGGCGAAATATTCGTCTATTTTTAATTACCCGACCCTAAGCTGGGCGGACATAGGCGCAATAGGCTGGCTCGTAGATGGTGCCGCCATTATGAACCAAGTGCCGCTGTGCCGCTGTAGCTATGGACCGTACGCTCGGGCTATGGAGCGCATTTGTAAGGAGGAGAGTTTTCACCAGCGGCAGGGATACGAAATAATGCTTACCTTAGCCAAAGGCAGTGCCGAACAAAAAGCGATGGCGCAAGAGTCGCTGAACCGCTGGTGGTGGCCCGCACTCATGATGTTTGGTCCGAACGACGACAACTCACCCAACACCATACAATCCGTGCAGTGGAAAATAAAAAGATTTACCAACGATGAGCTGCGCCAAAAATTTGTGAATGTGTGCGTGGAGCAAGCCGCCGTTTTGGGCTTAACCGTGCCCGACCCCGATTTGAAACTTAACCCCGAAACGGGTAATTATGCCTTTGGGGAAATACAATGGCAGGAGTTTTGGGAGGTGGTAAATGGCAATGGACCATGCAACAAGCAGCGCATAAAAGCCCGCAATTTAGCCCACGAGCAAGGCGCATGGGTGCGTGAAGCCGCCAATGCCTACGCCCAAAAGCGTGCCAACGAACCTCAAGAACTTAGTGAAGCTGTATAATTAATTTGCGCCCAAAATGGAAAACTGGAAATTATTTGAAGTATTTATACGGAGCAAACAGGGCTTATACCACCGCCACGTGGGCAGCCTGCGAGCCTCCGACGCTACTATGGCTGTGCAAAATGCCAGAGATGTTTATACCCGCCGCAACGAAGGCGTGAGTATTTGGGTGGTGGAAGCCGAAAAAATTACTGCCTCCGCCGCCGACGAAGCCGAGAGCTTGTACGAGCCAGCCAACGATAAGGTGTACAGGCACCCAACTTTTTATAATTTACCCATTGAGCTAAAACATATATAATAAAAATATATAACTGTCTCTTTTATGCAATGGTATGACAAAAACCTACGAGGAACTGGTTCAGTTTTCGCAAAAAATATTTGAAGCCGTCGGTTTTTCTGCCGCCGATGCCTCGGCTGCGGCACTGGCTCTGGTAGCCGCCGACCTCAGGGGCATAGATAGCCACGGCGTGGCTCGGCTTTCGGGCTACGTGCGCCTGTGCAAAGTGGGTAGGCTCAATGCCCAAGCCCAACCAAAAATTATAGCCGAAACGCCCAGCACCGCCACGCTCGATGCGGACATGGGCGCAGGGCTGCTGGCGGCTACCCAAGCCATGCAAATAGCCATACAAAAAGCCAAGAATGTGGGCGTGGGTTTTGTGGCGGTGTGCAACTCCAACCATTTTGGTATAGCGGCATACCACGCCATGCAAGCCGCCCAAGAAGACATGATAGGCATCGCTTTTACCAACGCATCGCCGCTGGTAGCGCCTACTGGCAGCCATGAAAAGCTGCTGGGAACGAACCCAATGTGCTACGTTTTTCCGTGTAGAAAGTACCCAGATTTGGTGTTTGATATGGCTACCTCTGCCGCTGCCAATGGTAAGTTACAAATAGCCGAACGCTTGCAAAAACCCCTGCCGCAGGGCTGGGCTATCACCAAAGATGGCGCACCCACCACCGATGCGGGCGTACTCAAAAAGGGCGGCGCACTGCTGCCGCTGGGTAGCACCACCGATTTGGGTAGCCACAAAGGCTATGGGCTGGCGGCTGTGGTAGATTTGTTTTCGGGCGTGCTTAGTGGCGCTAATTTTGCGGGTTGGGTGCCGCCGTTTGTGCCTTTTTTGGGCGTGCAGCCCCACTTGCCAGGCAAGGGCATCGGGCATTTTTTGGGTGCGATGCGTGTAGATGCTTTTCGGAGCAAACACAGTTATTACGAAGCCATTAATCTGTGGATAGAGCGGTTTAAAAGTGCCGTACCCAGCGACCCAAGCCAGCCCGTGCTGGTGCATGGCGAAATAGAACACAACCACGAGCAGCACCGCAAAGCCAACGGAATACACTTAGAACAAGCCGTAATAGACGATTTGGTGGCACTCGGAACGGAGTACAACATAGATTTTTTGGGTTGAGGGGACTAAATTTTGCGTTGTTTTTATTTCAAAATGAATTTCAACTTTTGGGTTGCTAAAACCGAGTAATTAAAGTTCGCATTGGTTTTTATTTCAAAATGAATTGCCTTTTAAAAAACTGTCCATTTTAAAAAACTCCCTATTTTGGAAAAACTATCCATTCGGAAAATTGCCTTTTAAAAACTATCCATTCGGAAAAATTGCCCGTTCGGAAAAATTGCCTTTTAAGAAACCATCTATTTGACAAAAGCTGTCTGTTTGGAAAAATTGCCTTTTAAAAAAAACTCTTGTTTGAAAA
>JAYUJN010000036.1:0-85091 GCA_043765195.1 Bacteroidota bacterium | reverse complement strand
GCTGCCTGCGCCTCTGCCAAAACGGACCCATAGCCGTGGTGTACCCCGAGGGCGTGTGGTACGAAAATTGTAGCACAGAAGTATTAGAAAAAATAATAACAAACCACCTGCTTTTGGGCAAAATAGTGGAAGAAAACGTAATAAAACCATGAAAAACGACGTACTTACCCAAAAACTTAGCGGATTTATACGAAAATACTATAAAAACCAAATGCTCAAAGGCGCTATTTTAGTCCTTGGTTTTTTGGTCATGAGCTATCTGCTCGTAATCTTGCTCGAGTATTTTGGTCGGTTTAGCACCCAAGTGCGCACGGCACTGTTCTTTGGCTTTTGCGCTGTAAATGCTGGCATTTTTGCCAAATATATTTTTGTGCCGCTGGCGCATCTTTTAAAAATAGGCAAAACCCTAAGCTACGAACAGGCAGCGGTGATAGTGGGCGACCATTTTTTGCACATAAAAGACAAGTTGCTAAACACATTGCAGCTACAAAACCAGCAAAAAAACGGACAAAACGACCTTTTGGAGCAAGCCATAACGCAGCGCACAGCCGAGCTGTATCCGCTTTCGTTTACGAAGGTGATTAATTTTGGCGAAAACAAAAAATACCTAAAATATGCCGTGCTGCCGCTTGTGGCGTTTTTGGGTTTGTACGTGGCTGCGCCCGCCATCGTAAACGACGGCACGCAGCGGCTCGTAAACTACAACACCAAGTTTGAACCCAAAGCGCCCTTTGATTTTTTGATACAAAACCAAAGCCTGAGCGCCATACAAGGGCAAGATTTGGACTTGAAAATAAGCATAGACGGCGCACAACTGCCCGACCAAGCCTACATTGTGCTGCAAAACAACAAATACAAGCTCGACAAAATAAACAAAACCAAGTTTGAGTATGCCTTCAAAAACTTGCAAAAAGAGGTTTCGTTTCAGTTTTTTGCCGATGGGTTTTATTCCCAAAACTACAAAATTTCGGTGCTGCCCAAGCCCATTATATCTAATTTTGATGTGGAGCTGGACTACCCAGCCTACACCAATAAAAAAGATGAAACGATAAGCAATGCGGGCGATTTTGCGGTGCCTGCGGGCACAAAGGTAAAATGGGTGTTTAATACCCAAAACGTGGCGAGGCTCGAGCTTACACTGGGCGGCGTGGCTACCCAAGCCCAAAAATATTCCGACCAACAGTTTGTAATAACCAAAATACCCAAGCAAAGTACGAATTATAGCATCAAAACTGCCAACCAATTTACCGCCAAAACCGATAGTTTGGGCTACACTTTGTCGGTAGCACCCGACCTTTTTCCGCAAATAAATGCCAGTGTGCAGCCCGATAGCCTAAACCCGTCGGCTTTTTATTATGCGGGCGATATAAACGACGACTATGGTTTTACCAAGCTCGTGTTTAAATACAGAAAACAAATAAAAGATACCGAAACCAGTTTTAACACCCAAAACATAGCCATAGAAAACGACAAGGCGACCAAGCAATTGTTTTTTTATGCCTTCGATTTTGCTACGCTGAACCTACAACCTGGCGAAGCCATCGAGTATTATTTTGAGGTGATGGACAACGATGCCGTAAATGGCAGCAAAGCCGCACGCACCACGTCGTTTGAGTACAAACTAAAAAGCATAGAAGCACTAAAACAGGAGCAAGAGCAAAACTCCAGCGAAATAAAAGACGAAATGCAGCAAGCCATAGACGAAGCAAAAAAGATACAAAAAGACCTGAAAAAGCTGGAAAACAAGCTTTTTGACAAAAAAGAATTGAGCTACGAAGACAAAAAACAGTTTGAAAACATGATGCAGCGCAACCAAAAAATGCAGCAACAAATGCAAAATGCCAATGAATTGAATAAGGAGAACCTAAAAAACCAGCAGCAACAAAATCCGACCGACCAAAGTATATTTGAAAAACAACAGCAGCTACAACAATTGTTCGAAAAAGTGCTGAATGAAGACATCAAAAAAACCATAGCCCAAATAGAAAAGCTGATGAAAGAGGCGGCAAAAAAAGAAGATTTGGAAAAGCTACAAATGAACAACAAACAGGTAGAGCGTGAGCTGGAGCGTATGTTGGATTTTTATAAGCAATTGGAGGTAGAAAGCAAGCTGCAAGAAAGCCTCGAAAAACTGGAAAAAATAGCGGAAGAACAACAAAAAGAATCGGAAAAAAACCAACAAAACAACGAACAGAAAAACCCAGCGGAGCAAGCCCAAAAAGACCAAAAGAACCTCAATGAAAAATTTGATGAGGTAAAAAAAGACATCGCCGAAGCCGAACAAAAAAATGAGGAGCTAAAAGAACCGATGGAAATGCCCGAAACCAAAGATGCAGAAAAAGAAGTAGATAAAAAGCAAGACGATGCCCAAGACAAACTAAACGGCGGCGATAAAAAAGGCGCAGCCAAAGACCAAAAAGATGCCGCCGAGGAAATGAAAAAAATGGCGGAAAGCATAAAAAACAAGATGCAAAGCCAAAAGCAAGAGGCGTTGGAAATGGATATAAAATCGCTGCGCATGATACTGGAAAACCTGGTGAAGGCATCGTTTAGGCAAGAAGACCTTATAAATAGGCTCAAAGAAAACACCACTTATTCGCCCGTGTATATAAAAATAGCCCAAGAACAACAAAAACTAAAAGAAGATACGAGGCTGATAGAAGATAGTTTGGTGGCGTTGAGCCGCCGCATTATGGCGTTGCAGAGCTACATAACCAAAGAAATGGGCAGCATAAACCTGAATTTGGCGCAAACCACTGATGCCCTCGAAGACCGCTACACCGACGTAGCCCGCACCCGCCAGCAATACACCATGACCAGCTACAATAATTTGGCGGTGATGTTGAGTGAAATGCTGCAAAAAATGCAAGAACAAAAAGCCGAAGGCGATAAGCCTGGCAGTGGCTCTTGTAACAAACCTGGCAGCGGAAAGGGCAAAAAACCCTCGCTGGGCAAGCTCAACCAAATGCAAAAAGGGCTGAACAAACAAATGAAAGACGGCAAAGATAAGGGACAAAGCCCAGGCAAAACGGGCAAAGACGGCAAAACGGGCAGCATGGGCATGGGCGGCATGAGCAGCAGCCAGTACGCCCAAATGGTGGCGCAGCAGCAAGCCATACGCCAAGAGCTACAACGCATAACCGACGAACAAACCAAAAACGGTGCGCCCACGGGCGAGCTGCGGGAACTCGCCAAAAAAATGGAGCAAACCGAAACCGAGTTGCTCAACAAACAAATTACCAACGAAACCCTAAACCGCCAGCAAGAAATAATGACCCGCCTGCTCGAGAGCGAAAAAGCACAGCAAGAGCGTGAGCAAGACAACCAACGAAAATCAAACACGGCGCAAGACCAAAGCAAGCCCACGCCGCCAAACTTAGAAAAATTTAAGCAACAAAAACTAAAAGAATTTGAGCAATACAAAACCGCAATGCCCAATTTCAACCCGTTTTACAAAGCAAAAGTGGAACAGTATTTGATACAAGTAAACCAATGAGCCACGAATACGCCATAGCTTCTATTAGTACAAATATAAAAATTATAGATGTAATACTGCACACCATTCAAAAAACGGTGCCGCTCACCGATGCCCAATTGTTTGAGCTGCGGCTCGTACTAAGCGAAGCCATAACCAACGCCATTAGGCACGGAAACGATTATAACCCCGAAAAAACGGTGTACATTCGCTACACAGCGGAAGTAAAAGCGCTCAAATTTTTTATTTCTGATGAAGGCAGCGGGTTTAACATACAACAGGTAACCGACCCAACGCTGGACGAAAATGTGGAGAAGGAGGGCGGCAGGGGCGTTTTTTTGATGAAAAAAATATGCCAAATATGTACGTATTCCGCCCAAGAAAAGGCGTACACACTTACATACAAGCTGTGAAAAAGGTACATTTTTTTAGCGAAACTCCGGGCTTTTTGCCCAAAAATAGGCTGCTGCTCCGCCAGTGGATTACCCAATTATTTGAGCTACATGAAACCAAGCTACTATGTGTGAATTACATTTTTTGTACCGATGCCGAAATTTTGGTGATTAACCAGCAATACCTAAACCACGACACGTTTACGGACATTATTACTTTTGACAATACGGAAGATAAAAATGCGGGCGTGGAGAGCGATATTTTTATAAGTGTGGAGCGCACCAAAGAAAATGCCGAGCAATACAATTGCCACAAAACAACCGAGCTGCATAGGGTGATGGCGCACGGCGCACTGCACCTCATGGGTTTTAAAGACAAAACCAAGGAACAAAAAGCCCAGATGCGCACAGAGGAAAACAAGGCATTGCTCCTGCTGGAAACGCTGCGTGGAAATACCAATACTTTAAAAACAAAAACAACCAATGACCAACGCAATTAACTGGTTTGAAATACCAGTAACTGATTTTACAAGAGCAAAAAAGTTTTATGAAACCGTTATGGATACGCAATTATTTGTACCTTTTGAAGGCATGGAATACGCTATGTTTCCTGCGGATATGAAAAATGGCGGAATTGGTGGCGGAATTGTGAAGCAAGAGGGCAATGTTCCGTCGCAAACGGGGGCATTGATTTATTTGAATGGCGGCGACGACCTAAACATACCGCTTTCGAGGGTGGAGCAAGCGGGCGGAAAAATTGTAAAACCAAAAACTGCATTGGGCAGTAACGGTTTTATGGCTCAGTTTATTGATACAGAAGGCAACAAGCTGGCGTTTCACTCAACTAAATAAAGGGCGTGTCGTACAACGAAATTTTAGCCGACAGAATACGACGGCGATTTGCCGAACTACCCAACATTGAAGAAAAAAAATGATGGGTGGCTTGACCTTTATGTACAATAGCAAAATGTGTGTGGGGATAATCAAGGACGAGTTAATGTGCCGAATTGACCCAATGTTACACGAAGAAAGTGTTGAAAAAAATGGTTGTAGAACCATGGATTTCACAAAAAGACCGATGAAAGGATATGTTATGATAGACCAAAGCGGAATGAAAGCCCAAATTGACTTTGAGTATTGGGTTAGCCTTGCGCTTGAATTTAACCAAAAAGCAAAAATTTCAAAGAAAAAATGAACTGAAAAATACAACGCCATTGCCCATAGTATGGCATTACCAATGGTTTTGGCAAGTGCATAACAATTGCTATTTTTGACTTTATTGAAACTCGGTGACTGTTGTGAGCAGGCGATGCACGGTTTTTTAACCAAGCTCAATAACTGTTTAAATCCAACTTGTTTTTCGGCTGTGAAATGTTTCACGTGAAACATTAATGTGGTTGGTTTGGTTTTAGAAACAATATGTTTCACGTGAAACATATAAAACGGCGGCGCAAAACCCCAAAACGTAAAATAAAAAACTCCTTTGATTTTTGTACCTTTGTAACATGATAAACGAATACGACGTAATAGTAGTGGGCGCAGGGCACGCAGGGTGCGAAGCCGCCGCCGCCGCCGCAAATATGGGTAGCTCCGTGCTGCTCATTACCATGAATATGCAAACCATAGCCCAAATGAGCTGCAACCCAGCCATGGGCGGCGTAGCCAAAGGGCAAATAGTGCGTGAAATAGACGCACTGGGCGGCTACTCGGGCATTGTGTCCGACCGCAGCGCCATACAGTTTCGAATGCTCAACCGCAGCAAAGGACCAGCCATGTGGAGCCCACGCACCCAAAACGACCGAATGCTCTTTGCACAAGAATGGCGCAATATGCTGGAAAATACGCCAAACGTGGACTTTTGGCAAGACACCGTAAAGGAAATAAAAATAGAAAACAACCGAGCCTGCGGCGTAGTAACCAACATGGGCATTACCATAAAAAGCCGTGCGGTGGTGATAACCAACGGCACTTTTTTGAACGGAATAATACACATAGGCGAAACCAAGTTTGGCGGTGGGCGCACGGGCGAACCCGCCGCACAAGGCATTACCGAGCAACTGGTGGCTATGGGTTTTGTGGCTGGCAGAATGAAAACAGGCACGCCGCCACGTGTAGATGGCAGGAGTTTGGACTACCAAAAAATGGAGGAACAGCCAGGCGATGTAAACCCAAACAAGTTTTCTTATACCAATACCAAGCCGCTCACCGAACAAAGAAGCTGCCACATAACCTATACCAGTCCCGAGGTACACGAGATATTGAAAACGGGTTTTGATAAATCGCCCATGTACACAGGCAGAATACAAGGCTTGGGACCGAGATACTGCCCGAGCATAGAAGACAAAGTAAACAGGTTTGCGGAGCGAGACCGACACCAAATTTTTGTAGAACCCGAAGGTTGGAGTACCGTAGAAGTATATGTAAACGGTTTTTCTACCTCATTGCCCTACGAAGTGCAGCTACAAGCCATGCGCAAAATACAGGGTTTCGAGCACGCAAAAATGTTCCGCCCAGGCTATGCCATCGAGTACGACTACTTCCCCCCTACCCAACTGCACGCCACCCTCGAAACACAAGGCATACAAAACCTATACATGGCAGGGCAAATAAACGGCACAACGGGCTACGAAGAAGCCGCTTGCCAAGGGCTGATGGCGGGCATAAACGCACACCAAAAAATAAATGAGCTGCCAAACGTAATACTAAAACGCTCCGAAGCCTACATCGGCGTACTGATAGACGATTTGGTGAACAAAGGCACGGACGAACCCTACCGAATGTTTACGTCCCGAGCCGAGTACCGTATATTATTAAGGCAAGACAACGCCGACCTAAGGCTATCGCACATAGGCTACAACATTGGGCTAATAAGCGAACAAAGGCAAAGCACGGTAACCGAAAAAATACAGCACATCGTAGAAATACAACAGCACCTCACCCACACCACCGTAGAAATAGACGAAGCCAACCCCATGCTCGAGGCGCAAAGTTCGGTAGCCATAAGCACCAAAACCAAAGCCAAAAACCTATTGCTGCGCCCACAAGTAAACATAGAAAACCTGATAGTGTGCAGCCCAACATTGGCTAAAAGCCTGCAAAAATACAACCCTGAAACCCTCGAGCAAGCCGAAATACAAACCAAATACCAAGCCTACATAGAACGAGAAAAAGACCTCGCCCAAAAAATAACCCAACTGGACGACCTAATTCTCTACCCCGATTTTGACTACCAAAAAATACCCTCGCTGTCGGCAGAGGCCCGCCAAAAGCTCACGCAAATAAAACCACAAAACCTCGGGCAAGCGGCACGCATAAGCGGCATAAGCCCTTCTGACGTATCGGTACTCATGATTTATATACAAAAGTAAAATAGTACTTGCATTGTACCCAAAAATAAATAACTTTGCAGTAAATTAAAACAAAAACGCAAACAAAATGTCCGATTTTTTAAACATACCTTCCGTAAACTTAGCGGATTTTTTATCCGCAGACCCAAGCAAAAAAAATGAGTTTGTACAGCAACTCGGCAAAGCCTACGAAGAAATAGGTTTTGTAGCCGTAAAAAACCACTTTTTGGACGAAGCAACCGCCCAAACACTCCACGAACAATCGGAGTTGTTTTTCGCATTGCCCGATGCCCAAAAAGCACAGTACGAAATACCCGAGCTGGCAGGGCAGCGTGGCTACGTATCGTTTGGTAAGGAACACGCCAAGGGCAGAACCGTGGGCGACCTAAAAGAGTTTTGGCATTTTGGGCAAACAGTAACCGACAACGACCCCATAAAAGCCGAATACCCCGACAACCTACCCTGCAACGAGCTACCCGAATTTAACGAAGTGGGCAACAAAGCATACCAAGAACTGGAAAACACGGGCAAATTTATGCTCAGAGCCATCGCCATTTATTTGGGGTTAGATGAGTTTTATTTTGATGATAAAATACACAACGGCAACAGCATATTGCGCCCCATACACTACGGACCCATAAAAGACGAACCGCAAAACGCCGTGCGTGCCGCCGAACACGAGGACATAAACCTAATAACGCTACTCATGGGCGCAAGTGCCGACGGGCTGCAAGTGCTAAACAAGCAAAATGTTTGGGTGCCCGTAACCGCCCTGCCTGGGCAGCTTGTGGTAAATGTAGGCGATATGCTACAACGCTTAACCAACAACAAACTAAAAAGCACCACGCACCGAGTGGTAAATCCGCCCAAAGAACAATGGGGCAGCTCACGCTACTCGTTCCCGTTTTTTCTGCACCCACGCTCCGAAATGCGCTTAGATGTACTACCAAACTGCATCACCGACGAACAGCCCCGAGCCTACGAACCCATATCGGGTGGCGAATACCTAAACGAACGACTAAGAGAAATCGGCTTAAAAAAATAACCAACGGCTTAGAGCTAAAAATCCCAAATTTATTTGGGATTTTTTTTTTAACTTTGTTCGCCCAACCCAAACCCAATGCCCACCATACATAAAAGAAAACTAAGCTATATACGGTTTTTACTAAATGTATTGCTCATAGCTGTTACAGCTTTTGGCGGACCGCAGGCGCACTTGCTCACCATGCAAGACATCTTGGTAAAAAAACGAAAATACCTAACCAACAAAGACCTATTAGAATTAAACGCACTGTGCCAGCTCCTCCCCGGACCCACCTCCACCCAAACCATTACTGCCATAGGCTATAAATTGGGCGGCTTGCCCTTGGCACTCATCACCATTTTTATATGGATTATGCCAGCGTGCATACTCATGACTTTGTTCGCAGTTTTTTACCTAAAAATAAATCAAGCTGCACTAAACACCAACTTTTTGCGGTTTTTACAACCAATTTCCATCGCATTTGTACTGGCGGCAGCTTACCGTTTGGGGCAAAAAAACCTTACAAAACCGCTCTATGTAGCCCTTGCCATAGCCGCACTTGTAGTTTCAGTTGTTTTTGTGTCGCCGTATATGTATCCGTTGGCATTGCTTTTGGGGGGAATGGCAGCCTATTACCTCCAACAAAACCAGTTCGTGAAACAAAAAGTAAACCTCACCATAAAATACAAACTGCTATATATTTACTTCGGTTTGCTGCTCGCCTCAGCCATAGTGGGTACTACCGCCCAGTACCGCCCCGCCCTACTTTTTGAAAATACCTACCGCTTCGGTAGCCTCGTGTTCGGCGGCGGGCAAGTGCTTATACCCATGCTCTACGACCAGTTTGTGCTGCAAAAACACTATTTAACCAGCCAAGAGTTTCTCACTGGTTACGGCATAGCGCAGGCTATTCCTGGTCCGGTGTTCGCATTTTCTTGTTATGTAAATGCCCTTGCGCTCCAAAAAAACGACATTTACAGCATCATCGGTGGGGCGGGCATCGGAGCTATTGCCATTTTTACGCCAGGCGCATTGCTCGTATTTTTTGTGTACCCAATATGGCAGCAAGTAAAAACCTATCAGGGCTTACAAAAAGCGTTGGAGGGCGTAACCGCCGCCGCCGTGGGGCTTATAGTGGCTTCGGCGGTATTGCTGCTAAAAAATATGCAGCTCACCACGCAATACTTAATAGGTACAATCGTCGTTTTTTTGTTGTTAATTTTCACCAATACGCCCAGTTGGTTGGTGGTTATATTTGCGCTTGTGGCGGGCTTTGTTTTGGCATAATTTTAGCGTAACTTTGTGTTTAAAACAAACAAACCAAATGAGCATTTTTTCTAATATATTCGGCGGTGGAGCTGGCAAAAAACACATAAACGACTTTGCCGATGTGGGCGTAGATATGCACTCGCACATGATACCAGGCATAGACGACGGCGCAAAAACCATGGAAGACAGCCTAAAAATGCTTAGGGCAATGCAAAATTTGGGCTATAAAAAAATAATAACTTCGCCGCACGTAATGGGCGATTTTTATAGAAACACCACCGAAATAATACTCAGCGGGTTAGAAAATGTGAGGCACGCCGCCAAAGAAGCCAAAATAGACATAGAAATAGATGCGATAGCAGAATATTATTTGGACGAAAACTTTTTGGAACTCATAAAAAAACGAGACCTCCTCACCTTCGGCAAAAACTATTTGCTGTTTGAGATGAGCTATGTAAATAAGTATAGCAACCTGCAAGGCGCTATTTTTGAAATGAAGCTCGCTGGTTATAAGCCCGTGCTGGCGCACCCCGAGCGGTACAGTTTTATGTACGAGGATTTTAAAGAATACGAGCAGCTATACGATTTTGAGGTCTATTTTCAGTTGAACTTAGGTAGTTTTGCGGGGCATTACGGACCCAAAGCCAAAGAAATAGCCTATAAATTGATAAAAAACAAAATGGTGGACTTCATAGGTTCTGATGCCCACCACATGCGCCACGTAGGTTTGTACCCAAAAATACAAGAGGATAAAGTACTAAAAGGCTTGATTGATTCTGGTTTGCTCCGAAACGCAAAACTGTTGTAGGGCAGTTTTTTAAAAATCCTCTTTTATTTTGGCTATTTTTTTGTAAGAAGTCTGCACGCCTTTTATCAGTGCAGAGCTAAACCCTTGGTGTTCCATTTCGTTTAGCCCCGCTATGGTGCAGCCCTGCGGCGTGGTTACTTTGTCTATTTCTTGCTCGGGGTGGGTTTGGTTTTGTAGTAGCAAGCTGGCTGCGCCACGCACCGTTTGCGCCGCTATTTCTAAGGCGAGTGCGGCTTCAAACCCAATTTCTATGCCGCCCTGCGATGCCGCCCTAATAAACCGCATGGCATACGCAATGCCACAAGCCGCCAGCACCGTGGCGGCTTCCATCAATCGTTCGGGTATAACCACCACCAGCCCCAGCTTACCAAAAAGCCCCAGCACCATTTCGGTTTGTAGCTCGGTAGCCGCCGCATTGGCAGCTATGCAGGTCATACTTTCTTGTATGGCTATGGCGGTGTTGGGCATCGCCCTAAATACAGCTATTTCATTGCCCAAAATGCCCTCAATGTCTTGCGTGCTTACGCCCGTAGCCACCGAAATAAACACTTGGTTTGTGGTGATAAAACCCTGTAATTGCAGCAAAACGCTGCGCACCTCAGCGGGTTTTACAGCCAAAATTATCAAATCTGCCGACTGTATAGCCAGCACATTGTCGCTGCTTACCTGCACATTTTTTTTTGTGAGATGGCTCAAATGTGCAAGGTTGCGCCTGGTTACCGTAATTTCGGGTGCAGCCACAAACCCCGATTTTATCAAGCCCTCGGCAATGCTTATGCCCAAGTTTCCGCCGCCAATAATGGTTATTTTCATTTTTATACCTATTTATTTAAAAAAAACTAAGCAAATAAACCTATATCTTTGTTTACACTTATAGGTTTAAAGACCCTAAAATTACGACAATCCGACCACATTTTTTACAATGAATTTATTTTTAGACAGCCCATATTTACAACTTTTCAATGAAATTTCCCCAGACATAAAAGTCTATATAGAGCCGTATATGCTCAATTTCAAGCTACCGAGCGGCACGTCTCGTGGGGTTTTGACCCAAAAAAAAATATGGCTCATAAAAAGCCATCAAACCACAGCCTTGGGTGAGTGTGCGCCCCTTGCGGGTTTGAGCATAGATGCGCTGCCCAACTACGACGAAATATTGAATGAAGTTTGTGTACATTTCAACAATAGAGATGTGTATAAGTGGATAAGTGCCATGAAAACCATGCCGTCCGTCGCATTTGGGTTCGAAATATTTTTGTTAGATGCCATGAATAAAGGCACGCAAATACTTTTCGATACCGATTTTGTGCAGAAAAACGACCCTGTACCCATAAACGGTTTGGTGTGGATGGGTAGCAAAGAACAGATGAAAACAGAAATAAAACAAAAAATAGAGGCTGGCTATACCTGCATAAAACTAAAAATAGGCGCTATTGATTTTGAGGCAGAAATAGATTTATTGAAAGAAATGAGAAAAAGTTTTGGTTCAGAAACCCTCGAAATACGTGTAGATGCAAATGGTGCTTTTGGTGTAGATGCCGCCGAAAAGCTGCAAAAACTCAGTACCTACCACCTGCACAGCATCGAGCAGCCCATAGCCCCGCACCAACACGAAGCCATGCGCCAACTTTGCGCCGCCACGCCCCTACCCATAGCCTTGGACGAAGAACTTATTTTTTGTAAAAGCCACCAAAAATCCGAGCTACTCGCCTACATCAAGCCGCAATATGTGGTGCTAAAACCGAGTTTGCTCGGCGGTTTTGCCCAAACCCAAGACTGGATAAACCAAGCCCACTCCCAAAACATAGGTTGGTGGATAACCTCCGCCCTCGAGAGCAACATTGCGCTCAACGCACTTGCGCAGTTTGCGTACACGTTGCAGCCCAAAATGCCGCAGGGACTGGGTACGGGGCAGCTTTTTACCAATAATTTCGAGCAATTTTTGATGCGCATACAAAATGGAAAACTCTACTACCGATAGCATTACAATCAACAATGTTTTTTATGACGCAAAAAACCTACGCATTTTGTGCCAAGAAAAACTTGCGAGTGCCGAAACCTTAGCCTACGAAAAACCGATTTATAGCTTTTTGCAAGACTGGATAAACCCAGAAATAACCACATTTACCGTTTTTACTTCGGGTTCTACTGGGATACCCAAAGCCATAAAAATAACCAAAACCCAAATGATAGCCAGCGCAAACCAAACTGGAAATTATTTTAGCCTAAAAAAAAATGATACCGCATTGCTTTGTTTGCCTGCCGAAAAAATAGCAGGAAAAATGATGCTGGTTCGTAGTTTGGTTTTGGGTTTAAATTTATTTGTATTTGAAAAAATAAAAGATATTCCTTTAACCCTAAAAAACCCAATAAAATTTGCTGCTTTTACGCCCATGCAACTGTCCCAGATTTTTTTATTTGGGCAACAATACGCACACAGTTTTTTTAAGCAATTCTCAGCCATTATAGTGGGCGGTTCGGAGGTAAATTATGCCCTAAAACAGCAAATTTTGGGCATAAAATCAGCCCAGATTTACCAAACTTTTGGTATGACAGAAACCGTGAGCCACGTAGCTTTAAAGCCCTTAAATAACTTAAAATCAAATGGTTATGAGTACGAATTGCTCCCGAATATAGATGCAGGAATAGATGAAAGAGGTTGCATTTGGATAGCGGGCGCAGTTACGAACGACCAAAAAATTTTTAGCAACGATTTGGTTCGATTCTCAGGCGAAAAAACCTTTGAATGGATGGGCAGAACCGACAATGTGGTGAATAGCGGCGGCATAAAAATATTAACGGAAATGCTGCAAGAAAAACTGAGCGAAATAATTTTTTGCAACCCAGAAATTTTTGCGGATTTGGTAGGAAAGAAATATTTTTTTGCGGGCGTGCCGCACCCCATTTTTGGTGAGGCGCTGGTGCTGGTGCTGGAGGCAGATTTTGTAAATGAAGCCAAAACCATAGACTCGCTAAAACCTTTTTTGGATAAATACGAAGTGCCAAAAAAAATTATTTGTACGCAGCCTTTTGATGTGCTGGCAAATGATAAAATAGACAAGAGGCAAGTTCTGAAAAAATTGAGTAATTTTACATTTTAAATACCACAAATTGAGAGTACTTTATCTTATACGCCACGCAAAATCGGACTGGGAAAATGTAGAACACCACGATTTTGAGCGACCGCTAAATACCAGGGGCAGGCGCAACGCCCAAGCCATGGGTAGCTGGCTGCAACAAAACATTGAAACGCCGAGCCTCGTGCTTAGTAGTCCCGCCAACCGTGCGCTGACCACCTGTTTTTTGATAACGCAGCAGTTGGGCTATGCCTTTGCCGATGTTTTGTTTCGGGCGAGGCTCTATGAATCGTCGCCTGCGGTGGCTCTAAAAATAATACAAAATGTGCCGAGCAGCAATGTGTCGCAAATGGTTTTTGGACACAACGAGTGGATAAGTGCGCTGGCGCAAAGCCTGTGCAATGTGCCGCTGCCGCCGATGGTAACTTGTAGCGTGGTGGCACTAAAATTTGATGTAGAAAATTGGCAAAATATAAGCAAAGAAAATGTAACTTTGCTTTTTAACCATTCGCCCGAAAATTTAGGATTTAGATAAAATGCAAAAAAAAATATTGTTGGTAGCCGTAGCCTTGGCATTGCTGCAAAACTGCACGCCACCCAAAAACACATCTGCCCAAGAACAAAAACCAGAACCAACCCAAAAAAGCATGGATACGCATAGTTTTGCACAGCCCAATGTAGCCAAGGTTACGCATTTGGATTTGGACATTGCCGTGAATTTTGATGCCAAAACAATACAGGGCAAAGCCGTGTACGACATACAAAAACGGGCAGACGCAAGCGAAATTATTTTTGATACCGATGGTAATTTGGAAATTTTGCGTGTTAGTTTGGATACGGCGGAGCTGGCTACGGATTTTGTGCTGGGCGACTCGGTGGTGCATTTGGGCAAACCACTAAAAGTAACGATTGGGAGCGTAACCAAAAAAGTAAATATTTATTTTAGAACATCGCCCCAAAGTGCGGCGTTGCAATGGCTGAACCCAATGCAAACGGCGGGCAAAAAATTGCCGTTGCTTTTTACGCAATCGCAAGCAATACTGGCACGCACGTGGTTGCCTTGCCAAGACAGCCCGGGTATAAGGTTTACGTACAATGCCACGGTAAAAGTACCCAAAAATATGCTGGCGTTGATGAGTGCCGTAAATCCGCAGCAAAAAAACGAAGAGGGAACGTATCGTTTTGCGCAGCCCAAACCGATACCTGCTTATTTGATGGCGTTGGCGGTGGGCGACGTAGCGTTTGTAAAAATAGGAGACCGCACGGGCGTGTATGCCGAGCCAGTAACCATAAAAGCGGCGGCTTATGAGTTTGCTGACATGGAAAAAATGCTTTTAGCCGCCGAAAAACGCTATGGCAGCTACGCTTGGGGCAGGTACGACCTCATTGTGTTGCCGCCCAGTTTTCCTTTTGGTGGCATGGAAAACCCGATGCTCACCTTTGCTACGCCCACTATTTTGGCGGGCGATAGGTCGCTTACTTCGCTGGTGGCGCACGAGCTGGCGCACAGCTGGTCGGGCAATTTGGTAACCAACGCCACGTGGGACGATTTTTGGCTCAATGAAGGATTTACGGTTTATGTGGAGCGCAGAATAATGGAGGACGTGGAGGGCAAAGATTATGCAGAAATGCTGGCGCATTTGGGCTACCAAGATTTGGTGGAAACCGTAGCCGAAATGGGCGAAACCTCCGCCGATACCAAACTAAAACTGGAACTCACGCACCGCAACCCCGACGATGGCGTATCGGATATAGCGTATGAAAAAGGCTACTTTTTTTTGAGGCTGCTCGAGCAAACTTATGGCAGACCCAAGTTTGACGAATTTTTAAAAAATTATTTTGCTACCAATGCCTTTAAAAGCATCGATACCGAAATGTTTTTGAAATATTTGGATAAAAACTTGCTGCAAAGCGATACCACGCTGGCAAAAACCATCAATATAACCGATTGGATATACAAACCTGGCTTGCCCAAAAATTGCCAAAAAGTGCAATCGGTGAAATTTGTAGCCATAGAAGCGCAAATAAATAAATTAAAAAATGCCGAAATAAGCATCAACGAAATACAAAATAAAGGCTGGACTACGCATGAATACCTATACTTTTTGCGGAACTTCCCCACCGAAATTACCATGGAAACCATGCAAGCGTTGGACAAAAAATTTGGGTTTACACAGTCGAAAAACTGCGAAATACTGGCTATCTGGCTCAATTTAGCCATAAAAACCAAGTATAAACCAGCCGATGAAGCCCTAAAAAACTTTTTGATGCAGGTGGGCAGGCGCAAGTTTATAAAACCATTGTACCAAAGTTTGAAAACCCAAAACTTGGCGTATGCCCAAGAAATTTACAAAAAAGCCCGCCCGAATTATCATGCTGTAAGCACAGTTACACTCGACGAAATGTTGGGATTTACCCAAAAATAAAGTACCTTTGTGGGGCATATAAAACCTGAATTATTTAATAGTATAAAATGATGTTTTTAACCGATTTAATAAACTTTTTGAAAGAGCGCAAAAAATTTTGGCTCTTGCCCATGATTGTCGTTTTGTTGCTTTTGGGCTTGCTCATTGTGTTTGCGGGCGGCTCGGTGGTAGCACCATTTATATATACGTTGTTTTAAAAAATGCGCCAAACCCAACTAAGCAGCTTCGATAATAGCTGGTACACGCCCGCCCCAAAGTTAAAAATAGTGGTCTGGTACTTTGTAAATGCCTTGTTTTTTATCAATCCATTGAACCCAAGTTCGGGTATAAAAGTGGCTTTATTGCGGTTGTTTGGCGCAAAAATAGGCAAAAATGTACTCATAAAGCCTGGCGCAAGGATTAAATATCCGTGGCTACTAAGCATAGAAAACAATGTGTGGATAGGCGAAAATGTGTGGATAGACAACCTTGCTCGGGTAAATATAGGTAGCGATGTGTGCATATCGCAAGGTGCGATGCTGCTGTGCGGCAACCACAATTATAAAAAAACGAGTTTTGACCTAATCGTAGGCGAAATAAATTTGGAGCAGGGTAGTTGGGTGGGCTGCCGAGCGGTGGTTTGCCCGAGCGTAACCCTAAAAAGCCACTCGATACTGGCTGTGGCATCGGTGGCTACCCAAGATTTGGACGCATACAAAATTTATCAGGGAAATCCCGCTGTGGCGGTAAGAGATAGAAATATAGAAAGTTAGAGCTTGTCATTGGATAAATGCGCAGAACCAAGCCAAATAAAAATACATAAAATACGTAGAAAGAGGGAGAAATTCCCTCTTTTTGTCCCTTAACTAAAAAACATGAACATACTGGTTTTGTCGCAGACATACTACCCCGATACCGTAGCCACGGCGCAGCTACTCTCCGACCTTTGTTTGGAGTTAGACAAAAAAGGGCATACCATAACCGTGGTTACCAGTAAATACAGCTACGAAAACAAAAAAATAAAATACGCCAAAACCGAAACGCAAGGCAAAAATATACAGATAAAACGGCTAAACGATACGGGTTTTGGCAAAAACAATGTGCTGGCACGCATCTTAGATTTCGCCTCGTATATATGTTTGAGCATTTGGTTTTTGTTGTTTTTAAAACCCAAAAAGTACGATGTGGTAATCGGTATGACCTCGCCCCCGCTCATTTCGTTTTTTATAGCGGCATTTAAAAAATGGAAAAAATACAAACTTTTTTATTGGACAATGGATTTACAGCCCGAGTTAGCCATAGAGTCGGGTTTGATAAAAAAGGGCGGGATAGTAGCCAAGTTTTTTACTTTTTTGGGCAATTATACCTTTAAAAAAGCAGACAAAATAGGCGTTTTGGACGTATATATGAAAAATTATTGCATAAGTAGAGGCGTTAGCGAAAAAAACATAGAAATAGTTACGTTGTGGTCGGTGCTTATGGACGAATATACGGGTACTCGGGCAGAAAATCCGTTTCGGGTAGAGAAAGCATTTGGCGAAAAAATAGTGGTAATGTACTCGGGCAACCACAGCTATGTACACAGTCTGGATACGCTTTTGCAGGCTATTTTGCAGCTACAACACGACGAAAGGTTTTTGTTTGTGTTTGTGGGCGGCGGCGTGCGCAAGCAAGATGTTACCAATTTTAAAGAAAAACACAACCTACAAAACATCGTTCAGTATCCCTACCAACCCCGAAATTACATACACATTTCGCTGGCTGCCTCCGATTTTCAGGTGGTGATAATGGGCGAAGGGCAGGTGGGCTACACGCACCCAAATAAAATATACGGCGCATTGTTTGTGGGCAAGCCCATACTTTATGTGGGACCCGCAAAAAGCCATGTTACCGATATTTTAGAGACTTCGGCGGGTAACATTTTGGTGAGGCACAATGATAGCCAAGGCATTGTAAACCAACTGAAACCATACGCCGACAACCTGAATAAAGCCCAAGAAGTAGGCAAAAAAAACAAGGAATATGCCCTAAAATACTTCGAGCCACAATTGCTAAAAAATAAAATAGTAGAATTTATAGAACGGATTTGAGGCTTTGGGCGGTTTATTGTGGTAAAAAATGATATTATGTTACTAAAAATCTATATTATAAATTATCTTTGTAGTATTAACCAAACCTTAAAATAAATTTAGATGTTGAATCTTGTATTATTTGGTCCGCCAGGGGCAGGCAAAGGTACTCAATCCGAAAAATTGATAAAAAAGTATGGACTTGTACATCTGGCTACTGGAAACCTATTGCGGGACGAAATAACGGCAAAAACGCCCTTGGGCATCGCAGCCGAAACCGTAATGGCAAAGGGCGAGCTGGTATCGGATACCATCGTAATAGGCATGATAGCCAACAAATTGACAGAAAATAAAACGGCAAACGGCTTTATATTCGATGGTTTTCCACGCACCGTAGCCCAAGCGCAAGCCTTGGACTCGCTGCTGGGCGAACACCAAACGAGCATTACCAAAATGCTGGCATTGGAAGTAAACGAGGAGGAACTAACTACTCGGCTGCTGCTCAGGGGCAAGGATAGCGGCAGAGCCGACGACCAAAATGAAGCCATAATACGCAACAGGGTGCAGCAATACTACAAAAATACGCTGCCCGTAGCCGATTATTACCAAGCGCAAAACAAGTGTACCAAAATAACGGGCATTGGTAGCATCGGCGATATTTTCGATAAATTGTGTGCAGAGATAGACTAAAAAATGCTGGTAAGCGAACTGTTAGATAGCCTAAACAATTTTTTTCCGCCCGCCTTAAAAGAAACTTACGACAACGTGGGTTTGCTTGTGGGCAGTCCGAGCCAAAAAATTTCGGGCGTTTTGGTGTCGCTTGATGTAACCGAAGCCGTACTCGATGAAGCCATAGCCGAAAACTACAACGTAATTGTGAGCCACCACCCCGTGATATTTTCGGGGCTGAAAAGCATTACGGGCAAAAATTATACGGAGCGCATTGTTATAAAAGCCCTAAAAAACGACGTGGCACTGGTGGCTATCCATACCAATTTGGACAATATGCTGCTGGGCGTAAACCAAAAAATTTGTGAAAAAATAGGGCTGGAAAACACCCAAATTCTGCTGCCAAAGCAAGGCATTTTACAAAAACTCGTGGCTTTTGTGCCAGAAACACACGCTAATTTGCTAAAAAATGCGCTTTTTGCCGCAGGGGCGGGCGAAATGGGCGATTATACCAACGCAAGTTTTAGCAGCGTGGGCATCGGTAGTTTTTTGCCCAATGTGGGCGCAAAGCCGTTTTTGGGTGAGGTGGGGCGGCTGCAACAAGTAGCCGAAACGAGGGTAGAAGTGGTTTTTGAGCAGTACAAAGAAAGAATGATTTTAAAGGCATTTTTTGAAACACACCCATACCAAACGCCCGCTTACGACCTAATACAACTAACCAACACCGTGGCGCACATAGGCTCGGGCATGGTGGGCAACCTGCCGCAGCCGATGCCCGAAATGGCGTTTTTGGAGCGTATAAAAAAACAATTTGGCGTAAAAATGGTGCGCCACACCGCATTGAGCAACCAAAAAATAAGCAAGGTCGCCGTTTGTGGCGGCTCGGGTAGTACGCTGCTAACCAACGCCATAGCCGCAAAAGCCGACGTGTATATTTCGGCTGATTTTAAGTACCACCAGTTTTTTGATGCCGACAGCAAAATACTCATCGCCGATATTGGGCATTACGAAACCGAGCAATTTACTTGTGAAATAATAAATGATTTTTTAAGCAAAAAAATGAGTAACTTTGCACCCACAAAAATTACGAAAATAAATACCAACCCCATTTATTATACTTAATAAAAAATAATGGAAAATAATACCGTAGCCGAAAAACTAAAATCGCTTTACCAACTACAAAGCATTGATAGCCAAATAGACCAAATCCGAGTTTTGCGTGGAGAGCTGCCCCAAGAAGTAGCCGATATGGAAGACGAAGTGGCTGGTTTGCACACCCGACTAAATAAGTTTGAAACAGAACTAACCAAGCTCGAGCAGCAAGCACTTGACCACAAAAACAACATTAAAACCGCCGAGGCACTCAAAGCAAAGTATGAGTCGCAGCTTGATAATGTGAAAAATAGCCGAGAGTTTGATGCTATAAACAAAGAAATAGAGATGCAAAGCCTCGAGATGCAGATTTCGGAAAAAAGGATAGGCAGCCTCATAAAAGAACAAGCAAAAAAGCAAGATGAAATAATTATTTTGCAAAACAAAGCGGCGGAGCTGGTAAAAACCTTGGAGCAAAAACGAGGCGAACTCGATACAATTGTAGCCGAAACCGAAAAAGACGAAGCCAAACTACAAGTGGCATCGGGCATTGCAGCCCAAAAAATAGAAGAGCGCTATGCCGTAGCATACAACCGTGTGCGTGGCAACATGAAAAACGGACTTGCGGTAGTAGCCGTGGACAGAAACGCTTGCGGTGGCTGTTTTAGCCAAATACCGCCACAAACACAGCTCGAAATAAAGGCACGCAAGCGCATTTTAACTTGTGAAAACTGTGGTAGAATTTTGGTGGATTTGGAGCTTTCGCAAGAAGTAAATGACGAAACCAAACAAATATCATCTTTGTAAAATAAAAAGACATATAAAAAAGAAGCAGCTACGTAGTAGCTGCTCTTTTTGGTTTTAGGGAAAATTTTTATATACGGCTTATTGCCTTATCATGTTCCAATAATCGGCTTCGTAAATGAGTGCGGCTATTACGCCCACTATAAATACGGTAGGCACAAGTATGGAGTAAATCATATTGATGCGCTCAAATTTTAGGTGCATAAAATATGCTACGATGTAAAATGCTTTGAGTAGGGTGAGTGCGCCGTATAGTGCTGCTTTTATGCCGTGCGACATAAACGTGTTGGGTATGGCAAGGGCGATGATAAACTCTACTACGGTGATGCCAAGCATTACGAAGAATACTTGCCAAATTTGTTTTTTTCCAAATGATGCGTCAGCCATGGTTTTTATTTTGAAAATGAAAGATTATTTTTACGGAAAATTTTGGGTGTTATAGCAAATAAAAGAGGGTAAATACAAAAACCCAAACTAAATCTACAAAGTGCCAGTACAAGCCTACTTTTTCTACCATTTCGTAGTGTCCTCGTTTTTCGAAAACGCCCGTAATTACGCCTATGTAAATGATTATGTTGATGATTACGCCGCTAAAAACGTGGAAGCCGTGAAAGCCCGTGATGCAAAAGAACAGGCTGGTGAAGGCTGTGTTAAATGGCGGAAAAGGGTTTTTGGTTAGCGCAGCACCTTCGTGGAATAGGTGATTCCACTCCCAGGCTTGGCAGCCCAAAAATGCCGCTCCGCCGAGTATGGTCAGTATCATGTAGTTGGCTACTTCTTTTTTTGCCATGCGGTGCCCAGCTTCTACGGCGAGTACCATGGTTACGGAGCTAAAAATGAGTATAAATGTCATTATGCCTACAAAAACCAGCGGTGCGCCGTGTTCTATGCCTGGTGCCGACTGAAAAACTTTGTCGGCTTGAGGCCACGTGAGTTCGTAGGCTTTGCCTGCTTCGTCTATGCCTTTTTGTACGGGTGCGCTAAAACGAAGTGCGCCGTAGGTGAGCAAAAATGCCGAAAATGTAAAGGCATCGGAGAGTAAAAAGAACCACATCATCAGCTTGCCGTAGCTTACTGCGTAGGGAGATGCGCCGCCGTCCCAGGTTTTTCCTTCGGGTGCGGCTATGTATGTTTGTGCCGATTGTGTGGTGCTTGCCATTAAAAAATAGTTATCAGTTATTTGTTAAGTTGAAATATTGTTTTATTTGTTGTATAGCATAAAAAAGTACAGGAATATCCAGAGTGCATCTACAAAGTGCCAAAAAATGCTACACATTGTAATTAAGCGCAGGGATTTGGAGTGTACCTTGAAACGAATTGCTGCTACAAAGGTAACAAATAAAAATATAATTCCCGCAATAATGTGTGTGGCGTGCATTCCTGCGAGCAAATAAATGTATTTTCCGAGAGAATTGCCCACAAAATATATTTCTTGGCTTGTTAGTTGGCTAAATGCGCCGATTTGTAGCCCCAAAAAAGCGAAGCCCAAGCTAAATGTGGCTACCAATGCCCAGCGCAATCGGGTTATTTCGTTGGTTTTTGCCCAGTGGTAGGCAAGGTGCATGGTGATGCTGCTTAGTAAAATGACTACGGTGGAGCTTTGGAAGTAGGTGGGCAGCGAAAAATCTAAGCCGTTGGAGTCGCCTTTGGCTACGATGTATGCGCTGGTCCAGGCTCCGAACATCATAAAACTGGATATGATAGCCAGCCAAACGATGAATACTTGCGGGTCGATGGCGTTGCTTTTTTTGGTGTTGGTGCTGGTATTTAGGTCTAAATCTTGCATGGTTGCTGTTGTTTTAGGTATAAAAAAGGATTTTGTTTAAGCTAATTAAACAAAAAACTGGGTTGCTTGTTTGGTACTTGTTTTATAAAAAAGCAAAGTTAGTAGAATAATTGCAATTTTGCGCTTAGTGGCTTTAAAAATTTGTATCTTTGTTTTTTTTAAGATTTAGATGGATTATACTTTATTTCGGTTGCCGAATGGTTTGCGGGTTGTGTATCATTATTTTGAGCATAGCAGCATTTCTCATTTGGGTTTGGTGGCAAATGTAGGCACGAGGCATGAGGCGGAGGGTGAAATGGGTATGGCTCATTTTTTGGAACACATGCTGTTTAAGGGTACAAAAACCCGCAAGGCGTACCATGTGCTTACCCGTTTAGATGCCGTGGGCGGCGAGGTAAATGCTTATACGACCAAGGAAACTACGTCGGTGTATGCGGTGTTTATGCACGAGCATTTTGAGCGGGCGGCGGAGCTGCTAAAAAACATTGTTTTTGAGTCGGTTTTTCCTGAAAAAGAGCTGGAAAAAGAGAAAAAAGTGGTTATAGACGAGCTGCATAGCTACGAAGATAGCCCCGAGGAGGGCGTTTATGATGGTTTCGAAGATTTGGTTTTTGAGCATCACCCCCTGGGAAAAAACATATTGGGTACCGAGCAGAGCCTTAGCAGTTTTGATAGGCAAAAAGTGGTGGCTTTTTATGAGCGGCATTATATGCCCGAAAATGTGGTTTTGAGCTATGTGGGAAACCTTGGGTTTAAGGAGTTTGAGCGGGCGGTAAATCGGTATTTTGCGCCGCTTGCCCCTGCGCCCGCCCCCACCCACGAGCCGCAGCCGCACAGCTACCACGCCCGCCACAGCAGCCTAACCCGCCCCACCACACAGCTATACCAATGCTTGGGTAGCCCCGCCCCGCACCTCCACAGCACGCAAAGGGTAGCCACACAGCTACTAAACAGCATACTCGGCGGCGAAGGCATGAACTGCCGCCTAAACCTACACATCAGAGAAAAATACGGCTACGTATATGCCATAGACTCGTGCTACGTACCCTACCAAGACACAGGGCTGCTCTGCATAAGCCACAGCACCGACCCCAAATACAACCCAAAAGTAAACCACCTCATACAAAAAGAACTCCAAAAACTAAGGCACACGCCCCTCACTACCACCCAGCTACACCAAGCCAAACAGCAATACTGCACCCGAGTAGCCATGAGCGAAGAAAGCCGTACCAGCCTCATGCTCGGCATGGCAAAAAGCATCATTAATTTTGGTAGAATAGACAGCCTGCCCCAATACTTTGCGCAAATACACGCCATAACCGCCGCAGAACTGATGGAACTCGCCAACCAAATTTTTCAGCCCGAGCACCAATCCAGCCTAAGCTACAATCCACAATAAAAAAGCCATTCGAACTTTTGTTTTTGGGGCAATATAGCCTGCTCGAGCAATTTTTTGTAAAAATGCCGTTTTTGTTTTCGGGCAATGTAGCCTGCTCGAGCAATTTTTTGTAAAAATGCCGTTTTTATTTTGGGCAATGTAGCTTGCACTCGAGCAATTTTTTATAAAAATGCCGTTTTTAGGCGTGCAAAATGTGAATTTATACCAAAATACTGGTGCATTTAAAGCCGTAAAAGAAAGGTATAAAAAAGTTTAAAGGGCTTAAAAATAAAAAATTTGTAATCCAAAAAAAAGTAGTATCTTTGCACTCACTTTGCGGGCGTGGTGAAATTGGTAGACACGCTAGACTTAGGATCTAGTGCTTTGCGGCATGGGGGTTCGAGTCCCTCCGCCCGCACCAAAACCCCACACAGAGGTACAAAACCTATCTCTTGTGGGGTATTTTAATTTAAAACAACAAAACCCAAACAAACAAATACCCCAGACAAATAAAATAAAGTATGAAAATAACCGCCGAACACCCCAGCCCGCTGCACCAAATAATAACCATAAACATAGAACAAGCCGACTACAAACCCAAAGTAGATGCAGAGCTAAAAAGAGTAGCCAAACAAGTAGCCCTGCCAGGTTTCCGTCCAGGCAAAGCACCCATGGGCATGGTGCAGCGTATGTACAGTATGCAAATAATGAACGACGAAATAAACAGCCTCATAAATACCCAGTTGGAAGGCTATATAGACGGCAACAAACTCAAAATTTTTGGTTACCCATTGCCCGTAGCCCAAGAGCCGCTCACCGAAAAATCTGCCGACCTACAGTTTCAGTTTGAAATAGGCATGATACCCGAAATAAACCTGAACCTAACCGACGTAGCCGCCGAAAAATACCAAGTAGAAATAGACCAGCCCGCCCTCGATGCCCTGCTGGACCAAATACAAAACCAGTTTGGTAGCACCTACCCACAAACCGCCGAAGCCACCGATACCCTAAGCCTAAGCCTGACTACTACAAACGCAGCTACCCAAACCATAAAAGCCATCATACCCATAACCGAAATACACGACCAAAACGTAGCCCAGCAATTCGTAGGCAAAGAAATAAGCCAAGACGCAGCCCTACAAACCACACTCAAAGAATTATTTGGCAGTGCCGAAAATGCCAACAAACACATAGAAGACGACCACATAGAAGACGTAGAAATAACGAATGCAGAACCTCTAAACTGCCAAATAACACGCATACTACGAGCAGGAAAAGCCGAACTAAACCAAGAACTCTACGACCGAGTATTTGGCGAAGGCGCAGCCAGCTCCGAACAAGAATTTGTAGAAAAAGTACGCACCGAAATAGCCAAAGGAGCTGAAATAGGCGCAGAACAAATGGCAGTAAACAAGGCAGCCGAAGTTATTTTGAGTAAAAACGACTTTGATATGCCCGACGAGTTTTTGATGCGTTTGTTTAAAAACAACGAAACCAAAGCCGAACAAAACAACGTTGAAACGGACTATCCCGACATTGTGCTTGGCTTAAAAAGAACTCTGGTGGTAGATAAAATACTGGCAGATGCCCAAATAACCATCACCCAAAAAGACCTCGTGGATTTGGCGGCAGAAAACATAGCCAAGTTTTTTGCACAATATGGCATACCAATGGACGAAGAACGCAGCAGAAGCCAAGCCATAACGATGCTAAAAAACGAAAAAACCCGAGAAGATACCGTAGAGGAAGTAAAAGGCATAAAACTGTATCAGGTTTTGAAAGAACAAATACAATTTACGCCCAAAGCCATAACCTATACCGAGTTCGAAAAAATAAGCAAAAAAACGAACCAAACAAACTAAAACCTTGTTTTTACCAACATACAAAAGGCGTGAAGTTATTCACGCCTTTTGGTTTTCAAAATAAACCCCCCCACCACTATTTACAAGAAAAAAAATGAACCTAAGCAGCGAATTTAGAAACTACGCCGTAAAACACCACGGCATCAACAGCCTATTTGTAGATAAAATGATAACCGCCTCTGCCATAGGCGCAACCCAACACAGGGTAACCAACCTCACGCCCTACATTGTAGAAGAACGCCAACTGAACGCAGTATCGATGGACGTTTTTTCGAGGCTGATGATGGACAGAATTATTTTTTTGGGCGTAGGCATCGATGACAATGTAGCCAACATAGTGCAGGCGCAATTACTCTTTTTGCAAAGCACCGACCCCACCCGAGACATACAAATATACATAAACAGCCCAGGCGGCTCGGTTTATGCGGGTTTGGGCATATACGACACCATGCAAATTGTTAGCCCCGACGTAGCCACCATTTGTACGGGCATGGCAGCCAGCATGGGCGCAGTGCTTATGTGCGCAGGCACAAAAGGCAAACGCACCGCCCTCCAACACTCCCGAGTAATGATACACCAACCGATGGGCGGCGCACAAGGACAAGCCTCCGACATGGAAATTACGCTGAAAGAAATCGTAAAACTAAAAAAAGAACTTTACAGCATCATAGCCGCCCACAGCGGACAAGAGTTTGAAAAAGTAGAAAAAGACAGCGACAGAGACTACTGGATGACCGCACAAGAAGCCAAAGAATACGGCATGGTAGATGAAATTTTGGTGAAAAAAGCCATAAAATAACCCAAAGAACGTTTAGACAATGCCAAAAAAAAATATATGCTGCTCTTTTTGCGGTAAAAACAAAGAAGAATCTGCTTTGCTCATCACGGGCATCGACGGACACATTTGCGATGCTTGTGTGGAACAAGCCACGCTTATTGTGCAGCAAGAAATGGGCTTGAAGCAACAAAAAAAGACCGATGGTTTTTCGAATACAAGTCCGCTGAAACCCGTAGAAATAAAAGAACACTTGGATAAATACGTGGTGGGGCAAAACGAAGCCAAAAAAATACTCGCCGTAGCGGTGTATAACCACTACAAGCGCCTTGCCCAAAAAGTAGAGGACGACGATATAGAGATAGAAAAATCCAATGTGATACTGGCGGGTGAAACTGGAACTGGAAAAACGCTGCTGGCAAAAACCATCGCAAAAATGCTCAATGTACCCTTTGCGGTAGCCGATGCCACGGTGTTTACGGAGGCGGGCTACGTGGGCGAAGATGTGGAAAGCGTACTTAGCCGACTGCTGCAAGTAGCCGACTACGACGTAAAAGCCGCCGAAAGAGGCATTGTGTATATAGACGAAATAGACAAAATAGCCCGCAAAAGCGATAATGCGTCCATTACCCGAGATGTATCGGGCGAGGGCGTGCAGCAAGGCTTGCTAAAACTGCTCGAGGGTACGGTGGTAAACGTGCCGCCGCACGGCGGGCGAAAGCACCCCGAGCAAAAATTTATACAGGTAGATACCCGAAACATACTATTTATTTGCGGCGGTGCATTTGACGGCTTAGACAAAATAATAGCCCGCCGAATACAAATAAACAGTATAGGCTATGGCAGCAGCACCAAAAAAGAACTGAACAAAGACAACCTGTACCAATACGTAAACTCCAACGACCTAAAAACCTTCGGGCTAATACCCGAACTGATAGGCAGGTTGCCCGTGGTTACTTTTCTTAGCCCAATAGATGCGCCCACCCTGCGCATGATACTGACCGAACCCAAAAACGCACTAATCCGCCAGTACAAAAAACTGTTTGCCATAGAGGGCATAACCCTCGATATAACGCCCGAGGTGTATGATTTTATTGTAGAAAAAGCCTTAGAACTCAAACTCGGTGCCAGAGGTTTGCGCTCCATCGTAGAAGCGGTGCTAAACGATGCCATGTTTGAGCTACCGAGCCAAAAAACAAAACCGACCACATTTACCTTAGATTTGGCGCAAGCCCAAGAAAAATTCAACAGCTCGAGAATGAGCCACCAACTAAAAATAGCCTCATAAGTGATAACCATAATAATAGCCACCAACCGAAAAAATGCGTTAAGCGCAAAAATAGCCAATATTTACAAAGCAATACTGGCACAAAAAGGCACAGATGCCCACATTTTTAGCTTAGAAAACCTACCCGCCGATTTTTTGAATACGGTATTGTACCAAAAAGAAAAGCCAGAGGCATTTTTACCTATCCAAAAAATGGTGAACGAAACCCAAAAGTTTGTATTTGTAATACCCGAATACAATGGAAGTTACCCAGGCGTACTCAAAACATTTGTAGATGCGCTGTCGTTTCCAGGTAGTTTTAAGGGCAAAAAAGGTGCGATGGTGGGCATATCCAGCGGTACGCAGGGCGCAGCCACGGCTATGAGCCACTTCGCCGACGTGCTGAATTATTTGGGAATGCACACGCTGGCATTGCGCCCACGCTTGATACAAATAAACAAGTTTTTTGAGGGCGATGCGCTCACCAATGCCGAGTACCAGCAGTTTTTAGAAATCCACGCCCAAGATGTTTTGGATTTTTAAACGGCGTTTTAAAGATTTCTTTTAAACAAAAAAAACGGCTAATTTTCATAAACTAGCCGTTTTTGTTTAGTACTCATCTTCGTTAAAGAAGAAATCGTCTTTTGTGGGGTAGTCGGGCCATAGTTCCTCTATGTTTTCGTAGGCTTCGCCGTCGTCTTCGAGTTCTTGCAGGTTTTCTATTACCTCGAGTGGCGCACCCGAGCGTATGGCGTAGTCTATTAATTCGTCTTTGGTGGCAGACCAAGGTGCATCTTCTAAGTACGATGCAAGTTCTAATGTCCAGTACATAATTATTGTTGTTTTTTACTGAATTATATGGTTGTTATAAAAATTTGAAACAAATTATTGTAAAAATTCGTTTCAAAAATACAAAAAATAAATACAAACAAAACGCAATGATAAACCTGATATTGTGCGGCGGCAGCGGCACCCGACTTTTTCCGATTTCACGCAAGCGCACGCCCAAGCAATTTTACCCGTTGATAGAAGGTAGGTCGCTGTTCGAAAAAACCCTCGAGCGCAACTTGCAAGCCTGCTCCTCCGCCATTATCGTAACCAACGAGCTGCAGTACGACATAGCAAAAAGCCAAGTAAGCCAGCCCGAAACCCATTTTATTTTAGAGCCAATAGGTAGAAACACCGCCCCCGCCATTGCGCTGGCTTGCCTCGGTTTGCAGCCCGACGACGTGCTGCTGGTAACGCCCTCCGACCACCTGATAGGCAACCAAGCCGCATATTTGGAGTGTTTGCGAGAGGCAAAGGCATTGGCGGAGCAGGGTTTTTTGGTAACTTTTGGTATAAAGCCGCACCACCCCGAAACGGGTTTTGGCTACATAGAAGCCGACGGCGAAAATGTGCTGTCGTTTAAAGAAAAACCAGACCTCGAAACCGCCCAAAGCTACATAGCTGCTGGAAACTACTACTGGAACAGTGGTATGTTTTGCTTTACGGCGGGTTGTTTTTTGGCGGAACTAAAAAAACATTCGCCCGAAATACTCGAAAAAAGCCAAATTGCCTACAACCAATCGCCCAAAACCAACCCCAACGCCATAGCCCTAAACGCCATGCAAGCCATACCCGACATAAGTATAGATTATGCCGTGATGGAGAGCAGCAGTTTGGTAAAAGTGGTGCCAGCCGACATTGCGTGGAGCGATTTGGGTAGCTTTGATGCGCTGTACGACGAGCTGCCCCACGATGCCAACGGCAACACGGCTGCCGAGCATTTTTTGGGTATAAACAGCCAAAACAACGTGGTTTTAAGCTCAAAACGGTTGATAGCCGCCATCGATGTTTCCGATTTGATTATAGTAGATACGCCAGATGCGCTGCTTATTTGTAGGCGTGGCAGTTCCCAAAAGGTAAAACAAATAGTGGATACGCTCAAAGCCGCAGGCTCTACGATTACGGAGTAACACCCCAAAAATGCGTGGCTTATGCCAGCCTGAAATTGGTTAGGCTACGCATTTTTGTTTTTGGCTGTGGCATTTATTTTTTGTACCTTTGTATAAAAAAAAACCATGAAAAAACGCTTTAATAATAACGCCATCGCCGCTTTGCTGGTGTGCCTTGGTTTATTTAGCTGCAAAAAAGATACGGTAGAAGTAAGCCGAGAACTAAATGCCTCTTGGCTCAATGGAAAAACGAGTAAAATATTGATAACCACATCGATATACGATAGCCAAAGCCCCGAAAAAGCCTATTACGAAGACCTAACCGCCACCAACTGGCGCATGAGGCTGGTAACGACCGATAGCCTGCTGCAAAACCCGCAAACGGTTATGGAGATACTAGACCCGAGCATCGGCGATTTTCAGAACCAAAATTTTTATTATTTTACCAACGCCCAAGGCGAAGAGCGAGCCACAGCCATAGCCAAAAATAAGGGCTACCTGTTTAATTTGGTTACAAAAACCCAAACGGAACTGGTGGTTTCTGAGCCTTTTCGCCAGAGCTACTTTACCGAGGCACGCACCGCACCCCAAATAGCCAGTGCCATACCCGCCCCCAACGGCAGCCTGATAGCAGCTTTTGTGTTTGCGCCCCAAACAATAACCGACGGCTCGGGCGGGCAGAGGCAAGTGTATGTGCAAGCCATCGCTTTTTTCAATGCCACCACGGGTTCGTTTGCCAAAGCCAACATATTGCCCTACACCCTCACCGACAGCATACCAGAACTTGCGCCGCAAAACAACTTAGATGCGCCACTTTATTTTTTGTGGAACAAAACCTCCACGGGCGTGTATGTAATGACCAAAAAATCGGCGTATTATATAAGCGCAAACTTCGAAATACCAGCCCCAACGGCACAAGTGCCAGCCTTGGCGCTGCCCACCCAAACGGGTTCTGTAAACGATGCTGGAAGTAGGTTGCAAAGAAATTTTGTGAGCAACAACCAATCCATTATAAAAACGCAAATACCCAACTGGCTGCCATTTGCGGGCATAACCCTAATACCACAAGGCACACAAACATACAGCAAATAACGCACAGCAAACAATGCAAAAAGAAAGCACAAGACAGCTAAAAGTAGCTAAATTATTACAAAAAGACCTGGCGCACATACTGAGTTTTGAGTTAAATTCGCTTTTTGAACCAGGCTCAATGGTAAGTGTTACCAAACTAAGGGTAAGCCCCGACTTGGGCGTGGCAAAAATTTATGTGAGCATATTTAAAACCAACGCCGACCAAGCCTTAGAAATACTTGCCGAAAACAAAGGCAAAATACGCAAAAAATTAGGAGAAAAAACCAAAGGTCAATTGCGGGTAATACCCGAACTGTCGTTTTTTGTAGATGACTCCATGGATTATTTTGAAAATATAGAACGACTACTAAATGAATAAATAGCCCAATGCAAGCACAACCAACTACCCTCGAAACTGCCCAAAAACTGGGCTTAATACCCGAAGAATACGAAGCAATAAAAACCATACTTGGGCGCATACCCAACTTTACGGAACTAAGCATTTACTCCGTAATGTGGAGCGAGCATTGTAGCTACAAAAACAGCATAAAACTCCTCAAAACATTGCCCAAAGAAGGCAGCCGACTGCTCGCAAAAGCGGGCGAAGAAAATGCGGGACTGATAGATGTGGGCGACGACATAGCCGTGGCATTTAAGATAGAGAGCCACAACCACCCATCTGCCATAGAGCCGTACCAAGGCGCAGCCACGGGCGTGGGCGGCATCAACAGAGACATATTTACGATGGGTGCCAGACCCATAGCGCAGCTAAATTCGCTGAGGTTTGGCAACCCGCTGCTGCCCAAAACCCAGTGGATTGTGCGTGGCGTGGTAAAAGGCATAGGCGACTATGGCAATTCGTTTGGCGTGCCTACGGTGGGCGGCGAGGTTTTTTTTGATGAGTGCTTTAACCAAAATCCGCTGGTAAACGCACTTTCGGTGGGCATAGTACCCAAGGGCAAAACGGTTTCTGCCATAGCCTACGGCGATGGAAACCCTGTATTTATAGTAGGCTCGGCTACTGGAAAAGACGGCATACACGGTGCTACCTTCGCCAGCGGCGACCTAAACAAAGACAGCGCAAAAGACCTGCCATCGGTGCAGGTGGGCGACCCTTTTCAGGAAAAACTACTGCTCGAGGCTACCCTCGAAGTAATAGAAACTGGCGCAGTAATAGGTATGCAAGACATGGGCGCAGCGGGCATTACCTGCTCTACTTCGGAAATGAGCGCAAAGGGAAAATCGGGCATGAAAATAGACTTAGACAAAGTGCCTACACGCCAAAAAGACATGAAAGCCTACGAAATTTTGCTCTCCGAAAGCCAGGAGCGTATGCTTATTGTGGGCAAAAAAGGCATGGAGCAAGAAATTGTGAGGGTGTTTGAAAAATGGGATTTGAATTGCGTACAAATAGGCGAAGTGATACCCGAAAACAACCTCATTTTTATACAAAACAACGAGATAGTAGCCGAAGTAAACCCCGACAGCCTCGTGCTGGGCGGCGGCGCACCCCAGTACAGTAGAACGAGCAAAGAACCTGCTTATTTGCAAGAAATAAAAAAATACGACATAAATAATATCCCCCAGCCCAAAAGCATAAAAGATGCCATGCTACACCTTGCGGCGCACCCAAACATAGCCAGCAAAAACTGGGTAACGCAGCAATACGACGGCACAATAGGCACGCTCAATATGTGTACCAATAAGCCGAGTGCCGCCAGCATCGTAAACCTAAAAGGCACGGAGCGAGCCTTGGCACTGACCATAGATTGCAACAGCCGATATGTGTATGCCCAACCGAACATTGGTACGCAAATAGCCGTGTGCGAGGCGGCTCGAAACATCGCCTGCTCGGGCGGCGAGGCGTTGGCGATAAGCAACTGTTTGAACTTTGGCAACCCGCACAACCCAGAGGTGTATTGGCAGTTTGAGCAAGCCATACAAGGCATGAGTACCGCCTGTTTGGCGTTGGATACGCCCGTTACGGGCGGAAATGTGAGCTTTTACAACCAATCTACGATGCCCGACGGCTCGGTTGTGCCTGTGTATCCGTCGCCTGTGATAGCGATGCTCGGCATTTTGAACGATAAAACCACGCACAGAGGCATTGCTTTTGAGCAAGTTGGTGATTTGATATATCTTTTGGGTAAAAACCCCAGCGACTTGGCTTGCTCGCAATACGTGTATAGCTACCACAACCAAAAATTTAGCCCTGCGCCCTATTTTAATTTGGAAGAAGAGCTACTTTTGCACCAAAACCTGCACCGCATTTCGGCGGCAAAAATAGCCGTTTCGATGAATGATGTAAGCGATGGCGGTTTGTTTGTATGCCTTTTGCAAATGGCAATGCCCAATAATTTGGGTGTAAATGTACAAGATTTGGGTGCAGATAGGCTCGATGCTTTTTTGTTTGGGGAGGCGCAAGGCAGGGCAATAGTGTGTATAAAACCCGAGCAAAAAGCCGAGTTTGAAGCCATGCTCAATGTGCCGTTTGCGCTTTTGGGCAATGTAAGTACAAGTAATTTTGTGGTAAATGGCGTAAATTATGGCGAAATATCCGATTTTGCCAAGCCTTACCATGGCAGTTTGCCTGCTATTTTAGATTAATTTTTGGGTACGTAAGTGGTATAAAAACGATTTGGGTATAAAACGAATGAGCATTTGGTGCAATGGGTAAACCGCAAAAAATGGTAAAAAAATGAAGGAGTTTTTTTTGTTGTCCGAGCCAAACTTGGTGTACGTGGTGCTGGGTACGATGCTGCTGGCGGCTGGTGCGGGCGTGGTGGGTTGCTTTACGGTGCTGCGCAAGCGTGCCTTGGTGAGCGATGCGGTGGCGCACTCGGTTTTACCTGGCATTTGTGTGGCATTTATGCTCGCCCAAACCAAAAATACTGCGGTGCTTATGGTTGGTGCGGTGGTGGCGGGCTGGCTTTCGCTGCTGCTCACCGATGCCATCGTAAAACACAGCAAAACCAAGCCCGACGCTGCCATTGGCATTGTGTTGAGCCTGTTTTTTGGGCTGGGCATTTTGTTGCTCACCGCCATTCAGCAAACGGGCAATGCGGCTCAGTCGGGGTTGGATAAGTATTTGTTTGGCAAAGCGGCATCGCTCACCGAGCAAGATGTGTATATTTTTGGCGGTGTTTCTTTGTTTTTGATAGCCGCCGTGGTGGTTTTTTATACGCCACTAAAACTATTCAGTTTCGACCTAGCATACAGCCAAACCCGTGGATTGCCCACCCGTTTCTTAGATTTTTTGCTGTCCACACTCACCGTATTGGCAGTTTCGGTGGGCATACAAGGCGTGGGCGTGGTACTTATGGCATCGCTCCTGATAGCGCCGTGCGTGGCGGCGGGCTTTTTTTCCACCAACCTAAAAACGATATTGGTTCTTGCGGGTTTTATAGCCGCAGCGGCGGCTTGGCTCGGTTGCCTAATAAGTTATTTGCTTCCTGCCATGCCCACGGGTCCGTGCATTGTGGTTTTTTTGTGCTTTTTTGTGTTTTTTGCCGTTATTTTTGCACCCGAAAGAGGTCTTTTGGTCAAAATGATTTTGGCAAAAAAACGCCATACAAAAATCATTTGCGAAAACATACTCAAATCGTTTTACCATTTATCCGAACAAAAAAACAGCGCAGTAGTGGCGCAAACCGAAACCATGCTACTACAAAAGTTTTCGCATACGGAGCTTAAATTGGGGCTGAAAACGCTCCAAAAAAGAGGCTTTTTGAACCAACAAAACCACGAATATTTCCCCTCCGAGGCAGGCACAATAGAAGCCAAACGCATCGCTCGCCTGCACCGCCTCTGGGAAATGTACCTCTACAAAAAGCTGCACATGCCCGCCGACCACGTACACGCCAATGCCGAAGAACTCGAGCATTTTATCACGCCCGAGCTCGAGGCACAGCTCGACCAAGAGCTAAACTACCCAAGCAACGACCCACACAACAAACCAATACCACGCTAAAACACACAAAATGTTGTATCCATTACAGTTCCAAACCATTTTTAAAGATAAAATTTGGGGTGGCGAAAAAATAAAAACCATCTTAAAAAAAGATTTTGCGCCCTTGCCCAACTGCGGCGAAACCTGGGAAATATCGGGCGTGGCGGGCGACGTATCGGTGGTGAAAAATGGTAAGTTAAAAGACCAAACCCTCAACCAACTGACACAAACCTACCAAGCGGAGCTGCTGGGCGGTAAAGTTTGGGAGCAGTTCAAAAACAATTTTCCGTTGCTCATCAAGTTTATAGATGCCAACGACGACCTATCCATACAGGTGCACCCTAACGATGAACTCGCCCAGCAGCGGCACAACAGTTTTGGTAAAACCGAAATGTGGTACATCATGCAAGCCGACGAAGGTGCGCAGCTCATCGCAGGGTTCAACAGCGATGTAAACCAAGAAATTTACCTCGAAAAGCTCCAAAAAAACCAACTCAACGACATTTTGAACACCGAGCAGGTGCAGGCGGGCGACGTTTTCTTTTTGCCCGCTGGCAGGGTGCATACCATCGGCAAGGGGCTGCTGCTCGCCGAAATACAGCAAACCAGCGACATAACCTACCGCATTTATGACTTCGATAGACCCGACGCACAAGGCAACCTGCGTGAGCTGCACACCGAGCTTGCCCTCGAGGCGCTCGACTACAAAAAGCACGCCGAATACAAAACCCATTACACCGAAAAAACCAATGAAGTAAATGCCATTGTGCATTGCAACTATTTTGTTACCAATAAATTACAAATAGACAAAGAAATAACACGTAGCTACAACGACATAGATAGTTTCGTTATTTTTATTTGTACCCAAGGCTCGTGCCACCTAAAAACCGACCAGCAAACCACCCAACTCGTACAAGGCGACGTGGTACTTTTGCCAGCCTGCATAAAAAACATAAGCATAGAACCGCAAGAAAACAGTACCATTTTAGAAACCTATCTGCCCTAAAAAACAACGAAATGCAACAGCTAAAATCAAAAATACACGGGTTAGCCCAGCAAATTTTGCCCCAAATTATAGCCTATCGCAGGCATTTGCACCAGCACCCCGAGCTTGCCTTCGAGGAACACGAAACGGCGGCTTTTGTGTCGGGGGAACTCACAAAGTTGGGCGTGGAACACAGCGTGGGCATCGCCAAAACGGGCGTGGTAGCGCTCATAAAAGGTAAAAATCCCGACAAAAAAACCTTTGCCTTGCGTGCCGATATGGACGCTTTGCCCATAAAAGAAATAAACGAAGTACCCTACAAAAGTAAGTACGAAGGCAAAATGCACGCCTGCGGGCACGATGCGCACACGGCATCGCTGCTGGGCGTGGCACACATTTTACAAGCCCTGAAAAACGATTTTGAGGGTTCGGTCAAGCTCATTTTTCAGCCCTCGGAAGAAAAACTGCCAGGCGGTGCCTCGGTAATGATAGCCGAAGGCGTGCTGCAAAACCCCGAGCCGCAGGGCATTGTAGGTCAGCACGTTATGCCGTTTATAGATGCAGGAAAAGTGGGCTTTCGCTCGGGGCAGTACATGGCTTCCGCCGACGAAATCACGTTTTTTGTGCGTGCCAAGGGCGGACACGCCGCCATGCCCCACCTTAGTGCCGATGCCGTACTTATTACCGCCCACATCATTGTGGCGTTGCAGCAAATTGTGAGCCGAGTAGCCAATCCGCTCACGCCGTCGGTGCTGTCGTTTTGTACCCTAAAAGGCGGCGATGCCTACAACGTGCTGCCTGCGGAGGTAATGGTGAAGGGAACTTTTAGGACGATGGACGAGCCGTGGCGCAACAAAGCGCACCAAACCATGAAAAATATGGCGGAACAAATAGCCCAAGCCATGGGCGCAACCTGCGAATTTGTGGTAGAAAAGGGCTATCCTGTGCTTTACAACGACGAAATACTGACAAGCCGAGCCAAAAATGCTGCCATAGCCTATCTGGGCGAAGAAAATGTGGTGGACCTCGATAAATGGATGGCTGCCGAAGATTTTGCGTATTACTCGCAGGTTACAAGGGCGTGTTTTTACCGCTTAGGCACTCGCAATACGGCTCGGGGCATCGTTTCGGGCGTACACACACCTAGTTTCGACATAGAGGAATCCGCCTTAGAAATAGGTGCGGGCTTAATGGCGTTTATCGCCCTCGATGCGCTGCAAAACTAACGATTTTTGCCCTCCATTGCCGCTTCGTAGTCGGGTTGTTTTATCATGTTGTCGTAGTAAGGCGGATAGTGGTTTTGTAAAAAAATAGCCCAGTAGCTCTGTTTCGTCATGCCGTCCCAGTGTATCAAACCTGTGCGGTACTGGCGGGTTTGGTACATATTTAGGTGTATAAAAAATGCCAAAATGGAGCAAAAAACCACGTGTTTCACCCAAAAAAAAGTTTTTTGTTTTCGCTTTTCTCTGTCAAATCCGTAGCTGAAAAATGCGCAAATAGGCACAGCCATCAAGCCATAAAAATCTACCAAGCTGCGGCTGCCAAAACTGCCGCCAAACCACCACGCCCACCAGCAGGATAGCGCATAAATGCTCAAACCCATGACTAAAACGATGGGAATGGCGAATGCACGGGCTTTTTTTTGCAGTAAAAATAGCCCCAAAATGCCAAAAACCATGGCGGGCGAGTACACCAACCAGCCTTTTCGGTAGCCAAGTACAAACTCGATGAGCTTGGGGTCTTGCCAAAAAAAACGCTCATTGCCATAGCTAAAAAATAGGTACGAACCAGTTACGTATTTCCAGTATAAAAGCTGCGGCAGAAACGCCAAAAATGCGCAAAATGCCGAAACTAAAATGTACGAAAAATGGCTAAAAATATGGTTTAAACGCAAACGAAAACTTTGCCAATTGGTTACGCCCAAAAAAATGGGAATGACCAAAACCACAATGTTTGTGGGGCGCAACAAAATGATGAACCCAGCCAAAAAGCCTAAGAGCATGGAGTTTCGTAGCGTGATTTTTTGGGTCCAATGCACGCAACACAAAGTAAAACAGGTGATGAGCAAAAAGCCGTAAATATGCGCCACGCAGCCCTCGTAAACGGTGTAGTTGTAAAAGTTGGTGGCGAACGAAACCGTAACCAACCCCAAGGCTACGACCCAATCGCTGTAATAAATTTTGAGTAGTTTGCGCAGTACAAACAAAGCGATGCAGCCCCAAAACAGCCCCGAAAACGCCAAATACCTGTGGTAGGGCAACGAAAATCCGTTGGGCGCATATTTTCCGTGGCTAAAATGCGCCCGCAAGTGCGCTACGGCAAAAAAAGGCGCATAAAAAAACGCCACGCCCATCGTGGTTTTTATCACTTGCTTGCTGTTGGGTAGCGGATTGCCCCAAAAAACAATGTCGTTGCTGTTTTTAATTGCCTCCGAATTGGCAAACGACAGCGAAATATCGTGGTAAATAAATGTGGCGGGCAGGTAGGCGTAGTACGAAACCACGTCCCAATAAATCACCCTAAACCGCTTATCGGGATTGTTCCAGCGGGCTTGGTTGTATAAGCCCACAAAACCAATGATAAAAAAGCCAACAATAGCCCAAAACGACAAGGATTTTAAATTTTTCATGGACAAAGTTACTCAAAAACTTAAATTGTTGGTAATTGATTTTTGATGATTATTTTTGTGGTTAAAATCAATACTAAAATGCCACACATAGCACTTCCAGCGCACCTGCCAGGCGTAACTGGCTTACTCGAGTACCGAAAAGACGCTTCGAAACCGCTCAGGGAGCTTACTCAAATACTTTTGCGGGGCGAAAACTCGCTCACCGAAGCCGAGCGTGAGCTGATAGCCACCATTGTATCGCACAAAAACGGCTGTACTTATTGCGCTACCTCGCACTCGGCTGCCGCCAACGCTTATTTGGGCGAGCCTGACACCGTGGCGTGCATGAAAAACGACATAAACCAAACGCCCGTAAGCGATAAAATGAAAGCCTTGCTCGCCATAGCCGCCGAAGTGCAGGAAAATGGCAAAAATGTGAGCGCAGAAATGGTAGAAACCGCCAAAAACTTGGGCGCTACCGACATGGAGCTGCATGATACGGTGATGATAGCCGCACTTTTTAGTTTTTATAACCGATACGTAGATGGCTTGGCTACCGTAGCCCCCACCGACGAAAATTACTACACCGAAATGGCAAAAAGGCTGAAAGACAAGGGTTATTACCGCCCAGACGAAGGCTACGAACACCTAAAAACCGCCGCACTTTAAATGGAAATACCAAACAGCGCACCAAAGACGACGAGGCATCAATCCATTTTATTTTCAATTTGTTTCGTTGCGGGCATTTTTGCGGGTATTACCTCCTCGCTCATGTCGGCGTACCTACCCGACGTGTTGCGTACCTTCGGCATACAAGCCCAGCAGGGCGAGCATATTGGCGCAATCATCGCCTCCGTATTTTTGTTCGGAATGACCGCAGGCGGCTTGGCACTCGGCTACTACTCAGATTTATACGGCAGAAAAAACGCTTTTTTAGCCTCTTTGGGTTTCGTAGGTATTTTTACATTTGCTACGGCTCATGCCCCCAACTGGCAATGGGTAGCGGCGTTTCGCTTTTTTTCGGGTTTTGGGGCAAGCGGCATTTTACTCACCACCGCCATTTTGGTAGCCGAAGCATGGCACACCAAAAGCAGGAGCATTGCCTTGGGCATTTTATCCATTTCGTTTCCCATAGGAATTTTTTCTGCTGGGTTAATCACCTATTCATTTAGCAACTGGCGTGAGGGTTTTTGGGTCGGAATTGTTTGCGTGGCACTCGCCGTGGTGGCGCATTACACTATAAATGAAAGCCAAGAATGGCAAGCTAAAAAAGGGATAAAAGCCCAAAAATCGGTGCAGAACAAGCGCAGTTTGTTGCCCAAACTGGCGTATGGCAGCCTCATTTACGGCTCGATGCTCATTGGGCTTTGGGCGGTATTTTCGTGGCTACCCACCTGGGTGCAAACCATCGCACAGCCCGAAGTTGCCCAAAAAGTCCGTGGTTTGAGCATGATGCTCTTTGCCGTTGGGGGTTTGGTGGGCGGTTTTTTTTCGGGGTGGATTGGTCGGTATTTAGGCATAAAAACGGCATTGCTCTGGTGTTTTTTTGGTTGTTTTGTGCTTTCCATCGTTTTATTTCTCACCAATGCGCAGGTTTTGCCCATTACATACATAGAAATGGCACTTTTGTCGCTGTTTTTTGGGCTTAGTCAGGGCTTGCTAAACGATTACATTCCCCTGTTTTTCGACATTGAGTTTCGGGCTTCGGCTACGGGCATTTGCTTTAATGTTGGCAGGATATTTACGGCATCAGTCGTTTTTTGCATTGGCTGGCTGGTGTATGCGCTTGGCGGCTACGGCAATGCGCTTTGTATTTTTTCACTCACTTTTTTGGTGGGTTTTGTAGCACTTTTTACCAATAAAAACGGATAACACCACAAATTTTTTACCACAAAAAACCATACATAGATGAAAAAACTGTTTTATGTCAGCATTTTTGGGCTTATCGCCTTTGAGCTGCTAAATGTGTATTTTATTATGCCCATGCCAGGCAGCCAAGAAACAAATACCATCGACTTGGCGTATTTTTTATACAAATTCCGCTGGCTTTTCAGGGTTTCAATCGGCGCTTTGGCGTTGTTTGCATTTTTTCGGCACAGTTGGAGTTCCAAAATTTTGCCCATAATTGCCGTGGCTGTTTGGGGTTTGGTTTTATATACCGTTCATTTTATGATGGCAGCCGATACCATGTTTTACCAACCGAACAAGGTTTTTATGCTCACCGCAACCCAAAACAAAGTGGATACCAACCGACTGATTTTGGGCATCGAGCGGGCGGGCGCAGCGAAGGCGTACCCCATTCAGTACCTTGGCTACCACCACCAAGTGCTGGATACGCTTGCGGGCGAGCGCATTATGGTTACGTATTGCACGGTTTGTAGGTCGGGGCGCATATTTGAGCCTATGGTGGCGGGAAAGCCAGCGCAGTTTCGCCTCGTGGGTATGGATCATTTTAATGCCATGTTTGAAGACCAAGCCACTGGTAGCTGGTGGCGACAGGCTACTGGCGAAGCCGTGGCGGGCAAGCTCAAAGGAAGCCAGTTGAGGGAGTTGGCGTTTTTTCAAATGCCTCTTAGTCAATGGATTAGGCTACACCCAAATACTCTGGTGATGCAGCCCGACCCCGCTTACCAAGCCGAATACGACAGCATGAGCCGCTACGAAACAGGCAGAGGCAAGAGCGCACTCACCCGCAGCGATAGCCTATCTTGGCAAAAAAAATCGTGGGTAATTGGTATAAAAACAAAAGACAGTAGCAAGGCTTTTGATTGGAACTTGCTAAAAAAGCAAGGCATTGTAAACGATTTTGTGGGCAAAATGCCCGTGGTTTTGGTACTCGGTAAAGACAAGCAGAGCTTTTTTGCCTTTGAACGCAGAGCCGCAAACCAACTATTTACACTAAAAAACGACACCATTTACAACGGACTTTACGCATATAGCTTAGATGGCAAGCCAGCAATGCAGCTAAACAATTCGGCTATCGAGAGCCTAAAACCCATGCAAGCCGTGCAAGAGTTTTGGCATAGCTGGCGCACTTTTCACCCCGAAACCGAGCGGAGCAAATGACCTGAAAACGAAAAACCTCCGATTTGTAAAAATCGGAGGTTTTTTTAAATGTATTTAAACCAAAGCTATTTCGGATATTCGGAGCTGTTTTACCCAACCAAATGGGTCGGGGATTTGCGAGGTGCGTATTTCCGACAGCGTGCTTTTGAGCAAAAGCGATACCTTGCGGGTTTCTACTGGGGGCAGCTCTATTTCAAAATCTTGGTAGGTAATGCGTGCCAAGTGCGTGATGGTGGCGGCTGTTCCCGAGCCAAAAGCGTCTTCCAACTCGCCGTTTTGGTGCGCTTGCAGTATTTCGTCTATGGATATTTCTCTTACTTCGGTTTCGATGCCCAAGTGCCTCGCCAGTTTCAAAATGCTGTCTCGGGTAATGCCCTCCAAAATAGTTCCTTTGCACAAAGGCGTGATGAGCTTGCCATTTATGATAAAAAACAGGTTCATTGTACCAAATTCCTCTACGTATTTTCGCTCTACGCCATCGAGCCAAATGAGCTGGTCGTAGCCCAAGTTTTGCGCCATAGCCGTGGGGTGCAGCGCAGCGGCATAGTTGCCAGCCGCCTTCGCAAAACCCACGCCACCAGGGAAAGCACGCACATAATTGGTGGAAACCAGCACTTTTAGTGGCTTGCTATAATACGGACCCACGGGTCCGCTCATAATCACAAAACGGTAAGTAGTGGAGGTGCGCACGCCCAAAAATTCGTCGGTGGCGAACATCACGGGGCGAATGTACAGGGCATTATTTACGTTTTCGGGTATCCAGTTGTGGTCTATTTCCACCAGTTTTTCTAAGCCGTTTATAAACATATCGTGGTCCATGGCGGGCATACACAGCCTACCTGCCGACCTATTAAAGCGTGCCAAATGGTCTTCTGCCCTAAAAAGAGTAGGCATACCAGCCGCATTGTGGTAGGCTTTCATGCCCTCAAATATAGCCTGCCCGTAGTGCAATGCCGATATGGACGGCGACATTTCCATGGTGCCATAAGGTATAATGCGTGGGCTGTGCCAGTGTTCGCCGTCGTAGTCGGCTACGAACATGTGGTCAGAAAAAACTTTACCAAACGGAATGTTGTCGAAATCCACGGAAGACAATCGAGAGTTTTCGGTCAAAGAAACGGGTATTTTCATTTTTTAAACTTTTGGTTTAATGAGCCACAAAGATACGAAATTAGCGAATATTCGCAGTTTTTTTTATAAATATACTATTATTTTTTTTGTTGTACTTTTGTGTAATGATTGATGCCGAAAAAAGACTTTATTTTGCCTCTTGGCTTGTGAGCAAATGCCTAAATGCCTTCAAAAAACCACGCACCGTGGATTTCAAACGCATTTTAATAGTGCGCTTAGACGAAATAGGCGACATGGCTACCACTTTGCCTGTATTTGAAGCCCTACACGAGCGCTATCCCGATGCTGAAATAACGCTTTGGTGCAAAAAATTTGTAGCGCCACTGGTACAAAACTGCCCGTACATACACCATATAGTACACCAAAAAACCGAACTTAGCGGCTACTATCCGCTCATTTTGGAGCTAAGAGGCACGTGGCAGAGCTTGTTTTTTGCGTTGCTGCACCGCCCAAAAATACGCTTGGATAGAGGCTCGGTGCGGCTCAAAAACAAGTTTTCCAAAGCCAAACACCCGCACGAGGTACACACCAATTTGCAGGTAATTGAGCCCATTTTGCTTTCGCCGCCTTTAAGCCCCAATACAACCATTTTTACGGCAAGCCGCAACGAACAAAACGCCCAACTTTTTTTGCAACGGCACAACATAGCCAAGTTTGTGCTGCTGCACACGGGCGCTCGCAAAAAGCTGCGCCGCTGGTCGCCCGCCAAGTTTGCCGAAATAGCCGTTTACCTAAAAGATGCTCGGGGTTTGGAAATTATATTTGTGGGCGACGACTCGGAGGCGATGGCTATCCAAAAAATTCAGTCGCTCATTTACTTCGAAACCTATAATTTTGCGGGGCAAGGCACGCTCATGGACTATGTGGCTCTGGCAAAAAAAGCTACCCTCATGCTTGGCAACGAGAGCGGACCAGCGCACCTCGCCGCCGCCGCTAACACACCAACTATCACGCTTTTTGGTCCGGGAGAGCCGCACATTTTTGCGCCCTACGGCACACAAACGGCGTTTTTGCATCACAAGCTGCCCTGCAATCCGTGCAACCAAATAGACTGCATCATGCCAAAAAACCCGTGCATAAACCACATAACGGTGGACGAAGTAATAGAAAAAATCGGATTATTGCTGGATAACTAACGCCGAAATTTAAAAAATGCCTATGCCATCAAAGGCAATTTCGGCGATGGCTACCGCAGGTTTTTTGCCCGCATACACTTCCATTATTTCAAATTTCACCACCGTTTTTTTGCCCGACAAACCAATCGGTGCCAGTTTTACGGTTTGTTGCTTGTAGGTATTTGATAGGTTTATGTACGCAAACAGTTGGTCGTTTACAAACATTTTTAGTTTTTTTGGTCGGGCGTAAGTATTCCACAACGCCATGTTTTTTCGGTGTCCGCTGAAAATATAAAACTCCGTGAAGCCCAAATTTGGCTTGTTTTGCGGGCGGTTTCTTTCGGTTACGGTATATTCAAAAAACTCGCCTATCCCTTTTTGCGCTATCCAAGGGCTGGTCAGGTCAAAATCTTTTAGGCTGTTGGCACCGTAGGCATCTTCGGGGTGCGCCACCTCGCTCGACACCACAATTTGGTAATTTACCGCACAGTAAATGCTGCTGCAACCCAAGCTCCACTCGGTTTCTTCCTCTATACTACCGATGTGGTCGTTGGTTTTGGTGCTGGCGGTGTAGGTGGGCGTGGGCTGCTGGGCGGGCAGGCAGGTAGCCCAAATGCAAACGAGTAAAGTGGCGAAGTAGCGCATATCTTTTTGGTGTAAATGTACGATATTTTTTAGTTTTTACGCATAAATTACCCGTTTTGCGCCTGTTTTTTAAACAAAATACTACTATCGCCGTAGCTCAAAAAGCGGTATTGGTTGCTTAGGGCTTCGTCGTATATTTTTTTCCAATCCGTGCCTACAAATGCAGCTACGAGGCACAGCAAGGTACTTTTTGGTTGGTGAAAGTTGGTAACCAATGCGCTACAAATGTTGAACACAAAGCCAGGAACAATCATAATTTGGGTGTGCGCCACAAGTTGGGTTAGCCCATTTTTTTGCATATAATCCATCAGGCTATCTAAGGCATTTGTTACCGAAACCGTAGGTTGCTCGTAGGCTTGCCATTGCGCCAAAAACGTAGGGTTTTCGCCCTTGGCGGCTTTTATACCCAAGTGATAAATGCTCTCGAGGGTGCGCATAGCGGTAGTTCCCACGGCTACCACGGGCTTTTTTTGGGCGATGTGTTGGCTGAGTTTTTGCAAAAATGCCAGCTCCACGCATATTTGTTCGGTGTGCATTACGTGGTCTTCGAGCTTGGTATTGGGCTGCAAAGGCTTAAAAGTGCCAGCGCCCACGTGCAGCGTGGCATAAAGTTGGGTGATGCCCTTGTTTTGGAGGTTTTGTAGCACATTTTGCGTAAAGTGCAGCCCAGCCGTGGGTGCGGCTACTGCGCCGCTGTGGGCGGCGTACATGGTTTGGTAGTTTTGCGCATCGAGGGGCGTGGGGCGGCGGTTGAGGTAGGGCGGTAGCGGCATTTCGCCAAAAACACGCAGTGCCATAGCAAAATCGCAGGTGCTAAACTCAAACTGTACCTCACAGCCCAGCGGCGTTGTGGCTGTTTTTTGGGCGGTAATGGTTTGGTTTTGGTATTCCAGCCGCAGCGTTTCATCTTTCCAGCGTTTGGCATTGCCCACCATGCACAGCCACGTGCATTGGTTTGGTTGCTGCATAGCCAACGCCATATCGGTGTGCGGTTGCAGCGGTTGCAGGCAAAACAACTCAATTTTTGCGCCCGTTTCTTTCGTAAAAATAAGTCGGGCGGGTATTACCTTGGTATCGTTGAACACCAAAACGGCGTTTTCGGGCAGCACTTCGGGCAGTAGCCCGAAGTGCTGGTGGGTTATCGTGTCGTTTTTATAAACCAATAATTTGGACGCATCTCGAGGGGAGATAGGCTCGGAGGCTATTTGGTGTGTAGGCAGCGCATAATCAAAATTTTCGGTTTGCATCGGCGCATTATCCTTCAAAAAACTGCTTCATTCTATCAAAAAATCCCTTGTCGTTGTGCGTATTGGCGGCATTTGGGGTAAATGTAGCAGATTTGCGCATCTCCTCCAACCGCTCTATCTCCGCCCTACTCACTTCCTTGGGTACGTAAATATTGGTGTAAACCAGCAAATCGCCGTGGGCGTAGCTGTTTACCTCGGGCAAACCCTTGCCACGCAGCCTAAGCACTTTGCCAGCGGGCGTGCCAGCGTCTATTTTTACCTTTGCTTTTCCGTCGAGGGTCGGTATTTCTATGCTTGTACCCAGCACGGCATCGGCGTAGTTTAGGTGGAGTTCGTATATTAAGTTGTTGCCGTCTCGGGTTAGCACCTCGTGTTTTATTTCTTCTATGAGTACGATTAGGTCGCCGTTTACGCCGCCTCTTTCGGGCGCATTTCCCTTGCCCGATACATTTAGCTGCATTCCTTCGGCTACGCCAGCGGGTATTTTTATTTGCACGGTTTCTTCGGCGTATTCACGTCCGCTGCCCGTACATTTTGTGCATTTGCCCGTTATGCTTTGCCCTGCGCCATTGCACGATGGGCAAGTTACCGTAGTCTGCATCGCACCTATAAATGTTTGCTGCACACGGCGCACCACGCCTTGCCCGCCGCAAGTTTTGCAGGTTTGCACCGAGCTACTATCCTTTGCGCCCGAGCCGCTGCATTGCTTACAGCTCACAAATTTTTTCAGTTTAATATTTTTTTCGCAGCCGTTGGCTATTTCCTCGAGGGTAAGCCTCACCCGAATGCGCACATTTTCGCCCTTGTTTACTTGGCGTGCGCCACGGCTGCCGCCACGCCCACCAAATGGGCTGCCACCACCGAATATATCGCCAAAATTACTAAAAATATCTTCCATGCTCGGACCGTTTCCGTATCCGCCGCCGCCACCGCCTCCGCCGCCAAACTGCTCCGCCTGATGCCCGTAGCGATCGTATTGCGCACGTTTTTGGGTGTCGTTTAGTACTTCGTAAGCCTGTGCAGCCTCCTTAAACTTTTCTTCTGCGCCCTTATCTCCTGGGTTTTTGTCGGGGTGATGCTGTATAGCCGCCTTGCGATAGGCTTTTTTTAGCTCATCGGCAGACGCATTTTTGGCTACACCCAATATATCGTAATAGTCTTTTTTTTGGCTCATGGTTTAAATAGTACAAATTTTGAATAAAAATACGGTAATTATGGCATATTTTTTACTTTAAATTAACCGCTAAAAATTAATGCCAAACTATTGGTTTCTGCCATTTTGGCATAAAAGTCAGTTTAAATAAAATCAAATAATACTACATTTTTTTTTAGCTTTGCATTTCCAAAAAACAAAGCATGAACCAAAAACTCACCACAAACTGGTTGAACCTAACCGTAATTGTAGCCGCACTGGGCTATTTTGTAGATATTTACGACCTCATACTATTCGGCATTGTGCGCACGCCGAGCTTGGTTGCGCTGGGTTATAGCGGCGCAGCCCTTACCACACAGGCGGTATTTTTGTTCAATATGCAAATGGGCGGAATGCTCGTTGGCGGCATATTGTGGGGCATTTTGGGCGATAAAAAAGGCAGGCTTCGGGTGCTTTTTGGTTCTATTTTGCTGTATTCCGTAGCCAACGTGCTAAACGGTTTTGTGCTGGATTTTGCGCCTTATAGCATAGAGGCGTATGCCATTTTGCGTTTTGTCGCGGGCATCGGTTTGGCGGGCGAGCTGGGTGCGGGCATCACGCTGGTAAACGAAACCATGACCCCCGAAAAGCGTGGCATCGGTACCATGATAGTGGTTACTTTTGGGGCTTTGGGTGCCGTGTGTGCCGCCTTGGTGGGCGATTGGTTTAGCTGGCAAACCGCCTATTTTGTGGGCGGCGGCTTGGGGCTTGCCTTGCTTGCGCTGCGGGTAGCCATGTACGAGTCGGGTATGTATGCCGACCTAAAAAATACCAGCGTATCCAAAGGCAATTTTTTGAGTTTGTTTAGCTCCAAAAAACAGATAATCAAGTATTTAAGCTGCATCTTTTTGGGTTTGCCCATCTGGTTTATTGTAGGCATTTTGGTGATATTAGCACCCGAAATAACGGCAAAACTGGGCATTGTAGAACCCATAAAAGCCAGCCGAACCATCATGTTTTGTTACATTGGTTTGTCCATCGGCGATTTTTTTAGTGGCGCATTGAGCCAGTATTTCAAGAGCCGAAAAAAGGTAATTTTGTACTACATCATCGGCAGCATTTTGTGCGTGGCGTGGTACTTAACCAACAAAAATGCCACCGCCACGGGCTTTTACCTCACTGTTTTTTGTTTGGGTTTTGGTACGGGCTACTGGGCACTGTTCGCTACCATGGCATCGGAGCAATACGGCACCAACATACGGGCTACCGTAACCACCACAGCACCCAATTTTGTGCGTGGTACCGTAATTCCGATGACGCTGGGCTACCAATATCTTTCCATAAAAACCGACCCAGTGTATGCCGCAGCCATAGTAGGCGTGGTGGTTTTTGGGCTGACCCTAATGGCATTTTACCAGTTAAACGATACTTTTGGCAAAGATTTGGATTACACCGAATAGCCAGTTTCTGTCAAACAAAATCAATTTTTTGTGGAAAACTCTTGCGCATAAACTGCTCATTTTGTTGGATATTTGCAGCCCAAAAAGCCCATAAAAATGCCTATACAAACCATCGCCTCCGAGCTAAACATTAGTACAAAACAGGTAGAAGCCACACTCGCCTTGCTTCAAGAAGGCGCAACCATACCGTTTATAGCACGCTATCGAAAAGAAGCCACTTTCGGCTTAGACGAAGTGCAGTTAGCCCAAATACGAGACCGCCACGCCCAAATACAGGAACTCGAGCACCGCCGAAAATTTATACTACAAACCATAGAGGCGCAAGGCAACCTAACGCCCGAAATAGCCCAAAAAATAACTGCCGCCACCAACATTGCACAGTTGGAAGACCTGTACCTGCCCTACAAACCCAAGCGGCGCACCCGTGCCGCCATTGCCCGAGAAAAAGGCTTAGAGCCGCTGGCAAGCCTCATTTTGCTGCAACAAAACATAGATTTAGTGGCACGAGCAACGGAATTTATACAACCAGAAAAAGGCGTAAATACCTACCAAGAAGCCCTCGATGGCGCAAGAGACATTATAGCCGAGGGCATAAACGAAAACATAGATGTGCGTACTCGGGTGCGCAAAATATTTTTGGAAACATCGGCGCTGGTGGTTAAACTGGCGGACGAAAACAAAAAAGAAGAAGCTGCCAAATACAGAGATTATTTTGAGTTTGATGGGCAACTAAAACAAATGCCCTCGCACAGGCTGCTGGCAATACTTAGGGGCGAAAGAGAAGGATTTTTGAAAGTGAATTTGGAGCCAGATGCGGCGCAAGCCTTTTTGCAAATGGAAAAAATAAGCCTAAAAGCAACCAACAATGAATGCGCCGAACAGGTAAAAATAGCCGTAGCCGACGCATACAAACGCTTGCTCAAACCTTCGCTCGAAAACGAAACGCTGGCAACAGCCAAAACCAAGGCGGACTTGGAGGCAATAGCCGTTTTTAGAGAAAACCTGAAAGAGCTGCTCATGGCATCGCCGCTGGGCGAAAAGCGCACCTTAGCCATAGACCCAGGTTTGCGCACGGGGTGCAAGGTGGTTTGCTTGGACGAGCAAGGCAAATTGGTGGAAAATACCGTTATTTATTTGCTTAGTAGCGACCACACGCAAGCCCAAAAAACCATCGAGTTTTTGTGCAAAAAACACCAAATACAAGCTATAGCCATAGGCAACGGAACGGCGAGCCGTGAAACCGAATCGTTCGTAAAAAAACTTGGGTTAAATATGCCCATTATTTTGGTAAATGAAAGCGGCGCATCTATTTATTCGGCTTCGGAGCTGGCTCGGGAGGAGTTCCCCGACCACGACATAACCGTGCGTGGCGCAGTGAGCATAGGGCGCAGGCTCATAGACCCGCTGGCGGAGCTGGTAAAAATAGACCCGAAAAGCATCGGTGTGGGGCAATACCAGCACGATGTGGAGCAAAATGCGCTAAAACACGGCTTGGACGATGTGGTAATTAGCTGCGTGAACTCCGTGGGCGTGGAGCTGAACACCGCCAGCAAGCAAATTTTGAGCTATGTATCGGGCTTGGGACCAACTTTGGCGCAAAATATAGTGGATTACAGAAACGAAAATGGCGCATTTAGTAGCCGTGCGCAGCTAAAAAAAGTGCCACGCTTGGGCGAAAAAGCCTACGAGCAAGCCGCTGGTTTTTTGCGCATAAGAGGTGCTAAAAATCCGCTGGATAGCAGTGCCGTACACCCCGAACGCTACGATTTGGTGGCGCACATAGCCAAAGATGCCCAAACTACGGTGCAAAACCTGATGCAAAACGCCGAGCTGCGCAAAACCATAGACCTAAAAAAATACCTAAGTGCGCAGGTGGGGCTGCCCACGTTGCAAGACATTTTTAAAGAACTGGAAAAGCCAGGGCGAGACCCTCGCCAGCAGTTTGAGGCGTTTGAGTTTGCGCAAGGCATCGAAAAGCCACAGGATTTGAGCGTGGGTATGCACCTGCCTGGCGTGGTAACGAATGTTACGGCTTTTGGGGCGTTTGTAGATGTGGGCGTACACCAAGATGGGCTGGTGCATATAAGCCAGCTTGCGGATAGGTTCGTAAAAAACCCGTCGGACGTGGTGAAAGTAGGGCAAAAAGTAATGGCGTGGGTTACAGAAATAGACTTGGGCAGAAAGCGCATTTCGCTGTCTATCCGAAAAGAAATGCCAGTAAACAGCTAAAAAGTCAGTTATTTTTGCTTTAAAAAACGCACGTAAACAGCTAAAAAGCCAGTTATTTTTGTTTTAAAAATGCCTTTAAACAGTTAAAAAACCAGTTATTTTTGCTTTAAAACGTTGCCCATGCGGCTCAAAATGGTGAGCTTTCCGCCGTAGGCTTCTTGCAAAAGTGCTGGAATAAGCACTTGGTCGGTGGGTGCGGAGGCTACCAAGCGGTTGCTCAACAGCACCACCCAGTCGAAAAAGTCGCTGGCGGTTTGTAGGTCGTGATGCACCATTACCACGGTTTTTCCTTGGTTTTTTAAATCCATCAAAATCTGTAATATGGCTTCTTCTGTGGCGGCATCTACGCCCGCAAAAGGTTCGTCCATGATGTACAGCTCGGCTTGCTGCGCCAAGGCACGTGCTATAAAAACCCGCTGCTGCTGCCCGCCCGAGAGCTGCGATATTTGGCGTTTTGCAAAATCCATCAAATTTACTTTTTGCAACGCCTCTTGGGCGATGCTTAGGTCTTCTTTGGAGGTGCGTTTAAACATATTTTTTGGGTTGTACCTGCCCATAAGCACCACATCGAGCACGCTTGCTGGAAAATCCCAGTCCACCGTTTCCCTTTGTGGCACATAGCTTATTTGGCTGCGCACCTGCGATAGCTCCGCTCCAAACAATTTTACGTAGCCGCTACTGGGCGCAACCAATCCCATAATGCTTTTTAGCAAAGTGCTTTTGCCCGAGCCGTTGGGACCTATGATGCCTATCAGTTTTTTTTCTGGAAACGAGCAATCCACATTCCAAAGTACGGGCTTGCCTTGGTAGCCTACGGTTAGGTTGTGTATTTCTACTATCGGGTTTTCTACTTGAATTATCATTTAATTATATAAATTTTTCCCAAGCGTTCCTTAAAATATTTGTCGCCTGTGGTTTCACGCAGGGGCATTGGTTCGCCGTTTTTGCGTATGTCCACCTTATAAAAATAAACGCCGTTTGCCAGCCTATCGCCGAACTGGTCGGTTCCGTCCCAAGAAAAATCCGATACATTGTTGCCTATAAACATATTTCCGAGTTCATCTTGTGTGATTTCACGCACCATTTTTCCGCTGGGTGTAAAAATTTGAATTTTGGCATAATCGGGCATTTCTGAGCCAGTGAGCGTAAATACAAAGCGCATTTTTGTGCTAAATGGATTTGGGTACGGATAAAAATTGCTAATTCCCGACTCGTTTATCACCTTAAACCCAATTTGGTAGGGTTCTGTTCCTGCTCTATTTCCCCGCTCATCGGTGGCATTTACCCAAAGTTCGTAGTCGCCGTTGGGCAGGTTTTGTGGGGTAAAATTAATTTTTGCCTTGCCATCGCTGCCTCTGGGCAAAAGCACCAAGCGGCTATCACTGCCACCAAAATAGATTGGCGTAAAGTCGGGCGAGTTTGGTTTTTTGAGTTTCACCGTAAAGTTTGCGGTATCTAAGTTCTGTAAAAACCTATTTTCATCTTTTAAAGTAGCCATAATAACTGGGTTCGGCGACACAATGTCGTTGTTGAAAATGTGCCTGCCATCAAAAACCACATCTAAAAGCGGTTTTATTGCATCGGTTCTCACATCAAAACGCACGGTTACAAAATTATTGGATAGCAAAAGTTCTGGCTGCGCAAAGTTCGGGTTTACAAAAACATTGAACTGGCTTTTTTCCGTGAGGTTTCTCGTGGGCATCGATAGGTTTAGCACAGCCGTTTGGTTTGGTTGCAGTGGCTGTATTTTTTTATTGATTATTTGGCTGTAGCCCGTGCGGCTCACGCCGTAGCGTACCAATATACTATCCATCACAAATGGCGAAATATTGGTATATTTCAACGATATTTTGGCGGTATCGCCCTCGTCTATTGGGTTTTTATAAAAAGTGTAGCTCTGGTCTATCAGTATTGTGCCTTCGGGTATGCCGTCGTATAGCACCGTCCAGCGGCGGAGTTGGGGCGCTGTGCGGGTTATGGTATCCAAAAAGTTGGCTCTAAGCCTCAGGTACGGAAAGCTACTTGCGGCTACTATGTTTTGCAGGTTGGTGGTGCTTTGCGCCGAGTTTTGTACGATTATACTGTCGCTGCCGTTGGCTCTAATGCCTATTATGTCGTAGGTAACGAGGTCGTTTGCGGCTGGTGCTTCTATGTTTAGAGCTATGCTGCTTTGTTTCCACTTGCTGGCTGGTCCTATTTTGTCGGAGGTAATGCTGCCTTTGTACCATTTGCCCACGATGCCCACGGCTGCTATCGATGCCGAGTCTTTGGCTGCGTTTAGGCTAAGTGTGGTATCGGTAACTGCGGCGAAGCTGGGTGCGTTCTTTTTGCCTATAAATGCCATTGAGGTAACGCTGCCTACGGGTCCTGTTCCAGCCCTTTTTATTTTTAAAGTATCGGCACCCAAGGTCGCCAGCGAGGTAAGCAAGCCGTCTAACTTCAAAAAATGTGCGCCCGTGCTGCGGGTTAGTATGCCCACATAGTTGCCTGTGGCTGTGGTATCTATGAGTTGTTTTAGCGACAGTCTGCCTGCGCTGGTGTTTATAAAAATACGGTGTACATTAGTTTGACTCCCGTTTCCGTTGCAGTTTAGCACACTGAGTGGTTTTAGCGTTGTGCCATCTATAATGGTTACGTCCAAAAGGGCTTCGCAGGGGTATCCGCCATTGGTAAGTACCCTATCCAAGCGCATACCTGGGTCAATGGCACTACTGGGTGGTGAGGCAAAAAATCCGTCGCATCTTACCGTAAAAATTTTTGTGTTTGGCTGAAACTCCAAACGCCTTGTGGTGGTATCCATCACCACCTCGGTTGTTTGTATGTTGGGTTGGTATTGGGCGTATTTGGTTTGGTTCCAGCCTATTGGGCTGCCCGAAAAATGCGTAAATGACCGTCCGTCCCACACGCCGCCCAGCGAATCGGGTGCATTTATTTTGGCACGCCAGTAATACACCACGCTGTCTTGTGGCAATACACTTACACTCACCCGCACCAAAGCTGTGGGCGAATTTACACTAAAACTCTGCTTATATGCGCTGTTAAACTTCTGGGTTGTATCCAGTTCTACTACATAGTCTTTGTTTATGGCAAATAAATTGCTGTTTTCAAACACCAAATCTACGTTTGTATTTGGGGTAATGGCAAAGGCTTCGGGGTACAGCACATTCACCGAGTTGGAGCGTATTAGGTAATCCCAGTAGCTGGTATTGTTTATCTCGTTGGTTTCGGTTACATTGTTTAGTGCGTCGGCGGTGGCTTCAAAGCGGTTTAGCCCACGGGTGGCTATGTCCTTCGATTTTATGGTGTAATACACCGTATCTATGTAGCTGGGGGCTTTTATGCGCCTGTTTTCCAAAAATGAAGTAGCTCCGTTGGGTAGCGTGCGTTTTAGTTTTATGCTTATGGAGTCGGCAGATGCCCTACCCAAGTTGCGCACCACTATGCCCACCGTAAACGAGTCGGAAAGTGCCGTTACGTTGTCGGGGGTGATGAAAAATCCGTCGGATTTTATGGTATAATCTGGTTTGCTATAATTATACAGGCGCACGGCGGGGTCGGCTTGGAGCAATAGCTGCTGCACGTGCATTTTTTCGTAATTGTCTATGGTCGTTATTTGCTCGAGCGATTGCCTAAATATTCTGCCCAGCGGTTCGCCGTATAGGCTATCGCTCATGTTTTTTATAAACGTGGTAGCCATGGCGTTTAGGTAGGGCGGCGAGCCTATGTTTGTGCCTGCTATCCAGCCTATTGCGCCCTTATTTGGGTAAGACAGCGTAAAGTCTTCGCCCAAAGAGTAGCTATCGAAGGCATTGCCCACGTTGCAGCCGCTAAAATACATGAGCGGGTATTTGCCCGAGTTGTTGTACCTATCGGGCGAGCCTGGCTCTACCGCCAGGTTGCTGGCTGCGCCATGCCCAAAAAAGTTGTAGAAGAGCAGCCCTTCGTTCGCTTTGCTTATGAGCAGCTCCGTAGGGTTTGTGATGATAGGTGCGGTTACCGTTTTTTCGAACAGGCTGGTGGTTGCGCCCATTTTTTTGCCCTCCATAATGGCTGCATAGCTATCCAAGTAGCGTTTAAAGTCTATTTGCTCGTTTTGGCTGATGCCGCCGCTTGCCTGAAACACATTTTTTTTCCATTCGCCGTCGGGCGCATTTTCGTAGGCTACTACCTTGCTTAGGTAGTTTTGTACATCGGTGTTGGTGCGTGCTGCTATGCGTCCAATGCTAAAAGCTGGGGCATATTGGCTGTTTAGTATGCCTTTTGTAATCAAATTGTCGCTTGCGGGGTCGCCGTAGGTGGGTACAAGGTTGTCTCGGTAGCGGGTGGCGGAGTTGGCGGCGTTTTTGTATAGGTCTTTATAAATGTATCCTTTGCCCAAAAGCAATACGTTTTGTATGGGCGTGGGCTGCTGGGTAGCCATGTAGTTCAAAAAATGGCGCAGGGCTATGGGGTGGTTTTTTACGCCGTAATAAAACTGGTCGTAGAGCTGTTCCGTGGTGGCTATCAGTACGTTGTAGCCGCCGCCCGCCAACGATTGGCGGTAGCTGGCATAGTCGTTTGCGCTGGATAGCAGCTTGTCGGAGGTTATAATAATGTAGTTGTAAGACGATGTAGCGGGCTGAAAATTATTGAAAACCACGGGTTTTATCGGTGTAGCGATGCGTTTTATCTTGGCTTCGTCCACGAGGCAGATGCGTTTTGTGGCTGCATTTGGGTTTATCATCACCGAAAAATCGCCCGCATTTAGCACACCTATAATGCGTTGGTTGTTGGTAAAATCATAGATGAGTGGCGTGCTGTAATTAAAGTTTGTAAATTTTAGCTGGGCTGCGCTACCCGTATTTTTAAAATTCAAAAACCGCAGACTGTCGCCCGCCACATCAAAACTGCGAGGGTAAGTGATGGATAGGTAAGACAGCGCATTGCCATCTGCGCCCACATTTATGTCGTTTATTACCTTAAATTGTACGTTGGTGGTTGCGCCCAAGTCGGTGGTTTGTAGCATTTGGTCGTTGTAAACCCTGGTGTAGCTGTTAAAAAGCGTATCTAAAACGTTGCGCATACTGGTGGTTAGGTCGCTGCCCACATCAAGCCTTATGTGGTGGTTGAATGGCGGATATTGGGGCGGGTTGCTGCCGTTTATTGTGCCGTTGCTTACGCCGTAACTAAGCATTTTTAGTTTGGGTGCGGGTGCGTTGGCGGTTGTTACTAAGTTTGGGGTTTGCAGTATGGCGGTTAGGGTTGCGCCTTTGTTTTGGCGGGAGCTGAACCAGCCTTCGCCGTCGCTAAATTCGCTGAGTAAAAAGCGTGAGTCGTTGCTGGCAAACGGTGCGCCTCTGTAAAATTCGTTGGTATATACGCTTAGTGCCTCGTGTAGGTAAAACGGTTCGGGCGAGCCGCTTAGTGTATTGCCCGAGGTAGCCACGATGCGCTTGCCCGCCACGCTGCCGTAGGTAAGGTAGTAAGTGGCGGTATCGGTATAAAAACTGGTATAGTTGTGCGAGCGGTTGGCACTGCTGTAAAAAACGCTGTCTAAGTCGCCGTTGTTGGGTTTGCCATAAAAATCTATGTAGTCCGTTTGGTTGAACACGCCATCGCCCTCGCCCTGCACGTATATAAATTGCTCCTTGCCCCGCCAAAACAACTGTATGTTTTGTGGGTTTACCGTGCCGCCCATCAGTGGCAAGCCCGCATTGGCTAAGTCGGCGTAGGTGAGCCTATATACCGACTCTTGGGCTACTTTTATGGCGTAGTAAGGCTGGTTGTAGTTTATCCATTCGTTGCCAAAAACTTGGGCATTGGCACTTACAAAACAGAGTACAAAAAGGGGCAGTAAAATTATTTTTTTCATCAATTTCTTATATTAAATCTAACAATCAAAGGTAATGTACCCGACAGTTTTAAAAAAATGGTTTTTTTGGTATTTTCCTACATAAACCACAAGGGTGGCTTTGCGGCATATTATGCTACAAAAATAACGCTTTTATAACGCAATAGTATGGTTTTTGGTATAAAAAACTTTGGTTACAAGGCTTTTGAGGCTGGTTGTTTTGGTTTTTGTGCCAAATATGCCGTTTTACCAAAATACCAATGGCATAGCCATAAACCGCAAACAGCCTTAATTATGGTTAAGGCTGTTTGCGGTTGGTGTTTTGTTGGGTTTTTTAGCTTAGTTTGCGTTTTACTTCTATGCGTTCGAAACCCTCTACAATGTCGCCTACTTTTATGTCGTTGTAGTTTTTTATGTTCAAACCACAGTCGTAGCCTGCGGCTACTTCTTTTGCGTCGTCTTTGTGTCGTTTTAGTGAGGCAAGTTCGCCCGTATATACCACCACGCCATCTCGCACCACACGCACGGCTGTGTTTCGGTTTATTTTGCCCTCGAGTACCATACAGCCTGCTATGTTGCCTACTTTGGTTATTTTAAACACTTCTCTTACTTCTACGTTGCACACTATTTTTTCTTCGATGGTTGGCTCTAACAGCCCTTCCATCGCCGATTTTATTTCGTTTATTGCGTCGTATATAATGGAGTAATAGCGTATGTCTATTTGCTCGTTTTCGGCGAGTTTTCGGGCTGTGGGCAATGCCCTTACCTGAAAACCGATGATAATTGCATCGGAGGTGCTGGCGAGTAGTACGTCGGAGTCGGATATTTGCCCTACGCCTTTGTGTATGATGCGCACGTCTATTTGCGGTGTAGATAGTTTTAGCATCGAGTCGCAAAGTGCTTCTACCGAGCCATCTACGTCGCCTTTTATAATCAGGTTTAGCTCCTTGAAGCTACCCACGGCGATGCGCCTGCCTATTTCTTCTATGGTGAGGTGTTTGCGGGTGCGAATGCCCTGCTCACGTATGAGTTGCTGGCGTTTGGTGGCTATTTCACGGGCGGTGGTTTCGTCTTCGGTTACATAAAAAATGTCGCCTGCGGTGGGTGCGCCCACAAAACCGAGTACCTGCACGGGCTGTGAGGGTCCGGCTTCTTTGATGCGTTGCCCACGCTCGTTCATTAGGGCTTTTACTTTACCTGCAAATGCGCCTGCGAGTATTGGGTCGCCTACTCGTAGTGTTCCTTTTTGTACGAGTACGGTGGCTAATATTCCTTTTCCTTTGTCTAAGCTGGCTTCTATGATTGTACCCATGCCTCGTTTTTTATGGTCGGCTTTTAGGTCTAATATTTCGGCTTCGAGTACTATTTTTTCGAGCAATTTGTCGATGTTTAGTCCTTTTTTTGCTGATATTTCTTGTGCCTGATACTTGCCTCCCCAACTTTCTACGAGTATGTTCATTTGGGCGAGCTGTTCGTATATGCGCTGTGGGTTTGCGCCTTCTTTGTCCATTTTGTTTATGGCAAAAACCATGGGTACGCCTGCGGCTTGTGCGTGGCTTATGGCTTCTTTTGTTTGGGGCATTACGCTGTCGTCTGCCGAAATTACGATAATTGCAATGTCGGTTACTTTTGCGCCTCTGGCACGCATTGCGGTAAAGGCTTCGTGTCCTGGCGTATCTATAAATGCTATTTGGCTGCCTGTGGGTATGGTTACTTCGTAAGCGCCGATGTGCTGGGTGATGCCGCCTGCTTCGCCCGCGATTACGTTTGCGCTGCGTATGTAGTCGATGAGCGATGTTTTACCGTGGTCCACGTGTCCCATAATGGTTACGATGGGCGCACGGGTGATGGTTTGGGCTTCGGTATCGGGTTCTTCGAGGGTGTAGTCTTCTTCTTCGCTTTTGTTAAAGTAAACTTCAAACTCGAACTCGTCGGCTACGATGGTTATGGTTTCTGCGTCTAAGCGTTGGTTTATGGATACCATTAGCCCTAGCGAAAAGCAGGTAGATATTACGTCGCTAACGGGTACGTCCATTAAGTTGGCGAGGTCGGCGGTGGTTATAAACTCCGATACTTTTAGTATTTTGTCTTGTGCAATGTCGAATGCTTCTTGCTCCTCGAGGTTTTGGGCTACGTTGTCACGTTTTTGGCGGCGGAGTTTTTGGCGGTTTGCAAACTTTGGTCCAGCCTGCGATAGGCGTGCCAAAGTGGCTTTTACTTGGTCTTGTACGTCTTTGCCCGAAATTTCGGTGCGCTGTTGGGCGGTGGCTGGTTTTTTATAGCCACCTGCGCCTGTATTTGGTCGGTTGCCTGCGCCTGTGTTGGGTCGGTTATTATTACCTGCACCTGTGTTGGGTCTATTGTTGTTGCCTGTGCCTGTGTTGGGTCGGTTATTATTACCTGCACCTGTGTTTGGTCGGTTGTTGGTATAAGTGCCTGTGCCTGTGTTTGGTCGGTTGTTGTTTGTGTTGGCGGTTGTGCTGGTGGTTTCGGGTGTTCCGCCTATGGTTTTGCGTTTGCGTTTGCTTTCTTTTTCTTTTTCTAAGGAGCTGCTGGCTACGGGGCGTTTGCGTTTGAACTGGTCGAGGTCTATTTTGCCTACCACGGTTGTGCCTTGTAGTTTATCGGCTTTGGCTCGTATGGTTTCTTCTTCTACGATTTCGGGTTTGGGTGCGGCTATTATTGGAGCTGGTGCGGCTTTGGCGGGTGCTGGTTTGGGTGTTTCTGCGGCTGGTTTTGCGGTTTTTTGTGGCTCTATTGGTCTTCTGTTTTTGTCTCGGTCTCTATCTCGGTCTCTGTTTATAGGTTTTGTGGGTTCTATTTGGCTTAGGTCTATTTTGCCGAGTATTACTACGCTGCCTTCGGGCTGTGCGGGCGCAACGGGTTGGGCTACTGCCACTGGTAGAGCGGCAACGGCGGCTGGCTGTGCGGGCGCAGGAGTTTGGGCTGCCACCACTGGTGGAGCGACGACTGATTGGCTATCCACAATTGGCGGAGCGGGTGCAACGGGTTGGGCTGCCACCACTGGTGGAGCGGCAACGGCGGCTGGTTGTGCGGTCGCAATGGGTTGGGCTGCCACCACTGGTAGGGCGGCAACGGCGGCTGGTGGAGCGGGCGCAACGGGTTGGGCTGCCACCACTGGTGGAGCGGGGGGCGGGTTGCTAAAAATCTCCCTTGTTTTCTCCTCCACCCTTTTGGCTGCTGCGGTTTGTTTCACCATTTCTACGGCTTCCACCGTTTTTTGGTAGCTGCCTATGGTCATTTGTTCCGCTTGTTCCTTCGCCTTTTTATCCGAGCTAAATTCTTTCGTACACAGCTCATACATATCTTGCGAAATCTTGGCATTTGGGTTGTTTTCTACCTCAAATCCCTTCCTTTTCAAAAAATCATGCAGCGTACTAAGCCCGATACCAAGTTCTTTGGTAGCCTTCGAAATCCTTATGGTATTATTTTCCGACATATTTGTTAGCCTTTGGGCTATTTTTGTTTTTTATAGATTTTTATCTATTCCTTTTCCTGCCTTCCGTGGCGATGCGTCCGTTTGCAGCGTTTTATTTTTTCCACAAACCCTTGATGCCTACGGCATCAGGTTGTAAAATTGTTTTGTACTTATCTTTCTTTATCCTAATTCTACCTTACTATGTAGCTTTTCCTTTTGTCTTAATTCTACCTTACTATGCGGCTTTTTCAACCGATTTTTTACATTACTCAAATTCCGCCTTCAAAATCCGCAGCACATCTTCTATCGTTTCCTCCTCCAAATCTGTGCGGCGCACCAGCTCCTCTTTGCCCAGCTCGAGCGCAGTTTTAGCCGTATCGCAACCTATCTTTTTCAGTTGGTTAATTACCCAAGTTTCTATTTCGTCGCTGAACTCTTCCAAATCCACGTCAAAATCGCCCTCCTCCGCATCTCTAAACATATCTATCTCATAACCCGAAAGTCGGGCAGCAAGTTTTATATTCTGCCCATTTTTACCTATCGCCAGCGATATTTGGTCGGGTTTCAAATACACCTCGGCATATTTTTTATCGTGGTCAAACACAATATTCGTTATTTTCGCAGGGTTCAACGCCCTCGTTATAAACAATTGCGTGTTGCTCGTGTGGTTTATCACATCTATGCTTTCATTGCGTAGCTCACGCACAATGCCGTGTATCCGTGCGCCTTTCACGCCCACGCACGCCCCCACAGGATCCACCTTGTCGTCAAAACTCTCCACCGCCACCTTGGCACGCTCGCCTGGCAAACGCACTATTTTCTTTATCGTAATCGTTCCCTCAAATATTTCGGGTACTTCCAGTTCCAGTAGTCGCTCCAAAAACAACGGCGAAGTCCGAGACACAATAATCTTCGGCTTGTTGTTCATCATATCCACACGTGCCACCACGGCACGCACCGAGTCGCCTTTTTTATAAAAGTCGCCCATAATCTGCTCCGCTTGCGGCAGCAACAGCTCATTGCCCTCATCGTCCAAAACCAGTATCTCACGCCTAAAAACCTGATATACCTCGCCATTTATAAGCTCGCCAATGCGGTCTTTATATTTTTTAAACAAATTGTCTTTTTCTAGCTCCATAATTCGCTGCATCAGCGTTTGGCGTGCAGCCAAAATGGCTCTACGACCAAAATCATCGAACTTCACAAACTCACTTAGCTCCTCGCCCACCTCAAAATCGGTCTCTATTTTACGGGCATCGCTCAACGAAATATTGTTACCGTCCACCAGTGCCTCTTGGTCATCGTCTGGCACAATGGTGCGTGTGTGCCAAATCTCCACATCGCCCTTTTCAGAGTTCACTATCACATCAAAATGCTCATCAGAGCCATATTTCTTTTTGAGCATCGCCCTAAATACGTCTTCCAACACCCGAATAGTCGTGGACTTATCCATGTGCTTAAACTCTTTAAACTCCGAAAACGACTCTATAAGAGCATTTCTTTTTTCGTTTTCATCTACAACTTTTTTCTTTTTAACGGTCATTTGAATTCAATTTGAACTTTGGCTTCTTTTATGTCGCCAAATAATATAGTAAAATGATTGATAGTTACGGGTTCTTTCGTCTTCTTTTTGGGCTTTGGGGCTTCTATAAAAAGTTCTTGGTCTTTTATTTCCAGCAATTTTCCCTCCAATACAGCACCATCGTTGGTCGTTATATGTAGCTTGCGCCCTATGTGTTGGGGGTATTGTGCTTGTAATTTTAGCGGTTGGTCTATCCCTGGCGACGATACCTCCAAGTGGTAGCTATCTTCTATCCAGTTGTTTAGCTCTATCACATCTGCCAGTTTGCGGCTCAGTGCAGCGCAATCCTCTACATCTACGCCCACTGGGCTGTCTATAAATACCACTACTTTTTTGTGTCCTGCGCTTATTTTTATTTCTACCAAAAAATAATTTTCTAATTCAGCTAAAAGTTCGAGGATAGTTGTAGTTATTTGGTCTTTTAAAAGCATGTATAGCAGACGTTTTTTACAAAAAAAAGGGACTTTCTCGCCCCTTTCTATTTAGAATCTGATGCAAATATACCATTTTTTTTTGGATATATTTATCTATATCTAAAAATTGACTTATTTTTTTGGTTTTAACCAGATTTTTAGCGTCTTTTGCACAAAAAACACAAAAGAAAATGCAAATACAAGCCAATCCAGCCACTACCACCGAGCATTTGCGCACCATTTCGCAGCTTGCCCACGCTATATGGCAGCAGCATTACACGCCCATTATTGGCGCAGCGCAGGTAGATTATATGCTCAAAAAAATGTACGACATAAACAGTTTAGAGCTACAAATTTCGGAGCAAAAGCACCAGTTTTACCTTTTTTCTTTGGGCAATGTTGCCGAGGGTTTTGGGGCGATAAGCCAAACAGAGCCGCACCATTTTTTTTTAAACAAGCTCTATTTAAACCCAAAATTGCAGGGCGAGGGCTTGGGTACGCAGGCACTAAATTGGCTAAAAACCCAGATGCACCAGCCGCAAACCCTGCGCCTTACCGTAAACAGGCAAAACTACAAGAGCATCAATTTTTATTTCAAAAACGGATTTGTGATAGAAAAAACCGCCGACTTCGACATCGGTTCGGGCTATTTCATGAATGATTTTGTGATGATTTACAGGTTTTAAGTACTTGCTTATAACTATATTTTTTTAAAAATCCCGTAGGGATTAAACGTTTATAGAAAGCAGTTGATTGGTTTCTGCGACCCCTTCGGGGTCGAATTTGCTGTACCAAGTGTTTTTTTTACAAACATTTGATGCCTACGGCATCGGGTTAAAATCTGGTAATTTACTTAAAAGTTTATCAGCCGCATATTTAGGTTTCCAGTAGAGTTCAGCACCACTTTTATGGCTTGGGGTGTTAGGTAGGTTTTATCTATTTGAAAAGTAGCTATTTTTGCCATCAAAAACACGCCTTTTGTCAGCTCAAAGTTGTTTAGTTCTTGTTGCAGCAGCTTTTGGGCTTGGTTCAGGTTTTGGTCCAGCGGAAAAACCAGTTGTTTTTTCATGGCTTGCAAAATGCCCTTGTGCGCCAGCCAGTCCATGCTTTTTATCATGTAGTTTTTTGTAGCAAGGTCAAAATCAAACTCGGTTAGCTCCACGCTGTTGGTTTGGGCGTTGTATATGGGCTTGCCCGTAAAATAAATGTTTCCGTTGTAGCTGCCCGCCAGCGTGGTGTTTATCACCAGCTTATCGAACCTGCCGTAGAGCTGTATGTCTTTTATCACCACATTCTTTTTTCCGCTCGAAAAACTCTGGTTCACCAAACTTTTCTTTGCCAAGCGTTCGGCTTCGGCGTAGGGTATTTCGGCTGCCAGCGCTATTTGGTAGTTGTTTAGTTTGGGTGCGGGCACCATGGCGCAGTTGGGTAGGCTGCTGTTGGCTTTAAAGTAGGGTTTGTCGCCAAAGTTCACCACCGATTTTCCTTGCGCCATCACGGTAGCCATTACCGATGTAGCGTTGGAGCGCAAAGGCGCTATTTGTAGGCTTTGCGGCTGTATTTGCAGCCACATTTTGTATTGTTCGTCCAGCAAAATGGGTTCTTGCAGTAAGTTCCAGGCTTTTTCTACGTATTTTTTTAGGTCAAATCCCTTGTTTAGTTCGTCGTCTATGCTTTTCGATAGCTCGTTTTTGCTGCGGTTTAGCACCAAGTTGGCTATGTATTCTACGGGTATGCTACCCAAGCCCGTTTTTATGGCGGGGCTTTTTATCCAGCTAAAATTTTCCACGGAGGTTGCGGTTTGCAGTGCCCAGTTGGGTTTTATGGCGTAGGTGGTTTTAAAGTTGAGTGCCAGCTCGCCCTCGCCCACCAGCTCCGATACCATAATGTCTTTGGCTATCCATAGTTTTAGCGGCACACGGTAGTATATGTTGTTTTTATCGTCGAAGCGCAGCGTGATGTTTTGGGTTTTGGTGGCGGTTACTTTCAGTCCGTCGTTGTTGTTGTTTGTGTAGCTGTTGTCTTCATACACAATGCCGTTTATGGAGCTGTTTATGGTGTTTTCTAAGGTTTTAAGGTCTATGCTTATCGGTATATTTACCGTAGAAACGGCGAGTTCTTGCTCTACGGGTTGGTAGTTTGCGCTGGGTTTTTCGGGTTGGTTTTGGGTGCTTTTGCAGCCTTGGCTGGCTACAATTAGGCTACACAAAACGAGGTATTTTAGGTTCATTTATGGCGTGCGTTTTAGGGTTTTTGTTTTCGTTCATTTACTTCACCAAAAAGATAGAGCATCAGCACACGGGCATAGCGCATCGAAAAAGGCGAGCAGCCCAGCATCACGCCCATGAGTACCACCACGTACACCAAGGTGCTGGGGTCGCCCGCCATGAAGTACAGCAGTGCCGCAGCCAGCACGCTTACGCCCACGCTTATGGCATAGCTAAAATACATTGCACCCCAAAAAAAACCAGGCTCTAACTCGTAGTGCAAACCGCAGTGGGCGCAGTCGGCGTTGGGTTTTATCGGGTTTTTTAGGCTGCGCAGCCTATATTTAAACATATCGCCTTGGTAGCAGCGTGGGCATTTGCAGTGGAGCATTGCCAAAAGCGTTTTTTTCATTGGGTAGGTTGTTTGTGTAAAAAAGCCGCATCAAACACCGCTTGCAGCACGGCGGGCGCAAGACAGGGGCGGCTCGTTTGTGTGTTTACGAACACGAGCGTGGCTTGCGAAATATTTATGAGTACATTCAGTTCGTTGAAAACCTCAAAATTAAAGCAAATTCTGGTGTTGGGTAGCTCCGCTATGCTCGTTTTTATGGTGAGCAACTCGTCGTATTTGGCTGGTTTTAGGTATTTGCTTTTGTACTCGAGCACGGGCATCATCACGCCTGTGGCTTCCATTTCTTTGTACGAAAACCCGAGGTCTCGCAGCATTTCTACCCGTGCCACCTCAAAAAACTCGGCGTAGTTTCCGTAGTAAACATAGCCCATTTGGTCGGTTTCGCCGTAGCGCACCCGTATTGTGGTGGTGGCGGTGAGCATTAATTGAGTATGTTTTTGAGTATGTGCAGCCCGTCGGTGTTGCCTGTGGCGGGGTCGGTGGCACGCTCGGGGTGCGGCATCATACCAAACACATTTCGGGTTTCGTTGCACAGCCCAGCTATGTGGTTTGTTGCGCCGTTGGGGTTCGCCTCCGCCGATAGCTCGGTGGCGTGGTCGCAGTATTTAAACAGTATTTGGTCGTTTTGGGTGAGCGCCGCCAGTGTTTTTTCGTCGGCAAAAAACCTGCCTTCGCCGTGTGCTATGGGCATTTTGTAGGCTTTTTTGGTATCCAAGTTTTGGGTTAGCAGGCTGTTGGTGGTTTGGGCTTGTAGATAAATGTTTTTGCTTATAAACTTTTGGTCTTTGTTTCGCAGCAATGCGCCTGGCAGCAATTGGGCTTCGCACAGTATCTGAAACCCGTTGCAAATGCCCATTACGTAGCCGCCGCCGTTTGCAAACTGCATCAGCGGGGTCATAATAGGCGAAAACCGAGCGATAGCACCCGAGCGCAGGTAGTCGCCGTAAGAAAAGCCGCCTGGCAAAAAAACAAAATCGCAATTTTGCAGGTCTTGCGTTTTGTGCCACAAAAACACGGTTTTTTGCCCCAAAAAAGTTTCTATGATGTACTTCGTGTCTTGGTCGCAGTTTGAGCCTGGAAAAACCACTATGCCTATTTTCATGTATTTTTTTTGGTACAAAAGTAGATAAAAAGCCCGATATGCGCAAGCATATCGGGCTTTTTATGTTTTCTTATCTAAATTTCGGGGTTAGTCGCCGCCCGTTTTGTCTCTTACGATTGCCGCAAATTTTTTCGCCATCATAAACAAAAGCAATGCCGAAAGCGTAGCGCCGCCAAAGTTTATCCAAAAAACAAGGCTTTTGTCCGTGCTATCCGAGCCAAGATGCCCCAATATGCCAGCCAGCTTATTACCGATAGATGTGCTAAGAAACCAGCCGCCCATCATCAGTGCCGTGAGCCGTGGCGGGCTAAGTTTGCTCACCAAGCTCAAACCCATGGGGCTGAGGCACAGCTCGCCCACGGTTATTACGGCATAAGTAGCTATGAGCCACCACGCCGATACTTTATCTACGCCGTTGCCGCTTAGTTTTACCGCCGCAATCATTATAAGCGTAGATAAACCCGTGATAAACAGCCCCCACGCAATTTTGGAGGGCGTACTTAGCGTTCGTTTTCGGCTGCCCAGCCACGTAAAAAATGCAATGAGCAGCGGCGTAAATAGCACCACAAAAAACGGATTGATGCTCTGAAAAAGCTCCGTACTTATCAGGCTTAGTTTGCTGCCAGCCGCTGGTTTTTGGTCGGCGGGTAGGTTTTTCAAATAATCGGCATACACCGCCTTGCCGTCTATCATGGTAGGCTCGGAGCTTACTTCTTGTATCATGCCCACTTTGTTTAGTGGGCTGGCGAGTGCGGCTGGCACTTCACGCCACGTGTTGCGCTCTGCCCAAGTGGTAAGCACGTTGCCGTTTTGGTGGAAAATAGCCCAAAAAATGATTACCACCGCAAAAATGTAGAGCATTGCGCCCACGGGTTTTTTGTCTTCGGCGGAGGCTTTTAGGTAGGTGCGCAGGTAAAAATAGGTTACGGGCAGGCACGCAAACAAAAACACGTCGTTTGATTTGGACCCAAGCAGGTTTTCTTGCCCAAAAATAGATGCCGAAAAATAACCAAAAACCGCAAAGCCAATGGCAGGCAAAAAGATGGTCATAAAAATCTGGGAGAGGCTCATGTCTTCGGCGGTAGCTGGTTTTATTACATCTACTTCTGCTACCGAGTCTTGGTTGGCTATAAAAGTAATAAGCCCAACAACCATACCTACGCCAGCCGCACCAAAAGCCCAGCCCCAGCCGTACTCGTTTCGTAGCCATGCAGCCACAAAGTTACAAAAGAACGACCCGATGTTAATGCCCATATAAAAAATATTGTAGCCTTTGTCTTTTAGGTGTTGGTACTCGGGTTTGTTGTACAAATTGCCCAAAAGCGTAGAAATATTGGGCTTAAAAAACCCATTGCCCACGATGATAAGCCCCAAAGCCACGTAAAACGGCGTAGCGCCAGGCAGGGCTAAGGTAAGGTAGCCCGCCGCCATGAGTGCGCCGCCCACAATGATGGTTTTTCGGTAGCCAAAAACCCTATCGGCGAGCAGCCCGCCTATAAATGGCGTGAGATAGACGAGGGCAAGGTAAGTGCCGTAGAGGTCGTTGGCTTTTTCTTCGCCAAAACCCAAACCGCCTTTTAGGCTATCGGTCATGTACAAAAATAAAATGCCGAGCATGAGGTAGTAGCCAAAACGCTCCCACATTTCGGTAAAAAACAGTGGATAAAGCCCCTTGGGGTGTTTGGTAGCGAGTGTTTGTTGTGTCATGTATGAAATTGTTTTTTTAAAAAAGGAAAATGCGCTGTTGGGTTTTTTGAACCAAACCGCTAAAATAGCATTATTTATTTAAAATATGCGTATTTTAATATTTCTTTTTAAAATCGCCTCGTTTTACGGCTTGTATAAACTGCGCCCAAGCCGTGGGGCTTAGTAAAGTGCCAGGTATGGGCGTGCCGTTGGCGGAGCGAGAAAAATTGGTTTGACCGCCCGCATAGTAGTACCGCTGGGCTTGGAGGTTGGTGTAGTACCTAAAATTTTCGCCACCGTCCATGCCGCCCATTTTGGAGGCGAGCAGCTGGGTGTTGTCTCGGTCTAAGCCGTCACGCAGGCGTTGTACGTCGGTATCGGGTACTTTTGTGTTCATAAACATTTGCCTAAATTCTTCTTTGGTGCTGAATGGCAAAATGGTGAGCATTTTTAGCTCTATGGCATCTTGCTCTAAGTACTGCACCACGGAAAGGGTGTTTTCGGTGGGGGCGGTTTCTACGATGGCAAAGCCCGTTTTGTAGCCTATGCCCGAAAAATGCACGGTATCGCCCTCCAAAGCCACAAAAGAATACCAGCCCCGAGCATCGCAAATTGCGCCTCGGGCGGTTTTGGGTACTACTACGCTGGCGTAGGGTACGGGCGTTTTGGCGGTTTCGTCTATTACGATGCCGCTAAACTGTACGGGTTTGCGTGGGGCTTGCGCCAATGCGGTGGCGTAAATGCTTGATAAAAAAAATAGTGATATAAAATATTTCATTTGACAAAAGAAGTCATTTAGTGGTTATACCTTTGTAGTGTAAAAAACAAAGTTACACAAAATAAGGTTTGAGTTTCGTTTATTTATAAATAATGACTAATTTTAAACCCTAATAGTTGCAAAAAATTAAATTATAAAATACCATGACAGAAAAAGAAAAATCGCTTAAACTAACCATCGAGCGTTTGGAGAAAGCACACGGAAAAGGCGTAGTAATGAAAATGAGCGACCAAAATGTGGTGGCGGTAGATGTAATACCCACGGGTTCGCTGGGTTTGGACCTTGCGCTGGGCATTGGCGGCTTGCCACGTGGGCGTATTGTAGAAATTTTTGGACCCGAATCGTCTGGTAAAACCACCATAGCCCTGCATTGTATTGCGGAGGCGCAGCGCAAAGGCGGCATAGCGGCGTTTATTGATGCCGAGCACGCTTTTGACCGCAGCTACGCCGAGGCGTTGGGTATAGATATGGACAAATTGTTTTTATCTCAACCCGACAACGGCGAGCAAGCCCTGGAAATAACCGACAACCTCATACGCTCGAATGCCATAGACATTATAGTGATAGACTCGGTGGCGGCACTGGTGCCCAAAAGCGAAATAGAGGGCGAAATGGGCGACAGCACCATGGGTTTGCACGCCCGACTTATGAGCCAAGCCATGCGCAAGCTCACGGGTTCTATTAGCAAATCGGGGTGTGTGTGTTTGTTTATAAACCAACTTAGGGATAAAATAGGGGTGATGTTTGGTAGCCCCGAAACGACTACGGGCGGTAATGCACTAAAATTTTATGCTTCGGTGAGGCTGGATATACGCCGCAGCACGCAGCTAAAAGATGGTTTGGAGGTTACGGGCAACCGCACCAAGATAAAAGTAATTAAAAACAAGGTTGCGCCGCCGTTTCGCATTGCGGAGTTTGATATTATATACGGCAAGGGCGTATCCAAAGCAGGCGAGATAGTGGATATAGGCTCGGAGCTGGAAATTATAAAAAAAGCGGGGTCTTGGTACAGCTACAATGGCACCAAGCTGGGGCAAGGGCGAGATGCGGTGAAGCAATTGTTTTTGGACAACCCAGAGCTGGCAGAAGAAATAGAACTAAAAATAAAAGCCATAGCGCACAGTGCAATAGCGCCAGTACCGCCTACGCCCGAGGAACTAAAAGAGGTAAACGAGGGCGAAATAGCACCAATTGCGTGATGTAGTTGGAGGAAAATCTGAAAACCCCCCAAAGTAGCGATAGCTACTTTGGGGGGTTCGTTTATGTGAAAAACTTGTGGGGTCGGAGTTTTTACATTATTTTTTGTCTGTTCTACTTGAAATAATTTTTGATAATTCAACAACCAATTCAATAAATTTGGGGTCATATTGATTGGTGTCAAGTTTAGAAAATGATGACTCCCTGTTAATGTTCCAATATTGAAACGCTTCTTTTAAATCTTCCCATTTGGCTGTTGAGCCATAAGCGTCAAGATAAAACTTACCAAATGAAATTGCGTGAATTCGGTCTGCATTTTTCAGAGCTTCATTTATGTATGATTTCCCAAGTGTAAATGAATATTTTGAACAAGCAATTAGCAACCCTATAATTACGGTCGTTTTAATTGTCAAAATAATGACTATTGTCCATTGTACATCGGCGACAGTTTTGTCAATACGTAAGAATTTAGAAATCCCCCAAATACCAAAAATAACGCCACCAATTAAACACATAAATCCAAGTACATACCAAATATTACCTATGATTTTGTTACTACTTTCCCTGGTTTTTAACCTTGTCATTGCTTCATCAACATATTCAGAGGCTTTTATCTCTATTTTTTCAATTTGTTTAGCCTGAATATCTTGTTCAGCTTTTTGTCTAATTATGTGAAAATGAATTGCTTTGTGAATTTCTTGAGCTGTTTCACCTAAATTATCCCTATTAGCAATAAGACATTGAATATCTTGAAGTAGAATTGGGATTTTTATGTTGTCAAAAATTACTGGAATGAAAAACTTGTTTTTGTCCACGCCTGAATAAGTTATTGCAGTTCCAATCTCACTCATCACAAATTGTGAGTTTAAACCCTCTTTTGTGATGAGGGCTATTATCCCATCAGCCGATTTTAAAGCAACTCTATACGTTTTTATCCAATCAATACCTGGTGTTAGCTCTTGCGTGTCAATGACTGGTTCGTGTCCTATTATTTCTAGTAAATGAGTTAGCTCAAAGGCTATTTCATTGTCCTTGTGGGAGTATGATACGTAAATTTTTGCCATTAATTGGTTATTATCTTTAAAATTATATCAAGCTACGGTTTGGATTTTGTGAAGAATTAAAAGTACAAATACATTGCGTTTTGTATATTGCCCAAACTTCTGCGCTACTTTTGTAAAACTGTTTTTGGGCGGGTCTATTTTTTAGTCTATGCCAGTTACTATTTCACCATAAGCCTTTTGTAATAGTTCAAGTTTTCCAATATTTTCCAAAATAATAAAACAACTGGTATCAGAAGTAATTATTTTAGGCATTCAAAACGTCTTTTGACAAGTCAGAGGCAGGAAAATTAAATATGGAAACATCATAACTACCCAAGAGTTCGGCAAAGGTTCGCTTTGTCAAACCTGCAACTTCTGCGGCTTGTCCAAGCGAAATTTTGCCTTGTTCATATAGCCGTGTAGCAATGAGCATAGCAAGGTCTCTGTTATCCACGTCTAAGGTGTCGGATATATTTAGTGTCAATGTTTTCATTATCAAAGGTAATACTCAATTGATTTACAAATTTTTAGCTGTTTTTCGTTACATTGTTACCAACAAATCCATTCCTCAAATATTTTTACTCCACCGTTACCGATTTTGCGAGGTTGCGGGGTTGGTCCACGTTGCAGCCACGCATTACTGCCACGTGGTACGAGAGCAGTTGCAGGGGTATGGTGGCTATGAGCGGCATTAGTGCCTCGTGGGTATCGGGTACTTCTATCACAAACTCCGCCAGTTTGCGCACCTCCTCGTCGCCTTCGGTTACGATGGCTATGATGCGCCCTTTTCTGGCCCGCACCTCTTGTATGTTGCTTATTACTTTTTCGTATTGGCTGCTTTGGGTGGCTACTACTATCACGGGCATTTCTTCGTCTATGAGGGCTATGGGTCCGTGTTTCATTTCGGCGGCGGGGTAGCCTTCGGCGTGTATGTAGCTTATTTCTTTTAGTTTTAGTGCGCCCTCCAAGGCTACTGGAAACTGATAGCCTCTACCCAAATACAGGCAGTTGCTGGCGTGTTTTATTTCGTTGGCTACGGCTTTTATGAGTTCGTTGCTGGTGAGGGCTTTCTCTATTTTTTCGGGTATTTGGTTCAGTTCATGCAGCATATTGCGCATTTGGGTGGTGGTTATAGTGCCTTTTTCGTTGGCTATCCACAGCGCAATTAGGGTAAGCACCGTTACTTGTGCCGTAAATGCCTTGGTGCTGGCTACGCCTATTTCGGGTCCGGCGTGGGTATAAGCCCCTGCGTGCGTAAAGCGTGGTATCGACGAACCCACCACATTGCACACGCCCAGTACCAGTGCGCCCTTGCTCTTGGCTAACTCTATGGCGGCTAAGGTATCGGCGGTTTCGCCCGACTGCGAAATGGCTATCACCACATCTTGCTCGTTTATTATCGGGTCTCGGTACCTAAACTCCGAGGCGTACTCCACCTCCACGGGCGTGCGTGCAAAATCCTCTATCAAATACTCGGCCACCAAAGCGGCGTGCCAGCTCGTGCCGCAGGCTACTATAATAATCCGTTGGGCGCTCGTGAGGCGTTTTTTATATTCGCTCATGCCCCCAAGTTTTATGGTAGCGGCATCTATATCCACCCTGCCACGCATACTGTCGTACACCGAGCGTGGCTGCTCGTATATTTCTTTGAGCATAAAATGCTCAAAACCACCCTTTTCTATTGCCTCGAGTTCCATCTCGAGCATCTGAATGTTGGCGGTTTTGGTTATGTTGTCTATCGTTTTTATTTCGAGCTTTTGGTTGTGTACAATGGCTAACTCGCCGTCGTTTAGGTACACCACTTGCTTCGTATATTCAATAATCGGCGAGGCATCGGAGGCAAACAAAAACTCGCCATCGCCCACGCCTACCACCAGCGGGCTGCCTTTTCGGGCGGCAATGAGCTTGTTTGGGTCTTTTTTCGATATCACCACAATGGCATAAGCGCCATACACTTCATTTAGGGCAAGGCGCACGGCTTCTTCCAGCACCACTTGCTCCGAATTTTGTATGTCTTCTATCAGGTGAATGAGTACCTCGGTATCCGTTTCCGACACAAACTCATGCCCTTTGCTCTGTAATTGTTTTTTTATAGAGGAGTAATTTTCTATAATTCCATTATGCACAATGGCAATGTTTTGGCTTTGGCTGTAATGCGGGTGCGCATTCACATCGTTGGGTGCGCCGTGCGTAGCCCAGCGTGTATGCCCTATGGCAATGCCCGTATTGGTATCGTTGTGGTTTAGTATTTCCTCGAGGTGGCTTACCTTGCCCACCGATTTATACGTTTTTAGTGCGCCATTTTTGTCCAAAAGTGCCACGCCTGCGCTGTCGTAGCCTCTGTACTCTAACCTATAAAGTCCCTTTAAAACAATGGGTACCGCTTGTTTGCTGCCTATGTATGCTACTATTCCGCACATATTAATTTTTAGTTAGGTTAAAAAAATTTGGGTTTCGGTGTTTTGTAAACCCTAAACCCAAACGTAAAATTAAGCATAATAATTTGGTTTTACCCAAAAAATATGCACCTAATTTAATATAGTGTATGTTACTTGCAGTTTTGGGGCATAAATCGGGTTGTTTGCCCCACCCAAAACCGTTCTGTTGGCATTTGTGGTGCTGCTTATTGGGGTAATGTATAGGCTGCGGCTGGCTGGGTTTTGTATCATCTCCTGAAAGTACTTGGTGATGTTAATCGTGTAGCTGCCTTGTCGGGGGCGGGTTTGGGTAGGGTCGTCGTTGTATATGCCGCCTTGCTCCACGGTAAGCGGCAGCAGGGTGTTTTTGCCAAATTCGTCCACGCCTACTGCGCTTATTGCGCCGTTTATGGCGTAGGGGCTTTGTTGGTCTATTACTTTTAGTATCAGTTCGGCTTTGTTTATCAGTATTTTTCGGTTTGCTATAAAGCCATTTAGGTTGCTAAATTCTATTTTGGCTTTCAACGCTGCCATCGCTGCCAAGTACATTTCGCCGTTTGCTGGGTTGCGCACGCCCAAGTTTTGGGCTACGGTGCTGCCCGTGTAGTTTTGGGCAAATGAGTTTAGCCGCACGCTGTTGCTGTTTATTTCAAAATCAAAGCGTTTTTGTAGCGAGTCGTTGGGGGTTTTGTAGTAGAGGCTTAGTCGGCTTTTTACTTCGGCGGTCAGTAGGTTTAGGTACAATATTGAGCCTGCGTTGGGTTGGCTTTGGGGCGCAACGGTTACAAAAATGCCCTTGAAGTAGTTCAAAAAGTTTTCGTTGTTTTGTAGGTTCACGCTACCCGATTGCGCAAAAAGCTGCTGTGCAAAGCTACCGCTGAGTTTTATCCGAATTTGGGCGGGGAGTTTTTGTAGCGTATCTTTTCCGGGTTCGGTAGCCCACACCTTGCTCTTTGGTCGGGGAAAAATAGTTTGCGTCGCTATCGGCTGGCTGTTTTTGGGTAGTTTGGTGTTGGTGTGGTAGGTGCTATCTTCTTTGTTCAATGCCTCGGTAAGCTCGTACACCTGCACGTTTAGCGGCGTGGTCGTATCGCCGTAGTAGCCTTGGTAGGGCAGCACCAGCACCACCGAGTCCAGGGTTGCGCCGCTACCAAAATCTATGTCGTTTCGGGGTAGGCGCACTTGGGCGTAAAACCCAGCGTTGGCAGTACCAAAAATGCTGCTGTTGTAGCTACCCAGCAGTTGTACGGTGGCGTAGCCCCGTATTTTTGGCGAAATGTTTATGCTATCTTCCATATATGTGCTGGTAACCATGCTTATGGTATCCGTAAATAGCACCGATTGGTTGGTGTTCGACAGCAGGTTCAGACCCAGCGTACCCTCTTGGTTGCAGGCGGTATTTAGGCTTATAATAAGCAGCAGGGCTGCCAAAAATGCGAAGTTAAATTTCATTGGGTTTGGTTTTTTAGGTAAGCAAGCCATAAAATGCGCAGATTTTATGGCTTGTTTCTAAGACAATTTATGGTTGCTTTTGGTTGCTTTGGGTCGTATTTTTATACCAAAACTGGCTCGCCTGCCAATACAGTTTTGTAAAACTGCTGGTACTCTGCCACCAAATCCGCATTGATGGCTGCGGTGCTGCCGTGCCTCAAAATCGGAATGTTTTTTTGTGCTACCAGTGCCGAAAGCTCGGGCGTTACTTCGTCGGCAGCCAGTACCAGCCCATCTACGAGGTGCGCTACGCCCAGGTCGAGGCTGTCGTTTGTGCAGGCTTCAAAGGCTTTTATGTCCGTGGCATCTATGCCGTCCGACTCCAAGTTGGCTATCAGCCCAGCGTTTAGTTTGCCCTCAAACTGGTTGTTATACACCGAATACACAATTTTTGCGTTCTGAAAAACGGGGTGGTTGCTATAATACTTGCGTACATACACAGGCAGCAATGCCGTAAACCAGCCGTTGCAGTGTATGATGTCGGGTGTCCAGCCCAGTTTGGCTACGGTTTCGAGCACCGCCTTACAAAAAAACGTCATGCGCTCGTGGTTGTCGGCAAAAAACACGCCCTCACTGCTAAAAATGGCTTCCTTGCGCTGAAAATAGTCCTCGTTTTCCAAAAAGTAAACCTGCATTTTAGCCTCTGGCAGCGTAGCTACTTTTATGGTAAGCGGGTGGTCGTTTTCGCCTATTATAATGTTTATGCCCGACAAGCGCACTACCTCGTGTAGCCGATGCCTGCGCTCATTTATAAAACCGTATTTGGGCATCAAAGCCCTAATTTCCATACCTTTTGTTTGCATAGAAGCTGGTAGTTTTTTGCCCAGCTCTGCGGCTATACTCATTTCAAAATAGGGTTGCATTTCGTGGGAAATGTATAACACTCTGGTTTTGCTCATACACAATGGTCTTTAAAACGAATTATTAGAAAAAACACCACAAAGATACCATTTTTTTACTCAATTAGAGCAGTTTTTATTAATAATTTATTAATATTGCATATTATTTGCTCGTTTAATCCTTTTTTAATGAAAAAATACCTTTTATACTTGGTGCTTTTGGGTGCTTGCACCAATGCGCCCACCAGTGTGGCATATACCTACATACGCAATACTACGAACAAACAGGTGGTTATAATCAATTTTTATCCGTTTAGTTCTGCCACCATTTTTACGATTGAGCCGCAGCAGAGTCTGCTCGTAAAAACAGAGGCAATAGGTGGCGTAAGTGGCGACGACCCGCCCGATGTTGGTTTTGATATTAAATACATCGATAGCACCGTTGTTAGCTTTTCCGATGGTAAAAACTTGCAGTTTCTTGCCACCGACTTGCTTGCCGAGCATAACATTTTGAACCCCGATAATTTTATACAAACGGGTACGGCGCATAGCAATCATTATTTTTCAAAAACCCGCCAAACCTATTACACCTATACCCTAACCCAAAAGGATTACGAAAATGCGAGGTGAGGGTGGCGTGGAATACGTAACCTGAAACAGTTGCCGTAATTTTTTTACACCAATCGGATTTTTATCACTAATTTTGCGCTTCAATAAATCAAAATGACAAATGCTTAGAAAATTTAAAGTTTCAAATTTTAAGAGTTTTGAAAAAGACTTCGAACTTGATTTGACTGATGCAAATGGGTATGAGTTTAATAAAAATTCTATCAAAGACGGGGTCGTAAACAACGCCATCATTTATGGACAAAATGGGGTTGGTAAATCAAATTTGGCTTTTGCCATATTTGATATTATTGAGCATTTGACGGACAAGCAAAGAAATGAGGATATGTATAAAAACTACCTTAACGCACATTTAGATGAGGAGTATGCGCAGTTTTATTATGAGTTTTTGATTAACTCAAAAGTTGTTATTTATGAGTATAAAAAAACGGACTATAAAACCATCGTCTATGAACGCTTTTTGATAGATGGTAAAGAACTTGCGCTTTTTGATAGAACCACAAGCGAAAATGCAATCGTTCGCTTCAAGGGTGCAGAAATGTTGAAAACAGAAATAGGTAATCCAGAGTTGTCTATCTTAAAATATATAAAAAACAATACGGAATTAGACCGTAATGGTGAAAATGATATTTTTAATCTTTTTTTTACTTTCGTAGAAAAAATGCTATACTTTCGTTCTTTGCGAGAGAATATGTATCAAGGGTTACACTTGGGTGGGTGGAATATTTTCGAGGATATAGTTAATCGGGGGAATGTATTGGATTTTGAAACATTTTTGAACAGAGCAGGAATAGAATGTAAATTAGCCACCATAAGTGATAACGGCACAAATAACATTGCTTTTAATTTTGAAAGTAAGTTAATTCCGTTTATTGAAGTTGCCTCCACAGGTACAGTTGCTCTTGCCCTTTTCTATTTTTGGTTTCAGAAAATTAAAGAAAGTAACATGGTTTCTTTCATTTTTGTAGATGAATTTGATGCGTTTTATCATCATGCTTTGGCGGTTTTGATAGTTGAAAAATTAAAGGAAACGGGTGTGCAGTTTATTCTTACAACACACAATACCTCAATTATGACCAATGATTTGTTGCGTCCAGATTGTTATTTTACGATGACAAAAAAACAAATTCGCTCTTTTTCTAATAGTACCGAAAAAGAATTGAGAGAAGCCCACAACATCGAAAAAATGTATAAAGCAGGTTCATTCGATGTCGACTAAAATTTTATTTATTTTTGAGGGGGAAAAATCAGAAAAGCAAATTACAAATAATCTAATTCAATTTTTTCTGAACGAAAACAGCGTGGTGACTTGTGCTTATTGCACAACAATTTACAAGCTGTTTGCCGAAATATCCGAAGACAAATACTTAGATACATTTAGTTTATTGAAAGAAATTAAAGCGAATAAAGAAATCTTAAAAGGGTTTAACAGGTCTGATTTTGCCGAAATTTATATGTTTTTCGATTATGATGGTCATGTCACAAATGCCAGTGATGAAAAACTGCAAAATTTGCTGGGTTTTTTCAATGAAGAAACAGATAAAGGGAAGCTATATATCAGCTATCCGATGGTTGAAGCCTTGAAACATATTGAAGATTTTGATACGTTTAAAGACCTAAAAGTTGCTTGTAAAAAGAACATTGGATACAAAAAAATAGTAAGAATAAATGGACTGGCAAGCCTAAAACAAATTATTCGGTACGATTTTGAAAAATGGAAACAGCTTGTTGAGGTGCATCTTAAAAAAATGAATCAAATTGCCAATCGTTCTTATTCTTTTCCTGTTGCTATTATTGACCAACCGACGATTTTCGCCAAACAATCGGAATATTATATAAGTACAGACAAAACTGTTGCGGTACTGAGTGCTTTTCCAATTTTCTTGCATGATTATTATGGAAACGAGGGAATAAAAAAACGAATAGAACGATAGTAATTGGAATACTAAAAGCACTATTTCCGCCACCAAACGCCCTCATGGCATCTATACCGCTCAACCAAAACTTTTTTTTGGGTAATTTCGTTAGGTGTTTTTAAGTAAACTACAATAAAATTATACATTATGTCGAACTACCCTGAATCTATGGCGATGCCTATGCGCCAAGACCTTACCGAAGCTGGCTTTGTGGAGCTAAAAACGCCCAGTGCGGTAGATGCCGTTTTTGAGCAAGAAACTGGCACTACGCTTTTGGTTGTAAATTCGGTTTGCGGCTGCGCCGCATCTAACGCCCGTCCAGGCGTGAAAATGGCACTTAGCCACAGCGAAAAACAACCTACCAACCTTGTAACCGTGTTTGCGGGCATGGAACCCGATGCGGTAAACCAAGCTCGTAGTTATATGTTGCCTTATCCGCCGTCGTCGCCCGCCATTGCGCTGTTCAAAAACGGTAGCTTGGTGCATATTTTGGAGCGGCACAACATCGAGGGTCGCCCCGCACAAATGATAGCCGATAACTTGGCGGACGCTTTTAACGAATATTGCTAAACCTTGGCGCATTGCTAAGGCGTATTGCTAAACCTTGGCACAAAAGCACAAAAAAAAGAGCCTTGCTTCACAGCATTTGGCTCTTACCTAACTAAACATTAAAACAATATTGAGGCTTATTAAGCCTTGCTCTTAACGTGGCTTTAACGAATTAAAGCCGCTTGCAATAATATACGCTCGTATTTTGGTTTCGGATTTATTTCAGCCAAAAAAAAGAATTTATCCTAAAAAAAGCCACCGCATTGCGTAAGCAATGCGGTGGCTTTGGTTTGTGCGAGTATTTGTTCTTAGTCTTTTCCGTGGCAATGCTTGAACTTTTTACCGCTGCCGCAGGGGCAGTTGTCGTTTCTACCTATGCGAGGCTCGGCTATGATGGGCGCTTGCTGTTGCTGGGTGTTGTTGGTTTGGTACTCGTTTGGTTCTTGGTTGTTTTGGGTGTTGCTGCTGGTGTAGTTCAGTGGCTGCTGCTTGCGGGGCGGTGCCAGTGGTGTGGGGCGGCGGGCTGGGGCGGGCGCACTGGGTTCGGGTGCAGGTATGTGCGCCTTGCACACCGCCGATACCACCTCCTTGTTCAGTTCCGACAGCATTTGTTTAAACAAATTATAAGCCTCAAACTTATAAATCACCAGCGGGTCTTTTTGCTCATACACCACATTCTGCACCGATTGTTTCAGGTCGTCCATTTGGCGTAGCTGTATGCGCCAGCTATCGTCTATGTAGTGCAGCGTAATGGCTTTTTCAAACTCCGTTTCTAAGTCCGCACCTTGGTTTTCCATCGTTTTTTTGATGTGTACGGGCAGTTGCATTTGTTTGTCGCCAAACAAAAACGGTATTACCACAAACTCATAGCTGTTTTTGGGGTCGTCGTGTAGCTCCCTTATAATCGGCATGGCTGTGATAGCCATTTGCTGGTTTTTGTAGTTATAATGGTTCAGGGCTTCGTTGTAAATGCGGGTAGCCAGCTCCTGGCTGCTTTGCGCATTCAGCTCATTTTGCGTAATTTGGGTATCGGTACTAAAATACTTTATAATATCTAAACTAAAAAGCTCAAAGTTTTTGGTGTTTTTGTGCGTTTCGGCTATTTCCAGCGCAAGGTCGTACATCATGTCGTATATATCGGTTTTTAGCCTTTCGCCAAACAGTGCGTGGCGGCGTTTTTTATATACTACTTCCCTTTGGCTGTTCATTACGTTGTCGTACTCGAGCAATCTTTTTCTGGTCCCAAAGTGGTTTTCCTCCACCTTTTTTTGCGAGCGTTCTATCGAGTTTGTAATCATGCTGTGCTGTATTACTTCTCCTTCTTTGTACCCAAATTTATCCATGATGCCCGAAACACGCTCCGAGCCAAATAGCCGCATCAGTTGGTCCTCGAGCGATACGTAAAACTGCGATGTGCCAGGGTCGCCTTGCCTGCCCGCCCTACCCCTGAGCTGCCTATCCACACGTCGGCTGTCGTGGCGCTCCGTGCCTATAATAGCCAGTCCGCCCGCCTCTTTTACATTTGCGCCCAGTTTGATGTCCGTACCACGCCCAGCCATGTTGGTGGCTATGGTTACGGTGCCAGCCTGCCCAGCTTCCGCCACTATTTCGGCTTCCCTTTGGTGCATTTTGGCGTTTAGCACATTGTGTTTTATTTTGCGCAGACTTAGCATTCGGCTCAGTAGCTCCGATATTTCTACCGATGTAGTTCCTACCAGCACAGGTCTGCCCGCATCTACGAGTCGTTGTATTTCTTCTATGGCGGCGTTGTATTTTTCTCGGGCGGTTTTATACACAAGGTCTTGCTCATCTTTGCGAGAAATAGACCTATTCGTAGGTATCGTTACCACATCGAGCTTGTATATTTCCCACAGTTCGGCGGCTTCGGTTTCGGCTGTTCCCGTCATGCCCGCCAGTTTGTGGTACATTCGAAAGTAATTTTGCAGCGTTACCGTGGCGTAGGTTTGCGTGGCGGCTTCTATGTTTACGTCTTCCTTTGCCTCTATGGCTTGGTGCAGCCCGTCGCTGTACCTTCTGCCCTCCATTACACGCCCCGTTTGTTCATCTACTATTTTTACCTTATTTTCGTCTATAATATACTCCGTATCTTTTTCAAAAAGCGTGTAGGCTTTTAGCAATTGGTTTACGGTGTGTATCCTATCCGATTTTGTGGTGTAATCGGTTATCAATATTTCTTTTTGGGCTTGTTTTTCGGGGTCGGATAGGTTGCCTTTTTCTATTTTAGCTATTTCGGTGCCTATGTCGGGCATAATAAAAAACAGTGGGTCTTCGTTGCGGGTCGTCATGGCATCTATGCCCTTAGAAGTAAGCTCCACTTGGTTGTTTTTTTCCTCTATCACAAAAAGTAGCTCGGCATCTGCCTTGTGCATTTCCTTGTTTTGGTTCTGCATATAAAAGGCTTCGGTTTTTATGAGTTGCGCCCTCACGCCCGTTTCGCTCAGGAACTTTATCAGTGCCTTGTTTTTGGGCAAACCTCTATGCGCCCGCAGCAATGGCAAGCCAGCCTCGTCGGTTTTTCCGTCGTTAAACAGTTTTTTTGCCTCCGCCAAAAATCCAGTTACCAGTTTGCGTTGCTCCTCCACGAGCGATGCTATTCTGGGTTTAAAGGTATGGTATTCTTGTTGGTCGCCCTTTGGGGTAGGTCCCGAAATAATGAGCGGCGTGCGGGCTTCGTCTATCAGCACGCTATCCACCTCATCTACAATGGCGTAGTGGTGTGGGCGTTGCACCAGTTCCTCGGGCGTGCGAGCCATGTTGTCTCTTAGGTAATCAAACCCAAACTCGTTGTTTGTGCCGTAGGTTATGTCGGCTTGGTAGGCTTTTCGGCGGTCTTCGGTGTTGGGTTGGTACTTATCTATGCAGTCTATGGTCAAGCCCAGCCACTCAAAAATGGGTGCTTTCCATTGGCTGTCCCTTTTGGCGAGGTAATCGTTTACCGTAACCAAATGCACGCCTTCGCCTGCCAGCGCATTGAGGTAAATGGGCAGCGTAGCCACCAGCGTTTTGCCCTCGCCCGTAGCCATTTCGGCTATTTTTCCTTGGTGCAGGGCTATGCCGCCCACCAGTTGCACATCGTAGTGTACCATGTTCCAGGCTATTTGGTTGCCTGCCGCAGTCCATGTATTTTGGGTAATGAGTTGGTCGCCGTCTATGCGTGTGTGCGGGCGGTTGGGCGCGTGCAGGCGGTCGACTTGGGTGGCGGTGGATACCAGCTCCGTGTTTTCCGAAAAACGCCTGGCGGTTTCCCGCATCACCGCAAAAGCCTGTGGCAGCAGTTGCGCCAAAACCTCCTCTATCTTGGCACGCCTGTTTTTAACCAGCGCATCTACCTGTTCGTACAGTGCAGTTTTGGCATCTATTTCTGTTATCGCCAGGCTTTCTGCCTCTTGGTGTTTTTGGGCAATTTCGGCATCTATGCCACTTAGCGCATCTTTTATAATGCCCTTAAACACCAGCGTTTTACCACGCAGCGCATCGTTCGATAGTCCGCTTAGTTTTGCGTATTCCGCCTGTATTTGCACCACAATGGGTGCTATCGCTTTTATATCCTTATCCGACTTACTGCCAAATATTTTGTTCAGTGCTTTGTTTAAAAGAAGCATTTTGTATGATTAAATTTTTATTTGAAAAACACTACAAAAATAGTTCAAAAAATGCGAAACCCGTTACCTAAATCAATTTTAGACAAAAATGACAAACTTATTTAGTTTTTTTTAACCAAATGCGCCTTTTTGTCAGCAATTACTTAGCACCGAGTACATTTATTTTGCTTGAAATATAGGTTGGGCGCAATTTTATAAAAAAGATTAATAAAAATTTGTAAAATATTATAAAAGTCGTAATTTTGTTATACTTTTTCTTTTAAAACCCAAATAAAATGAACAAATTAATTACACCAGCCAAGTTTTTAGGTATTTGTTTTTTGGCTCTTTTTCTAACCACAAACCTACAAGGGCAAGCCATTACATCTTATCCTTACCGCCAAAACTTCGAAAGTTCCGATGGCGGCTTTGTTCCTGGTGGCAACAATGCAAGTTTTGCTTGGGGTACGCCAGCGGGCATATATATTAACAGCGCAGCCAGCGGCACAAAAGCCTGGACTACGGGCTTAACTACCCAGTACAACAACAGTGAAAATGGCTTTGCTATATCACCATCTTTCGACCTAAGCGGTTTTGGACCAGGAACTGCACCTATTTTAGAGCTAAAAGTTTGGTGGGATTGCGAAACCAGCCATGACAATGCCAATATGAAATACACCGTAAACGGCTCAAATTCGCAGGTTCTGGGTTATGCGTGGTACAATAGGTCGCCTGTATGGTTTGTAGGACCTATGAAGCAAGACTGTTGGAATGGCACTGGTAATTCTGGTTCGGGTGGCTGGGTAACTGTGCGTCAAAGTCTTGCTGGCATTACGGGAAATGATGTTGTTTTTCTGGTTAATTTTGCGTCAGACTCATACGGAATTGTTGGTGATGGTTTTGCATTTGACGATTTTTCTATTTTTGATTTCAATACCTATGTAGATGCCAAAGCGCTTTCGGCTGAGTTTACGGTAGGTTCGAGTTGCGGCTTGTCGGGTATGAACTCCATTAGTACCAAAATAGAAAATGTGGGTGGCGCAGTGCTAACCAATGTGCCTGTGAGTTATAGCGTAAATGGCGCACCGCCCATAACCGAAATTGTGGCTGGACCCATAAACCCTGGCATTACGTTTACTTATACTTTTGCTACCCAAGTAAATGTGGGCGTGCCAAATACGTATAATGTGGTGGTAAATGCCGCCGCCACAGGCGACGGCGATGCCACCAACAATACCACGAATACAACTGTTACCAAATCTATTGTAGTAAATACTTTTCCTTATTTACAAGATTTTGAGCTCGGGCAGGGAGGTTTTTATATATCGCCCGCCATTGCCAAAACCAGTTTTGAGTGGGGTACGCCAGCGGGTGTGTATATAAATAGCGCAGCCAGCGGCACAAAAGCCTGGACTACAAGTCTTGTAGGTTTGTACAATCCCTTTGAAAGAGGCTATGTACAGTCGCCTTGTTTTGATTTTACCAACGTACCAAACCCCGAACTTAAACTAAAAATCTGGTGGAATAGCCAGTATAACTACGACAATACCAACATAAAATACAGCACCGATGGCGGGCTTACCTTTCGTATTTTGGGTTCGGTAAACGACCCTTCGTGGTACAATAGGTCAGCCTTGGGATTTATAGGGTATATGAAAGAAGATTGCTGGAACAACTCGAATACAAATACGAGTTCTGGCGGTTGGGTTCAAAAACGTTTTTTAGCCAGCAACCTTGGTGGGCAAGCCAGTGTTATTTTTCGCATTTGTTTTTCATCAGATATGTATTCGCCATACGGCGATGGTTTTGCTTTTGACGATTTTGCTATAAATAGCGCTGTTCCACAGGTTAGTCCGTTTGCCTTGGTTGCGCCAGCACCAAACGCCACCATAAATGTGGCAGGAGTGCCTTCGCAGTCGCTAAATATGAAGTGGAGGCGCAGCTCGTCTAACTTTGGGTTACCCGTTACATACACTTGGTTGGCAGACCTCCCAGGCGGTAATTTCAGCAACCCGATACTGTCGTTACCAGCCAACAATACTGGGCGAGACACCATACTTACTGTACCTTATACAAACCTAAACAACCTCTTGGCAGCCCGTGGTTTGGGCATAGGCGATACCCTAAAATTGATATGGACTGTGCAGGCTACCGACGGCATGGTTTTAGGTTTAGCCAGTGCTAACTTTTTGGCATTGCGCCGTGGTCAGTTGGTGAGCAATGTTACATTTAAAGTAAACATGAGCAGCGAGAACATCATAAATCCTAATGGCGTACACATAGCGGGCGAAATGAACGGCTTCAACCCCAGCTCGCCCGCCCTTGCCACAAGTATTTCTGGTATATACAGCATTACCCTACCACTTAGCATACAAGATGTAGTAGAGTACAAGTTCTTTAATGGAAATACCTTGGGCGATGCCGAGTTAGTGCCAACGGGTTGCGCTTTGGCTGGCACCCAAAACAGGTTTGTGGTAGTACCCATAGCCGACGACCTAACCCTGCCTGTGGTTTGTTTTTCGAAATGCTCGAACTGCGTAGTGGCATCGAACGACCTTGGTTTTGAAAACGGTATAAGTCTCTACCCAAACCCCACAAACAGCAATACCTTACTTGCCTTTGACCTCGAGCAAGCCAGCGATGTAACCATAACGCTCTACAACACCATCGGCGAAGTGTTGCAGCGGCAAAGCGAAAAGGGCATTCAAACCGCAAACATACCGCTAAACACCAGCGAACTGCCCAACGGAATTTATTTTATACACATAAACAACGGCAACCAATACGCCGTAAAACAACTGATGATGCAAAAATAAGTTGTGGGCGGTACGCCAAATAGTTATAAAACCCTACTGCCCAAAAATGTACATTTTTGGGCAGTAGGGTCGTTTTATTGGGTTATTTATTTGCTACAAAATAACCGTGTTTTTAGTTAAAAATGAGCGTGTAAACCGTAGAAATTACGGCTACAATTAAAATAAGGAGTAGTATTAACATTGGGTTGAGTGTTTAGGGTTTTGGTTTGGCATTAAATATATACAAATGTAGGTATAAAATACCGAATAGCTGATGAATATAGCAATTTATTGAAAAAAAATGGTATTTTTGCAAAAATCATTACATTAAAAACCCAAATAATAATGAACAAAACAATTACAACATTTAAAGTTGTAGTGATGTGCGTTTTGGCTTGCTTTTTTTTAGGCAATGCACAGGCGCAAGTTGCAACTTTTCCTTACCTCCAAGATTTTGAGGCTTCTGCTGGCGGTTTTACCGCTGCGGGCAACACCACCTTTGCTTGGGGCGCACCAGCGGGAACGAGCATTAATGCCGCAGCCAGCGGTACCAACGCTTGGACCACGGGCTTAACAACCCAGTACAACAACGGCGAAAACGGCTACGTAGAGTCGCCCGCTTTCAACCTAAATGCTTTTGCAGCAGGCGCATTGCCAGCCTTGAGCCTAAAAGTGTGGTGGGACAGCGAAAACAATTGGGACAACACCAACATTAAGTACAGTACCGACGGTGGTGTAACTTTTCAGGTATTGGGCTTAGTAGCCCCAAATTGGTACAACAGACTCGGTTCCGCTATGTCCACAGGCGCTCCCATGCGAGAAGACAGCTGGACTGGTTCAGGTTTTGGCAGTTCTGGTGGCTGGGTAAGCCGACGCTACAGCCTTGCTGGCATTACGGGTACGAACGTAATTTTCCGCATTCAGTTTTCGTCTGATGTTTCCTTTATTTCGGGCGATGGTTTTGCCTTCGACGATTTTTCTGTTTACGACAACTCTTCGTTTGTAGATGCCAAAGCAGTTTCGGCGGGTTTTCCAGTTGTGTCGGGTTGCGGTTTGTCGGGTGCGCAGCCCCTTACCGTACAAGTACAAAAT
>JAYUJN010000035.1:0-25880 GCA_043765195.1 Bacteroidota bacterium | reverse complement strand
TATTCAGAATTTGCTGAAAATAAGGGTTTTAAGTTAAGTACAACCCAACAATATGACCCTTATGAAAACGCAATTGCGGAGCGAATTAACGGTATTTTGAAGTACGAATTTGGACTCAAAAACATCATAAAATCCGTAGAAATAGCACAAGCAATAATTAAAGAAGCTGTTGAATTATATAATAACGATAGAATGCACTGGAGTTTAGACCTTAAAAAACCACAAGAGGTTCATTTACAGTACAATAAACAGAAAAATAAATCGTACAAAAAAGAAAAAAAAGTTGCAGATGAACCGCCAATTAAGTAATATTGTAAAACTATGTGAGGATAGAAGCGAGCAATGCTGCGGAGCAACTCGAATAGTGCCAAAATCATAGTCAAGGAAAATGAAGGTGGCATTCCTTAAAAAATGCCACTTCTTTACCTTCATTTTTTTTGAAAAAAAAACTTAAAAAACCGAACAAAAAATTGGCTTGCCAATTTTAGATTTTGAACATTTTTTATAACAAAAAAAGGTCAACCCAGGGCAGTATAAGACAAACTATCAAAAAGTTACTTTTGAACACAAACTTTTCGTCATTGACCAGATCAATATGACGTTGCACTGCAACGTCTCAGCAATAACTCAAACACAAAAGGGAGCAACCACAATGGATTGCCCCGATATTATTTTGTAAAAACGATTTTACCCTGAAAAGTCTAAGCCTCTACCGCAGGAGTAGTTGTGGTTTTGGCTCGGCTACGACGTGTTTTTTTCACTGCCTCTACCTTACCATTGGTGTATATTTCGTTGTAGTCCACCAGCTCCATCATACAAGTTTGGGCAGCATCGCCCAAGCGATAGCCAGTTCTTATAATGCGGGTGTAGCCGCCAGGTCGGTTTGCTACTTTTTGCGATATGTCGCCAAAAAGCTCCTTTACAGCCTCTTTGCTCTGCAAATATCCAAACACAACCCTACGATTTGTCGTATCGTCCGATTTAGATTTTGTAATAAGTGGCTCTACATACAGGCGCAAAGCCTTGGCTTTGGCTACCGTAGTAGTAATTCGTTTGTGTAAAATCAAAGAAGCAGCCATGTTCGACAACATAGCGTGGCGGTGTTGGTTAGTACGCCCTAAGTGATTGAATTTTTTTCCGTGTCGCATGGTTTTTTATTCTTCGTCAAGTTTATATTTAGAAAGTTCCATTCCGAAAGTTAGCCCCCTATCACGCACTACTTCTTCGAGTTCAGAGAGTGATTTTTTGCCAAAATTACGGAATTTAAGTAGTTCTGCGATGTCGTATTGCACCAATTCATGCAAAAAACGAATTTCAGCAGCTTTTAAGCAGTTGTACGCACGCACCGACAAATCGAGGTCGGACAGCGGCGTTTTAAGGATTTTTCGCATGTGTAATAGACTTTCATCTACTTCCAATACTACTTCCTTCGGTTTTTTGGTTTCGAGCGTAATCGATTCATCAGAGAAAAGCATAAAATGCTCTATCAAAATCTTTGCAGCTTCTTTCAAAGCCTCCTCTGGGTGAATAGAACCGTCGGTTTTTATGTCTATGGTAAGGCTCTCGTAGTCGGTTTTTTGCTCCACACGTGTATTTTCTACAAGGTATTTCACATTTTTTATGGGCGTGTATATCGAGTCTATCGTAATACAACCCACATTTGCATCGGCTATTTTATGCTCTTCTGCTGGCACGTATCCCCTACCTTTGTCCACGGTAAGCTCCATCATAAAGCTGGCTTTGCTATCCATGGTGCATATAAGCAACTCAGGGTTTAAAATAATAAAATTATTGCTAAACTTTCCGATGTCGCCTGCTATAAATTGTTCCTGTGCATTTATGGTAACAAATATTTTTTCACTTTCATCTACGCCTATTTTTTTCTTAAAACGCACTTGTTTCAGGTTCAGAACCATCTCTACTACATCTTCGGTTACGCCCTTAATGTTCGAAAACTCATGGTCCACACCAGGTATATACAGCGAAGTAATGGCATAGCCTTCGAGCGATGAGAGCAAAATACGGCGTAGGGCGTTGCCTACCGTAACTCCATAGCCGGGTTCTAAGGGTTTAAACTCAAAAATACCTTGAAAATCGTCGGATTTTTGCATTACCACTCTATCAGGTTTTTGAAAAGGTATAACTGGCATTTCTATTTAGTTTGATTTTTTAAAATGATAAAATAGAGGCGTGTTTCGCCTCTATTTTTCTTTATTTTGTTTTTAGAAAACACTCCACAACGTACCCGAGAATTACTTAGAGTAAAGCTCTACGATGAGTTGTTCTTTGATGTTTTCTGGTATTTGGTCACGCTCAGGGTAGTTCATAAACTTGCCGCTCATGTCCGCCACGTTCCACTCCAACCAGTTAAAGCGGTTTCCCCTACCTTGTAGCGATACGCTGATGTTCTCCAAAGTTTTGGATTTTTCACGCACCGAAACCACGTCGCCTGGGCGAAGCATATACGAAGGTATGTTTACCAAGTTGCCATTAACCAAAATGTGGCGGTGGGATACCAGTTGCCTGGCACCGCTGCGTGTAGGCGAAATGCCCAAACGATAGACCGTATTGTCTAAGCGTGCCTCCAAAAACTTCAATAGGTTTTCACCAGTTGTTCCTTTTTTGCGCACGGCAATGCTAAATATACGGGCAAACTGACGTTCTAAAACGCCATAGGTATATTTGGCTTTTTGCTTTTCCATGAGCTGGATAGCATATTCCGATTGTTTTTTGCGCTTCGACGTTACGCCGTGCTGCCCTGGGGGGTAGTTCTTGCGCTGTAAAGCCTTATCGGGTCCGAAAATCGCTTCTTTAAATCTACGAGCAATTTTGGATTTTGGTCCTGTATATCTTGCCATTTTTTTGCTAATCTATAAATTAAAACTATACTCTACGACGTTTTGGGGGGCGACAACCGTTGTGTGGCAGCGGAGTAACGTCGGTAATTGTACCTACCTCAATGCCCAAGTTGTTTATGGTGCGAATAGCCGACTCACGTCCGCCACCTGGTCCTTTTACAAAAACCACGGCTTTGCGCATTCCAGCATCAAAAGCTACCTTTCCACAATCTGCCGCAGCAAGTTGTGCTGCATAAGGTGTGTTCTTTTTTGAGCCTCTAAATCCAGCTTTACCAGCCGATGCCCACGAAATTACCTGCCCAGAGTTGTTGGTAATTGATATAATAATGTTGTTGAAAGTAGATTTTATATGCACTTCGCCAGTAGATTCTACTTTAACGATGCGTTTTTTTACTACTTTGGGCTTATTTTGTTTTGCCATTTTGGTTTAATGCTTATTTAGTGGCTTTTTTCTTGTTAGCTACGGTTTTCCGTTTGCCCTTGCGGGTACGGGTATTGTTTTTGGTGCGCTGACCACGTACAGGCAAGCCCTTACGATGGCGTATTCCACGGTAGCAACCGATGTCCATCAAGCGTTTTATCGCAGTTTGAACCTCAGACCGCAACTCACCCTCGGTGGTCAAACCAGCCGAAATGTAATTTCGGATAGCCGAAGCCTCCTCGTCAGTCCATTCTTTTACACGCTTGTCTTGGCTTATAGCCAGCGCATTAAGTATTTCTTCGGCTCTCGACCTTCCGATGCCATAGATGTAAGTTAGACTAATTACACCTCTTTTGTTAGTTGGTATATCTACCCCTGATATGCGTGCCATTATCCTTGTCTTTGTTTAAATTTTGGATTTTTTTTGTTGATAACGTATAACTTCCCGTTTCTACGTACAATCTTACAGTCTACACTGCGCTTTTTTATAGATGCTCTTATTTTCATTTTGGTAATGAGTTTGTTTTCTATGCTGGTTTTAATTGGGTTAATACCTATACGTTATTCTTCCTTTGCTTAAATCATACGGCGACATTTCTACCGAAACCTTATCCCCTGGCAAAATCCGAATATAGTGCATACGCATTTTACCAGATATATGACATATTATTTCATGCCCGTTTTCGAGTTGCACCCGGAACATCGCATTGGATAACGATTCTTGTATTATACCGTCAATTTTTATCGAGCTTTGTTTAGCCATTATACTATTGCTTGGTTTTTATGTATGTATTCAAATGTAGATAATAACTCTGCCTTGCCTTTTCGCACCACTATGGTGTGTTCGTAGTGCGCCGAGGGTAGGTGATCTGTGGTTAAAATAGACCATTTGTCATCAGCCATATATACCTCTCTTGTTCCCATGTTTATCATCGGTTCTATTGCTAAAACCAAATTTTCCTCTAATTTAGGTCCTTTTCCACGTCCTCCAAAGTTTGGCACTTCGGGTTTTTCGTGTAAGTTAGCACCTACTCCATGCCCCACCAGCTCCCTTACTACACCGTACCCATGCAATTCTGCGTGGCTCTGTATGGCGTGCGATATGTCTCCTACTCTATAACCATGCACCGCTTTTTCTATGCCTAAGTACAAACTCTCGAGCGTAACTTGTAGCAATCGTTTGGTGGCTGGTTCTATTTCGCCTACTGCGTAGGTATAAGCCGAGTCGCCATGATAGCCGTTCATATAAACCCCACAATCCACCGATACGATGTCTCCGTCTTTTAGCTCGTAGTCGGTTGGTATGCCATGCACCACCACCTCATTTAACGATACACAAAGCGAGTTCGGAAAACCATTATATCCTAAGAATGAGGGTACACCACCGTTGTCGTGTATAAACTCGTAGGCTAACTTGTCTATTTTTATGAGGCTCATGCCTGGTTTTATCCACTCCGAAACCAATCCATGCGTTTTGGATACCAATAAAGCACTTTTTCTAATCAGCTCTACCTCGTCCTCTGTTTTTACTTTAAGCATTTTAATGTTATAATGAGTTCTTTTAAAACCCTATTATATTTGCGCTCCTATTGCATTTTGGTTGCGACCTTTCACCCTACCCGATTCCATTAACCCGTCGTAATGCTTGGCTAATAAATAGGTTTCTATCTGTTGTAATGTATCCAAAACCACACCTACCATAATGAGCAATGACGTACCTCCAAAGAACTGTGCGAACTGGTTGTTTACACCAAATATCACAGCCAAAGACGGAAGTATTGCAATGGCTGCCAAAAATAGCGAGCCTGGAAAGGTTATTTTAGATAGTATATCGTCTATAAAGTTTGCGGTGTCTTCGCCTGGTTTTATGCCAGGAACAAATGAACCGCCACGTTTTAGGTCTTCTGCTATTTGGTTGGAGTTCACAGATAGCGAGGTGTAAAGATACGTAAAACCTACGATAAGTGCAATAAGTACAACATTGTACCAAACTGACCTAAAATCGCTCATAGCACCCATTACTGCCTGCGCCCAATCCCTATCAGGAAAAAACTGCGCCACAGTCATAGGTAAAAATATGATGGCTTGCGCAAATATGATGGGCATAACCCCAGACGCATTTAGTTTTAGTGGTAAAAAATTGCGGGCTTCAGTTTTGCCGCTTACTACCCTACCAGCTACTTGCAATGGTATGCGACGCACAGCCTGCACAAGCAAAATGGTAATGGCTATAATGGCGAGCCAAGCGGCTATTTCTATTACAAATGGCACTAAGCCACCGCCGTTTTCACCTGTTCTGTACTGCAATTCGGTAACCACCGAACCTGGCAAGCGGGCTATGATGCCCATTGCTATGATGAGTGAAATACCGTTTCCGATGCCTTTATCTGTGATTTTTTCGCCAATCCACATTACAAACATCGTACCTGCTGTAAGCACAAATATGGTAGAAAGCCAAAATGATAGGTCTATGCTGTCGCCAGTACGTAGTACGATGGCAGATAGGTATTGACTTTTTAGGTTTACTACAAATGCGAAGGCTTGCACAGCAGTGATGATTACGGTCAGAAACCGTGTCATTTGATTCATTTTGTTACGCCCGCTTTCGCCCTCTTTTTGTAGCTTTTGGATTGGCGGATACACCAAACCCAAGAGTTGTACTACAATAGATGCCGAAATATAAGGCATAATTCCCAAGGCGATAACCGATGCCCTCGAAAATGCGCCACCTGCAAACAAGTTGATAATTCCCTCTAACCCAGAAGCACCTCCAGCGGGCTGTATGGCTTCGAGTTGTATGGGATTGATGCCAGGTAGAACAATAAAAGAGGCAAGACGATATATCAACAACATAACAACGGTGAAGAGTATGCGTGTGCGCAATTCTTCAATTTTGAATATATTTTTTAGGGTGTCTATAAGTCTTTTCATTTTTTAAATGGTTTCGGCTGTTCCGCCAAGTGCTTCGATGGCTGCTTTGGCACTACCCGTAAAGGCGTGCGCTTGCACAGATATTTTTGATTTCAATTCGCCCCTGCCCAATATTTTTACTGGTCTTTTAGTGTTGGATACAATACCATAGTCCATCAGTGTTTCTATATTGATTACCAGAATGTTGTGTTGGTCCACAAGTTGCTGAATAAGGTCTATATTTACGCCGTGATATTCCACACGGTTTGGGTTTGTAAAACCAAACTTTGGAACACGCATTTTCAATGGCATTTGACCACCTTCAAAACCAGGTTTTGTAGATGTACCAGAGCGTGAGCCAGCACCTTTATGACCACGTGTAGAAGTGCCGCCATGACCTGAGCCCTGACCCCTACCTATACGCTTGCGTGATTTTGTAGCCCCTTTTGCGGGTCTTAGTGTACTTAAATTCATTTTTTAAAGTTCTTCAATGGTTATCAGGTGATTTACTTTACTTACCATACCCAATATTACGGGCGTAAGTTCTTTTTCTACACTGTGCCTTATACGGCGCAAGCCCAAGGCTCTTAGTGTATCTTTTTGGTCTTGTGGGCGTTTTATACTACTACGCACCTGGGTTATTTTAATTTTTGCCATTGCTTCTTATCCGTTAAAAACTTTTGCTGTACTTATACCACGTGCTTGTGCCACCGAATACGCATCACGCAAGCGTGAAAGTGCATCTATCGTTGCTTTTACCACGTTGTGTGCGTTAGACGACCCTTTTGACTTCGCCAACACATCATGTATGCCCGCTGCCTCGAGTACCGCACGCATAGCGCCACCAGCTATTACGCCAGTTCCAGTAGAAGCTGGTTTTATCAATACATTGCCTCCGCAATATTTGCCTATTTGCTCGTGTGGTATCGTACCGTGGTTGATTGGCACTTTAATCAAATTCTTTTTTGCATCATCTACGCCTTTGGATACGGCTTCTGCTACTTCCGCAGCTTTGCCTAATCCATAACCAACGATTCCGTTTTCGTCGCCCACCACCACTATGGCAGAAAAGCTGAATGTACGACCGCCTTTGGTTACTTTTGCCACACGATTTACGTGTACTACTCGCTCTTTGAGCTCGAGTTCACTTGTTTTTACTCTTTTATTATTAAGATCCATGTTTTTGTAATGTTAAAATTGAAGCCCTCCTGCTCTTGCACCTTCGGCAAAGGCTTTCACCCTACCGTGGTACAAGTAACCGTTGCGGTCAAATACGATTGTTTCTATCCCAGATGAAACCGCTTTTTTGGCTAGCATAGTTCCAATTTCTTCTGATACTTGAAGGCGTGTTTTGCCCTTACCGTCAAACTCTTTTGAGCGAGACGACAGCGATAGCAAGGTCAATCCTTCTACATCATTTATAAGCTGTGCGTAAATTTCGTTGTTGCTACGAAAAACCGACAAGCGTGGGCGGGCAGCGGTACCACTTATTTTGGCACGTATCCCTTTTTTAATTTTTAATCTGCGTGATTCTTTTGTTACTTTCATGGCTTTTCTTATTTTTTACCTTTACCACCTGATTTACCTGCTTTCCTTCTCAATACCTCACCCACAAATTTCACACCTTTTCCTTTGTATGGTTCAGGTTTGCGGAACGAACGTATTTTGGCTGCCATGTTGCCCAGCAGCTCGTTGTCGGCGCACTCCATTATTATTTTGGGGTTTTGTCCCTTTTCAGATACGGTTTTAAACGTAATTTCTTTGGGGATTTCTAAAATAATATCGTGTGAGTAGCCCAAGGTAAGCTCCAAAAGCTGACCGTTTGCATTGGCTCTATAACCTACGCCCACTAATTCTTGTTGGGTTTTAAAGCCTACATTCACGCCTTCAACCATTCTATTGATTAGCGCACGGTACAAACCGTGTAAGGCTCTGTGGCGTTTTTGGTCGGTAGGGCGGCTCACAATTACTTGCGTGCCTTCTATGCTAATGGTGATGTCGGGGTTTACCTGACGTGTAAGCAGACCTTTGGGTCCGTTTACTGACACTAAATTTGTTCCAGATACTGAAACCGTTACTCCTGCTGGAATTTCTACGGGTAGTTTACCAATTCTTGACATTTTTTCTTCTCCTTAAATTAATAAACGTAACATAAAACTTCACCACCTACTTTCGAAGCACGTGCTTCTTTGTCGGTCATGATGCCCTTTGAAGTGGAAATTACGGCGATACCTAAGCCGTTTAGTACACGTGGCATACCATCTACGTTGGTATATTTACGCAAACCTGGTCTGCTTACACGTTTTAGATACGTGATGGCTGGCACTTTGGTTACGGGGTGGTACTTTAATGCTATTTTTATAGAGCCTTGTGGGGTCTCTTTGCCATCTTCAAACTTAAAGTTTAAGATGTAACCTTTTTCAAAAAGCACCTTAGTGATTTCCTTTTTTAGGTTTGAGGCAGGTATTTCCACAATTCTGTGTCCTGCTTTTGTTGCGTTTCTTACACGCGTCAAATAATCTGCTATTGGATCAGTCATTATTATTGTTTTGATTTGCAGTTGGCTTTTTGTTTCAAAAACCCTTACAATCGGTTAATTTTATAGTTCAGTTGCTGCTTACCAGCTCGATTTTGTTACACCTGGTATTAAGCCAGATAGTGCCATTTTTCTAAACAATACCCTTGATATGCCAAACTGAGCCATATAGCCACGTGGGCGACCCGTTATTTTACACCTGCTGTGCAAGCGCACGGGCGAAGCATCTTTGGGTATGGTTTGCAATGCGGCATAATCTCCTGCTGCTTTGTAGGCAGCACGTTTGGCGGCGTATTTTGCTACTAATTTCTGACGTTTTAGTTCACGTGCTTTTACACTTTCCTTAGCCATTTTTAGGTTCTATTTTATTTATTTAGCTGATTTTTTAAATGGTAAGCCCATTTCGGTGAGTAATGCCATGGCTTCCTCATCTGTTTGCGCTGTGGTTACAAAGGTAATATCCATTCCTGTAATTTTACTAATTTTGTCAATATTTATTTCAGGAAAAATAATTTGCTCCGTAACACCCAATGTGTAGTTGCCTCTGCCATCAAATCCTTTTGGATTAATGCCTTTGAAATCTCGCACACGGGGCAGTGTAACTGCTACCAATCGGTCTAAAAATTCGTACATTATCTTGTTTCTAAGCGTAACCCGTGCGCCGATTGGCATACCTTCACGGAGTTTGAAGTTAGAAACAGATTTTTTTGCTTTTGTAGCCACCGCTCTTTGCCCAGAGATTGAAGTCATCTCATTTACGGCTGCGTCCACCATCTTTTTATCGGCTACGGCTGCGCCTACGCCTTGATTTAGGCTTATTTTGGTTATTCTTGGTACTTGCATTACGCTTTTGTAACCAAATTTTTCCATTAATGCAGGAGTTACTACTTCTCTATAATGGGCTCGGAGTCTTTGAGTATCTATTGACATTATTTAATAATCTCCCCTGTTTGTTTGAAATAACGAACTATTTTACCCTCTGCATCGGCTTTACGTCCAACTTTGGCGGGCTTCCCCGAGTTGTCCATAAGCGATAGGTTAGAGATGTGGATAGTTGCTTCTTTTTGTATGATTGTACCTTGAGGCTGCTGCGTAGAGGGTTTTATATGGCGTTTTACCATATTTATACCTTCTACAATGGCTCTTTGTTCGGTAGGATTAACTGATATAACCTTACCTTGCTTGCCTTTATAGTTGCCAGATAGCACGATGACCGTGTCTTCTTTTTTGATTTTTAGCTTAACTTTTGCCATGATTCTTTTGATTTAAAGCACTTCTGGTGCCAACGAAACGATTTTCATAAATTGCTTCTCACGAAGCTCTCGGGCTACTGGACCAAAGATACGAGTTCCACGGGGTTCGTCGTTGGCAGTCAGTAATACCACTGCATTGTCGTCGAATCGGATATAAGAACCGTCTTTACGACGCACTTCTTTCCTGGTTCTAACCACAACGGCTTTGGATACCGAGCCTTTTTTCACGTTTCCAGTTGAGATAGCAGATTTTACTGCTACTACTATTTTGTCGCCTATTGAGGCGTACCTGCGTTTTGTACCGCCTAATACACGGATACATAGCACTTCTTTTGCGCCGCTGTTGTCAGCAACCAAAAGTCTTGATTCTTGTTGTACCATTTTTTATTTTGCTCTTTCAACGATTTCAACTAATCTCCAACGTTTTGTTTTACTCAGCGGACGAGTCTCGGATATGCGCACTGTATCACCTACATTGGCATCTTCTTTGTCGTCGTGAGCGTGGAATTTTGTGGTGAGTTTTAGAAACTTACCATAAGTAGGGTGCATTTTTTTGCGCTCTACTGCTACGGTAATGGTTTTTTGCATTTTTGCACTTACCACTACACCAACGCGTTCTTTTCTTGCGTTTCTTTCCATTATCATTGCTTACGTTTTTGGTGTTTATTTATTATTTAGTGCGCTGGTTTATCTCTGTAAACAGGCGTGCTATTGTTCTACGAGTAGTGCGTATTACGCTTGGGCTCTCGAGGCTTGAAACCGCTTTTTTGAAATTGAACCTCTGAATGTTCTTTTTTTCCTCGTTTATCTTATCTAATATTTGCTCATTAGACAGGGCTTTTATCTCTATGTTTTTCATGGTTTATTCTCCTGCGTAATCTCTACGAACTACAAATTTGGTTGAAAGTGGTAATTTTTGTGCGGCTAAACGTAGGGCTTCTTTTGCCACTTGCAAAGGTACGCCTTCTGCTTCAAATATCAAAGTACCAGGTTTTACTACGGCTACCCAATACTCGGGCGCACCTTTACCTTTACCCATACGAACTTCTGCTGGTTTTTTGGTGATGGGTTTGTCTGGAAAAATTCTAATCCAAACCTGACCCTCACGTTTCATAAAACGAGTAACTGCTATACGGGCGGCTTCTATTTGGCGTGAGGTGAGCCATTTGGCTTCGGAGGCTTTTAAGCCAAACGAACCAAACGATATTTCTGCACCACGTGTCGCTATACCTTTAACTTTGCCTTTTTGTTGTTTTCTAAACTTCGTGCGTTTTGGCTGTAACATGACATTTATTAATATTATGAGCGGTGGGGTTTGCCCACATCAATTTTTAAGTTTATTTTTATTTTTTATTTGGTCTATTTCCGCCTGCCGAAGGTCCGCCGCCTCTACGGTCGTCGTTTCTTCCACCACCTCTACGGTCATCATTTCTGCCACCGCCTCTGCGGTCGTCGCCACCTCTACGGTCGTCGTTTCTGCCACCGCCTGCTTGTGCGTTTGCACTCACGGCGTTGCTGCTGCCTTGGTTCGGCGACAAATCACGCTTGCCGTATATCTCTCCCTTACAAATCCATACTTTTATACCGATTTTACCATACACCGTTTGTGCTTCCACAATGGCATAGTCTATGTCGGCACGAATGGTGTGCAACGGAATACGACCTTCTTTGTATTCGTCTTTACGTGCCATTTCTGCACCTGCCAACCTACCCGAACAAATGATTTTTATACCATCTGCACCCACACGCATGGTGTTGGTAATAGATTGTTTCATGGCTCGCTTGTACGATACACGTGCTTCTATTTGCTTGGCGATGCTTTCGCCCACAAGATAAGCGTCTAACTCGGGGCGTTTTATTTCAAATATATTGATTTGAACGTCTTTGTTTGTAAACGATTTTATCTCTTCTTTTATCTTATCTACCTCCTGACCACCACGACCTATTACAATACCAGGGCGGGCAGTATGAATGGTTATAATTACTCTTTTTAGCGTGCGCTCTATAACAATACGAGCTATACTGCCATTATTGATACGAGCTGCGAGGTATTTACGAATTTTATCGTCTTCTACCAAACGGTCGGCATAGTCTTTACCACCAAACCAGTTCGAATCCCAGCCTCGTATGTAACCAAGGCGTAAGCCTATTGGATTAACTTTTTGTCCCATTGTTACTTTTTATTATCGATGATGATTGTTACGTGATTTGAGCGTTTGCGAATGCGGTGCCCTCTACCTTGTGGTGCTGGACGTAGGCGTTTTAGCATCGTACCGCCATCTACAAAAATTTCTTTTATGTATAGATTGCTGGTATCTGCACCTTCGTTTTTTTGTTCCCAGTTGTTTACTGCTGACAACAAAAGTTTTTCTAACTTAATAGAAGCGTGCTGTGTAGAGAACCTGAGCACTTGTTGCGCTCTTTCTGCTTGCATACCTCTAACCATATCGGCTACCAAGCGCATTTTACGGGGCGAACTTGGACAGTCTTTTAATATTGCTTTTGCTTCCATTATTTTTTACCTTTATCTTTTTTAGCAGTGTGTCCACGAAAGTTTCTGGTAGGCGAAAATTCTCCGAGCTTATGCCCCACCATATTTTCAGTTACATATACAGGAATAAATTTGTTGCCATTGTGTACAGCAAAGGTATTCCCAACAAAATCGGGGGTAATCATAGAGCCTCGACTCCACGTTTTTATTACCGTTTTTTTTGTTCCTTCGTTCATAGTTAAAACTTTACGTTCTAACTTATAATAAACAAAAGGACCTTTTTTTATCGAACGAGCCATATTGGGTATTACTATTTACGTTTTTTAACTATGAATTTACTTGTTTGTTTTTTCGGGTTGCGGGTTTTGTAGCCCTTAGATAGCAAGCCCTTGCGTGAGCGTGGGTGTCCACCTGATGCACGCCCCTCACCTCCACCCATAGGGTGATCCACGGGGTTCATGGCTACGCCTCTTACCCTTGGGCGGCGACCGAGCCAGCGGCTGCGACCTGCTTTACCACTTACTACCTTGCTGTGGTCGCCGTTGGATACAGAACCCATAACAGCCAAACAAGTGAGTAAAACCATACGAGTTTCGCCAGATGGCATACGTATAATGGCGTATTTTCCGTCCCTTGCCGCCAGTTGCGCCGATGTTCCAGCACTTCTTACCATGCCTGCACCTTTACCTGGTTGCAATTCTATGTTGTGTATGGTGCTACCAAGTGGTATTTCACTTAAATAAAGTGCGTTGCCCAAATCTGGTGTAGCGCCTTTGCCAGACATTACGGTTTGTCCAACCTGCAATTTGTCTGGGGCTATCATATATCTTTTTTCGCCATCTACATATTGAAGTAGCGCAATGCGAGCCGAACGATTCGGGTCGTATTCTATACTTTTCACGGTAGCGGGAATGCCAAATTTATTGCGTTTGAAGTCGATAATTCGGTACATTTGCTTATGACCGCCGCCCATATAACGCATGGTCATTTTTCCGCTGTTGTTACGTCCACCCGATTTTTTGGTGGAGGTCAAGAGGCTTTTTTCTGGCTGGTTTGTCGTTATTTCTTCAAACGTATTCGCCACTTTAAAGCGTTGGCTTGGGGTTGTTGGTTTTATTCTTCTGAGTCCCATTGTGTTATAATTATATTTCGGCGTAAATATCTATTGTTTCCCCAGCAGCCAAGGTAATAATGGCTTTTTTATAGCTATTTGTTCTACCATGTATCATGCCAGCTTTGGTTTGGCGGTTTTTCGACTTTCCACGCTGAATTATGGTATTTACGCTTAGTACACGCACGCCATAAAGCTCTTCTACTGCCTTTTTTATTTGTATTTTATTGGCTTTCTTCTCCACTTTAAACTGTACACGATTTAGTTTTTCGCTTAGTATAGTGGTTTTTTCGGTTACGATTGGTTGTTTTAAAATCATGGCTGTGTATTATTTTAAAATTTCTTCAATTTTTGAAATGGAATCCACACTTATAAACACCTTGTGAGCTTTCATTATCTCATACGTATTTATATCTGTTGCATTCATTACCTTAGCTCGTTTTATGTTGCTGCTTGCTTTCACCACGTTGGTATCTTTATCGGATATTACGAGTAGTGTGCGTGCGTTTAACGATTTGAAACTCTCCAAGAATTGAACATAACCTTTGGTTTTATGGCTATCCATAGCAAAGTTTTCTAATACGGTAATCTGATTTAGCAAAACTTTGTGCGAAAGGGCAGATTTACGTGCCAATTGTTTTAGTTTTTTGTTCAGTTTGAAGCTGTAATCACGCGGTTTAGGTCCAAAAACCCTTGCTCCACCTGGGAACAATGGTGAGTTTATATCACCTTTACGTGCGCCGCCCGTACCTTTTTGTTTTACCAATTTTCGGGTAGAACCGCTCATTTCGCTGCGTTCCTTCGATTTGTGCGTTCCTTGGCGTTGGTTGGCTAAGTATTGTTTTACGTCTAAATAAATAGAATGGTTGTTTGGCGCAAGCGCAAACACATCGTCAGAGAGGTTGGCTTTTGCCCCAGTCTCTTGTCCTTTTAGGTTGTATATAGATAGTTCCATTATTTCTCAACAATTACAAATGAGCCTTTTGCGCCTGGTACAGAGCCTCTTACTACTAAGAGATTTTGTTCAGCAAACACTTTTATGATTTCCAAATTCTGGATTTTAATTTTCTTGTCTCCAGTTTGCCCAGCCATACGCATACCTTTAAATACTTTTGCAGGATACGATGAAGCGCCGAGTGAACCTGGGTGGCGACCCCTATTGTGCTGACCGTGTGTTTGACCACCCACACCAGCAAAACCGTGGCGTTTTACTACGCCCTGAAAACCCTTGCCTTTTGATGTTCCAGAAACATCTACAAAATCACCCTCACTAAATAGGGTTACTACTATCGCATCACCTAAGCTAATTCCTTCGCCGAATTCTTTGAACTCAACTAATTTGCGCTTGGGTGTGGTGTTGGCTTTGCCAAAGTGACCGAGCATGGCTTTGGAGGTATTTTTCTCTTTTTTGTCTCCATAACCAAGTTGTACTGCGGTATAACCGTCAGTTTCAACCGTGCGGACTTGTGTTACTACACAAGGACCAGCTTCTATTACTGTGCATGGAACTGATTTTCCATCGGCATCAAAAATGCTAGTCATTCCGATTTTTTTTCCTATTATTCCGGACATTTTTTGTTGTTTTGAATTTGATTACTCCCGAAAGAAAACCAAATTCTTATTATTTATGATTACTATACTTTTATTTCCACATCTACACCACTTGGCAAATCAAGTTTCATGAGCGCATCTACCGTTTTTGAGCTAGAACTGTGTATGTCTAACAAACGCTTGTATGAACACAATTGAAATTGCTCACGGGCTTTTTTGTTCACGTGCGGCGAGCGCAACACGGTGTAAATTTGCTTTTCGGTGGGCAATGGTATCGGACCACTTACCAACGCACCCGTTGCTTTTACCGTTTTTACGATTTTTTCGGCAGACTTATCTACCAAATTGTGGTCGTACGATTTTAGTTTAATACGAATCCTTTGACTCATTTTATGGTTGTTTTAGGTGGTAATGATTATTCTTCTTCTAATTTCAAGCGGTGTTTGTACTGCGAGAGCACGTTTTCTGAAACGGCTTTTGGTACTTCGGCGTAATGCGAAAACTGCATGGTAGATGTGGCACGCCCCGAACTGATGGTACGCAACACGGTTACGTAACCAAACATTTCTGAAAGTGGCACTTTGGCTTTGATTACTTGCGCACCGCCTTTGGTGTCCACGCCTTCCATTTGTCCACGTCTTTTGTTCAAATCGCCCATTACGTCGCCCATATAATCGTCTGGGGTTATTACCTCTATTTTCATAATAGGCTCTAACAACACTGGCGATGCTATGCGGCAGGCTTTTCTAAATGCGTTTCTTCCTGCAATTTCAAACGACAGTGAATCCGAGTCCACTGCGTGGAAAGAGCCGTCGTACAAGCGCACACGCATGGCAGTCATTGGGAAACCAGCCAAAACACCGTTGCTCATCGCAAGCCTAAATCCTTTTTCTACCGATGGTATGTATTCACGTGGAATTGAACCACCTACTATCTCGTTTACAAACTCTAAGCCTTCGCCTTCCGAGGTTCTTGGTCCTACTTCTACGGTAATGTCGGCAAATTTACCCCTACCACCCGTTTGTTTTTTGTATGTTTCACGGTGTTGTACGGCTTTGGTAATCGTTTCTTGGTAAGCCACTTGTGGCGCACCCTGGTTTACCTCTACTTTAAACTCACGCCTCATTCTGTCCACCAAAATCTCTAAGTGAAGCTCGCCCATACCGCTTATAATGGTCTGACCAGTTTCTTCGTCTGTGCGTACACGGAACGTGGGGTCTTCCTCCGAGAGTTTCGAGAGGGCGATGCCCATTTTTTCTACGTCCACTTGTGTTTTTGGTTCTATCGCCAAACCAATTACTGGTTCTGGAAAATCCATAGACTCGAGTGCGATTGGGTATTTTTCGTCGCAGAGGGTATCGCCTGTGCGTATGTCTTTAAATCCTACGCAAGCTCCGATGTCGCCAGCTTCTATGCCTGGTGTTTCGTTGCGTTTGTTTGCGTGCATTTGCATGGTTCTGGATATACGTTCTTTTTTACCAGTTCTGGTATTTAGTACGTAAGAACCTGCTTCTATTTTACCAGAGTAAACCCTGAAAAATGCGAGCCTACCCACAAAAGGGTCGGTCATTATTTTGAATGCCAATGCGGCTGTTTTGTCTTTTACGTCGGGCTTGCGCTCTTCTTCTAAGCCTGTATCTGGGTTTGTACCCATTACTGGTGGCATTTCCATGGGCGATGGCAAGTATTGAATTACTGCATCTAACATGGTTTGAACGCCTTTGTTCTTAAAAGCTGAACCGCACAGCATTGGTGTAATTTTCATGGCGATGGTCGCCTTGCGAATTGCGCTGTTTAGCTCGGCTGCTGTGATGCTATCTGGGTCGTCAAAGAATTTTTCGAGTAGTTTATCGTCAAACTCCGCTACGGATTCTACCAACTTTTCACGCCACTGCATTACTTCGTCTTTTAGCTCTTCTGGGATAGGAATTTCGGTGAAGGTCATGCCTTGGTCTGCCTCGTTCCACACCATTGCTCTGTTGTATATCAAATCTACTACGCCTTTAAATTTCTCTTCTTCGCCTATTGGCACTTGCAAGGGTATTGGGTTGGCGTGTAGTACTTCTCTTATTTCTTTGTAAACGTTGAAAAAGTCGGCACCCGCCCTATCCATTTTATTTACGAATGCGATGCGTGGCACTTGGTATTTGTCGGCTTGCCTCCAAACGGTTTCCGATTGTGGCTCTACGCCAGATACTGCGCAAAATAGCGCCACAGCACCGTCCAACACACGCAACGAGCGCTCTACTTCTACCGTAAAGTCCACGTGACCTGGCGTGTCTATGATGTTGATTTTGTGTTTTATGTTGTTGAAAACCCAGTTGGTGGTTGTAGCCGCCGAAGTAATGGTAATGCCACGCTCCTGCTCTTGCTCCATCCAGTCCATGGTGGCTGCACCGTCATGCACCTCACCAATTTTGTGGGTCATACCCGTGTAGTATAAAATCCGCTCGGTGGTAGTGGTTTTTCCAGCATCTATGTGTGCCATGATACCAATGTTGCGGGTAAGTAATAAATCTTGTGACATTTTGTATTTTGCTTGCGCTTATCTTAGAATCTGTAATGCGAAAATGCTCTGTTTGCTTCTGCCATGCGGTAGGTATCTTCACGTTTTTTTACGGCTGCACCCTCGCCTTTTGCTGCTGCGATTACTTCGCCTGCAAGTTTTTCTGCCATTGTTTTTTCGCCACGTTTGCGTGCGTAGCCTATGAGCCAGCGGAAACCTAAGGCTGTTTTACGAGCTGGTTTTACTTCGGTGGGTACTTGAAAAGTAGCACCACCCACACGGCGGCTGCGTACTTCTACGCTTGGGTACACGTTGGCAAGTGCCTTGCGCCATACTTCTACGCCTGATTCTTTGGTTTTGTTTTCTACCAAGGTCATTGCGTCGTAAAATATGGTAGAGGCAATGCTTTTTTTGCCGTCCCACATTAGGGCGTTGATGAATTTACTCACTACTGCATCGCCGAAAACTGGGTCGGGAGCTAATATTCGTTTTTTGGGGCTTGATTTTCTCATGATTATTTTTTACCTCCTTTTTTTGCTGGGGCTGCTACTTGACCTGGTTTTGGGCGTTTTGCTCCGTATTTAGAGCGAGATTGCTTGCGTTTTTCTACACCCGAAGTATCCAATGCACCACGCACAATGTGGTAGCGCACGCCTGGCAGGTCTTTTACACGACCGCCACGCACCAAAACGATGGAGTGTTCTTGCAATTTGTGTCCTTCGCCTGGTATGTAAGCGTTTATTTCCTTTCCGTTTGTAAGGCGTACACGAGCCACTTTGCGCAGGGCAGAGTTTGGCTTTTTGGGTGTGGTGGTATATACACGGGTACAAACTCCACGGCGTTGGGGGCAAGAGTCGAGCGAGGGCGATTTGCTCTTAAACTCAATTTTTTCTCTTCCTTTACGTACTAATTGCTGTATGGTAGGCATATTCTATTTGTTTTTAGGGCTTTACCTAATTTATGCGTTTTTCTTTATTTGAGGTGCAAAGGTAAATCTTTTTTTTGGTTTATACAATAGTACATTTTCTTTTTTTATCAATAAAGTGATTTTTGGCGGATATATAGTTGTATTTCATTGATTTTTAGGCAATTAGCTCAAAAAAATATTTTAATTTTTATTTTTTTAAAATAAATAGAAAAAAAATTTGCACTCCAAAAAAATAGGTGTATCTTTGCGGCTCAATAAAAAAGTTCTAGTAGCTCAACTGGATAGAGCACCTCACTACGGATGAGGAGGTTTGGGGTTCGAATCCCTACTGGAACACAAAGTCTAAAATTAAACGCCCACCAAAAGTGGGCGTTTGTTGTTTTTGGGGTTTCAAAAGTAACCATTTATGCCATTTTTCACTTTTTAGTAGTTTAATTATTACTTATATTTGTGAAATATTTTAGTTTACACACAAATTTATAATTACACGACCATGCACAATTTCAAAAAACAATTATTCGCCCTGCAAGCAATGCTGTTGCTTTTGGGCTACACGGCTTTTGGTCAAAATGTAAACTTGGGTGCCAACGTAAATGGCTACACGGATTATACCAGAGACCGCCTTTTTAATGATGTATTTAAAGGAAACAGAGGGCTTAGTGCCGATACAAATGCGCCTTGGAATTACATTGCCCCGAGTACCGATGCCAACGGCTGGCCCACCCAAGATTTTGCGACCATAGTAATGGTGGGTATGGAACCGAGTATGGGCGGCACGTACAAAATGCGTTTTTTGGGTCAGGCTACCATTGGTGGCATAGTAAGCGGATTTACGGTGCAAAACCAAGTGTATAACGCCACCACCAACACCACAACCGCAGATTTGGTTTATCCTGCTGTGGTAAGCCCAACTGAGCAAATGATGATAAAGTTTACCAATACCAATTTTGGTGGCGGTGTAGCGGGCATAAAAAATGTGGAAATAATGGTGCCAGGCGTGGCTTTTGGCGGCGCAAGGTTTGGGTCAAAAATAATGAGCCAACTGCAACGCTTCTCTACCATTCGCTACATGGATTTGCATAGTACAAACAACAACACGGATTCGCTGTGGAACAATAGAACAAAACCAACCAGCCCAAGCCAAGCAAGCAACAATGGTGTGGCGTGGGAGTATTTGATAGAAATGGCGAATACGCTAAACAAAGATATGTGGATTAACATACCGCACAAAGCCAACGACAACTATGTAACCAACCTTGCTAATTTGATAAAAAATACGCTTAACCCCAACCTAAAAGTGTATGTAGAATACAGCAATGAGGTGTGGAACTGGCAGTTTGAACAAGCGGCGTGGACAAGAGACATGGGCGTTTATTACGGCAACTTGGGCGGACACCCAATAAACTACGATAATGTAAACGAAAATAATACGTTTCACTTTCGTTATGTGGCGTACAGAACCAAGCAAATAAGCGATGTTTTTAAAAATGTGTTCGGCGCACCTGCCATTAACAACCGAATTAGGGTGGTGCATGGCGTGCAGTTTGGTTGGTTTGATTATACCCGAAGAGGTTTGGAGTTTATAGACAAATACTATGGCAGCCCGTCGCAGTATTTTTATGGCATAACGATTGCACCTTATTTTAATGCTTTTACGACCGATGGCACGGTGGCATCTACCCAAGATGTGCTAAATGCGCTAAATGCCGACGTAAATAATATGTTTGATGCCGACGACAATTGGGTAGATGCGTGGCAGGCACGAGCCACTTATTATGGCATGAAAATGATATGCTACGAGGGCGGACCCGATACTTTTGGTCCAGAAAACATTGCCTCGAAACGCAATGCACAGTTTGACCCACAAATGAAAACCATTACACAAAGTTACCTAAACAAATGGTATGCCTACAACAAAGGCGAGGGTTTGTTTAACTGGTTTACGGCTGGTGCTGGTGATTACAACTCGCAATACGGCACTTGGAGCGTTACCGAAAACTGGGAAAATTCCCAAAAACTACAAGGTTTAGATGCCATGCTGGCTGCACCCGCACCTGCCCTCACGGCTGGGCGTAGCATACCCAACGATGTAGAAGCCGAAAAATATGCGGGCTATTTTGTGGCTGATGCCGCAAGCGGGTACTACCAGCAGCCAGGCTGGGACGATAGCCCAAAAGAATATTTGCTCAATGTAAGCACGGCTGGTTATTACAGCATTTTTGCTAAAACAGCGACTTTTGATGCTGGGCAATCCTTTAAACTGTACATAGACCACCAACTTGTGGGCATAATGACCGTGCCCAACAACGGCTCTAACACAAATTTTGTGAATACAAACACCATAACCATGGGATTTGCACTGCGTGCTGGGCTACACAGTATGCGCTACGAGGCTACCACAAACGATTATAGAATAGATAAATTTACGATGGCTTTAGCAGCACCTCTGGCGGTAAGTTTTATGGAAATTAACGCAAAAAAGGTGGGCAACGGCTCTGTGCTGGTGCAATGGACTGTGCAAAACATAGATACAAGTACAGATAAATTTGAGATACAACGCAGCAATGAGCAGCAAAATTGGGAGATGATTGGTGGCGTGAAATGTGTGGCAAATGGTGCTGGAAGCATTAATTCTTATGAATTTTTAGATGAAAAGCCCGCCTTTGTTTCAAATTTTTATCGGATAAAAGCCGTAGATTTTGATGGAAGATACGAATACTCTAAGATAGTTGAGATAAAATTGGACAATACAATACGTTTTTCTGTAGAAAATCCTGTAAAAGATTACCTAAATCTGGTTTTTGAGCAACCTGCGCCCACAAATACGCCGCTAAATGTAGTGATAAGCGATGTGCTGGGCAAGGAAGTACTGGCTCGAGAGATTTTAGGTGGCAGCAACATTTCGTTAGATGTGAGCCACCTAACCAAGGGTATTTATGTGCTTAAAATTACCGATGCCGCAAACGAAAATGCTAAGATGGTAAAACTGGTAAAGGAGTAGTTTTGGAAAAAAGAACCCCACAGCCAAGGCAGTGCCTTGGCTGTACATTATTTCTATGATTTGTACAGACGTTGCAGTGCAACGCCTCTGGGATTATGCAATATTGAACAAATTATGTACAGACTCAATTAATTGCGTCTGTACCCAGCGAATGCCCAGCAGCCCAAAATATCATTTATACAAAAAATTGGGTGCGTAATGTGCTATTTTGGCTAACTTTACAACCAACCATAGTACACCACACAACCATGACGCACAAAAGCTACGATAGCATCTTGGCAGAAATTTCTAAAACGGGAAATCTTGAACTTACAGAAATAGACTACCTTAAAACATATTTTCACCCTTTAACCGTGGCTCGCAACACTGTTTTGGACGAACAAGATAAGGTTCCCAAATGTCTTTATTTCGTTGTTTCGGGGTTTATGCGGCTTTTTTATTACGACCAAAACGGCGAAGAACAAACAACTTACCTCTGTGCCGAAAATGGTTTTATTGCCTCATTTTCGGCACTCATCAACCAAACGAAAGCCATAGAAAACGTGGAGTGTGTTACGGATTGTGAAATACTAAAAATCTCTCATGCCGACACCAAAATATTGATTGCACAAAGCGAACGGTTTAAGCTGTTTAGCGTAGCCATGTTTGAAAAAGCCATGCACTCAAATGTGCTTAGGGCAAACGATTTGGCTAACCTCAATGCGGAACAACGCTACAAAAAAATGATTGAGCAACAGCCTCATTTTGTCCAAAACGTACCTTTACAGTACATTGCTTCTTATCTTGGCATCAAACCACAGAGTTTGAGCAGGATTCGCAAGCAAAAAAATTAAGTAACATTTGTGAAGTAGCGTTGGGTAAATAAGTAGGAGTTTTGCACTCATAAAATCATTAAAAACTAAAAAGGTATGGAACTACTCAAAAAACTAATGGAACAACTACCACAAGCCCTCGGACAATCTATGATGAACTATTTGGTGATTGTGGCGGTGTATTTAATTGTGTGGAAATTACTAAAAAAACGCCTTCAAAACTGGCGCATTCAGGTAAAAGAACGTGTAAACGCCAAGCAAATAAAAGCCGAACTTATCAATAGTTTGTTTTCGCTGATGGTAAGCACTGTATTTGTTGTTGTAATCTACTACTTAAAAGACAAAGGTTACACCAAAATTTATACCGACATCAATCAATACCCAAAATTCTTCGCATACGGCGGATTTTTTATGTTTCTGCTCATCGACGATACTTGGTTCTATTGGGTACACCGTTTGCTGCATCACCCAAAAATATTTAGGTACGTTCACAAAGTTCACCACAACAGCATAGACGTAAATCCGTTTACTTCCTTGTCGTTTCACTGGTTTGAAACGGTTGCGCTAACTTTTTGGATTATTCCGTTCAGTTTGTTTTTTCCGATGTATGTGCCAGCACTTGGAATTTTACAAATTTGGGGATTTTTAGACAACATAAAATCACACGTTGGCTACGAGTTTTTTCCGAGTTGGTGGAACAAAAGTTTGGGCAAACTAATGACCTCGAGCACGCACCACAATATGCACCACAGTAAGTTTGTTGGCAACTATGGCGTGCATTTCAGGATTTGGGATAGGCTTTTGGGTACGGAATTTAAGAACTATGAAGCTGAATTTGATAAAATTCAGGAACGAAAAAACACCAACCGCTAACAAAGTTTTGGGCGTTTCGGCTGGGCTCAAATGACCAGCAAAAAATATCCGACAGGATTACGGGATTTTGGGATTTACACGATTGAAAAATCCTGTCCATCTTTTAATCCCGAAAATCCTGTGCGGATAAAAAAACTAAACGAATTACGCAGAGACGCGATTAATCGCGTCTGTACCCAGCAAATGCCCAGCAGCCCAAAATGGCGGAACAGGATTACGGGATTATGGAATTATGGGATTTTGGGATTTTTTCGGGCATTTATTTTATCCGACGGTTAAAACCGTCGGCTATTGATTTTTATTGACAATTGCCAGAGATTAACCACACAGCAAATGGTTTTTCAATAGCCGACGGTTTTAACCGTTGGGTTATGGGATTTTCTGGGCATATATTTTATTCCAACGGCTAAAACCGTCGGCTATTGATTTTTATTGACAATTGCCAGAGATTACCACACAGCAAATGGTTTTTCAATAGCCGACGGTTTTAACCGTCGGGTTACGGGATTATCGGAAAAAATAATGGTTATTTACCGCACCAGCTTTACTGCACCAGCACCGCTGCGAAGGAAATAAATGCCCTGCGCATAGCTGCTTATGTCTATGAGCTGCTCCGTGCCAGCAGCACACGCAAACTGCCGTAGCTCATTTCCAGTGGCATCGGTGAGGCGTAGCTCGGCTGTGCCAGCACCAAAACCCACCACATACTGCCCACCACCTAAGGAATGCACCGCCAAACCCGATGTACGTGCAGGCAATGCCACCACACCCACACCAAACAAACTATCACACACACTCGCTTCTACCACACCCAAATCGTAGTTTACACTACTTCCAACCATACCATAAATTCCTAATGGATAGTTCATGTTAAATGAGTTGTAGGTTAGGTTACAAGCCGTGCCTATGCCATCGGGGTTTTGTATCACAGAGGCTTTAGTGTTTATGCTATCCAATATAAATGCCCCAGTGGGCGTATTGTTGCTACCACCTGCATTGCATATATACATCTTTTTGTCAGACTGAAGATATGACAAAAATAAATGATACCTGCCATAGTTGGGTCCAGTGGGGTCGTCTTCGGGGTTGTGTAGCACCAGTGTTTTGCTACCTACAATGTTCGCACTGTTCAAGTCAAATTGATAGACATTATTAGAACGGGCATCGGATATGTACAAGGCGTTGCCACTGTGTGAAAACACACCACCAGCATACCCATTATCGGGCTGTAGTGGCACAAGGCTAAGGTCGGCTACCAAACTAAAAGCACCGCTACACCTATCAAAGTCAAACAGATGTGCTTGACCGTGCACCCCACTGGCAAAATACTTTGTACCATCTGGTGAAAAATAACCAAACCAAAAGTCGTAATAGCCCTTGGGTATGTTAGCAAACACCTGCACGGTAGGTATGGGGTCTATGCCGTTGGGCGTAACCAAGTACTTTATCATTTTTAGGGGGTGGATACTACCGTCGGGGTAGTTTTCTACCGCTGTAAACCACCAATCCCTGCCATTGCCGTGCTTCACCACGGACACCGCTATAATATTCGGCACATTCATATTCAATGCGCTGTAAAAACCCCTGTTGCGCTGGGTTACAGCACCCAAGCCATTGTTTAGGTTCATATCTACCACCGTGTATGCCAGGCTATCTCTTGCACCAGTTTTTACACACAGTACAAAATACTTGTTGTCGCCCATAGGCAGTATGGGGTTGCCACCAACCAAACCTGTTAGCCCTAAATTGTTTCCATTGGGCATTATTTGGTGGTTTTTGGTGTATATTTTGTCGGTATTGCCCAAGTAGGGGTAGCTGTTGCCTGTATAAAATAGCAGGTTACCGCTGTTGTCTGAAATACTCCTGTAAACACTTACGCCCACATTACTGGTGGTGGTCATTACAGGCGTTCCACTCGCAAAAGCAAACATATTGTTGTCCGAAAAAACATTAGATGCCGGTAAATTATACACATTTTGCGCCCTAAGCCCAACCACAAACGCAAAAAATATCAGGATTGATGTTAAGGTTTTCATTTTTTGGTTATTTAAAATGTGAATTATACTAATACGGCCTAAATGTATAAAGTATTCTTTAATTATGCAAGAAAAAAATAAAATATTTTTTTGTGAATATATTTGGGGGTTGAGCATTTAGTTCCATGGTCGTTGAGCGCAGCCGAAACGACCCTTCGGCTACGCTCAGGGTACTATTATCAGAACAGGATTACGGGATTTTGGGATTTTCAGGATTGCGGAAATGTCAAAACAGGATTTTCAGGATTGCGGAAATGTCAGAACAAGATTACGGGATTTTAGGATTTTCAGGATTAAGGTGGAAAACCCTGTGAAGACAATAAACGTTTCGGCTACGCTCAACGACCCGCCCCCTGAGCGTAGCCAAAACAAACTACTCCGCCCGCATTTGTGGAAAAAACAGCACTTCTTGTATCGAGCTTTGGTTGGTCATTATCATGCACAGCCTATCTATGCCTATGCCTATGCCTGCGGTTGGCGGCATACCATACTCCAACGCCCGCAAAAAATCTTCGTCCAGCACCATGGCTTCGCCGTCGCCACGCTTGCCGAGCTCGAGCTGCTCCTCAAACCTCGCCCGCTGGTCTATGGGG
>JAYUJN010000034.1:0-26362 GCA_043765195.1 Bacteroidota bacterium | reverse complement strand
GTATCTATCAGGTACTTTTGGGCGTTTTTGGGTGCGTAGTGCAGCAGCCCTGCCGCTGGGTACACCTGCAACGAAGTGCCTACAACCACAAAAATATCGGCTTTCGCAACCAAGTTTTGAGCCGTGGCTATCAGCGGTACTTCTTCGCCAAACCACACAATGTTGGGGCGCAACTGCCCTTTTTGCGGACATAAATCGCCTAAATGTATGGGCAAATCGCCTATTTCGGTTACTATATTTGTTTTTGTGCTGCGGGCTTCGGTTATTTTTCCGTGTAAATGTATTACGTTTTCAGAGCCTGCTTTTTCGTGCAAATCATCTATGTTTTGAGTAACAATTTGCACCTCAAAATCGGTTTGTAGCGCCGCCAAAACCTTGTGTGCTTCGTTGGGTTGGGCGGCTACGCAGTGCGTGCGGCGCAGGTTGTAAAATTCCAGCACCTTGCTCGGGTTGGCGTGCCAACCATCGACAGATGCCACTTCCTCTATTTTGTAGCCCTCCCACAGCCCGCCCGAGCCACGAAAAACACCCAGCCCGCTCTCGGCACTAATGCCCGCACCACTCAAAACTACGATTTTTAACTTCATGCGCTTGTCATTTAAAGTTTAAGGTTTTTACCACTGAAAACTATTACCACTACTTAAACAAAAACACAGCCATTTGAGTTTTAGTCGCATTTGTCTATTAATTCCAAACAAAGCCACAGCCGTAGAGACAAGGCATTGCCTTATCTCATCATACAAATATTACCTCAAAAACATTGCAAAAAAGACGTTGCAGTGCAACGTCTCTACAGAAAACATAATAATGACAGGGGGTAAAAATAATAGGATAATGTACAGACGTTGCACTGCAACGTCTCTATCATAAAAATATCATATAAAATACGAAAGAGCCAAGGCATTGCCTTGGCTCTACGGTTTTATAAATCGTTGTAACTGCTACGGGCGGCAGGTGGTTGTATTTTCGGTGTAGCGAACCAACGACGAACTTTTAAGCACTTCTTTGGTTTCTTCCACAAATACATCTTGCTGCTTTTTGCTTAGTTCCGTTAGTTTAAAACAATAATCAACTTCGCCCTCCCTACCCCATTTCGCAATTTCGGGGCTTAGTTTCACCTTATTTTTTTGTTCGTATTCAGCCATGTATTGGTTGTATTTTTCCCTTGCTTTTTGGTCGGTGCCACCGCCAATGCTAACAAACGACACGCTCAAACGGTAAACAATTACCTCCTCTGGCACGTCTCTTTGCAATACTGGGGCTTCGCTCACATTTGGTTCGGTTGCTTTTTTGGAACTGTTGCAAGCCATTATAGCCATGCTAAGAAACAACATATAAATTAAGTTTTTCATTATACGGGCAAATTTACTTGGTTATCACCACTTTTTTCGACGCAATTTTACCACCGTTGTTTATCCTAACAAAATAAACGCCTTTTGGTAACTGATTTAGGTTCATTTGCAACGGAAAACTTTTCACGTCCTCAAACCTAACCAACGAACCCAATAAATCGTACACGCCCACGCTTGTGTTCGCAGCTTTTAATCCATTTACACCAATCGTAAAAATGCCATTGCTTGGGTTTGGATAAATTTCAATGGCATTTTGAAGTGAAACCTCGTTTGAGGCAGTTGGTCCCTGGCAGGCTTGCGAAGTGCGTATGCTCGCTCTGATGCCGTTTAAGTCCGCCAACATTCTGGCGGCTTGCCCCACTGTAAACATATTCATGCAGGCATCGTCCACGTAATCCATGTAATTCATATACATTTCGCCGTCGGCATTCGAGCCGCAGGCGTTGTTTGGGCGTTGCGGAAACGCAGGGCAATTTTCATTTTTGCCTACAGCAGGCTTGGTATCTGCCACCAAGTCGTCGCCACAAGTGGCATCGCCCCAAATGTGTTTTAGGTTTAGCCAATGCCCCACCTCGTGGCTGCCTGTTCTACCCAAATTGTTGTCGTCAAATCCTCCTGTACCAGCCGTGCCTATGCTTCCAAAGGCTTGGTGGTGAATTACCACGCCATCGCTACCAGGATAGTCGGCTAAATTCGAAGAAAACGTGGCATAGCCCAGCGTGCCTCTCGCCGTATCTAAATTACAAACCCATATATTCATATACTTAGTTGGGTCCCAATTATTTGTGCCACCAGTAGCGGCAAATTTTTCGTCGCCATTGCCCGAAAATTTAATGGTATCGGTGTATTTTCTGGTGATGCCCGTGGTAAAATTTCCGCTTGTATCCCTCGATGCCAAGCAAAACTCAATTTGAGAATCAGCAGTAGAACTCCAAAATGGGTGTGTACTTGGCAGCGTGTCGGTGTTCATTTTCCTAAAATCTTTGTTCAAAATATTGATTTGAGACTGAACCTGAGCGTCCGAAATGTTTTCGAAAGCATCGTGCCAAAGTACGTGTACAACCACAGGAATGGTAATAATTTGTGGCATATTGCTTGCGTTTGCGGCTGGGTGCGTGGCTATCCATTTTTGAGTCGCCAGTTCCGATTGCTGCATTTTCAACACCAGCGAAGGGTCGTTTTGTATGCGTTGGTCGAGAAGCCTCGTAGTGCCGCATTTTTCGGTTTGGGCGTGTAGGCTCAGGGCGCATAGCGTTAGCAACAGTGCCATGCTGTTAAGTAGCATTTTTTTCATTTTAATCTTTGTTTGGTATTGTTTTAAATTCGGTTTGTTGTGTAATCGTTGCGCAAGCGCATTTTGGGCTAAAAAATGTTGGCATTGTGTGTTGGCAAAATGGCTGTTTCAAACCAAACGTATTTTGTTTGCCGCAACACGGTTGCCTAATGTGGCGCAAAGATAATAAAAATATCTTTTTTAAAAAAACTAAAAATGGTTTTTTAGCATATAAATGCACAATTTGGGTTTTAACCGCATTTATGTATCTTTGCGGAGAAAAAATTAAAACCTAAAAACCATTCTTGATGATATATGAAGTCTTGCGCCCTATTTTTCGGCTGTCTTTTTTGGCTTATTACAAGCATATTTATATCCACAATGCCTACAACTACCCAAAAGATAAGCCCATTTTGTTTGCAGGAAACCACCCAAACGCCATACTCGATGGCATTATAAACTGCTGTGTAAACAACGAAAAGAGCGTTTATATGGTTTCCCGTGGCGATGTTTTTTTGAAGCCCACGATGAACAAAATTTTGCGCAGGCTGCACCTCATGCCCATATTTAGGGTGCAAGACGGCAAAGAATTGCTCTACCGAAACCAAGCCACCTTTGACGAATGCGTGGAGATTTTGGGTAGAAACGACTGCGTGAACATTTACCCCGAGGCAGTATGTGTATATGAAAAACGGCTGCGCAAGCTAAAAAATGGCACAGCCAAAATTGCGATACAAGCCTATTTACAAGGAATTGACCTGTACATTGTGTGCGTGGGCATGAACTACACCTACGCAAAAGAGTACAGAAGCGAGGTAATGATAGGCTACTCGAACGCCGTGCGGGTAGCCGACTACGCCGACCTCATAGCCGAAAACGAAGCCAAAGCCGTGGTAGCCATCACCAAAAAAATGGAGGAAGACCTAAGTAAAACCGTAATACACATACAAAACCCCGCCGATGAGCCGCTGTGCGAGCAGCTTTTTGTGATGGCAAGAAATAATTTTGTGCGCCCCATTTTGCCGCACACCATAGCCGACCAACCCGAGCGCCTGCGCACCGAGTACCACATAGCGCAATTAGTGAGCAACGCCCCACCGCCGCAGCTCGCCCCCACTACCCAAGCCTATCACGCACTTTTGAGCCAATTTAACCTACAAGATTCGGGTGTGGCGGAGGCAAAAAAAACCAATTTCCTCCAAAAAATGGCATTGCTCCTATCCACACCTATCATGGTGGCGGCTTATGCGCTGTGTATGCCGCCATTTTTGCTGGCAAAACGCCTAACAGAAAAATCACCCGTAAAAAACGCCATAGAATTTTATGCCTCTGTAAACTGGCCCGTTGGTATGATTTGCTTTGCCTTGTATATGCTGCTATTTAGCACCGCAATTGGCGGCGTGTTTGGGTTTAAAGTTGGCATAATAAGTTTTTTTTTATTGCCGATGCTCGGATTTTTGGCACAAAATTGGTTGGAAGCTACCCAAACAGCCTACGAACAGTTTAAATTTAGTAGATTAAGCAAAGAAAATCAAACTAAATTACAACTTCATAGAAAAAACATTTTTGAAATGCTAACTTTGTAACCGTTTTTAAAAAAACTGCATTTGCCCCAAAAAAAACTTTAACCCACAACATGAATACCATCTGGCGCACAATTTTACTCGGCTTACTGGCTGTTGTAGGATTTATTTTTTTACTTTTTTGGTTTTTTGATGCCTACACAAGGCATGGACAAGCCATAAGCACGCCCAACCTCAACGGCAAACCCATTGCGCAAGCCATAGCCATGCTCGAGGATTTAGACTTGGAGTACGCCATTTTGGATAGTACCTATTTTCCTGGCAAACGCCCGTTTGAAGTGTATCAGCAAGACCCTCGCCCAGGTTCTTTTGTAAAAAAAAGCAGGACGATATACCTGTATATTTCCACGGACCAACAACCAAAAACGAGGCTACCCAACCTAAAAGACCTTTCGGTGCGGCAAGCGGAGGTGATGCTGCGCAGCCTTGGGCTTGTTTTGGGCAAAATTACTTTTAAAGAAGACATAGCCAACGTGGTACTGGAAATGGCGATAAACGGCAACACCATGCTGGCGGGCGGGCTTATAAACAAAGGCTCTACCGTGGATTTGCTGGTGGGCAAAATGCCCGTAAAAACGACCATAGACATACCAGACCTCATCGGATTTACGGTGGCGGAAGCACGGCTAATACTATCGGATAAATCGCTGACAATAGGCAACATAACCATGGAGGGCAGCATAACCGACATGGAAACCGCCCTAATAACCAAGCAAAACCCCGAAATAGGCACAGAATACGACGGCTCTACCGTGGATATTTGGATAAGCCAAACCGTGGTAGAAGAGCTAAACCAGCCTGCGCCGCCACCAACCGACCCTGCAAACCCAGCCCCCGAAACGCCCCAAAATGTAGATGATTTGTAGCATTGAAAAAATAAAAGGGCTTGATTGGTAAAGTTAGGCAACAAACTCAATTGGGTTTCAAAACATTTTTTGGTACAAAAACCAGTTTGGGCATTTATAAAAACCCACGAAATTTATGCAAGAAACAGCACAAAATTATGTATTTTTAGCAATAAAATACATGGTTTTGCGTTTTGCAGACACAAAAAAACCACAATGAAGGCAAAATTCCTCAAAACTATTTTTTTTATAACCTGTTCTTTTTTTACAACGGATAATTTGTTTGCGCAGGAGCTTTTGTTGCCACTAAAAAGCAATTCTGCCCTAAAAAACCAAAGAATGCCCGCTCGGGTTCAGTCGGTGGTGGCACTTTCGTTGCCGTTTATAGATGATTTTTCGGGCGCATTGCCCTACCCCAACCCGAGCCTTTGGGCGGACGCAGCCGTATATATAAACCCAAACTACGGCGTAAATGCGCCAACCTACGGCGTGGCTACCTTCGACGGGCTAAATGGCATAGGCGAACCCTACGACAACTCTACCTCGAACACCTACGGCGTAGCCGATTACCTTACTTCGCAGCCCATAAACTTGGGCAACAAAGCACCGAGCGACTCGGTTTACCTCAGCTTTTTTTTCCAGCCCGAAGGCTTGGGCGAGCAGCCCGATGCCAAAGACAGCTTGGTAGTACAGCTAAAAAAGAGCAACGGCGACTGGGTGAGCGTGTGGCGCAAAGGCGGCACAATCCTAAAACCGTTCAAACAGGTGCTGCTGCCCGTGCGCAACTCGGCGTACTTTCATGGCGATTTTCAGTTTAGGTTTTTGAACTACGCCTCGCTCACAGGCAACTTAGACCACTGGCACATAGACTACGTGCGGTTAGCCGCCGTGCGCACCCACACCGACACCCTAATAGACGATGTAGCCTTTCGCTACCCGCCCCAAAATATGCTTGCGCCTTACACACAAGTGCCTTACTCTCAGCTAAATGGCAGCAACTGGCAAAAGCCGAACTTGGAAATTACCGCAAAAAACCTAAGCACAGGCGCAAGAAACTTGGCATACCGCTATGCGGCTTTTAACCAAACGAACAACGCATCTATCTCCATTTCTCCACCAAACAACGTGGCTTTGGGCGCAGGAAACGAGTTTTTGTGCGTGTATCCTACCACAAATATCCCCATTTTGCCGCAAGATAGCCTGCAACTAAAAATAACCTATACCCTAAATACCACGCCCGATGCCAACCGCAGCAATGATACGGTAACGCATATCCAAGATTTTTTTAATGAGTTTGCATACGACGATGGCTCTGCCGAGTACGGCTACGGATTGAATGTAACTGGCGGGCAGATAGCCTATAAATTTAAGCTAAACCGACCAGACACGCTGCGTGCCATAAAAATGCACTTTGCCCAAATAATAGAGCCGATAAACAGCAGCTTTTCGCTGCGGATATGGAAACACATAGCCAACGCCACCAACCCAAGCGACCTGCTGCTTTATGAGCAAGAGGTAACGCTATCGGCGACAGATTATGGGTACATCAACGATTTTGGTACGCTTATAAGGTTGGATACCGCACTGGCGCTCACCGATTCGTTTTACATAGGCTGGCAGCAACCCGACCCAAAACTGCTGAACATAGGGCTGGATAGGAACAACAACCCACAAAATGTGCGTTTTTACAACATAAATGGCTCGTGGCTGCCCTCCAACATTAGTGGTACGTGGCTGATGCGCCCCGTTTTGAACGGCAACAACCTACAATTTGCGGGCAACCAAGGGCTTGAAAGCGCAAAACTGATGGTTTACCCAAACCCAGCAACGGACTACATTGCCTTTGATTTAAAAACCAACTGCGATGCCCAAATCATAGACATTTTGGGTAATGTGGTGGGCAACTATGCCAATGTTTTGGGCAAAATAGACGTATCTAAACTTGCAAGAGGCGTTTATTTTGTTAGAATAACGGAGAAAAACGGCAAAGTATTCGGCGCAAAATTTGTGAAATAAGTCAGACGGAATACGGATATTTTACATCTATAAGGTATAAACCGCACGCTGGCACGGACTGCCCAGCCAAGCTCCTGTTTTTTGATTGGATAATTTCGTGTAGGGCATCGGGTGGTATTTTGCCCAGCCCCACCTCGAGCATCGTACCCACGATGGCACGCACCATGTTGCGCAAAAAACGGTTGGCTTCTATCGTAAAAACGCTGTGTTCGGCGTAGCTATCCCATTTTGCCTCGGATATGGTGCAATTGTTGGTAAAAACTTGGGTATTTGACTTGCTAAAACAGCTAAAATCGGTGTAAGTAGGTAAAATTTTACAGGCGGCGTGCATGGCATCGTAGTTGAGCTGGTGCGTGAGCAGCATGGCTCTTTGGTGCCAAAACGGATTTTTTTGGTGGCAAACAATGTATTCGTAGCGGCGGCTCAGGGCATCGAAACGGGCGTGCGCCGTGGCATTGACCAAAATTATTTTTTGTATGGCTATGTCGTAGGGCATTAGCTGGCTTAGTTTGAATGCAAAATTTGGCGGCAGTTCGCCCTCAAAATCAAAATGCGCAAATGTTTTTTTGGCGTGAACGCCCGCATCGGTGCGCCCCTGCCCCGTGGTTTCTATGTTTTGTTTTAGTAATATGCTTAGTTTTTGGTTCAACACTTCTTGCACCGAAATGCCGTTGGGCTGCACTTGCCAGCCGCAATAGGCTGAACCTAAATAAGATAACTGTATGAAGTAGCGCAAAGCGATGTGAATAAATTATTAAGTTATGGCGAAGGTGCAAATTTACGAAAAAAAAACAATTACCTTTGCACCATCTAAAACTTCTCTAAAAACCAAAAAAATGAAAAAGATTACGATGCTCTTCCTTGCCACAATTTTTGTGAGCAACTTACTTGCCCAAACAACCATTACGCCAGGTTATCATGGTTTAGCCATTGAACCGCTTACGCAAAATTGGAACACTGCAAGCCTAATAACGGCTAACGACAACTGGGACAACGATGCCTTGATTAGCATTAGGGGTTTTATGGGCAATAACTCGGCTATTACCACAGTTGTGGACCCTTCTGCGGTTTTGGTAGACGACAACTCAAGCCCATTTACGGCAAACCCAGTGGACGTAAACGCCAACCAAACCAACCCCGCTGTTTTTAACACGGGTGGTGTAACCGAGTTTGCCATCACCGACCCAGCCGTTGCGCTGGCTGGCTCTGGCACGGCGGATATGCCTTTCCTAAAAATTTATTTGTGTACCATGGGGCGCAGCAGCATACCCGTTAGTTTTGACCTAATAGACATAGACAACAGCGTAGATAACTCAATACAAAAAATAAGCATACAAGCCCGCATAGGCAACTCTGGCAACTATACCGAAATAATGAATGTAGCCGATGCCAGCGCAGGTCCGAGCCTGACCCTAACGACACCAGTTAGTTTTACATTGCCGCCAGGCTGCAACAACAAAGAAAAAATAGAAATACGCATTATGACGGGTAATGCCGCAGGCAACGACGAATGGATAGCCATAGACAACATTGTGATAGGTCAGGGAACTGGCTTTACACCCACAACGGCTACTGTGGCGGGTACTTACACGGGTAGCTACGAGTGCGTAACCCCCGACGGTTTTACACATTACATAAACAACAACGGTACGGCGAGTACTTTTGACGACGATTTGATATTGCTTTCTATCAAAAAAGGAACGACTGGCGTGGCAATTACGCCTGCACAGGTTACAGTAGGCGTACTGGCTGCGGTAGCCAACCTATCTTCGGCGGGTTTTGTGAGCAACACCAACGGTTTTTATAGCATACCACGCTACTGGGCTTTGAGCCCAAGTTCGCCACCTGCTGGCACTACAGTACCGCTGGTGCGCTTTTACTATACCGCCGCCGACTTGGCAGCACTCAATACCACACTTGCGGGCTTACCCAACCCTGGCATCGTAACAGATGCGGACATTACCCAATATAATTTTGTGAACATAAGCGGTATAAATCCCGACCCAAGTAGCGGACATCCAGGAAGTGCCTTGAGCGATTACCAAAAACTGATACATACCTTCAACAATTCCCAAATGGGCAACTATGCGGAGTTTGCCACGGGCAACTTTTTGGGCGGAACGGCAGGCGGCGGCGGTGGCGGTGCGGGCTTAGGTCCGTTGCCAGTAACGCTGGTAAGTTTTGAGGGCAAAGCCAAAAACAATGCGGTTTACTTGGATTGGAGTACCAGTTCGGAAATAAACAATGCGTATTTTAGTGTGGAGCGCAGCCAAAATGGCGTAACTTTTGAGGCAATAGGCAAAGTGAACGGCGGCGGCAACTCCAACGAAATGCTAAACTATGCCTTTATAGATGCAAAACCCGTGCAGGGCGTGGGCTATTACAGGCTGCGTCAGGTTGATTTTGATGGTCGTTTTGGGTTGAGCAATGTAATTTCTTTGAAATCAAGGAGCAACAATGCGTATTCGGTTTTTCCAAAAATAACGAGCGATAACTTTGAAATTTTGAGCAATGCGCCCTACAAAAACCTAAAATTAATAGACGTAACTGGCAGAATGGTGTTTGAAACTGGCTATTTGACCAATTACAGCATCGGGCATCTGGCGGCTGGCGTGTATTTTATAGAAATAGACGGCTACAAGCAAATAGAAAAAATCATAAAAAACTAAGTATAGCCCATTTTTTATGAATAAATTTAATTGAAGATTGAATTTGCCCTTTTGCTCAAATTTAAGCAAAAGGGCAAACTTTTTTTAATACTGCGTAGGTTGAACGATTTTTTTTGCAAATTGCAACTTCGAACATATCGTGATAAATTCGGGGGACAAAACAAAACTTATTGGGCAGTAACCCAAGCGATTTGTCGTATATTTGCAGCGAGATTTCCCCAACAACAACCCGCACACATTTTGCCTTATACGCTCCAAAATACCGAACACAAGCATTTATTTGAGCTATCGGAGCTACAAAAAATTGTTTTTCCCACGCTTTCCTCCGATGAGCTTATGACCGAAGCCCACTACGGGTCGCACCTGCGTATTTTTCCCGAGGGGCAGTTTGTGGTGCTGTACCAAAATGAAGTGGTAGGCGCTACCACCACCATGCGCTACGACTTTGACCTTGGGCAAATACAACACAGCTTTTTAGAAATTTCGGGCGGGCTTTGGCTCACCACCCACCAGCCAGCGGGCGGTTGGCTCTATGGCTTAGACGTGAGCATACACCCCGCACACCAGCGCAAAGGGCTGGGTAGCAGCCTGTACCAAGCCCGCCAAAACCTGGTAGCCACGCTCGGGCTGCAAGGGCAAGTTACTGCAGGTATGCCCATAGGCTACGCCCAGCACCCACATTTGAGCATCGCCCAATACTACGAGCTGCTGCGCACCAACCAACTGCAAGACCCCACCATTACCCCTCAAATAAAAGTCGGTTTCGGTATTTCGGGGCTTATAACCAACTACCTCACCGACCCACGATGCGGCAACGCAGGCATTTTACTCACCCTACCCAACCCTAATTTCATACAATGACATTGCGCAAATTTTTGGTTTTTCGTCCCTTAAACCTCTTTATCATCGCCCTCACACAAATTTTTGTGTTTTATTTTCTGCTCAAACCCGTGCTAAATGCCAACGGCATAACACCCGTTTTAAGCCACTTTTTGTTCATTTTATTGGTGGGTTCTACCGTGCTTTTGGCGGCGGCGGGCTACCTCATAAACGACTATTTCGACGTGAGAATGGACACCATAAACAAACCAAACAAACTCTTTGTGGGCAAAAATGTGCGCCGCCGCTCCGCCATAAAATGGCACATTGCCATCAGCGTCATCGGGCTATCCATCGGTTTTTTTGTGGCACACAAAGTCGGTATATGGTCGCTGGGTTTCATACATTTGGGCTGCTTTATCATGCTGCTCCAATACTCCGAAATTTACAAAAGAAAACTCCTCACGGGCAATTTACTCATTGCTTTGCTTGCAGCCGTTACCATTTTAGTACCCGCACTTTACGAAACGGTTTCCATCTCCATTTTTTATTTAAAAGATAGCCTTACAGCCAACTACCTCATTTACACCATTTTACTATACAGCGGATTTGCATTTATAACCACCATCATCAGAGAAATCGTAAAAGACATAGAAGATATGCCAGGCGACATAGACAGCCACTGCAAAACTTTACCGATTGTCATCGGCATTGAAAAAGCAAAAAATGTGCTGCTTTTGCTCATGTTTGTGCTGCTTTGTACCCTGTCGTACTACGCCTACATTCGCTACATAAACCACGACGAAAAAATATTTGTCTATACCGTTTTGGCACTCATTTTGCCCTGTATGTACATTTCTTACGCCATTTACACAGCCCAAGTACCCGAGCAATTTAAGCGCATAAGCAACTTGGTAAAACTGGTGATGGTGGCTGGCATAGCCACTTTGCCCCTACTGTATTTTATTTTTCAACGCTAAAAAACGCTACAAATTTTTGTGCAGCAGCATTTTGGTAAACCTGTACGTTTGCCCCTGAACTACCGCCAAATAAGGCGTATTTTGCCTAAACAAAGTGGGCAGCGTTAGGTGTTTGAAACTGCTACCTGCTGGTATTTTTTGCAAGTTTTGCTCAAATACTTTTTTGCCCAAAATATCGTAAATGGTTATGGTAAAATATTGCTCACTTTGTAAATCAAAGTAAACCAGCAAGTTATCGTCAAACGGATTTGGATTTACCGTAATGAGCGGCAACTGCGGCAATAAAGGTTTGTATTTTTTGTCCAAAATCCTTTTGGCTTGCGCAAAATTGGGTATGCCATAGCCCATCAAACTATCGGGGTTGGTAGCCCTGCTGGCACTTTGCTCTATGGCACGCAGCAGCTCCATGTTGGTGGCTTTGGGGTGCGCCTGCCACAGGCAAGCCGCTGCGCCCGCTATAATCGGTCCCGAAAAACTCGTACCGTTCGAAATGCCTATATCGCCCGTGTTGCGCACCACGGCTACCTTGCCGCCTTGCGCCATCACGTTGGGTTTTGTGCGCCCGTCGGCGGTTGGTCCTTGGGAGCTAAACCCCGTTCTAAGTCCTGCGCTATCCACCGCTCCCACCGTAAGCGTGCTATCGGCATCGGCTGGGGCGGTGATGTATTTCCACGGGCTATTGCCCTGATTACCAGCACTTACCACCACCAGCATACCTTTGGAGGCTGCTATGTCGGCGGCTTGGGTAATGCGTGTGGTGTTGCCGTCCATTTGCTGGTAGCTGTGGTCAAAAGCCGCATTGCTAAACTCCGAATAACCCAACGACGTATTCAGCACGTCCGCCCCCAAGCTATCGGCTCGCTCGGCGGCGGCTACCCAGTTGTATTCTTCTATCAAAAGTTCCGAGCCGTTGCCAGCATCTATCACGTTTTCGGTACGAAAAAGCGCAAACCTCGCCATGGGCGCAGTGCCAATATATTCGCCAGGCAAATTAGCCCCCATACAGCCCAGCACGTTGCTTCCGTGGTTGTCGTAGGTAAATTCGAGAGGTTTGTTTTGCACAAAATCCCAACTGTCGTACAGCCCTTTGCCAAAAATGTGGCTAAAATGCGGTATGTTGGGCGCATTGTCAAAGCCTGCGTCCATCACGGCAATAACCATGTTTTCTGCCCTATATCCCTGTAAATGAATGCTATCCATTTGCAACATAGACACTTGGCGGTAGCTCGCACCATAAGTATTTTCGGGTTGCGTTCCTTTATCGGCACTCAAATAGGTTTTGAGTATTTTTTGTTTGTATCGGGTTACGGCTGCCGTACTTTTTACAAAAGTCAGTGCCTGAATTTTAGCCAAAGTGGGCGCATCGCTGTAATAAACTACCACGCCATTGAACCAGCGGCTGCTACTCAAAACCGTAGCTCCGCACTGCCTTACGGCGGCTATGTAGCTGGGGTTCACGGGCAAATCGTTGGGCGCAATGGGTATTTGCTGCCTCGCCCTGCGCTCTATGGCTCGGCTGGACAAAAAATCTTGGGGGCGCTCCACGCTAAATGGCGTACCCACTTTGTCGGTAAAAGCCACCCAATAGGCGTTGGTGGGCGCTTGGGCTTTTGCTAAACCGAAGGCGAAAAATGCAAGTAATAAAATAAATAAATTTTTCAAAACAAAGAATTGATGCTGTTTAACGACGTTGGCGCACGTAGCCTACTATTTTTTGTGAAATACGAATACCGCCCGCAAATTCGTTGGGTTGCTTGCCTATGGCTACAAATGTTTTTTCTATCAAACCCACGCCTTTTGCGTAGTATTCGCTGCTATACACTTTACTTATTGGGTTGCTCACGTCGCTGTCGGTTTGCACCACAAGCAACGTGCTATCAAACGCCAAACCATTGGTGTTTCGGGGTTTGTGTACATTTTTGTAGGTAAATTTCCAGGTGGCAAAATCGTTGAGCAAATTGCCCTCATACACGGCACGTGCGTTGCCCAACCAATTTTTGGCTTCCAACACGGGGAACACCAGCGTGAGTATGCGCTTGTTGTTTTCTACACGCTCGTACTGCAACCTACGCTTGTTTATGGCTACGGTGCGGTGCGGCTTGTAAATGCCCGAGTTGGGTATGGTTTCTTTGGATACGTAAACGATGTACGTGCTATCTAACTGATTGTCAATGGAATACTCTACCACAACTTCCCTTAATTTGTAGGTAAATGTGCGCACCGAGCCATCAAAATCGTCGTAGCTGGTGGAGTCTATTTGGTAATAAGTAGTATCGCCCACGGCAATGGGTGCGTAGTTGCTGTACAAGTTCAGCGGCTGTGCCACCTGCGACTCGCACGCCGTGGCAAAGGCTGCTATTATTCCACAAAATATAAAAATTCTCGCTAATGTCATGATTAAAAGTTAAATTTGCAAAGCTAAATTCAATGCGTGGTAACGTGGATTATTTATGCTACAAATGTAAGCACCACACTACAAAAGTAAAGCGAATAACGCTAAAAAATATTACTTATTTTAAAAAAAATGAAATATACCGAAAACCAGCTCAAAAAAATAGAACTTTTATTAAAAGAAAATAACATAAAAATAAGGTACGAAAAGGGTAGTTTTAAGTCGGGTTTTTGCTTGCTACAACAGCAAGGCGTAGCCATTGTAAACAAATACTTTACGCTCGAGGGCAAAATTAATTCATTGATAGAAATTACGAATGTTCTGAAACTAAATGCCAACATACAAGCCGAAGAAGTAGAAAATGCAACAGAACCCACAGAAAATTAAACAATTAAAATACTCATAACCAAATGGTTAAATTAAAAAATTTTCGCTAAATGAAAATTATATTTTTAGGTACTGGCACGTCTGCTGGCGTACCCATGGTAGCCTGCCCCTGCGCAGTATGCGCCTCCGCCAACCCAAAAGACAAGCGCACACGCACAGCGGTGTACATACAAACCAACTTTGGGCAGCACTTGGTGGTAGATGCCGGACCCGATTTTAGGGCGCAGCTTTTGCGTGAAAATATACAAGAATTAGATGCCATATTGCTCACACATTCGCACAAAGACCACACGGCGGGCTTGGACGATATTCGGGCTTTTAATTTTAAATACCAACGTGCAATTGACATATATGCGACTAAGTTTTCGCTATCGGTGCTAAAAAAAGAATTTCATTACGTTTTTGCAAAAAAAAAGTACCCTGGTATTCCCGAAATGAACATCATTCACTTTAATAAGCTGCCTTTTTACATCGGCGAGCAGCGCATTGTTCCCATAGAAGTTTTGCACTACCAAATGCAAGTTTTTGGCTTTCGCATCAACGATTTTACGTACATTACCGATGCAAACTACATTTCTGAAAAAGAAAAACTGAAACTCATTGGCACAAAACAGTTGGTTATAAATGCGCTGAGAATACAGCCGCACCTATCGCATTTTAACCTATCGCAAGCCTTGGAGCTGGTGGCAGAAATAAAGCCCAAGCAAGCCTATTTTACGCACATAAGCCACCAAATGGGCTTACACACGGAGGTGCAAGCCACGCTGCCGCCCAATGTTTTTTTGGCTTACGATGGTTTGCAGTTGGAAGTATAAATGCAGTTGAACGTATTTTATTCGTACCTAAGTGCCTCTATTGGGTCGAGTTTTGCGGCTTTTACGGCTGGATAGTAGCCCGACACCACGCCCACCACGGCGCAAATAGCCACGCCGCCCAAAATCCACGCCCACGGTATTACAAACACCGCACTTACAAAACTACCCACGCCGTAGCCCATTAATATGCCCAAAAAAACGCCCAGCAAACCGCCGATTTGACCAATGATAATGGCTTCGAGCAAAAACTGCATTCGGATATTGGTTTGGGTAGCGCCCAAGGCTTTGAGCGTGCCTATTTCTCGGGTGCGCTCCGTAACCGAAACCAGCATGATGTTCATCAGCCCGATGGCGGCACCCAGCAGCGTAATAAACCCGATGAAAATGCCCGCACTTCGGATATAACTTAGGTCTTTTACCAAATCTTTGGCAAAGGCATCGCTTTTTGTAACCGTAAAATTGTTGGCATCGGTAACCCGAAGCCGCCTCACGCTGCGGAACACGCCGCCCGCCTCTTCCACGGCTTTGTTCAGTTGGGTGGGGTCGTTTACAGTTACCAGTATCGAGTAGCTTCCGTTGGATTGCGTACTAAACGTATTTCGGGCGTTGCTGGCGGGTATCGCCACAAAATTATCGGAACTGCCCTGCATAGATGCGCCCTTGCTTTTTACGATGCCAATTACCCGATATTTGCCCGAACCAATGGTGATGCTTTCGTTTAAAATGCTTTTTTGGTTTTTTTGTAATTTATTTACAATGTCCGCCCCAATAAGCACCACGTTGGCGGCATTTGTGATTTCGGTGGGGCTAAAATTGCGCCCTTGTGCTATTTCCAAACCGCCGTTGGCGAGGTACGCCTCGTCGGTGGCAATGAGCATTACGTTGGGGTTGGTTTTTTTTGTGAGGTATTTTACCGTAGCCGAACCCATCACCAAATTGTTTAAGCCCACCACGCACGGAAAACTAAACCGCTGCTTGAAATTTTTTGCTTGGTCGTAGCTTATCACAGGATAGGTATTTTTGCGCTCGCCACGCCGTGGCGGTCCGCCACGGCGCACATTTGGCGAGTTTTGTATGGTAAATGTGTTTGCGCCCAAATCGCTAAAACTGCTGGTCAAGCCCATTTCCAGCGCATCTATGCTGGTGAGTATGCCCACCAAAGCCGCTATGCCTATGGCTATAATGAGCGCAGTGAGCGACGCACGCAGGCGGTTGGTTTTTAGGGCGTGAAAGGCGATACCGATGTTTTCTTTTAATAACATAACTGTTGTGGCTTAATTTCTGCTGAAATATTAGTATCCTTTTACCCAAAAAGTTTACAGATTTGGGCTAAGAATGCTCGTTTTTTGCTTTTTTTAGTAAGTGCTGCACCACTTCGGCGGCGGCGTGTAGCCCAAAAAGGGCTGGAATGTACGAAATAGTGCCGTAGTAGCTTTTTTTGTACAAAGTGCTATTGGTGTGTTTTAGGCTGGATTTATCGGGTGGCTCGGGCGAAAAAACGACCTTAATGCCCTTGCTAATGCCCGCTTTTTTCAGCCTTTTTCGGGTATATTTAGCCAGTTTGCACTCCGTTGTTTTCGATATATCGGTTATTTGCACCAGCGTGGGGTTTATTTTTCCGCCTGCGCCCATGCTGCTTATTATTTTTATTTTTTTTCGGTAAGCCGTTTCTATGAGCGTAAGTTTGGGTTTTAGGCTATCTATGGCTTCTATAATGTAGTCGTAGTGGCTGCGGGCGAGCAGTGCCGCCACGTCGTTTGGGGCTATAAATTGCTGTATGGCGGTGAGGTTTATGTGCGGATTGATGTCCAAAATCCGCTGCTGCATCACCGCTACTTTGGGCATGGCTACGGTGCTGGTGAGGGCTATCAGTTGCCTGTTGCAGTTGGTGGCATCTACCACGTCGCCATCTACGATGGTGAGTGCGCCCACGCCCGCCCGAGCCAAAAACTCGGCGGCATAGCTGCCTACCCCGCCCAAACCCACCACCAACACGTGTGATTTTTGTAGTTGCGCTACGCCTTCGGTTTTTATCAGTAATTCGGTGCGCTCGAGCCAGTTGGGTGTCATATTTATGCGTGATTTTTATGGTTTGAAAACTTTTTTTAGCCATTTTCTGTTCTAAAAAAGTGAAAAAGTATAGTTATGCAGTTAAAAAAAGATTGGTTTAAAAAATTGGGTTGGTTCGGCTTCTTATTTTTTTTAATAAAAGGCTTGGTATGGATTGCCGTGGCTTATTTTGGCGTAAAAATTTTTAATTAAGCGCCAACTTATCCGCCAAATCTCGGTTGTCGGCGAGGCGTGGCAGCTTGTTTTGCCCGCCGAGTTTGCCCTCACTTTTCATATAATTGATAAAAGTTTTGGGCTTTACCTCCGTTATTTGCAGCGGTTTCAGCACATTTCCCACCACCAAATCCTTGTAATAAATGTTTTGGTTGGTCATTGCGGCATCTAAATCTGCGGCAAAATCCGTTATTTTCGCTGGTTTTTTATCGCCAAATTCTATAAACCACTCGTGGTAAGGCAGCCCCGCAGCGGGGCTAACCTGCGGCGCTACGTGAAACTCCACCACCTCCACCGAGTGTTTTTGGGTTACAATCCGCATGGCGTTATCCACTTCTTCACCGATTACGTGTTCGCCAAACGCCGAAATAAAATGCTTTATGCGACCCGTAACCCGTATTTTATACGGATTTTTGCCCACGAATTTGATGGTATCGCCTATGTTGTAGCCCCAAAGACCCGCATTTGTGTTCAAAATAAGCACATAATTGGTGTTAAGCTGCACATCGTCGATGCAAATCCGCTTGGGGTTTGGCTCAAAAAAAGCGCTGGCTTCTATAAATTCATAAAAAATGCCTGCGTCCATTCTAAGCAAAAGCCCGTGGTCGTTTTGTTGGTTTTGGTATGCAAAAAAGCCCTCGGAAGCTGGAAAAAGCTCTATGCTATCTATTTTTTTTCCGAGGCTTTGCTCTATTTTATTGCGGTATGGCTCAAAATTTACGCCCCCGAACACAAAAAGGCTTAGGTTTTTATAAATTTTTGCAATCGGTGCGCCGTCTTTCATAGCACTTAATTTATCGAAATACATTTGCGCCCAAGGCGGAATGCCGCCAATTACCGTTACATTTCGGTTCATGGTTTCGGTGGTGATGGCATCTATTTTTTGCTCCCAATCAGCTATGCAGTTCGTTTGGTGGGTCGGAGCTTGGTTGCGGCGCAAATACGACGGAATGTGGTGGTTGCTGATGCCCGAAAGCCTGCCGATGTGTATGCCGTTTTGGGTTTCCAGCACGGGGCTACCCGATAGGTAAACGATTTTTCCTTTGAGGAAATCCGCATTTTTTTTCTCATAAATGTACGCCAAAAAAGCATCTCTCGCACCCGAAGTATGGTTGCCTATGCTGTCGTTCGTAATGGGTATGTACTTAGTTCCCGAGGTAGTTCCGCTGGTTTTTGCGAAATAAATGGGCTTTTTGCGCCACAAAACGTTGGGTTCGCCAGCCAGCGCACGCTCTATGTACGGGCGCAGGGTTTCGTAGTCGGCTATCGGCACATTTTTTTTAAAGTCCTCGTAGGTTTTAATGTTTGCAAAATTATGTTCTGTACCAAAAACGGTGTTTTGAGCTTGTTTAACCAATTTTTCAAGCACATTTTTTTGGGCTATTTCTGGATTCAATGCCCATTTTTGGTTTCTATGATGAATTATTTTAGACAAAAATTTTGCTATCGCTGTTTTGAGCATCGTATTTTTTTTGAAACAATAAATGATTTGCTTTTGGCTTGCACAAAGATACAACTTGTAGTTTAATGGCGTTATTTTGTTTAAAAAAAGCTCGGATACATATTAAATAAACAAAAAAAATACCTTAATTTTGGGACAACCTTTACGACCTCATTTACCTACCTAAAACTATGAAAAAACACGCATTTTACCTCCTTTTTTTATTGGCTTTTTGTGCCAGTTGCACCCAAAACCAAGTAAGCATCACCGATACCAATTTTGAAGAAGAAGCACCCATTTCGGGCAGCCTCACCTTTAATTTTAGCCACGCACTTGCGCCCGACAGCCTGCTTAATACGTGGCTAAACAACCAATATATCCGTTTTGAGCCTGCGATAGACGGCAAGTTCAAATGGACTTCGAAGTCGGAGCTGGTTTTTTCGCCCACCCACCCGCTAAACCCCGCAAGCGAGTACACTGCCACGCTCGGCGATGCACTTTTAGAGAGCTATCAGGGCAAAAAACTGAGCCTTAGCTCCAAAAAAATCAGCTTCCACACGCCTTATTTAAAACTGGAAGGCACAAAAGCCTATTGGGCTAAGGTTGCCAACCAGCCTGCGGCGGGCTATGCGCATTTTGCCATAAACTTTAACTATGAGGTGAAACCGAGCGAAGCCGCCGAGCTTTTGGACGTGGAAATAAATGGACAAAAAAAGGATTTTAGGCTCGTTACCAAGGGAAACAACAAGCAAATAGACGTTTATTTGCCCGATTACCCGATAAAAGACGAAGCGCAAAACATAAAAATTACCCTAAACAAAGGGCTAAAAGTGATAAACGGCACTGCGGCTACGGTGCAAGCCATAGAAGAAGAAGTGGAGCTGCCCTCGCCCTACGCCATGGAAATAGAGGAACTAACCGCCGAACACGACGGCAACATTGGGTTTGTGAAGGTGTTTACGACCCAAGCCGTAAGCCCCACCAACCTAAAAGATTTTATAACCATAGACCCCGTAGTGCCGTTTTCGGTGGAGGTAGAGCCAGACGGTTTTTTGATTGAAAGCGAAAAATTTGCGCCCAACGAAACCTACAACATTAAAATAAAAGAGGGCGTGCGTGGCAGCATAGGCGGCGCACTGAAATACGAGTACGAAAAAAGCGTAACTTTCGGCGATTTAGAGCCAACAATTGCTTTTACATCGAAAAAAAGTATGTATTTGGCGGCGCAAGGCAATAAAAATGTGGGCATAAAAATTACGAACATCAAAAAAGTGAAAGTGAGCATCGTAAAAATTTATGAAAATAATTTGCTGCAATATTTAAAGCAAGGCTACCAAAGCTACGGCGACGACGAAAATTACTTTTTTGAATATGGCAGTTCGCCCGAGGAGTTTGGCGATGTGATTTTTGAGAAAAACTACCTGACCAGCGAGCTGCCGCAAACGGGCTACTCGAAACTTTTGAAAATGGATTTTAGCGATAAAATGAACGGCTACGAGGGTTTGTACGTGGTGCAGGTGCGCAGCGAGGACGAGCAATGGCGGAGCGCCACGCAGATGCTATCTATTTCGGACATTGGGCTGATAAGCAAAGTGGGCAAGCGCACCGTAACGGTTTTTGCCAACTCCATAGCCACCACCAAACCCATGGCGGGCGTGGCACTGCGCTTTGTGGGTAAAAACAACCAGCTCATAGGCACAGCCAAAACCGACAACGAGGGCGTAGCCGTGTTTGAACTGCCGCAAGAACTGCCAGCGGGCTTTATGCCGCAGCTCATCACCGCAAAACTGGGTACGGACGTTAATTTTTTGCCGTTTAACAACACTCAAATAAACAACAGCGGTTTCGACGTTGGCGGAAAAACGGAAAATTTATCGGGCTTCGACGCATTTTTATACGGCGACCGCAACATTTACAGACCTGGCGAGAGCATAAACTTGGCTTGCATTTTGCGCCAAAACAACGGAACTACGCCCGAAAGCATACCGCTGATACTGAGCCTAACCGCCCCAGACGGCAGCATAACCACCACCCTACGCAAAACCACCAACGCCCAAGGCGCACTCGAGGTGAATATACCGATAAGCAACGCAGCCAGCACGGGCGTTTACACCGCCGAGTTAGCCAGCGGCAACGGCGTACTCATTGCCAGCACACGCATTGCCATAGAGGAGTTTTTGCCCGACAAAATAAAGGTAGAAGCCACCCTCGACAAAACCGAGTACAAACCAAGCGACAAGCTAAAAGTGAGCATTCGTGCCACCAATCTTTTTGGTCCGCCAGCCGCCAACCGCAACTACGAAGCTACGTTGAACATCAAACGAAAAAACATTGATGCCAAAAAATACAACGACTATAATTTTAATACTTCGGCGGAAAATACCTATTTTGAGGCAAAAATAGTGCAGGGCAAAACCGACGAAGCGGGCGTGGCAAGCGCAGAATACGAAATTTCTTCGGACTATGTGGACATGGGCGTGCTGCAAGCCGATGTGTTTGTAACCGTTTTTGATGAAACCAGCCGCCCCGTAAACCGAAAAATGACCGCAAATATTTATACACAAAGCGCATTTTTTGGCATAAAAAACCAAGATTATTACCAAAGTACTTCGTCGCCACGTAGGTTTGGGTTTGTAGCCATAAACGAGCAAGGGCAAGCCCTAAAAAATGTAGCCGCTACGGTAAAAGTGGTAAAAAAAGAGTTTCAGACCGTGCTTTCTAAGTCGGATAGTTATTTTAGGTACGAGAGCCAAAAAGTAGAAAAAGTATTGCTCGAAAAAGAACTTGTAATCAACGAAACTGGCACGGCACTGAACTTTACACCGCCCACCTCGGGCGAGTACGAAGTGCGCATATCGCGCCCAGGCAGCCGCACGTATGTGAACCAAGAATTTTGGGCTTATGGCTACGGCAGCAGCTCCAACGCAGCTTTTGAGGTAAATACTGAGGGAACAATTGACATAAAATTGGACAAAGAAACCTATACCTCGGGCGAAAAAGCAACCGTAGTGCTTTCGGCTCCGTTTGCAGGAAAAATTTTGGTAACGATAGAAGGCACGAAGGTAGAAAAACATTTTTACATCAATACCGACGGCAAAGCAGCCAGTTTTACATTGCCGATAGATGCCAGTTTTGCGCCCAATGTGTATGTGAGTGCCACGCTGTTTCGCCCGCACCAACGCTACGACCTACCGCTAACGGTGGCGCACGGCACTACGCCCCTGCTCGTAGAAAACCCAGCCAATAAATTGCCCATAAGCATAGATGCCCCCAAGCAAATTCGGTCGAACACCACGCCCGTAATAAACATAAAAACCGAACCCAACGCACCCGTAACCATCGCCATTGTAGATGAGGGCATATTGCAACTGACGAACTACAAAACGCCCAACCCCTACGATTTTTTTTATGCCAAAAGAGCCTTAGAAATACAGAGCTACGACATTTATCCGTACCTGTTTCCAGAGCTGCTGGCTCGCAGCGGCAGGCTCAGTGGCGATGGCTTAGATGGCGGCAAGCGCATCAATCCATTGACCAACAAAAGGGTGAAACTAATTGCGCTGTGGAGCGGCATTTTGCAAGCCGACAACAACGGAAACATAAGCTATCCCGTAACCATACCGCAGTTTGCGGGCAGCCTGCGGGTAATGGCGGTGGCGCACAAAGGCAAAACCTACAACAGCATCAGCGCAAACATTCAGGTAGCCGACCCAATTGTGATTTCCACGCCGCTGCCACGCTTTTTTAGCCCAAGCGACACCATTCAGGTACCAGCCATGCTCACCAACACCACCAACAAAGCCATGGAAACCCAAGCCCAAATGAGTACTTCGGGCAATGTGCGGATAGTGGGCAGCAACACCCAAAACGTAAATATACCGCCAAACAGCGAAAAACAAGTAGTTTTTAACCTCATAGCGCCCGCAAGCATCGGCGAGGCGCAAGTAACGATTTCGGCGACGGCAAACGGCGAAAAATTTATGCAAACCACCGACATTACGGTGCGCCCAACCTCCGCCCTGCAAAAAAGAAGCGGCTCGGGCGTGGTAGAAGCCGACAAAACGGCGAACATTGTGATAGACAACGCCGATTTTTTGCCCAATACGCTGGCACAGAGCATTTTGGTGAGCCGCTCGCCCATTGCCCAGTTTGCAAAAGACCTTAGCTACCTTATTCAGTACCCTTATGGTTGTGTGGAGCAAACGGTTTCGTCGGCATTTCCGCAGCTTTATGTACAAGATTTGGCACAGGAATTTATGCAAACCAAAATAACCAAATACAACAGCTCCTACCACGTGCAAGAAGCCATAAAACGCCTGCAATTGTTTCAGATTTACAACGGCGGGCTGGCGTATTGGAGCGGCAACACCACCGAAAACTGGTGGGGAAGCGTGTATGCGGCGCATTTTTTGGTGGAGGCAAAAAGTGCGGGCTATGAGGTAAACAAAGAGTTTTTGGACAAACTTTTGGGTTATATAAAAAATAATTTGAAGCAAAAAAAGACCTTCAAATACATTTACAACAACAAAGAAAGCAGGGAAATTTCTGCCGAAGAAATTCCTTATAGCTTGTTTGTGCTGGCACTTTCGGGCAATAAAAACATATCGTCGCTCAATTTTTATAAATCGCACCCAGAGCTGCTTAGTTTGGAGGGCAAATACCTGATTGCCGCCGCTTACGCACTTTCGGGCGAAAAAAACAAGTTCCAAGAGCTGCTACCCAAGTCGTTTGCGGGCGAAAAATCGGTGAAGCAAAACGCTGGTAGCTTTGGTTCGCCGCTGCGCAACGAGGCACTTTCGCTGTATGTGTTAGCCGAAACAGACCCCGACAACCCTCAAATTGGCATTTTGAGCAAGCACGTGAGCCAGTCGCTGAAAACCCTTGCCTACCTCAACACACACGAGCGTGCTTTTGCGCTGGTGGCACTGGGCAAAATAGCCAAGAGAAATGCCAACAGCAATGCCACGGCGACCCTTCGCTCGGGCAGCAAAACCATAGGCAACTACGACGGAAAAACTGCTTTGGTGCTGAAAAATGCGGCTTTTCAAGGCACTAAATTTGATTTAACGGCAGCCAGCGGGCGCATTTACTATTTTTATGAAACAGAGGGCATCAGCAGCACGGGCAGGTTTTTGCAAGAGGACAGTTATTTGAAAGTGCGCCGCCAGTTTTACGACCGTTTTGGGCAGCCGATAACCTCCAATGTTTTTAGGCAAAACGACCTCATTGTCGTAAAAATATCGATACAAACCCAAGGCGCAGCCCTGGTAGAAAACGTGGTTATCAGCGATTTGCTGCCCGCTGGCTTAGAAATAGAAAACCCACGCACGACCGAACTGCCCGAACTCACTTGGATAAAAGACGGCAACGAACCCGTACACCGAGACATCAGGGACGACCGCATAAACCTGTTTGTAACCGCCAGCAACAGCGCACAATCGTATTATTATGTGGCTCGGGCGGTGAGCCTTGGCAACTTTGCTTTGGCACCCATAAGCGCCGATGCCATGTACGACGGCAGCTACCACAGCTACCACGGCGCAGGTAGAATTACGGTAAAACAACGGAACTAAGATGCAGAAAGATGTTTTTTATACGTTTTTTAACGGCGTGATTTTTGGGCAGAACCAAGAACGTTTGCCCCAGTTGGTGCTGAAAAATGGCGAAGTAGCCACGGAATACCCACGCAAAGATGCCGTAAAATGCGACCTAAGAGGCAAAACTTTGATGCCCGCCTTTGCCGACCCGCACATACATTTGTGGAAAGTAGGTAGCCTGCTTACGCACATTTTAGATGTGCGGCACTGTACGAGCATCGAGCATATTCAGAGAAAAATAATGCAATTTGACGAAAAAAATCCGAAAAATAGCTGGATTATTGCCCGTGGATTTAACGAACAAAATTTGGCAGAAAAGCGGTTTCCGACCTCAAAAGAGCTTTCGGCGTGCAGCGATAAAAAGCCGATTTTTTTGCAAAGAACCTGTGCGCACATCGCCGTGGTAAATGAATTTGCCCTAAGAAAGTGTGGTATAACCGCACGAACCCCTGCGCCTCAGGGTGGCAAAATAGGCTACGATACATACCAGCACCCCAATGGCGTGCTATACGAAACGGCTATGGCACTGGCTACCAAGCACTTTGCGCCATACAAACAAGCGGAATACGCTCAAATGATACGAGCGGCACAAAAAGAACTGCTGCGCTACGGCGTTACTGCCGCCACCGACCCTGCGGTTAGCCCCGAAATATTAGAAGCCTACCATGCTTTGAACGCAAAAAATAGGCTGCTCATGCAAACCGAAGCCATCGCAATTTGCCTGCCCGATGGCGAAAATGCACCGTTTCCGTTGCCCGAAAAGTACAAAAATGGCGCACTAACGGTGCGAGCCGTTAAGTTTTTTGCGGACGGCGGACTGAGCGGAAAAACCGCAGCCATAAGCACCGCCTACAAAAACGACCCCGAAAACAAAGGCATATTGCGGCTGGATAAGAAACAGTTTTTGGAGCTGGCGCAGCAAGCCCACGACCACGGCTACCAAATAGCCACGCACGCCATAGGCGACGAAGCCATAGATGTGGTGCTGGAAATATATGATAAAGTGCTAAAAAACAGCGGTTTACACATTGCGCACCGCATAGAGCATTTGGGCTTGCCCAACGCCAAACAACTAAAAAAAATAAAAGAGCTTGGCATCATCGTGGTTTCGCAGCCGATTTTTATAAACGAACTCGGCGATAATTTTTTGGATTATTTGCCCGAAAAGTTTCTCACCAACGAAGAAGTATATCCGTTCAAAGCCATTTTAGATGCCCAGATACCGCTGTGGTTTTCGACCGATGCGCCCGTGGTGAAAAACCTAAATCCGTTTGTGGGCATTCAGGCTGCGCTCACCCGCCAAACCAACAGCGGGAAGCTGGTTTGCGCCGCCCAAACGATAAGCCTAAAACAAGCCCTCATCGCTTATACTGCGCACAGCAACGGCTATATAATACTGAACAAAAACCCCTACGAAACGCCCGTAAATGAGCTTGATGCCATCAGGGTAGAAAAAATTGTAGCGAATGTTCCGAAGTTGAAATAGAGCGTTTTGGCTGCGCAACCAGAACCCTGAGCGTAGCCGAAGGGCGTTTTGGCTGCGCTCAATGACCAACGGCAAAAAACGTCGGAACAGGATTACGGGATTTTGGGATTTTCAAGATTGTGGTGGAAAATCCTGTCCATCTTTTAATCCTAAAAATCCTGTGCAGACAAAGAGCATTTCGGCTACGCTCAACGACCATGAATTTGACGAACTACGTACAGACGCAATTAATCGCGTCTCTACCCAGCAAATGCCCAACAGGCAAAGGGCGTTTCGGCTGCGCTCAACGACCACGAATTTGATAAATTTGTACAGACGTTGCACCGCAACGTCTCCACCATCACATTTTCCACCACAAGCCCAAAGAAGTTCTAATAGAACGGTCTTTGGGCTTTTATAAAATTCTATTGACTACTTGCTGTCA
>JAYUJN010000033.1:0-94361 GCA_043765195.1 Bacteroidota bacterium | reverse complement strand
ATAAATCAAGTCCACGCTTTCGGTTTCCAAGTTCTTTAAAATCTCGAGGTTGTCGCCCAGTATTAGTTTGTTCATTTTTATAGGTTTGTTACCAAGTAATTGGTTATTTTAGTAAAGAGTTGCAGGCGGGTTTTGCCGCCGTATATGCCGTGGTTTTTGTCGGGGTACATCTCAAAGTCGAAGGTTTTGTTTTGCTCCACCATTTTTTTCACCATCATAGCCGAGTTCTGAAAATGCACATTGTCGTCCGCCGTGCCGTGTATAAGCAAGTAGTTTCCTTTGAGCAGCTCCACAAAGTTTATGGGTGAGTTTTTGTCGTAGCCGTCGGCGTTTTGCTCGGGCGTTTGCATATAGCGTTCGGTGTATATGCTGTCGTACCAGCGCCAGTTTATTACGGGGGCTACGGCTACGGCGGTTTTAAATGTTTCGGCACCCTTGGTAATGCACAGGCTGCTCATGTAGCCGCCGTAGCTCCACCCAAAAATGCCTATGCGTGCGCCGTCTATGTAGGGCTGGCTGGTGAGGTATTTTGCGGCGGCTATTTGGTCTTGGGTTTCGAGGTTTCCCAGTTGTTTGTAGGTACATTGTTTAAATGCAGTGCCTCTAAATCCCGTGCCACGGTTGTCCACCGAAGCCACTATGTAGCCCTGCTGCACCAGGTACTGAAACCACACATAGTTGCCGCCGCCCCAGGCGTTGGCGGTGGTTTGGCTGCCCGGTCCGCCGTACACGTACATAAGCACGGGGTATTTTTTGGTTTCATCAAAGTTCTTGGGTTTCATAATCCAGGCATTGAGCGGCGAGCCGTCGTCGGCGGGCATTTGGGTAAGCTCCACATCTACAAAATTATAGGCTTTTATGTTGTCTTTGGTCGTTTGGTTGTTTTCTATGGTGCGCATGGTTGTACCTTTGGCATCGTTTACGGTTACGGTGTTGGGCTGCCCTGCGGCGTGGTGTATGTTTATAAAAAAACTATAATCCTTGCTAAACTGTGCGGCGTTTGTGCCTATTTCACGGCTTAGTTTTTGTTTGGTGTTGCCATCTAAGCCGATGCTATACACCTGTTTTTCTATGCTGCTGGCTTCGGTGGAGGCGTAGTACAGCCGTTCTTTTTTTTGGTCAATGCCATAAAAATCAGTAACCTCCCAGTTTCCAGCCGTAATGGCATTGAGCTGTTTGGCGGCGGCGTTGTAAAGGTAAAAGTGTTTAAACCCGCTTTTTTCGCTGCTCCACACAAAGTTTCCGTTTTTCATAAACACAAGGTCATTGCTCACGTCTATCCAAGTTTGGCTTTGGTCGGTGAGCATCAGCGTGCTTTTACCTGTGCTGGTGCTGGCGAAGAGCAGCTCCAGTTTGTTTTGCAGGCGGTTCATGCGCTGAAACCACATCGTGCCGTTGTTGTTCGTAAACCCGATGCGTGGTATGTATTGGTCTTTGGTGCTGCCCACGTCTATTTTGGTGCTTTTTTTGTTTTTTATATTGCACACATAAAGAGCCACTATGGCGTTGGGTTCGCCCGCTTTTGGGTACTTAAATGTTTCGGGTTCGGGGTACAGGTTGGCGGCATAAATCGGCATTTGGTACTGCGGCACGGCTGCCTCGTCAAACTTATAATAGGCTATGTGCGTGCCATCGGGCGACCACTCAAAGGCACGCACCACCTCAAATTCTTCTTCATACACCCAATCGCTGCTTCCGTTTATAAAATTGGGTTTGGTGTCGTAGGTGAGCTGGGTTTGGGCGAGGGTTTGCACATTTACACAAAAGAGGTTGCGGTTTCGCACAAACGCCACTTGGCTGCCATCGGGCGAAAAAGTAGCGTGCATTTGCAGCCCCTCTATGGCGAGTGCGCTTATTTTTTCTGGTTTTAGGTTCACCAAATAATTTGTTTGCGTGGTCGAGTAGCGGTATATCGGCTTGGTATCGTTGGCTATAAGCACCATACTTTCGTTGGGGCTAAGTTGGTAGCTTTCTATGCCTATGGGTTTGTTTTGGTAGCTTAGGTTGCGTGTGGTAAGCAGGGTATCGGTGGCTTCGCCGCTACCAAAACTGTACTTTACAATGGCTTGCTGCCCGTCGGTGGTGGCTACCAGCGAGGTATAATGCTTGCCGTCTATGGTGGGGTTTATGCCATATACAGAGTTGTTGGCGAACTTTCGGCTCGCCCACACATCGTTTAGGGTTAGGGTTTGGGCGTGGCTTGTGGCAGTAAGGGCAATAAAAAAGCAGGTAAAAATTAGCGGCAATCTAAAAAATTTCATTGGGGCAAGGGTTTAAATATGAAAAAAATTAAGTACACAAATATACAAAAAAAAGGACAAAAACATAAAAATGAGGGAATTTGGTGTAAAAAACCAAAAAAAAGAACAGAAAAGCTACAAAAAATGTTTCGAACTAAAATACCTCCAAAAATGATTAGAATCTTAGTTTTCGTTGTTGTTAGCGTGCTGGTTTCACGCCTTATAGGTAAAATATTGATGCGCAGTTTTTTTGCCTCACGCCAAAAAAACACGCCGCCACCCAGCGAGCCTACCCGCCCCGAGGGCAGCGTTTTTATCCAAAAAAAGGGTAGCACGCCCAAAGATGGCTTCACCGATTACGAAGAAATAAAATAATATGCGCCACCAAACCTGGCTACTCGCCCCGTTGTTTTTTATGCTCATGGCACAGCAGCCGCTCATGGCACAGCAGACCCTAAGCCCCAAACTTTTGGCGCAACCAACCCTAAGCCCCAACCAGCTATACATAAGCCCAGCCCTGAGCGTGCGCAGTACTTTAAAAAACGAGTACCCCGTTTCTATCAGTGGCGAGTACCTGCTCAACCAGTGGGCGGGCGTGGGCGGCTACTTCGGGTTTGGGCTGGGTACACGCACCGTTTTTTTGGGCGCAAGGGCGAATGTACACCCACAAACGTTTTTGAAATCCATCGCTACGCCCCCAAAACTGGATTATTACCTCGGTTTTAACGCTGGTATAAGCGTGGGCAGCACCACCAAAGCCCAACTGAGCCTGCTGCCCTGCGTGGGCGTGCGGTATTTTGCCACAAACAGGCTCGCTCCCTTTGTAGAAATCGGAAACAACCCACTGGGCTACCTTTCCGTGGGGCTTTCTTTCTTGGCAAATTAATTTTTTAGTAAAAATACCTAAATCAAACTATTTGGTACAATTATTGTTAATGGCAAAGAACACATATAGTATGTGTGTTTTTATAGAAAATTGAACAATAAAAAAAACCAAAAAAATGGTTGTACCCCAAAAATTGGATTTATTGCCCCAAAAAGCAGCTAACTAATTGTAAATAAGTACACAAACTGCTCAATTTATTAAAATAAAACAAGCAAAAAAGCATATAAAAAGTAGCCGCCAAAAAATAAATATGTAAGAATTATTCCTTTTTTAAAAAAAAAGCTATAATATATTAAACTAATTTAAGAAATTTGCAGCTAATTACGATGAAAACCAACTTTAAATCATAAATTTCAAATGTTAAAAACAATCAAAAATGTAATTGCTATTGGTTTGGTAGCAATGAGCCTAACGGCAACAGCACAAGATTTGCCAGCCAATGCGGTACCAGGCAAATGCTATGCAAAATGTTACATACCAGATGTGTACGAAACCAAAACCGAGCAGGTAATGGCTAAACCCGAAAGCAAGCGCATAGAAATGCTGCCTGCGGTTTACCAAACTGTAACCGAGCAAGTAATGGTAAAAGATGCTAGCAAACGCATCGAGACCATTCCAGCGGTGTATGAAACTGTAACCGAGCAAGTAATGGTAAAAGATGCCAGCAAACGCATCGAAACCATACCAGCCGTTTACGAAACTGTAACTGAGCGCTTTGTGTCGAAAGAAGGCTCGAACGGCGCAGTAACAGCAGGCACGAATGGCGCAGGCAACGGAATGGGTGCAGGTAATGGCACAGGCAACGGAACTGGCGCAGGCAATGGCGCAGGTAACGGTAACGGCGCAGGTGGCAACAACGCTGCATTCAAATTGGAAGTAGTGCCAGCCGTTTACGAAACCATGACCGAGCAAGTAGTAGCCAAAGAAGCTGGCAAACGCTTAGAGGTTATACCAGCCGTTTACGAAACTGTAACCGAGCAAGTAGTAGCCAAAGAAGCGAGCAAACGCTTAGAAGTAATACCAGCGGTATATGAAACAATGACCGAGCAAATAGTAGCCAAACCAGAAAGCAAACGCTTAGAGGTAGTGCCAGCGGTATATGAAACCATGACCGAGCAAGTAGTAGCCAAAGAAGCTGGCAAACGCTTAGAAACCATACCAGCAGTATATGAAACTGTAACCGAGCAAGTAGTAGCCAAAGCCGAAAGCAAACGCATAGAAGCAGTAGCAGCCGTTTACGAAACTGCAACAGAACAAATAACAACCAAAGCTGAAAGCAAACGCATCGAGGTAATACCAGCAGTGTACGAAACCGTAACTGAGCGTATAATGACCAACGGCGGTAGCGGAAGTGGCTCTGGTAGCGGCGCAGGCAGCGGAAACGGTGTAGGCGCAGGTAGCGGCAACGGAACGGGCGCAGGAATGGGCAGTGGTGCTTACCGCATGGAAGTAATACCAGCCGTTTACGAAACTGTAACCGAGCAAATAAAACTTACCGAAGCTACCACACGTTGGAAACCAGGTAAAAAAGACCCTAACTGTGTATCGGCACTTGCTACTTCACAGCGCAATGCAGCCAACACTGGCTCGGGTAGCTTTGCAGGTGGCTCGGCAAACCCAGCCGACGACTGTAACGTATGGTGTTTGGTAGAAGTACCAGCTACTTACTCTACAGTAACCAAGCAAGTACTAAAAAGTGCAGCCAGCACACGTGAAATAGCCATACCCGCCGAATATACTACAATAACCAAACAAGTACTAAAAAGCGCAGCTACAACCCGTGAAATAACTACACCAGCTACTTACTCTACAATAACAAAACAAGTACTAAAAAGCGCAGCTACTACTCGTGAGGTAACAATACCTGCCGAATACAAAACTGTAAGCAAACAAGTACTAAAAACACCAGCTACAACACGTGAAATAGACGTGCCAGCTACTTACGCTACTGTAACCAAGCAAATGCTAAAAAGCGCAGCCAGCACACGTGAAGTAACAATACCTGCCGAATACAAAACTGTAACCAAGCAAGTACTAAAAAGCGGACCTACAACTCGTCAAATATCGGTACCAGCCGAGTTTGCTACTGTAACCCGCCAGGTGCTAAAAAGCGCAGCCAGCACACGTGAAATAAGCATACCTGCCGAATACAAAACTGTAACCAAGCAAGTGCTAAAAAATGCAGCCAGCACACGTGAAGTAGAAATAGCCGCCGAATACAAAACTGTAAGCAAGCGTGTGATGACTACACCTCCAACACCAAAAGAAACTGTAACACCTGCTGAATACAAAACAGTAAGCACACAATCGTTGGTGAAAAAAGGTGGCTACGCCGACTGGCGTGAAGTACTTTGCGATAGCAAAATAACTGTATCAAAAGCACGCCAAGTACAAGATGCACTACGTGCAAAAGGTTACGACCCAGGTGTAACCGACAACGTAATAGGTGCAAAAACCCGTGCAGCACTTATAAAATACCAACAAGCAAATAAACTACCAGTAGGTAGCTTAGATGCCGAAACCCTAAAATCTTTGGGTGTAGATATGTAATTTAATTACAAACCGAAAGCGGGGCTAATGTACATTAGCCCCGCTTTCGCTTTTATCTGTGTGGTATTTTCGTGGAAAATATGGTGGTGGAGACGTTGTAGTGCAACGTCTGTACAATTCCAAAATCCTGTAATCCTGTTCTGATGTTTTTTGTTGGTTGTGGAGACATTGTATTAGAACATTTCTACAACAATCAACTCGGATAGCAAATATAATTTTTCACCACCGTTTGGTGGGCTATGCCGCCTGCTATCATGCCAGACATAAGCGCAATGTCTTGCACCTCGCCGTTTTTTTTCAGAATGCCGATGCCCTCCGACCTAAAATTATACACGCTATTGCTCAATGCGCCTGTATATACCAAATGCTCGGCTGGTGCGCCAAACTTTTTTTGCACCATTTCTATGATTCCCTGCACTTTTTGCGGTTCTAAATCCGATGTGCCGAGCTGCATTTTGTGGAGCTTGCGAGCCACCAGCCGCTGGCACAGCAACGACAACACCAAATCGGGGTGCGCACACCAAACCTTTATCGATGCCCAAACGTCGTAGTCGTCTAAGTTCATAAAATGCGCCAATGCCTCAGAGTTTGCACAAAAATCGGTTTTGGCTAAATTGTGCTGCAAAAAATAAGCCAACGACGGCGTGGCAAACAACGCCTCACCCGCCCGAGACAGTTCCTTTGCCCTGCGCAAAATGTGCATCAGCATCAGCTCGGCAGCCACACTGGTTTTGTGCAAGTACGCCTGCCAGTACATCAGCCTGCGAGCCACCAAAAACTTTTCTACCGAATAAATGCCCTTTTCCTCCACCACCAGCGTATCGTTGGCTACGTGCAGCATTTTTATAATCCTATCCCAGCCCACCACGCCCTCCGAAACGCCTGTAAAAAAACTATCCCTGTTCAAATAATCCAGCCTATCCATATCCAATTGCGACGAAACCAACTGGTGCAAAAACTGCTTGGGGTACGTGCCATTAAAAATGGCGATGCACGTATCCAAAGCGCCGCCCAGCTCGCCGTTTAGTGCCTGCATAATGTGCTGCGAAATGCGCTCGTGCTGCATATCTTCCACAATGGCGTGTTCCAAAGCGTGCGAAAACGGACCATGCCCAATGTCGTGCAGCAAAATAGCCAAACTCACGCCCTCCGCCTCGGCTTCGCTAATGTCTATGCCCTTAAAACGCAGGCTTTGTATCGCTTGCTGCATCAGGTGCATTGCCCCAAGTGCGTGGCTAAACCGAGTTCCCTCCGCCCCTGGGTACACCAAACACGTAAGCCCAAGCTGCTTTATGCGCCGCAGCCGCTGAAAATACGGGTGTTCTATAACATCGAAAGCCAGCGTAAAAGGTACGTTTATAAAACCATAAACAGGGTCGTTTATTACTTTTAACTTATTCATTTAGGTGTTTTTTTGGGGAAAAATGGACTGTTTTTATGCAAAAAATCAATAGACGAACGCCCCAAATTAGTCGTTTTATACCAAAAATTAAACAGCAGAATGCTGCGATTTGGCTATGTCGTCTATTATTTTTAGGTGGTGATTTGTGTGCAGCTCCAAAAACCAAAGCGTGTTTTTTAGGTTCAATGCACCCAAATAAGGGTGTTCAAAAAAACTGTTTTTGGGTAAGGTTTTGAGCGTTTCCATGCTCAATTTCGATAGTGCTATCTGGCTTTTTAGGCTCTCAATATCAATTATATCTCGGGGCTGCACGCTCTTGGGCGCTCTGCCCACGCCCCGTGGAATGCTATTTTTTATGCGCAAATACCAGTATTTGGCATTGAATTTCCAGTGGTATAGCTTGGGGTCGGAGGCACTTAGCGCCCGCACTATTTGGGTGCAAACCAGCAAACTGTGCGCTATGTGCCAGCCTATGTTTTCTTGCGAAATGCTTGGGTCTTGCTGCTCAAACAGCGTAATTTTGGCTTCTAACTGCGCAATTAAGGGTGAAATTTTGTTCATTTTTTTAGTCGTATAAATCTTCGGTGCGGGTGCGCAAGTATTTGTTTATGGCAAAATAAGTGCTTATAAACGCCACAAAAATGCCCAAAAAAACCAACCCAGCAAACAGCGCATATATCAAAACTTGGTTGTGCATATCCGAAAAATTGAGCGTGCGCTCGTTGGTGAAGTACAGCACGGCGCACAGCATACACACGGCTATGATGCCCGAAAGCAAGCCGTTGAAAATGCTTTTATTCAAAAAAGGTTTGCGTATAAAACCCTGCGTAGCGCCCACGAGCTGCATACTTTTTACCAAAAACCTGCGGGAATACAACGCCAAACGAATGGCATTGTTTATGAGCGTAATGGCTATAAAACCCAGCAGCAGGCAGGCTATGGCGAGTGTAACGGCTATTTTTTGTATGTTTTTGTTCACCAATTGCAGCACGGTTTCTTGGTAGCGTATTTCTTTTACGCCGCTTATTGCGCCTATTTTTTGTTTGAGCAAAATGAGGCTGTCGGGTTCGGCGTAGTTGCTTTTTAGGGTAATGTTAAACGATGGCATGAGTGGATTGTAGCCCAAAAACGCCTCGAAGTTTTCGCCTAAGTCCTCTTCTAAAATTTGTGCGGCTTTTTGTCGGCTCACGTAGTTTACTTTGCTGCAAAAATTGGCATTTTTTAGGTAGCGTTGCACGTTGTAAATCTGTGAATTGTCGGCACTATCTGCCAAAAATATTTGTACCTCAAAGGTTTCTTTTACAAAATCGCCGAGGGTTTTTGCCCTAAGCAGCAGCAAGCCCGCCAACCCAAGTAAAAAAAGGACCAACGAAATGCTTATAACGGCGGTGATAGACGTGCGTTTGGCTCTTTTGGTAAAATATTTTTTTTCGTTTATTTGCATTTGGGGCTTGGTTTTGGTCTGGTTTCAAAATTACGAGTTTTTTTTAAATATTTTGGGCAAATGACCCAAAAATGTGTTTTTTGTGTATAAAATGGGTATTTAGTTTTTCGGATTTGGGTAAAAAAAAAGACTTATATTTGCCTAAAAATAAACCTTTTAAAATTGGTACAAATGTTCAAAAATTTTGTTTTTTGTTTGCTTTTTGCGGTTCAATTGAGTGCGCAAACCACCAGTAACTATTGGCAGCAGCACGTAAATTATGCCATGGATATACGTTTTGAGCCAGAAAAACACCAGTTTTCGGGTACACAAAAGCTCATTTATACCAACAATTCGCCCGATACGCTGTACAAGGTTTTTTACCATTTGTACTACAATGCTTTTTCGCCAGGCAGCATGATGGACGTGCGCTCTCGCACCATAGCCGACCCCGATGCACGGGTGAAAGACCGTATATCGAGGCTGAAACCCAACGAAGTTGGGTTTCAGCAGGTAAATAAACTGACCCAAAACGGCAAAAAACTCGCCTTTAAAGTCGTAGAAACCATACTGGAAGTAACGCTCAACGAACCCATTTTGCCACAAACGGAAACGGTTTTGGAAATGGATTTTTTGGCGCAAGTGCCAGTACAAATTAGGCGCACAGGGCGCAAAAACGCCGAAGGCGTGGCGTATAGCATGACCCAATGGTACCCAAAAATATGCGAATACGATGCCGACGGCTGGGCGGCTAACCCGTACATTGCCAGGGAGTTTCATGGCGTGTGGGGCGATTTTGACGTAAAAATAACCATGGATAGCAGCTACACGCTGGCGGCTACGGGCTACCTACAAAACGCCCAAACCATAGGCAAAGGCTACCAAGACAATGCCCAAAAACTCGTGCTGCAAAACACCCAAAAAACCCTTTGGCACTTTGTAGCACCGCAAGTGCACGATTTTGCTTGGGCAGCCGATACCGCCTACCGCCACACAAAAATTAGGGTGAAAGACCAAGATTTGGAGCTACATTTTTTTAACATAAACAAACCCGAGTGGAACAAAAACTGGGATAGCTTGGCTATTTATATGGCAAAAAGTTTTGCGTTTGCCAACCAAAATTTTGGTAAATACCCCTACAAACAGTACAGTTTTGTGCAGGGCGGCGACGGTGGCATGGAGTACCCCATGGCTACCCTGATTTTGGGCGGCGGCACTTTGGAGGGGCTGGTGGGCGTGGCGGTGCACGAGAGTATGCACAGTTGGTACCAGGGTTTGCTGGCTACCAACGAAAGTAAATATCCGTACATGGACGAGGGATTTACGTCTTATGCCGAAAACAAAATTTTGCAGCATTTGTACCAAAAAAACGACCTAAACCCGCACGAGGGCGAGTACGCAGGCTATTATAGCATTGTAAAAAACAACCAGCAAGAACCCATAACCACCCACGCCGATTTTTACAAACTGAACCGCACTTATAGCGTGTCCAGCTACGGAAAAGGTGCTATTTTGCTGCACCAACTGAGCTACATAGTAGGGCAAAATACCTTGGATAAAGCCATGCAAAACTACTACTATCAATGGCGGTTTAAGCACCCAACCGACCGAGATTTTAAGCGTGTGGTAGAAAAAACGAGCAATATGGAGCTGGATTGGTATTTTGAGCAGTTTATAAACACCACCAACACCATAGATTATGGCATAAAATACATTGGAAATGAGGCGCAAAACACCCTTTTTACCCTGGAACGCATAGGCGATATGCCCATGCCGCTCGATGTGGTGCTTACCCTAAAAAATGGCACAAAACAACTGTATTACATACCACTTAGCCTAAGTTTTGGGTCGAAAACCGAGGATTTTTCGGGGAAAATAATGCAAAAAGATGCTTGGCAGTGGACTTACCCGCAATACCGCCTAAAAATACCCTACCCAATAACCGACATACAAAGCATAGAAATAGACCCCAGCACCCGCATGGCAGATGTGAACAGAGACAACAACAGCTTTCCGCAAAAGCCCAAAAAACTGATAGAATACCTGCCTGCGGACTGATTTTAACAGAAAACTAAAACGAAGCGAGCCGTAATTTATGGGTAGTTTGCCTGTATTTTTTTCGGTTAAAAAGTGGAAATATTGCCTGCTTTTGGTTTAGATAATTCAAAAAAAAAGCGTATCTTTGCGCCAAAATTAATAAATAAGCGTATTTGTAATTTTTATTGAGGCTAAAACCAAATGCTGTGCGTAACAATGGCATTGCTCGGTAAAAAAAACCTTGGTATAATAAGGTATCGCCCAAAATCGTTAAAACAACATAAACAAAATATGTCAAACTTAGGTAAAATTTCTCAAATAATTGGTCCAGTAATCGATGTGAGCTTTGAAGGCGCAGCCGAACTGCCCAAAATTTTAAACGCATTGTACATTACCCGCCCCAACGGACAAAAAGTGGTACTGGAATGCCAGCAGCACTTGGGCGAAAATGCCGTGCGCACCATTGCCATGGACGCTACCGAAGGTTTGGTGCGAGGAATGCCCGTAACGGATACTGGCGCACCTATTTCGATGCCTGTGGGCGAAGAAATTAGGGGCAGGCTATTTAATGTGGTGGGCGAACCGATAGACGGTTTGAGGCAGGTAACGACCCAAAAAACGGCTTCGATACACGCCAAACCACCTCGCTTCGAAGACCTTTCGACGAACAATGAGGTGCTTTTTACGGGAATTAAAGTAATAGATTTGCTCGAGCCTTATGCAAAAGGCGGTAAAATAGGGCTTTTTGGCGGTGCGGGCGTAGGCAAAACCGTACTTATTATGGAGCTGATAAACAACATAGCCAAGGGCTATGAGGGCACATCGGTGTTTGCGGGTGTGGGCGAGCGTACCCGTGAGGGCAACGATTTGCTTAGGGAAATGATAGAGTCGGGCGTGATACAGTACGGCGAGGAATTTAAGCACTCGATGGAAGCTGGCGGCTGGGCTTTGGACAAAGTAGATTATGAGGCACTTGGAAAATCGCAGGCTACGCTTGTGTTTGGGCAGATGAATGAGCCGCCAGGAGCAAGGGCAAGGGTGGCTCTTTCGGGGCTTACCATCGCCGAATATTTTAGAGATGGCAACGCCGACGAGCCAATGGGCAAAGATATTTTATTTTTTATAGACAATATATTTAGGTTTACCCAAGCGGGCTCGGAGGTTTCGGCTTTGCTTGGTCGTATGCCGTCGGCGGTGGGTTACCAGCCTACCTTAGCCACCGAAATGGGTTTGATGCAAGAGCGCATTACCTCCACCAAACGTGGCTCTATAACCTCGGTGCAGGCAGTATATGTGCCAGCCGATGACCTTACCGACCCTGCACCAGCCACTACTTTTTCGCACTTAGATGCCACCACGGTACTAAGCCGCAAAATAGCCTCGCTGGGTATTTACCCCGCCGTGGACCCGCTGGACTCTACCTCGAGGATACTTACCAGAGAAGTACTGGGCGACCAGCACTACGACTGCGCACAAAAAGTAAAAATGCTGCTACAACGCTACAACGAACTGCAAGACATTATAGCCATTTTGGGCTTGGACGAACTCTCGGAAGAAGATAAATTGGTGGTGAGCCGTGCCAGACGTGTGCAGCGTTTCTTGTCGCAGCCGTTTTTTGTTGCCGAGCAGTTTACGGGGCTAAAAGGCGTGCTTGTGCCGATAGCCGACACCATTAAGGGTTTTGAAATGATTATGAACGGCGAAGTAGATAAATATCCAGAGGCGGCGTTTAACCTCGTGGGGAGCATAGAAGAAGCCATGCAAAAAGGCGAAAAAATGCTTGCCACAGCCAAATAAAACCCAACCAAAAAGCTATACAAAATGCACATAGAAATACTTACACCAGACAAACAATTGTTTGAGGGCGAGGTTAGTTCCGTAAAATTACCTGGCGAAATGGGTGGATTTCAGGTACTTAACAACCATGCGCCACTTATATCGTCGCTTACAAAAGGCGATTTGGGCATAAAAACCGCCGACGGTCGCACCCAAATATTTTCGTTGAAAGGCGGCGTGGTAGAGGTGTTTAAAAACAACATAATTGTACTCGCCGAGATATAAAGGGTACAAACTGAACCGCAAGTAGTACAAAAACACTACAAACTGAGCCGTCCATACTGCAACCGAAAGGTTGCAGTATGGACGGTTTTTGTTGCCAAGTTTGCAAATAATGTATGTTTTTGTAGGGATTTTAGCTAAATCCTTTTTATATCCGCGCCAAGTGCTTGCAGGCGAGCCTCTATGTTTTGGTAGCCTCTATCTATTTGGTTTACATTGCTTATCACGCTTTTGCCCTGCGCCGAAAGTGCGGCTATCAGCAGCGAAACGCCCGCCCGAATATCGGGGCTGCTCATTTTTATGCCACGCAGCGCATATTTGCGCTCCAACCCAATAATGGTGGCACGGTGCGGGTCGCAGAGTATAATTTGTGCGCCCATGTCTATGAGTTTATCTACAAAAAATAGGCGGCTCTCAAACATTTTTTGGTGAATAAGCACGCTGCCCTGCGCCTGCGTAGCCACCACGAGCAAAATACTAATAATGTCGGGTGTTAAGCCAGGCCAGGGCGCATCGCTGATGGTGAGTATCGAGCCATCTATAAAGGTATCTACCTTATAAATTTCTTGGGCGGGTATGTGCAAATCGTCGTTTACCACATTTATTTTTACGCCCAAACGCTCAAAAGCCTTGGGCAAAACGCCGAGGTGCGCCACGCCACAGTTTTTTATGGTAATGTCCGATTGGGTCATGGCTGCCAAACCTATAAAACTGCCGACTTCTATCATGTCGGGTAGCAGGCGGTGTTCGCAGCCGTGCAGCTTTTCCACGCCCTCTATGGTGAGCAAGTTAGAGCCGATGCCCGAAATTTTGCCGCCCATGCTGTTTATCATTTTGCAAAGCTGCTGAATGTACGGCTCGCAGGCGGCGTTGTAAATGGTGGTAGTGCCGTGCGCAAGTGCCGATGCCATTACCACGTTGGCGGTACCCGTTACGGAGGCTTCGTCCAACAGCATATAGCCGCCCCGCAGCCTGCCGTCGCTTACTACGGAATAAAAATTTTCGGTGGTATCGTAGCTGAACTTTGCGCCCAAGTGTTCAAAACCCAAAAAATGCGTGTCCAGCCTGCGCCTGCCTATTTTGTCGCCGCCAGGTTTGGGCATATATGCCTTACCAAAGCGAGCCAGCATCGGACCTATAATCATGATAGAGCCACGCAAGCCAGCACCTTTTTTCTTAAAATTTTCGGATAGCAAATAGTCCGTATCCACGTCATCGGCGCAAAAAACGTAGGTGTCTGCATTTTCTTTTTGTACCTTTACGCCCATTGCTTGTAGCAATTCTATGAGCATATTCACGTCTTTTATGTCGGGAATATTGGCTATGCGTACCGTTTGGCTGGTGAGCAGCACCGCCGAAATTACTTGCAGTGCCTCGTTTTTTGCGCCCTGTGGCGTAATGCTACCTGAAAGCCGCTTGCCGCCGTGTACTTCAAAAGTATCCAATTTTTTATTTAGTTAAAGTGATTTTTTGGGTAAATACACCAATATTTTCTGCCAAAAGTTTAAAAACATAGTTGCCCGCTGGCATAGCCGACACATCTATTTTTTGAAAATGCGCTCCGTTAAGCTGTATTCCGCCGTTTTGTTGCCACACCAATTTGCCATTTAGGTCATAAATGCTGTATAAAACGGGCGTGTTTTTTTGTAGCACATAGTCTATGTTTAGGTTGTTTCGGGTCGGATTTGGATACGTTTTTATGTCAAAACCTTGGCTCAAACCCTGTATAGAGGTGCTTACCCTTTGTCCTTTTACAAAAATATCGTCTATCGAAATCATGTTGTCGTTGTCGGAGTTATGCACAAAAGCCACCGAAATTTGCCTGCCATTGTACGCCGATAAATTTATGCTATGCGGCTCCAGCAGGCAGTCGTAAACCGTGGTATCGGAGGCGGTGCTGGCTCTGTTTTTGAAATAAAGCGTATCCGTAAAATTATTTGCGTGTATGTATCCGCCCGAAAAGCGGTAGTTTGCGGGGTTTTTTCCAGTGCCGATGCTGCCGTTTGCGTTGGGTATCATTTGGGCTGCCCGAAAAATGGTATCGGTAAAATCGGCTGCGCCATTGCTCCCCGAAATAGAAACGACCACGGCGTAACCGTCCATGTACCTTGGGGCTTGGTAGGGGGCGGATTTCCAGTTGAGCGTGGTTTGGTTATCTACCACCCAAAAGCGTGGCAGAATGAGGTAGTTTCTATTGCCATTTAGCCCGCTTTCGAGCCAAGATGAGCTGGCGAATACGCTGCCTGCGGTGCTGTCTTTTCGGGTAAATGCGCTGCTCCGAAACCAATTTTGCGCCCTGCCTCTGCCGTCGGGTAGGTTGTCTTGGTCGTATATGAGCAGGGCGGTATCCACCAAAAGTGGCGGTGTTCGGTTGATGGTGTTGGGTGTTTTGTTAAAATTTTGGTAGTAAATGGTGTCGTTTTGTGCCTGTGTTTTTATTACCACGAAAAAAGTGGCTATGAGGCAAAAAATTAGTGTGCGCATTGGTTTTTGTTTGGGTATTGAGGTAATGGCTAAGTTTTTTGTAAAGTTACGCAAAAATTAGATGCTTTGCAAAACCACGGCGTAGCCTTGCCCTACGCCCACGCACATGGTGCAGAGCGCATATTTTTTTTTGGTGCGTTTTAGCTGCATTGCTGCGCTTAGTATGATGCGTGCGCCGCTCATGCCGAGCGGGTGTCCGAGGGCTATTGCGCCGCCTTGTGGGTTTAGGCGGGGGTCGTTGTCGGGTAGCCCGAGCAGGCGTATGCAGCCGAGGCTTTGGGCGGCAAAGGCTTCGTTTAGCTCTATAATGTCTATGTCGTTTAGGGTGAGGTTGGCTTTTTGTAGGGCTAATTGGGTGGCTTTTACGGGTGCTATGCCCATGATGCTGGGCTGGTTGCCGATTACTGCCGAGCCTATTATTTGGGCTATGGGTGTTAGGTTGTGGTCTTTTAAGCCTTGCTCCGATGCCATGAGTATGGCGGCTGCGCCGTCGTTTAGCCCCGAGGCGTTGCCCGCCGTAACGGTGCCTTGTGGGTTGAATGAGGGTTTTAGGGTGCTTAGTTTTTCGAGGGTTGTGTGTGGTTTTATAAATTCATCTTGTTTAAAAAAGATTGGTTCTTTGTTTTTTTGGGTTAGGGCATAGGGCGCAATTTCTGCGTCGAAGTATCCGTTTTCTTGCGCTTTGGCGGCTTTTTGCTGTGAGTTGTAGGCAAAAAGGTCTTGGTCTGCACGTGATATTTTGTGTTGTTCGGCTATGTTTTCGGCGGTTTGCCCCATGCTATCGGTGCCGTAGAGCTGCTGGAGCTTGGTGTTTATGAACCGCCAGCCGAAGGTGGTGTCGTAGAGCTGGGCATCTCTGCCGTAGGCTTGGGTGGTTTTGGAGAGTACGTAGGGCGCACGGGTCATGCTTTCTACGCCGCCCGCTATGGCTAAGTTGCCGTCTTGGCAGTGGAGCAGGCGTGCGGCGTGCATTACGGCGTTCATGCCCGAGGCGCAGAGGCGGTTTACGGTTTCGGCGGGTATGGTGTGTGGCAGCCCCGAGAGCAGCAGCGCCATGCGGGCTACGTTGCGGTTGTCTTCGCCAGCTTGGTTGGCGCAGCCGAGTATGAGGTCGGTTATTTGGGTGGCATCGAGGCTGTGCGGAGCCATGAGGGCTTGTAGCGCAGCGGCGGCTAAGTCGTCGGGGCGTGCGCTGCACAGGCTGCCGCCGAGGCTACCTATGGCTGTGCGGGTGCCGTTTATGAGGTATGCGTTCAATTTTTTGGGTAATAAGTGTGTGAAAAATTAAAAAAAATCGTGTGTTTTGTAGTTGTTGGGGGTGGGGGGTTTACTTCAAGTATTTGTTTATCAATTCATTCCACTTTTGCTTGTGTATTTTCTTTATTTCGTTGTCGTTTTGTATCAACTTGTTATAGTTGCCAATAAATTCTTCCAACGAAGAAATCAAACGCAAATAGTATTTCATCGTAGGCAAAACGCCGTTGACAATCATTTGGCAACCGTGGTCTAATTTGAGTTTATCTATCAAGTCGGCAATTTCTAATTTGTCGGTTTCTTTGATGCCAATGTAAGACAAAATGTAATACCTCCTGGGGTTGTAGCGTGCAATTTTTTCAATCGCAATTCGTACCATCGTTGCATCAATTGGTTTGTCTAACTTGATTTCAATGGCTTCGAATAGTTTTTTATTTTTGAAAATTTCTATGTCGCCTGCCGTTTTAGAAGTTCTATCCGATGCCGTATGGCTGCCTATTTCAGCCAAAGTACATTCTTTGTATCTTCCGATTTCGGTAATCAAACTTTTGTAAATTGCAAAAAATGCCAAAACGGGAAGTTTCGAGCCGCCGTGCGTATCGTATTTTGTGCCAAAATGTGCATCTAACGCTAAAATGATTTTTTCTATGGTTAGTTTTTCTGGATTTTCTAATGGAATAATATCGACAACCGCATCATTTTTTGAGTTTATTGCCTCATTTAACAATAAACGAAGTACATTTTTTGCCGATGTCGGACTTTTCTCCACAAAGTCAAGTACATTTAAAAAGGCTTCTTTTACTACCTTGTCGCTAATTTTTCCGTTGTAGTCCAAGTTGTACGGGTAGGGCTGTTCCAACGAACGAGTAAGCCAACCACTTTCAGCCATAGAGGGCAAGCCAAGTTCTTTTAGGGTCGGTGTAATGTGCGCAAAATCAACGGAACGACCCGAAAAACCATCTTTCATGCTCGTTTGGTGTTTTCTAATGTCCTGTTTTGGGTCAATGATTTTGTGCGTAATTAGCGTAACCAAAACAGTAAAAACACCCTTTTGCGTGTTTATTTTTGCTCCAATAGATTTAATAAAATCTTTGGTTTGCGTATCTACGTCTTTTATATCAGTAGGAAAATAAGAGAGATTGTAAATCTCCAACAATTTCTCTTTGTGGTTCATCAGTTAATAATTTTTGTTCTTTTATGCTTTCTGCCACAGCCCTAATTACTGGAATTGCCACAGAATTTCCAATTTGTTTGTATTGCTCTCCAACATTAAAATGTTTTATGAAATCGGGTTGAAAACCCATTATTTTGTAACACTCGTTGATGGTAAGTTTTCTAACCGCATCTAATTCTGGAATGTAAATAAAAAACCTTCCTGCCGTTTCCTGCGATGGAATTGTTGGGTGTGTTCCGTCAATTGAATAAATTCTGTTGGGTTGTCTGTGTACTCTCGATAGATGCTCCGTATTTTCTCTAACGCCTTTTTGCCAAATATTTTTATTCCTGTAACCAACAAATAACAAACCACTTTCCTGTTTTCTGGCTGTTTTAATTAGGGTATATTCAGTTTTGTCTATAAATTCAAAGTTACCTTCCGTATCCAAAAAATCTCTTAAAATAACTTTCTTTTTTCGTTTAAGTTTCGTAAAGTCAAAATAATGGTTTTTGGTTGCAATGATAAAAATTCGTTCTCTGTTTTGTGGAAGTCCGAAATCTTTTGCATTCAAAATTTTGTGTGTTACGTTGTACCCCAAATCAGCTAAGGATTTTAATATTACCTTAAAAGTTCTGCCTTTATCGTGATGTATTAAGTGTTTTACGTTTTCTAATACCACCACACTTGGTTGTTTTTTATCAATTATTTGGCAAATATCAAAAAATAAAGTTCCCCGTGTATCTTCAAAACCCATTTTTTTGCCCGAAATGCTAAACGGTTGGCAAGGAAAACCACCCAATAAAATATCAAAATCTGGTATGTCTGTTGGCTCAATTTTTGTAATGTCGCCGAAAGGCTTTTCACCGAAGTTTGTTTCGTAAACCTGCTGGCACTTTGGGTTTATTTCAGACGTAAAAACACACTGAAAACCCGCATCTTCAAAGCCTTTTCTGAAGCCGCCAATTCCTGCGAATAAGTCTATGAATTTATACTGCATTAATATGTTTTTTGATGGTTTGTTTTTATCCCCTCGCTCCAAAATTACCCCAGCGGCTCATTTTCACCGCACTATCTTCTTGTCTTTCAAGTGTTTTTCAAACTCGGTGTCGTCCATTACTTTGTCGTATTTGCTTTTTACTTTTTTAATTTTGTTGTCGTCCATAATGTTTTGTAGAAACGTCGAAAAGTCCTTGTTTTCGCTCGCCAGCCTATCCATGGCATCTACGTCCAACTGTTTTCTGTTGGTTGCAGGCACAATTATTTGCCCCTCTTCAATGTTTTCTGCGTCCAGTTTTATAAGCCCAATGCCAAACGAGTTGGCAAGTCGGCGCACTTCCTCTATAATTTCGTCATCAATTTTTAAAGCCACCAAATAACCTTCATTTGCCCAGCTTGAATTTGAAACAGCTTGAAAATAATACTCCCTCAAATTAGCGGTATCAATTTTTACCTTCAACTCAAACGAAAATAGTTTGGTAGCCACAATAGAAAAGTCGTTTTGAAAATCAATAATCACTTTTTCGTATTCCCTAATTTGGTCGTTGAACGAAAAGTACACGCCAACCAAATCGGGGTGCAACCATTTGTTGTAGCCTTTCTTTGATTTGTTGGAATTTTCATGAAAAATTGTCTTTAATTTCGCACCTCTAAAATGATAGTAAGTATCCGCAAACTTTACGAGCAAAGGGTGCAAGTCCCGTTCTGTAAACTTTTCAATTTTTTGTTCTACAATAATTTCTGTTGTTGCTACCGCAATTTCATTGTTTGTAACATTTTTTAGCCCAAACCTAACGGGTCGTTTACCTACGGCAACAAATTTGCTGTTTGCGTTGTCTCTAATTTCTACATACAACCTTGCGCCCAGTGTTGCTGATGGCGTTTTGCCTTTTGTGTTCAGTTTTTTGTCTAAACCAAGCTCAACGGCGTTCTCCCAAATCTCATTTACGGTCAATGGGTGTTTAATTGTGGCAATAATTTGCTCGGCTAAATCTATAAAATTCATTTTTGTATTGGTTTACCTCCGCACAATCGCTCGTTTTCGCTCAAAAGTACTTATGCGCCCATGCTTTCTTTGAGTTTTTCGGCGTTGTCTGCCACTTGCAGCGAGTCTATCATGTCGTTTAGGTTGCCGTCCATAAAATTATCCAGGCTATACACCGTGTAGTTTATGCGGTGGTCGGTTACTCGGCTTTGGGGGAAGTTGTAGGTGCGTATTTTTGCCGACCTATCGCCGCCTGCCACCATCGTTTTGCGCTTTGTGGCATCGGCATCGAGTACTTTTTGCAGTTCCAGCTCATACACCCTCGAGCGCAGCACGCCCATGGCACGGTCCTTGTTTTTTAGTTGCGAGCGTTCGTCTTGGCACGAAACCACCACGCCCGTGGGTATGTGCGTGAGGCGCACCGCCGAGTACGTGGTGTTCACCGACTGACCGCCCGCCCCCGACGAACAAAAAGTATCCAGCCGCACGTCGCTGTCTTTTATTTCCACATCAAACTCGTCGGCTTCGGGCATTACCACCACGCTGGCAGCCGACGTATGCACCCGCCCTTGGGTTTCGGTGTTGGGTACACGCTGCACCCGATGCACGCCCGCCTCATATTTCAAAAAGCTATATACGTCGTTGCCCGACACATTAAATATAATTTCTTTGTAGCCGCCCGCCGTGCCCTCGCTGTAATCCACCAGCTCGGTTTTCCAGCCACGCACCTCGCAGTGGCGCATATACATTCGGTACAAATCGCCCGCAAAAAGGCAGGCTTCGTCGCCGCCGCTGCCGCCCCTAATTTCCACCACCGCATTTTTGGCATCTTCGGGGTCTTTGGGTACCAGCAGCAGTTTTAGTTCTTGTTCTAAAACCTCTTGCTGCGGCTCCAGTTCCGCCAGTTCCGCCTTCGCCATGGCTACAAACTCGGGGTCGGTTTCGGTCATTACCAAGTTTTTGTTGGTATTTATATTGCCCATCAATAGCTTGTAGCGGTCGTAAACCACCACTATTTTTTCCAGGTCTTTGTACTCTTTGTTCAGGTTTTTGTAGGCTTTCATATCCTCGAATATGAGCGGGTTCAGCAGTTCCTCGCCTATTATGAGGTATCGGTCTTTTACGAATTCTAATTTGTCTAACATGATTTATTGGGGGCGTACACGCCTTTTTGGGCGCAATTATACATAATTTTTGTGGTACAAAGGTACTAAAAAATGCCAAATTTTGCAATAAATGCCCCAAACAAAACGGCGCACTACATCGATTTTCCCCAGTCCGCCAGTTCTTGGCTGCTCCAAATGGGCGCAAAAAAGGTGCGCAACTGGTTTTTGGGAGGCAAATACTGCTGCCAATTTGTGCCGCCCGTGGCAGCCACCACTTGCTTGGGCTGTTGCAGGTAGCGCATCGCCGATTTTAGGTGCATCAGTTTCCAGCGCACGTTCACATTTAGGTCGTACTGGCGCAGTTCCGCCACCAGTTCGGGCGTTTTTTCTGTTTCGGGCAATGCCTCAAAAACGGCGCATATATTCGTATGCTCGTAGCTTTGGGCTAACTCGAGCAGAATTTTATCGTATTTATGCTCAAATTTTAGCAGCGTAAGCGTTTTTTTGCCCGTAGTAAGTTCGCTTGCGCCCCTTTTCCAGTATATAAATGGGTACATTTCTGCAATCGTTGGCGCATCGGTTTGGGTTTCGGGGTCTTTTATCAGGTTTACAAAATGCGTAGAAACCAGCTCTATCATGCGTATTTGCGCCGACTGAAAACCACTGGCGGGCAGCAAAGCCATGCGAAACTGCAAAAACTGCTCCCTATCCATGCCCTCCACCATAATATCAAACGACGTAATGAGGTGCGAAAAATACCGATTCGTCCGCCGCATTTTTTCGAGCATAAATGCACCGTTCGAGGCATTTTGCGGTATTTGCGTAAGCTCTTGCAGTATGAGCTTAAAGTACAGCTCTGTAATTTGGTGGTAGGTTATAAATATGTTTTCGTCGGGGAAATTGGTGCGTGGCTGCTGCAAGTTCAGCAGCGCATCGAGGTTTATATAATCCCAATAACTTATAAAATCGGAGTAAATAAGCCCGTCCAAATACGCCTCGAGGCTCTGCCCCATCGGCGTATATTTTTGTTCTAATATCCTTAGTTTTTCTTCTATTTCTGGCGAAAGCATGGTGTTTTGGTTAGGTAGTCGGCGTTATTTCAGTAAAAATACGCAGGTGGTGCGGGCAGGAATGGTAAACAGCCCACATTTTGAGTTAAAAAGGGCTTTTTGAGCCGTGGCATCGCTGGCTTGGGCTGGGTGCAGCGCCAGTTGTTTTTCTTTGTATTCGTTTATCACAAACATTTGGTCGGTTTTGTTGGCATTAAAAAAAACCAAAATCCGCTTGTTGTTTTTATCCAATCTTTCGCCCACTTCGTCCGATAGCTCCATCACCACCAAGGCATCTTGCTGGGCTGCTCCTGTGTTGTAAAATTTCAGGCGTTTCTGAATTTCTTGGGCGTTTGGCAGCGCAAAAAGTGGCGAACTCTGCCTTATTTTTAGCATCGTTTCCAAGTGTTTGGTGTTGGCTACTATGTCGTTTTTGGTTGGGTAAATGCCTTTGTTTGCCAGCAGCGGGCGCATAATGTCCCAGCGCTGGGCGTTTTTTTCGGCGTTGGGCAGCCCCACCCCAAAGTTATTTTGTGTGTAGCTAAAATCCACTTTGTTGTACCAGTCGCCGCTGTTGTAGCTATCTCTGTCCAAGGATTTGGAGCGCAGCATATCGCAGCCCAAATGAAAAAACGGCGTGCCTTGCCCCAGCGCAATAAAACTAATGGCGATGTTTTGCGCCTGCAACCTGTCGGCTACGCTGGTGGTAGCCATGCCCGCCTCGCCCATCGGCATTTTAAACACGTTTTGGTCAAACAGCGTTTCGTTGTCGTGCTTGCTCACGTAGCTTATGCTCTCGTGGGGTTGGTCGGTGTAGCCCGTGTAGTTCAGCCCAATACCAGTGTTGGGTTGGTCGTTGGCATCGGTAAACTGGTAGGTTTTTAGCCCGCCAGCCAAGCCTACTTTCAGCCTATCTGTTTCAAAAAGCAAGTCGGTTCGGGTTCTTTTTTGGTATTCGTAGCCGTTCCAGTCGTAGCTCAATCCGTTTATTACGCCTTGTTTGCGTATTTCTATTGGGTTTTCGTTGTAGCCGCCGTGCAGTGCGTCTCTTATTCGGTCGTTAAAAGTGCCTATGCCCGTGCCTGCCATATTCGATTGGTTGGCTATGTATAGTCCCTTTTCTTTTGCCGAACCAAAATCCCAGCCTTCGCCCAGTAGCAGTATGTTTTTGCCGTCGATGCCGTCTTTTTCTATGGTTAGGGCGTTTATTTCTTTTTTTAGGCGCACCATGGCATCTACGGTATGAAAATTCATTAGGTCGAACCTAAAACCGTCTATTTTATAGTATTTTATCCACCGCAAAATGGTTTCGAACATCAGCTTTTCGGTCATTCGGTATTCGGTAGCCAAATCGGGGCAGCAGCTCGTTCTTTGTATCTGTCCGTTTTGGCTTAGGCGGTAGTAGTAGTTGGGTACTATTTTGTCCAGCACCGAAAACTGGTTTTGCCCCGCCTGAAAGGTGTGGTTATACACCACGTCCATAATTACACGCAAGTTGTTGGTATTTAGTGCCTCCACCATGCTGCGGAACTCCAAAATGCGCTGGCTGCCGTTGGGGTTTGTGCTGTAACCGCCCTCGGGTACGCCGTAGTGTACGGGGTCGTAGCCCCAGTTAAAGCCGTCTTTTTCTCGGCTACCGAAATAAGTAGCCTGTTGGGTATCGCTATCGGGTGCGCCTTTTAGGTCAAATTTGGCTTGTTCCGTCACTATTTCATTTACCGAACCAAAATCGAAACTGGGCAGCAGCTCTATGTGTGTAAGCCCTGCGCCCGCCAACCGAATGAGGTGCGCCATGCCATTGGAAATCGGTTTGGTTTTGCCATCGTAGCCAAAAGCCGTGAATTTTCCTTGGTCTTGCGCTGCCACTGTGGGGTCGTTTATGCTAAAATCCCTTGTATGTACTTCGTAAATGGTGGTGTTTCGCAGGTCGGTGTTGGGTTTTTGGAGGTTAGCCCAGTTTTTTGGGGCTATTTTGGGGTCGTCTAAGTTTATAAACTGGCTTTTTGCGCCGTTGGCAGCCAGGCTTATGGCGTAGGGGTCGGTTACGATGTTTTTCATAAACTTGCCCGTTTCGGGTACATACACATCTACCTCGAGCAGGTAGTATTGCTCGTTCCAGTCGGGTGTGCCTACGATGCTCCACACGCCCGTTTTTGGGTTGTAGGTAAGTGGCTGGCTGGTTACAAAGCTGTCGTTGGTGTGGTTTGCGAACCGTTGCAAGTGTATGTTTTTGGCTGTGGGAGCCCACACGTGCAGGGTTGGTGTGTTGTTTTGGTAGCTTACCCCGAGGCTGCCCGAGTAAGCGAACACATCGTCGAGTATGCCCGAAATTTGTAAGCCCGTAGCGTCTAAAATGTTGCCATCGGCATCAAAAGCCACAAAGGCAAATGCGCCTTTTAGCACATTGGGTATGAGCGCCTCGTAGGCGGTGGGTATTTGAAACACGCTGTAACCAGCCACATTGGGCATGGCGGCGTAGTCGGTGTTGGTTAGTTTTTTTTGTATGTTGAGTAGCGGTATGCCCGTGCCACGTTGTTTGGGTAGGCTTAGTTTTCCGTAGCTGCTAAAAACGATTTCGCAGCTTGCTATGGTGGCATTGTTGTAGGCTATGATGGTTTTTTGTAGCCAAAAAGCTCGGGCATCGGTTATAACGGGTTTTTTTAAATCCAAGGTATGGGCGTGGGTTAGGTTGGAAAAAAGCATGAGTAGTGCGGCTCTGAGTAGTAGTTTCATGTGGAGATGTTTAGATTTTGTAAAAATACACATTTGGCATTAAATAACTAAATAAAAAATTAGGTACAATGTCGGTTCATTTACCATTGCCAAAAAAAACTACATGATTTTGGTTTTTATGGCTTGCAACACGTTTTTGTTGCTGCCTATATAATGCACAAAAGCGATTATTTCGCAGTTTTCGGGTTTTAGGTTGTTGGGTAGGGTTATTTGCAGGTTTTTTATAAAAGTTCGCCCAGCGTTGTAGTCGGTGGCTTGTAGTTTTGTGCCGTTAAATGGCGTGAGCATCGTGCGCAGTATGTGCTGGTGTATGTAGCTGGTGTCTATGCCCGTGGGTTTTAGTTGGGTGTCTTTTAGTTGGTTTTCTACAATCATTATACTAAGCGCAATGGGCTGGGGCAGGTTTTGTACCAATGCCACATTGGCGTTTAGGGTTAGTGTTTTTGTGGTGGGGGCGTATTCTTTTTTGAGCTGTATATTAACCGAGGTGGGGCTGTTTAGTTCGTTGTTTACGTAGCTTTCCCATTTGTTTACGGGCAAAATTTCGCTGCTCTCGCCACTAAAGAGCTGTCGGTTTACCAAGCCATTTGGGTAGCCCGAGTTGCCGAATATTTGCTCTATTCCTTCGGCGAAGGTGGTTTTATAGTCTTGTTTGCTGGTGGGGTAGGGTACGGCGTAAAAGCCCGTGTGGAGGCTTATGGGTATGAGTTTGTCGCCAAAAATGGTTTTGAGTTGGGCTACTTTGTCGTGGGCGGCTGGGCAGTTGGAGCAGCGCACGCCCGTAAACTCCTCGAGCAGCACGCCACGTGGGCTGGGCGTGGGTACGCCCGCCATAAATGTGGTATCGGTGGTGATGAGTATGTCGTTTACAAAATCTATGTTCGGACCTATTTCGTGGCAGCTACCCAACACAAGGGCGAAAAAAAGGAAAAAAAGCGTGTTTTTCATGGCGGTTAGAACTAAGTGGAGTTAAAAAATTGAGCTACAAATTTACACAATTAGATTTTAGTTTTTATCATTAACTTTGCGCATTCACTTTAATAACGTAAAACATGAACGAAGTATATATCGTAGCCGCTGTGCGCACGCCCATAGGCAGTTTTGGGGGCAGCCTTGCCGCCGTATCCGCCACGCAACTGGGGGCAGCCGCCATAAAAGGCGCATTGCTGCAAGCAAACCTAAATCCCAACGAAGTGCAAGATGTGCTTATGGGCAATGTGGTATCGGCTGGTTTGGGGCAAGCACCCGCCCGCCAAGCGGCTATTTTTGCGGGTTTGCCCAGCTCCGTGCAGTGTACCACCATAAACAAAGTGTGCGCCTCGGGTACAAAAGCCATTATGTATGCGGCGCAGAGCATAGCCCTGGGCGATGCCGATGTGGTGGTGGCGGGCGGCATGGAGAGCATGAGCAACATACCTTATTATATGCCCAAGGCACGCTACGGCTATGGCTACGGGCATGGCACGCTGCAAGATGGTTTGGTGCTGGACGGACTTACCGATGTGTATAGCCAAGCCGCTATGGGCACTTGCGCCGATGCCACCGCCGAAAAATACGAAATAACGAGGGAAGAACAAGACGAGTTTGCTATAAATTCGTATAAAAAAGCTGCGGCAGCCACCGAAAACGGCAGTTTTAAAAACGAAATAACCGCCGTGAGCGTGCCACAACGAAAAGGCGACGACCTGCTCATTACCCAAGATGAAGAATATAAAAAAGTGAGTTTTGAGAAAATACCAGCCTTAAAGCCCGTGTTTACAAAAACAGGCACCGTAACCGCCGCCAACGCCAGCACCATAAACGACGGCGCAGCGGCACTGATACTGGTTAGCGGCAAAAAAATGCAAGAACTCGGCTTGAAACCCATCGCCAAAATAATCGCCTTTGCCGATGCCGAGCAAGACCCACAATGGTTTACCACCGCACCCACGCTGGCAGCACCCAAAGCCGCCGCCAAGGCGGGCATCAGCCTGCAAGACATTGATTTTTTTGAGGTAAATGAAGCCTTCGCCGCCGTAACCCTCGGGTTTATAAAAATACTGGGCATAGATGCCCAAAAAGTAAATGTAAACGGCGGCGCAGTAGCCCTCGGGCACCCGCTGGGTGCATCGGGCGCACGCATAGTAGTTACGCTGGCGCACATTTTGCAGCAAAAAGGCGGCAAATACGGTATGGCTGCCATTTGTAACGGCGGCGGCGGCGCAAGCGCCATTATTATAGAGCGGGTATAAAATAAAATGACAAAGGGCAATAAAACCACAAAATGAAAACCGACGACCCTGGAAAACTGCTGCGCCTTTTTAGAGAAATAAACCTGCTATCTGCCTCCAAAAAGGGCTATACCGTAAACGAGATAGCCGAAAAACTGGGCGTGAGTTATAGAACGGTTTATAGGGATTTTAAGATTTTTGGTCATACGGGTTTTGAGCTTATTCAAGACCCAATAAACAAAAAATATAGGCTCGCCAAGGCAGAAGAAATAAGCGAAAACCTTAGTTTTTCTGCCCAAGAGGCTGACATATTGCACCAATCGCTGATGGCAATGGGCGACGATGCGAGCCAAAAAAACCTGCTCATCGAAAAAATTCAGGCGCTCTCGGCAAGCGCACTCAAAGTAAATATGGTAACCAAAACCGCCGTAGCCCGCAACATACAGCTCATTACCGAAGCCATAAGAGACCGCAAGCAGGTTTTGTTGCAAGATTACCACTCGGCGCAATCGCAGACCATTTCCGATAGGTTTGTGGAGCCGTTTGCTTTTTCGGACAATGGTGCGTCGGTGCAGTGCTTTGAAATACCCACGAAAAAGAACAAGTTTTTTAAAATAGAGCGCATCGGCACCACCAAAGCCCTGCACCGAAACTGGGAGTTTGCGCCCCTGCACCAAGAGCAAGAAGAAGACATATTTAACATTTCGCTCACGCAGCCCATGGGCGTGCACCTGCGCTTGGGTATGCTGTCGGCGAGCCTGCTGCAAGAAGAATACCCCAGTTCGGCGAGCTACATTACGGAGCTTGATCCCCAAAACTTTGAGCTAAAAACCAAGGTACAGGGGCTAAAAGCCATAGGGCGGTTTGTGCTGGGGCTGATAGACGACATAAGCGTAGTGTCGCCGCCCGAGCTAAAAGAATACCTAAAAAACACCATAGAAAAAGCCTCAAAAAAACTGTGAGGGGGAATTTTTTTACGAAAAAACCTATAAATGTGCCAAAAAAATAGTAACTTTGCGGCGATTTATACAAAACGCTCAATAGCACTTTTTTAGTAAAAATGGCAAATTTAAAAGAAATACGCAACCGAATAGCCTCTGTAATAGGCACACAACAAATAACCAAAGCCATGAAAATGGTTTCGGCAAGCAAACTAAGGCGTGCGCAAAATGCCATAACCCAAATGCGCCCCTACACCCAAAAGTTACAAGAAATAATAGCAAATATAAACAGCTCGTCGGACGGTAGCATGGAGCTGCCACTGTCGCAAGTGCGCCCCGTGGAGCGTGTGCTGGTGGTACTGATGACCTCCGACAAAGGGCTGTGCGGCGGTTTTAATGCCAACCTTATAAAAAAAACCCGCCAGCTCATCACCGAAAAATACGCCGCCCAACACGCCAAAGGCAACGTAACCATACTTACTTTGGGCAAAAAAGGCAAAGATGCCCTTGCTCGCATGGGCTATAAAATAGACGACAAGCACACGGGGCTTATATACGCACCGCAGTTCGAAAAAACCGCCCCAGTGGTGGAGGAAATCATCAGCGGATTTTTGGCAAAAGAATACGACGTGGTGGAGGTAATTTTTAGCCAATTTAAAAACGCCATATTACAAATACCCACCGAGCTGCAACTGCTGCCCATACAAGTGTTGCCAGCCGATAGCAGCCCAAAAACCAACACCGACTACATTATAGAGCCAAGCAAAGCCCAAATAATAGCCAGTTTGATGCCCAGCTACCTAAAAACCCAGTTTTTTAAGTGTATGCTGGATACCAACGCCTCGGAGCACGGCGCACGCATGACTTCGATGGACAAAGCCACCGAAAATGCGGGCGAACTGATGCGTGGCTTGAAATTAGAGTACAACCGTGCCAGGCAGGCAGCGATAACCACCGAAATTACGGAGATAGTAGGCGGCGTGGCGGCACTTCAAGGCTAAATTTACTTTTGGGCAATAAACCCAGGCGTGAGCCGGGCCTGTGGTTTGAAATTTTGGCTGAACTCTGCTTAAAAAAACGATGGTTTTTGTCTATTTGAAATGCTTTTTGTGTAACTTTGTAAAAAAACAACACCATAATGTGGCTAACTTACCTTTTGTTTTGGGCTAATGCGCTGGCGCACCCCACGCACCCAGTACACCTCACCGTTACCGACCTAACGCTGAACCCGAAAACGAGTGTGTTTCAGGTGAGTACAAAGTTTTTTTTGGACGACATAGAGCTTGCCCTAAAAAAACAGACAAAAAAAGACCTAAACATAGGCACAAAGCAAGAACTACCGCAAACAAATGAGCTTTTGCTGGATTATATGGCGAAACACTTGGTGCTGGAACAAAAAAATATGCCGCTCAAATATAAATTTGTGGGCAAAGAAATAGAGGACGAAACACTTTGGGTGTATTTGGAAACGCCCAAAACAGCTCAAAAAAGCCTGCAAATAACCAACCGCATACTCATAGAATGCTACGGCGACCAGCTCAATTTGCTGCATTTTGTGGGCAAAAACCAAAAAAAAACGTTTAAATTCAGCAGTGAAAACACCACACAGTCGGTTGTAATAAAATAAATTGGAACGGTTACAAAAAATAGCTTTTTGTTGCATGATGTACTTGCTCTGCGCCCCGCCCACGCTCGGGTGGGCGCAAGAAACCGACCTTATAGCCCCGCTCAACCTCGAGTTTTCGCAGCTCCCCGCCCCGCCCAAGCCCAGGTTCAAACCCCGAGTGCGTGCCACGCCCACCCCCGACAGCCTACCGCTCACACGGGTGCAGGTACAAGAGTTGTTCGCCCCGCCCATTTTTGCGCCGCCCAGCATTTTGTACCCAAACCAACCGCCCGCCCGAGCCACAAAAACCGACATAGTACCCGCCGAAGCCCGCTTTGCCAGCTCCCAAATACCATTTTACGCCCTTTTTGCGCTGTTGGCAGGGCTAACCATCGTACTAAGCACCAACCGAAACTACTTTTTTTCGCTCATCACCAACCTAAAAGACCAGCGATTTGCCGACCTAAGCAGCCAAGAACGCCTTTTTGTAGGCTCTTTAAGCGCATTTTTTTTCGATATTCTGTTTTTTATCACCACATCGCTGCTGGCTTTTCGGCTTTTTGAGTTTTACAAAATACCGCTTTACATCGGCGAAAAACTACTGAGCGTATTCGAAATATTGGTCATTTTTTTGGTTTTTTACCTCGCAAAAAACATCATATACCGCCTCTTCGGCTATTTATTCGACCTCAAAAAAACCATCGGTCAGTACCTCTACCAAGTCTCCGCCCTCAATAGAATTATAGGCATCGTGTTGGTTCCGCTGTTGTTTTTGGCATTTTACAGCCAAAGCGCAAGCTACGCCTACATCTTGGTTTTGATGGGCGTTACACTGATAGGAGGCACTTTTTTTAGGTATTTCCGAGGCATAAAACTCGCTGCACAAACCATAAAAACCAACTTCTTTTACTTTTTACTGTTTATCATAGCCATAGAAATTTTACCCGTATTACTCATCATAAAAACCATAAAACCCTAAAAATGGAATTTCGCATAGAACACGACACCATGGGCGAAGTACAAGTACCCGCCACACGCTACTGGGGCGCACAAACCCAACGCTCGAAAGACAATTTTAAAATAGGCGGGCAGCTCATGCCCTTAGAAATCATAAAAGCCTTTGCGATACTAAAAAAAGCCGCCGCCGATACCAACTTTGAGCTTGGCGTGCTTTCTGCCCAAAAAAACGACCTCATAGCCCAGGTTTGCGATGAAATTTTGGCAGGAAAACTAAACGACGAGTTTCCGCTTGTGGTGTGGCAAACGGGCAGCGGCACCCAAAGCAACATGAACCTAAACGAGGTAATAGCCAACAGGGCGCACGTACTGAGCGGCGGCAATCTGATGGATACCCAAAAAACGATACACCCAAATGATGACGTAAACAAAAGCCAATCGTCGAACGATACTTTTCCGACCGCCATGCACATAGCGGCTTACGGCATTTTGGTGGAGCATCTTTTGCCCAAAATCAATGTACTCAAAAGCGCACTTGCCCAAAAATCGGGCGCATATATGCACGTGGTAAAAATGGGGCGCACCCACCTAATGGACGCTACGCCGCTGACCCTGGGGCAAGAACTATCGGGCTATGTGGCGCAACTGGAATACAGCACCAAAGCCATAAAAAACACCCTAAGCCACCTAAGCGAACTCGCACTCGGCGGCACAGCGGTAGGCACGGGCATCAATACGCCCGCTGGTTACTCGGAGCTTGTAGCCAAAAAAATAGCCAACCTCACGCAGCACCCTTTTCAAACCGCCCCCAATAAATTTGAGGCGTTAGCCACACACGATGCCATTGTGGAAGCATCGGGAGCTGTAAAAATGCTGGCAGTAGCCCTCATGAAAATAGCCAACGACATACGTCTGCTCGCCTCGGGTCCACGCTCGGGCATTGGCGAAATAACCATACCCGAAAACGAGCCTGGCTCGTCCATCATGCCAGGAAAAGTAAACCCCACGCAAAGCGAAGCCATAACCATGGTGTGCGCACAGGTAATAGGCAACGATGCCGCCATAACCGTGGGCGGTATGCAGGGGCATTTTGAGCTAAATGTGTTTAAACCCGTAATTATCTACAATTTTTTGATGGCGTGCCAGCTACTGGGCGATGCCTGCCAGAGCTTCACCGACAATTGCATCGTGGGTTTAGAGCCAAACCAAAACCGTATAAACGAAAACTTGGAAAAATCGCTGATGCTCGTTACCGCCCTAAACCCGCACATAGGCTATGAAAATGCCGCAAAAATAGCCAAAAAAGCGCACAAAGAAGACAAAACCCTGCGCCAAGCCGCCATAGAGCTGGGCTTGCTCACCGACGAACAGTTTACACAATGGGTGGTAGCCCAAGACATGGTAGGCAACATTTAACCCCAAAAAAATGATACTTGTAACTGGCGGCACGGGCTTTTTGGGCGCACATTTGCTGCTGCAACTAAGCCAAAACGACCAACCGATAAGGGCAATTTACCGCAACAAGGAGCGCATTGCCCAAAATACCGTGCTGCAACAAATACCAGCCCACAAAATAGAGTGGGTAAATGCCGATGTGTTGGATTTGCCTGCGCTCGAGGCGGCTTTTGTGGGCGTTACGCACGTGTATCATTGCGCTGCGGTGGTGGGTTTTCACCCAAAACTGCACCAAAAAATGATGCGGATAAACATACAAGGCACAGCCAATATGGTAAATCTATCGCTGGACTACAAAGTACAAAAATTTGTGCAGGTAAGCTCCATCGCCGCCTTGGGCGAAGCCGATACGCCCAGCGCACTCGTTACGGAAGAAAACCAGTGGAAAAACGGCGAACAAAACCAAAAATACGCACTAAGCAAATACCAAAGTGAAATGGAGGTGTGGCGAGGCATAGAGGAAGGTTTGAACGCCGTGATAGTAAACCCCTCGATAGTGCTGGGCGTGGGCAACTACGACGAAACCTCCACCCAACTCTTTGGGACGATATACAAAGGGCTGCCCGTAACCACCACGGGGAGCTGCGGCTACGTAGATGTGCGGGACGTAGCAAAATGTATGGTATTGTTGATGCAAAGCGGTATTTCTGCCCAAAGATTTATATTAAACGGCGAAAACAGCACGTTTACCCATCTTTTTGGTAGTATAGCCAAAGCCTTGGGCAAAAAACCGCCGAGCTACACGCCGCCCAAATTTATGAGCCAGATAGGCTGGCGGGTACTCGAGGTAGTGAGCTGGTTTACCCAAAAAACGCCGCTTGTTACCAAAGAAACCGTGGCATCTGCCTATCGAAATACGGCATTTAGCAACCAAAAAATTTGCGAGGCACTTGGCTATACCTTTTTTCCGCTAAACGAAACGATAGCTTGGGTAGCAAAAGATTTTTTGGCACAAAAACAAAAACACACATCGTAATGTGTGTTTTTTTGTGGTGGCATCTCCAGGGATCGAACCAGGGACACAAGGATTTTCAGTCCTTTGCTCTACCGACTGAGCTAAGATGCCGTTTTGAGAGTGCAAAGATACAAAAAAAAATGATTTTCGTGCTTTTTTTACAAAAATATTTTGTCCATAGTTATGCACACATTGTGGATAAACTTGTGGATAACTAATTTGCGCATTTGCCCACAACCCAAAAAAGGTGCAATGCTTTATAAATGAGCGCATTTGCCCAAAACCCAGAATACGATTTATGAAACCCAAACTTTTTTATTTGAGTTAAAAAGCCTATTTTTGCATTGAGAATAACCATAAACACCTAAAACATGATTTTGATAGAGAATGTGCACGCCCGCCAAATACTGGACTCGAGAGGCAACCCAACCATAGAAGTAGAAGTAACCACGACGGAGGGCGTAGTAGGGCGTGCGGCTGTGCCTTCGGGTGCTAGCACGGGCATACACGAGGCGGTGGAGCTAAGAGATGAGGACAAAAGCCGCTACATGGGAAAAGGCGTGCTGAAAGCCGTAGAAAACGTAAACGATACGATTGCGCCCGAGCTTTTGGGCATAGATGTAACCCAACAAAGCGACATAGACGCACTTTTGTTGGAGATAGATGGCACAGAAAACAAGGGAAATATGGGCGCAAATGCCATTTTGGGTGTTTCGTTGGCGGTGGCACGGGCGGCGGCGCAGTCGCTGAACATACCGCTGTATAGGTACATAGGCGGTACAAACGCCAATACGCTGCCGATGCCGATGCTCAATATTTTGAATGGCGGCTCGCACGCCGACAATGGCATTGATTTTCAGGAGTTTATGGTAATGCCTTGGGGCGCAGAGAGTTTTAGTGAGGCGTTGCGCATGGGTACGGAGGTTTTTCACCACCTAAAAACGGTGCTGAAAAAGAAAGGATTAAGTACCAATGTGGGCGACGAAGGCGGTTTTGCCCCGAACCTAAAAAACAATTTGGAAGCCTTAGAAACCATTATGCAAGCCATAGAGGCTGCTGGCTACCGCCCTGGCGAGGACATTTGGATAGCGATGGATGCGGCAGTTTCGGAGATGTACGATGCCAAAACGGGTATGTACCATTTTCATAAATCTACTGGCGACAAGCTAACCTCGAGCCAAATGGTGGATTATTGGGCGGATTGGTGTAGCAAATACCCGATTATTTCGCTGGAAGATGGCTGCGCCGAAGACGACTGGGACGGTTGGAAGAGCCTCACCGACAAGCTGGGTAGCAAGGTGCAACTGGTGGGCGACGACCTTTTTGTAACCAACGTAAAAAGGCTGCAAATGGGCATAGATAGAAACATAGCCAACTCGATACTGGTTAAAGTGAATCAAATAGGCTCGCTGACCGAAACCATAAGTGCAGTAGAACTGGCAAAAAACAATGCTTACACCAGCGTAATGAGCCACCGAAGCGGCGAAACAGAAGATACAACCATAGCCGACCTTGCGGTGGCACTAAATTGTGGGCAGATAAAAACTGGCTCGGCTTCTCGCTCCGACCGTGTGGCAAAATACAACCAACTAATCCGCATAGAGGAGCAATTGGGCAGCTCGGGGCGGTTTATAGGCAGGGATTTTAAGTTTTTGAAAAAATGAAACCCACCGAAATCTTAGACAAAGTACTGGACTACGCACCCTATTTAAGAAATAGGTACGTGCTGGTGCTGCTGCTTTTTGGAGCGTTGATGCTTTTTTTGGACCAAAGCAATGTGATAAACCAATGGCATTTTAGCAGCCAAATATCGGAGCTGGAAGACCAAAGGGATTTTTATACCAAAAGCATAGAGGAACTGAAAGAGGAGCAAAACGAAATAACGGGAACGCCCGAAAAAATAGAGAAATTTGGTAGGGAAAAATACCTGATGAAACGCCCGAACGAAGATATTTTTGTAATTATAGAAAAGCCCGACTGAACCAAAAAGCCATGTTTTTGAGTATTATAATACCTGTGTACAACGAACAAGATTTGGTGCTGCAAGTCATCGGTGAGCTTGCGGCACTAAAAATGCCCGATTTTGTGCATCAAACCGAAATTATAATCGTAAACGACTGCTCTACCGACCAAACCAAAGAAAATTTGCTGAAATACCAAGCGCAAAACCCCAACCAGTTTACGCTCGTGAACCACGAAAAGAACCAAGGTAAGGGTGCAGCCGTGCGCACGGGCGCAGCCGTAGCCCGTGGCGATACTTTTTTGGTGCAAGATGCCGACCTCGAGCTTTCGCCCGCCGACATACCCAAAATGCTGGACGCAATGCACTATTTGCGCATAGATTTTATAAATGGCTCTCGGTATTTGCACGGCGTTTTGCGCCCGCTGTACTCGTACCGCAGGTATTTAGCCAACAAAATTTTTACGCTCATTACCTCCGTGCTGATAGATGTGCGCCTTACAGATATGGCTTGCGGCTATAAATTGATAAAAAAAAGCCTGTGGCAGCAGCTCAATTTAAAAGAAAATCGGTTTGCTTTTGAGGCGGAACTGGTGATAAAAGCCGTAAAATACAAGCGAAACAACATCGCCGAAGTGCCTGTGCATTATTTTCCACGCAACTTGGGCGATGGCAAAAAGTTTAGGAACACCGATGGTTTTCGGATTTTGCTAAAAATATTTGAATACAGTTTTTTTGTAAAAAGCAATACATAGCATAAATTTAGGTAAAATGAGCAAAAAATACGAAAAAATAAGCGGTTTTGATGGCATAATGTACTCCACAAACACCAATTTTGATTTTGAGCAGCCCGAGCAGCCCACCGACCTCGCCCCAAACCAACAAAACCTGCGTGTGTGGCTGGAAACCAAACACAGGGGAGGAAAAACGGCTACGGTTATCAAAGATTTTTTGGGCAGCCAAACCGAACTCGAAGCCTTAGCCAAATTACTGAAAAATAAATGCGGCACGGGCGGCTCGGTAAAAAACGGCGAAATAATAATTCAGGGCGATTTTAGAACCAAAATCATAGATATTTTGGTAGAAAACGACTACAAAGCCAAAAAAGCAGGCGGCTAAACTACGCAAACCATGACCCAAGAAACGACCATCATCGGCTTAATGTCTGGCACTTCGCTCGATGGCTTGGATATGGCTTGCGTGCGTTTTTGGAGGGAGAGCGAGCGGTATTTTTACGAAACCATAGCCACCCACTGCGTGCCGTATAGCCCCGAGTGGCAGCACAAACTGCGCCAGCTCGAACACGCTTCTGCGCTCGAGTACGCCCACGCCCACGTGGCTCTGGGTGCGTACTTTGGGCAGCACGCCCACGCATTTATACAGCAAAACAACCTCAATGCCCAGTACATTGCCTCGCACGGGCATACCATTTTTCACCAGCCGTACAGCGGCATCACCACCCAAATAGGTAGCCTGCCCCACCTTGCCGCCGCCTGCCACCTGCCCACCATCGGCGATTTTCGTAGCCTCGATGTGGCACTGGGCGGGCAGGGCGCACCGCTCGTACCCGTGGGCGACCAGTTGCTTTTTCACGAGTATGAAACCTGTATAAACATAGGCGGCATAGCCAATTTGTCGTATAGCCACAAAAACGAGCAGATAGCCTACGACATTTGCCCCGCAAATATGCTCATAAATTATTTGTGTCAAAAACTATCGCTTGATTTTGACGAAAACGGCGCAATAGCCGCCAACGGCACGCCCAACCTCGAGCTGCTGCACAAACTCGATATGTGGCATTATTACCAAAAAAGCCCGCCAAAATCGCTGGGCAAAGAGCAAATTTTTGAAGAAATAGTACCCATTTTACGCCAAACCAACGACACCATACCCAACCAAATAGCCACCGTAACCCTGCACATAGCCCAAAAAATAAGCCAAGAAATAAACAAAATACAACCAAAAACAGTGCTAATTACGGGCGGCGGTGCGCTAAACACACACCTAATGCGCCTGATAAAAAGCCAGAGCCACACCGCCGTTTCTGCCGCCAGCACGGAGCTAATCAATTTTAAAGAAGCGATTATTTTTGCTTTTTTGGGTTATTTGCGCATTTTAAACCAGCCCAACTGCCTAAAAAGTGTAACGGGCGCAAGCCACAACAACTGCGGCGGAGCCATATATTTAGCCCACACCCCATGAAAAAATACGATTACATCATAGCGGGCGGCGGTTGTGCGGGCTTGAGCCTCACGCATTATTTGCTGCAAAACCCCGCCACAGCCCAAAAAAAAATATTGATAGTGGAGCAAGATGCCAAAGAAAAAAACGACAGAACTTGGTGTTTTTGGGAGGCTGGCAACCAAAACTGGTATGAAACGCTGGTGGCCAAAACTTGGGACGACCTGATTTTTTTTGGTGAAAAACTCGAAAAAAAGCTCAACATTGCGCCTTATTCCTACAAAATGATACGGGCGATAGACTTTTACGACCATTTTAAAAAAAGCCTGCCCAACCACGCCAACGTTACCTATAAAACTGCGGGCATAGCGCAAATGTACGAAAAAAATGGCTTGTGCTACCTACACACCGCTGACCAAGAGCAGTTTTCAGCCCAATACATATTTTCGTCGGTGCGAGATGCAGAAGAGGAAACCAACCTAAAAAAGCCCAAAGACATTTGGTATTTGCAGCATTTCAAGGGCTGGATTGTAGAAACGGAGCAAGATTTTTTTCGGGAGGAGCAAGCATTTTTCATGGATTTTCGCCCCGAGCAAGCCGACCGAGAAGCCCGATTTGGCTATGTGCTGCCCGAAACCAAGCGTAGGGCGTTGGTGGAGTACACCGTTTTTTCTGATGCCATTTGGGCGCAAAACGACTACGATTTGGCACTGAAAAACTACATAGAAACAACGCTCAACCTAACCGAATACAAAATTTTGCATGAGGAGTTTGGCGTAATACCCATGACAGACAGCAAGTTTGCGCCCAAGAAAAAAAGCAACATACTGCCCGTAGGCACGGCTGGCGGCTACTCGAAACCCTCCACGGGCTACACTTTTGTGCGCATTCAGCAGTTTTGTAGCCAGCTCGCACAGCGCATTGCGCAGGGCAAAAGCATTCATTTTGAATCGGGAAGGCAACCATTTTTGTTGTACGACAGCATTTTTTTAGATGTGTTCGACAAAAATAGGTGTGCGCCCAAAGAGGTTTTTACTTCATTGTTCAAAAAAAATGAGGCGGAGCTTGTACTGCGCTTTTTGGACGAAAAAACCACGCTACTCCAAAACCTAAAAATTATGTTGTCCGTACCCATTTTACCCTTTACCCAAGCCGCACTAAGCCAGATAGCGCACAAAATTGGGTAGTTTAGAGCCTTTTTTCAAAGGTTGTTTTGTCTAATATTTGCAAAATGCGCTCGGTAGCCGACCCGTCCCACAGTTGCGGAATGGTGTAGTTTTTGGGCTTGCTTGGGTCGTTTAGTTCGGCTAATTTTAGTTTTATCAGGTCTAAATCAAAGGGCATGAGCTGGTTGCTGCCCTCGGTTATGGTGCAGGGGCGCTCGGTGTTTTGCCTAAATGTAAGGCAGGGTTTTTGCACAAAACTGGCTTCCTCTTGTATGCCGCCGCTGTCGGTGAGTACAAACTTGCAGTTGGCTACCAAGTGCTGAAAAGCAAAATAATCTAAGGGCGGGCAAACGATTAAATTCGGGTTTTGGGTGATTGCGTGGTACAAACCGTGCTTTTGCAGGTTGGAGAGCGTGCGTGGGTGAACGCTAAATACCACGCTCAGTTGTGCCGTAGCCAGTGCAATCAGTTCCAAAATTTTGTTTAAACCCTCGAGTGTATCCACATTAGAGGGGCGGTGCATGGTCATTAGCGCAAAATCTTGTGCGGGCTTTATACCCAATTTTGGCAAAATATCGGCTTGCGCTATCTGGGTTTTGTAGGCTACCATGGTATCTATCATGGTGTTTCCCACAAAAAAAATACGGTCTTGGGGCTTGCCCTCTGCCACCAAATTTTGGGTGCCGCTGGGTTCGGTTACAAAAAAATAATCGGCGAGGCTGTCCGTTAGCACACGGTTTAGCTCTTCGGGCATGGCACGGTCGTGGCTGCGTAGCCCGCTCTCGAGGTGCGCCATGGGCAGGTGCAGGTGGTGCGCCGCCAGTGCCGCCGCCAGCGTGGAGTTTACATCGCCCACCACCACCACCAAGTGCGGGCTATACTCGGCTATGGTTTGGCTCACGCCCGTAATGATAGCCGAAAACTGCGTATTTACGTCGGTTTGCGTGGCAATATTCAAAAAATAATCGGGCACTAACCCAAATTGCTCAAAAAACACATCGGACATTAGTTTGTCGTAGTGCTGCCCCGTGTGTACTATTTTTATCTCTATTTTTTGCTCGTATTGCGCCAAAGCGATGCGCTTAAACTGCGTAACTTTTATAAAATTAGGGCGAGTACCCACCACTATCAGTATTTTTTTCATGCAAAAAAGGCGCACTCCGCCGTTTATTTTCAAATGGCTTCTACGGCTATTATTTCTGGCACAGCCCTCAGCACGGTTTTTTCTATGCCCGCTTTCATGGTCATATTGCTCATCGTGCAGGTTTGGCAGCTCCCCAAAAGTTTTATGTACAGCGTACCCTCGGGCGAAATTTCCACTATTTCCACATCGCCGCCGTCGGCTTGCAGGTAGGGTCTTATGGCATCTAAGGCTTTGTTTGTGCGCAAAAAAAGCGTATTTTCTTGGGTTAGCATCGCTCGGTTTATTTTAAAGTAGCCAAAACTGTTTCGCCGCCACGCACCACATCGCCCACTTTTACATTGAGCTGCGTGCCTATGGGTAAGTAAACGTCTATGCGTGAGCCAAATTTTATAAAGCCGTACTCGCCGCCTTGCGTTACGCTATCGCCCGCTGCCACATAGCACACTATTCGGCGGGCTACTGCGCCCGCTATTTGCCTAAAAAGCACGGGTACGCCCGCTTCGTTTTGCGCCACTACGGTGGTGCGCTCGTTTAGCGTAGATGATTTTGGGTGCCAAGCCACTAAGTATTTGCCTGGGTGGTATTTATAAAAAAGCACTTTGCCCGTAATCGGGCTGCGGTTCACGTGTACGTTTAGCGGCGACATAAATATAGACACTTGCAGCCTTGCATCTTTAAAATACTCGGGTTCTTCCACCTGCTCCGTAATCACTATTTTGCCATCGGCGGGGCATATAATCTGCTGCGGATTAACCACCGTGTGCCGCACAGGGTTGCGAAAAAACTGCACCACCAGCCCCAAAACAACCAAACTGACCACTAAAAAAAAGATTTTTATGCCAGAAATGCCGATGAACTTATAGCTCAAAAAATTAAGTAATGCCAAAATAGCTAAGGTCGTGGCTATAATCGTGTAGCCTTCTTTGTGAATACTCATGTATTGGTGTTGGTTTTATTGGAGGTTGTTTAAAATCGTTTTTTTTGCTGCGTGCATACAAAGGTCGTTTTCGTAGCCCTTTTGAGCCAGATAGTAGGCTATTTTTATGGTTTTTTCGTAGTCGTTTTTGGCTGGTTTGCTGGTATTTGCTTTTTTTAGCGCAAGTTTTTCTATGGTATCTATGTAGTCGCTGTCGGGTATTTCTTTTAGGGCAATGCTTATTAGCTCGGGGCTAATTTGTTTTTGTTTCAGGGCTTGTATTATTTTTATTTTGCCCCATTGTTTTATTCTAAATTTTCCGCCTGCGTAGCTTTTTGCGAACCGCTCTTGGTTCAAAAAATGGTGCGCTGTCAGGTATTTGACCATCGTTTCTTGGTCGTCTTTGGGTATTTCTAAGGTTTCCATTTTTTCTCGCACTTCCATCAAACAGCGCTCTTGGTAGCCGCAGTAGTGCAATAGTTTTTCTAAATGTGTCATACAAATGAAAGATATTAGTAAAATAGCAATGCAAAGTTACGCCAAAATTAGTAATTTTACAGTAGTTTTTAATTTAAAATTACACCTTTGCAACAAGTACTCACGCAGCTTTTTACCGCCCACTACCATACGCCGCCCACCGCCATTGTGCCGTTGCCCCGCTCGGGCTCCGATAGGCAGTATTTTCGGTTACAATCCACGCAGCACACTGCCTTGGGTGTGTATAACCCCAATGTCGCCGAAAACGAGGCTTTTGTGCAGTTTAGCGCACATTTTGCCCAAAAAGGCATACAAGTTCCGCAGGTTTTGGGCTACAACAAACCCCAAAACTGCTATTTGGTGCAAGACCTCGGCGAGTTTACCCTCATGAAACTGCTCAAAACCGACCCAGCCCAAGCCATAACTTACTACAAAAAAGCCTTGGAACAACTCGTATTTTTTCAAAAAACGGGCGCACTTGGGCTAAACCTATCGCTATGCACGCCCACCGCACACTTCGATAAACAAGGGCTGCTCTGGGATTTAAACTACTTTAAATACTGTTTTTTAAAACCCTCCAAAGCCGATTTTGACGAATTTGCGCTCCAAAACGACTTCGAAACCCTCGCCAATTTTTTGTGCCAAGCCGACCAAAACTACTTATTGCACCGAGATTTTCAGGCAAGAAACCTCATGGTACACCAGCAAAAAGTGTATTTAATAGACTACCAAGGCTGCCGCAAAGGTCCGCTGCAATACGATGTAGCCGCACTGCTGTACCAAGCCCAAGCCCAACTTAGCCCCGCCACACGCCACGAGTTGCTGGCGCACTACCTCGGTTTGTGGGCAGATGCCAGCCCAAAATTTGAGGCTGAATTTTTAAACTACTATCCAGCTTTTGCGCTCATTCGCATTTTGCAGGCACTTGGTGCTTATGGTTTTAGGGGGATTTTTGAGCAAAAAACCGAGTTTTTGCAAAGCATCGCACCTGCATTTCACAACCTAACGCACTTGCTCGAAACCGAAAACTTGGGTGTGAAATTGCCCGAAATACAAAAACTCATTGCCAACCTAAAAACGAGTGCTTTTGTGGCACAATTTACCCCAAAAACGCACCCAAATACCCCGCAACTGACCTTGGTAGTAAACAGTTTTTCGTACAAAAAAGGGGGCATACCGCCCGACCCAAGCCAAAACGGTGGCGGTTTTGTGTTCGATTGTAGGGCGATACTAAACCCAGGGCAGATAGCAGAATACAAGCAACTTACTGGATTGGACGAGCCAGTGATAGATTATTTGCAAAAAAAAACCACCGCCGACCATTTTTTGAGCAATGTATATAAATTGGTAGAACCCAGCATTGAGCGTTATTTGGAGCGTGGTTTCACCGATTTAATGGTCAATTTTGGCTGTACGGGCGGGCAGCACCGCTCGGTTTATTGCGCCCAAACCTTTGCCGAACACGTACACAAAAAGTTTGGCACAAAAGTGGCATTAACCCACATAGAACAAAACATTACACAAACATTGCTCCATGAAAAAAAATAAACTACTTACGGCTACGCTCGCAATTTTTTATAGCCTGCACGCCACGGCTCAAACCGAAGGCGACATTTTGAAACTGAATATGCAAAACAGTTTTACGACCGCCCGCACGGCTGCCATGGGCGGCGCTTTTACGGCTTTGGGTGGAGATTTGGGTGCTACCCAAACAAACCCAGCGGGTACGGGCGTGTTCAAAAGCCAGCATTTTACGATGGCGCTGGCTTTTCAAAATGCAAAAAACAACACGGGCTACATAGATAAAAACACGATAGCCACCAAAAACAACTTTTATTTGAGCAATTTGGGCTATAATTTGCCGCTATACCAGTCAAAATCCGACCAAAACAAAGGCTTACAAAACGTGAATTTGAGCGTGGCGTATGCCAGCACCACCAATTTTGCAAACAATACGGAGGTTATAGGCAACAACGATAAATCCAATCTTAGCAGCCGTTTTGCGCAAGATGCCAACGGCATTACGGATACATTGTTGGTAAAAACCCTGCCCTACACCGCTGGTTTGGCTTACAATGCTTACCTCATCAATCCGTATAGCGGCTCTCGAAACCAGTATTATTCGCCCATAATCGGTACCGTTTTGCAGCAGCAGAGCATCGCAGAAAGGGGCGGAACAAAGGATTTTAACATAAATTTTGCGGCAAATTATGCCAATAAACTGTATTTGGGCGTTGGTATGGGCTTTTTGTCGGGAAATTATACCGCAAACAAAATTTTTTCGGAGCAAGATGTGCTGGATACCATGCGCTACGATTTTAAAAATATGTCGTTTATCGAAAATGTTACCACCCAAACCAGTGGCGCAAGTTTGAAGTTGGGCGTTATATTTTTGCCCTTAGATTGGTTGCGTTTGGGCGGTGCCATACAAACGGGCAGCCGCATTACGGCGAGCGATGGCTACAACACAAAAATAAAATCGGTGTTTGACAACGGCGATAGTTTTGAGTACAGCTCGCCCGAAAATACGTTTATTTACGACTTGTACACGCCTTTGCGCAGTAATTTGGGTGTTGCGCTGATTGCGGGCGATAGGGGCATTTTTTCGGTGGACTACGAAATGGTGGCGTACAACCAAATGCGTGTGGGCAGTACCGATGCGCCGTTTTGGGCAAATGCGCTGAATCAAAAACTGGCGGAGACTTACCGCAATGTGAATAGTGTGCGTGTGGGCGGCGAGTATCGGGTGTCGCCGAGTACCAGTTTGCGGGCGGGCTACGTGGGGCAGGGCAGCCCTTTTGCGGCGGGCGTGCCTACTTCGGGCGGTAACTTGGCTCGAAACAGCGTTTCGTTGGGCTTTGGTTTTAAGGGTGTGGAGGGAATTTATTTTGATTTGGCGGCGATAAATAGCTACCAAAAAAGCTACTATGAGCCTTACACACTCAACGATGCCAAAAAATACTACGGCGCACTTACCAAACAAAACAACTTAAATGTGGTGATGACGCTGGGCGCTCGGTTTTAATGGGTGTGAGTTTTAATTGATATTTATGTCGTTTATTCGTTGTAGTTTTATCTGAAATCCCGTAGGGATTTAATGTTTATAGCACGACTATGCACCAGTTTTTGCGACTCCTTCGGAGTCGAATTTGCTTATTGTGTATTTTTCTACAAATATTTAATGCCTAAGGTATTTTTATAAATTGGCAAAATGTTGTTTGTTTATATAAAGCTATTTATGAGCAAAACCACTCGCATAACCACAAAATCAACCAACCAAAACCGCTCGAATAACCATAACCAATCAATCAAAAAAAACCCCCGCCCTGCGTAGCAGGGCTGGGGGTTCTATAAAAGGCTAATTTTTAGCTAAAAAGCCAATTTTTAAGCCAAAAACGATGGTTTTAGCTCGGCACACGCTTTTTCCAATACGTCGGTTTCGGCATCGGATATTTTGCCCATTTTTAGGTTGTCCAGCACATCTTTGTGTGCAGCTTCCAACACAGCGAGGTAGCTGGTTTCAAAGGCACGCACTTTTTCCACGGGTATTTCCATAAGCAAACCTTTGGTAGCTATGTGTATAATGGCGGTTTGTTGCTCCACCCTTAGCGGGCTATATTGGGGTTGTTTTAGTATTTCCACGTTCCGTGCGCCCTTGCCCAGTACGGCTTGGGTAGCGGCATCGAGGTCAGAACCAAATTTAGAGAAAGCCTCGAGTTCTCGGTACTGCGCTTGGTCTAATTTAAGCGTTCCCGATACTTTTTTCATGCTCTTAATTTGTGCATTACCGCCCACACGGCTCACGCTTATACCCACATTGATAGCGGGGCGCACGCCAGAGTTAAACAGGTTGCTCTCCAAAAATATTTGCCCGTCGGTGATAGAAATCACGTTTGTGGGTATGTACGCCGACACGTCGCCCGCCTGGGTTTCGATAATCGGCAGGGCAGTAAGTGAGCCGCCGCCTTTTACCAAACCTTTAAGGCTATCTGGTAGGTCGTTCATGTTTTGTACAATGTCGTCGTTGTAGTTCAGTTTGCAGGCACGCTCGAGTAGGCGGCTGTGCAGGTAAAACACGTCGCCAGGGTAGGCTTCACGTCCTGGTGGGCGGCGCAAAAGCAGCGATACCTCACGGTAAGCCACGGCTTGCTTGCTCAAATCGTCATACACAATAAGTGCGGGGCGACCCGTGTCTCTAAAAAATTCGCCGATGGCAGCACCCGACATCGGTGCAAAAAATTGCAGCGGCGCAGGATCGGAGGCAGAAGCCGAAACCACTATCGTATAAGGCATTGCGCCACGCTCCTCGAGGGCTTTTACCACGTTGGCTACCGTAGAGGCTTTTTGCCCCACAGCCACATAAATACAATATACGGGTTTGCCCGCATCAAAAAACTCTTTTTGGTTGATAATCGTATCCAACGCCACGGCTGTTTTACCCGTTTGGCGGTCGCCGATGATAAGCTCACGCTGACCTCTACCGATGGGTATCATACTGTCTATGGCTTTTATGCCCGTTTGTAGCGGCTCGTGTACTGGCTGACGAAACAACACGCCTGGCGCTTTGCGCTCAATCGGCATTTCGTACAAGCTACCCGTAATCGGTCCTTTGCCGTCTATCGGTTGCCCCAGCGTGTTCACCACCCTACCCAGCAAGCCGTCGCCCACTTTTATAGAGGCGATGCGCCCTGTGCGTTTGGCGGTACTGCCTTCTTTTATACCTTCGGCATCACCCAAAAGTACAGCACCCACATTGTCCGCCTCGAGGTTAAGTACAATGGCTTGCGTGCCATTTTCAAACTCTATAAGCTCGCCTGCCTGAACCTTGGTTAGTCCGTATAGGCGGGCTATGCCGTCGCCTACTTGTAATACTGTGCCTACTTCTTGCAGTTCGGCTTCGGTGCGGTGCCCAGCGAGTTGCTGACGCAATATAGCCGAAATTTCATCGGGTTTTACTTGTGCCATTATATTTTGTATTTGTTTTTTATTGGTTGTTTGTGTTTTTAATTTCTGTCATTGCCCAAAAGCCGTTTGCCGTCGTTTTGGTTTACGCCTTCGTTTTAATAGTCTTGTACGTACAAGTTTTCGTCGAACTGGCTGCGTAGGTTGCGAATTTGGGTAGCCACCGAAGCGTCTATTTGCCTATCTTCGAGGTTTACGATGTAGCCGCCTATTATTTTTGGGTCAATTTTTTGGGTAAGCGATATTTTTTTGCCAGTTTCGGCTACCAATTTATCCGTTATTGTTTGCACAAGCTCGGGGCTTAGTTCTATGGCAGTAATGAGCTGTGCCGTAGCAATGCCGTTTTTTTGCTTGTACAATATCCCAAAATATTCTGCGATGGCGGGTAGTTGGTTTTCACGTCTTTTTCTAAGCACAATTTTTATAAAAGCCCAAGAAATGGCGTTCATATCCTTGCCAAAAGCCTGTTGTAGCACAGCCTCTTTTTTGTCGAGGCTCACAATCGGGCTTTTCAGTAAGTTGGTTAGCTCTGGGCTTTGGTTTATGCTCAGGAGCAAATCGCTAAAATCTTCGTTTACGGCATCGAGCTGGTTTTGTTCGGTGGCAAGGTCGAATAGTGATTTTGCGTACCTGGAAGCTATGCGGAAATCCATATTAGTTTAATTTTAGGTCGGCGAGGTGTTGTTTTACAAAAGTTTCTTGCTCGGCTTTGTTGTTCAGTTCTTTGCCCAGTACTTTTGTGGATATTTCTATGGCGAGGTTGCCAGCCATATTTCTTAGGTCGGTAATGGCAGCCAGTTTTTCGTTGGTTATTGCCAGTTTTGCTTCTGTGAGCAGGCGTTTGGCTTCTTCGTTGGCTTGGGCTTTGGCTTCGGCTATTATTTTATTTTTGGCATCGTTGGCTTCCACCAGCATTTTATCTCTTTCGGTGCGGGCTTGCGCCAGTATTTTTTCGTTGTCGGCTTTTAGGTTCGCCATGTCGGCTTTGGCTTGTTCTGCTGCTTTTAGGGCGGTTTCTATGCCTTGCTCACGTTCTTTTATGGCTGCCAAAATTGGTTTCCAAGCGAATTTTCCGAGTACAAACCATGCCACACCAAAGGCGATGGTCATCCAAAATATTAGCCCTATACCTGGGGTTACTAAACTCATTGTGTTGTTTGGTTTTGGTTGTAATTTATTTTTTAAGCCTTAGGCTCGTTTTTTTTAGATGAAAAATAGGTTTGGGGCAGAGCCAATCGCACTGCCCCAAACATACTTGGTTTTGCTTACAACAATACGATAAGCAAGCAAACGATAATACCAAAAAATGCAGCACCCTCTACCAAGGCAGCGGCTACAATCATGTTCGAGCGCAGGTCGCCACTGGCTTCGGGCTGGCGTGCCATAGCCTCAAGGGCTGACGCACCAATTTGACCAATACCGATACCAGCACCTACTGCTGCAATACCAGCACCAATACCAGCGCCCATTAAACCAAAAGTCGAGGTTGCTTCTAATAGCATAGTTGAAAATCCCATTGTGTTTTTGTTTATATGATTTAAGTTGTTTTTTTTAAAATTTAGCCAATGTCCGTATCGTGGTGATGCTCATCTACTGCCGAACCGAAGTACAATGCCGAAAGCAAAGTAAACACATAAGCTTGCAAAAAAGCCACCAGCAGCTCCATTAGGTTCATAAAAATACTAAATGCCACCGACAGCACCGATACGCCTATGCCAGCACCCGCACCGTATTTAGAGCCAAATATAAAAATAAGGCTTATAAACGAAAGTATGATGATGTGTCCAGCCGTGATGTTGGCGAACAAACGCAAGGTGAGTACGATTGGTTTTGTAAACAAGCCGAGTATTTCGATGGGTATCATGAGTGGTAGTAGCCAGCCAGGTATGCCAGGCGGCAAAAATATGTGCGACCAGTAGTTTTTATTGCCCGTAAATGCCGTGAATAAAAAGGTACACAAAGCCAAAACCAGCGTTACAGCGATGTTTCCTGTGATGTTAAAACCGCCTATAAAAGGTATTAGCCCCAACAAATTGCTCAAAAATATAAAAAAGAAAACCGTGAGCAAGTAAGGCATATAACGCTCGTATTTTTTGCCTATCGAGGGCTTGGCTATTTCGTCTCTTATAAAAACGAGCAGCGGCTCGAGTACCGATTGCATTCCGCTGGGCGCTTGGGCTTTGCGGCGTTTGTAGCTATTTGCCACCGAAAACAGTATGGCTATCATGGCGGCTATCACCACAAAAATACCCAAAACGGTTTTGGTTATCGAAAAATCTAAGGGCTGGCTGTTCGTTGGGTGTTTTTTATCGTCGAAGCTGATGCCGCCCGTGGCATCTGTGCGGTATATTTTTTCGTGGTGCATTGCGTAGCCCTCGTGTACGCCATTGGGTGCGTGGTGAAAAGCCGACGACCAAAACGATTTTAGCCCGCCATTTTCTTTGTCGTACAAAATAATGGGCAGCGGCACGCTCACGTGGTGCTCGGCTGGCGTGCCTTCACCCGTGGTAAAAAAATGCAGCTCGTGCGCATCTGTAACGTGTTCTATAATCATTTCGCCTGCATTAAAAGCCTTGGGTTCGGCGCTCGTAGCCTCGTTGGCTTGGCACACCACGGCTATTAATGTGTATAAAAGAGATAAAGTTATTTTTGCGAATTTCATGGCTAAGGCGTGTGTTTTGGGCTATTGTATGTGTACCAAATTCGGCGCAAAGGTACGCAAAAAATCTTAAAACAATGCCATTTTCTACAACTTTTTAGTTCGTCGCTTTGTTTTTTAGCACCGAAATACCAATATTACACTCCAAACAAAGTTTTGTGCTGCAATATTGGTTGAAAAGTTGTATTTGAGCTTGCGATTGTAGTGCATTTTTTGCCACAAAATCGTAGGGCGCAAACGTTTTTATGAGCTGGTTTTTTTCGGCAGGCAGCTCCTCCAAAAAATCTATGGCTTTGTCTATCAAATAATTTTTTTCCCTTAGCTTGCCATATAAGTAGTAAAACGGAATTACCACGTTTATGAGCAGGTTTTGGGTGGCATCTTGCCCAAAGTTTTTGGTTTTTTCCACCGATGCCACGTCAAATTGGTAATGATTGAGCCAATAAGCGTGCGGCGCAATGCTAAAATGTTGGGTGAGTTCGGCTATGTTTTTCGCCTCCAAAACCATCGAAAAAAGGTGCGATGACTGGTTGATAAGTGCCGCAAACTGCGCTATGCGTATGCACGGAAAGTTGGGCGGGCGCAGGCGGGCGTATTTCCATTGGTGGGTTTGCAGCGGCGAAAGGTCGTATTTTGCAGCCAAAAACTTGTATTCTTGCGCCAGTTCTTGGGTGTAGTCGTCCAGCGGTGGTGCGGGCAGCAGCCCCGATTGCCCAAAAAAAAGGGCTTCTATCTGCGTAGGGTTGTGTTTTTGTTTTGCCAAAATTTCTATGGCGATGCTCTTTGCCAGTGCCTCAAAGGGTTCTTGGTTGGTTTTAAACCCAAAATAGCGGGCGAGCGTGTGGTAAAAAGTAGCCTCCCAGTGGTTGTTTGTGGCTGCTAAACTGAGGGCGATGGCTTGGGTTTTTGCCTCCAAACGCTCTACGGCAAGCCGAGACAGCCAGGTTTGCTTGGTAAAACGGGGTACTTTTTCTAAAAAATGGTGACAGGGCAGCGGATTTTCGTTTTCGCAGAGCTGCGCATAGTTCGCCAGCAGCTCGGGGTTTACCCTATCTTTAAGCTCGAGTTGTGGTATTTCGGTGCTGTCTTTTCTATACACGGTTTTGTTTTTTTGCCACACCACGTGCAGCACCACGGCGTTGTATGCCGCATCTTTTTGGTGCTGATGCGCCTGCCAGTCGCTGGCATTTACGTGTATTTCTATGTTGCCCACCAGCACATCTTTGCCCAGTACAATGCGTGCATTTTCAAAATCCGCACCCGAGTTTAGCGCATTGTACTCGCCAAAAAGCACAATTTGCAGCGGCACGCCGTCGGTTGTTTGCAGGTCTTGGAAGTTAAAGAGGCGGTATTTCCAGATATAATGTAGTAGTTTTTCGGGCATTGTGTGTTATCTGGCTTTTAGTACATTTTGGTTCTTTTTGCCATAAATGCCGCCAAAATCACGTCGAAGTTTTGGTGTATGTCGGCTTCTATAAAATCTATTTGGTATTGGGCGCAGCGCAGTTTTAGGTTTTGCCTAAATTCCTCAAATTTTTGCTTGTAAATGTCTTTTAGGGCAAAAGGATTGAGCTTGATTTTTTGGTTCGTTTCGAGGTCTGTAAATTCGTAGGGGCGGTTTTCGAACTCGAAGTTGAGTTCTTGTTTGGCATCTATGGTATGAAAAAAAATGACCTCGTGTTTGCGGTATTTTAGGTGCTGCAATGCCGAAAAAATGGCATCTTGCTCGTCGTTTCCTTCCAGCATATCGCTAAAAATGACGATGAGCGACCGCTGGTGCGTGGCTTCGGCGATTTGGTGCAGGGCGGCGGCGGCTTGGGTGGGGCGGGCTACGGGTTGGTGGCGCAGCAGTGCCTCGAGCTGGTTAAAAAGTAGCTGTGTATGCACCGCACTGGCTCGGGCGGCTATTTGTACGTCTATTTCGTGGCTAAAAATACTAAGCCCAGCGGCATCACGCTGTTTTTTGAGTAGGTGCAGCAGGGCGGCGGTGGCAAAAACCGAAAATTTGAGCTTGCTAAAATCCGTGTCGGGGTAGTACATCGATTTGGAGGCATCTATCACAAACTGGCAGCGCAGGTTGGTTTCCTCCTCGTAGCGTTTCACAAAAAGTTTGTCGGTGCGGGCGTAGAGCCGCCAGTCTATATTTTTGGTGCTTTCGCCCGTGTTGTAGAGCCTATGCTCCAAAAACTCCACCGAAAACCCGTGAAAAGGGCTTTTGTGCAAGCCCGTAATAAAACCCTCCACCACCTGTTTGGCGAGCAATTCTAAGTTTTCGTATTGGCGTATTTGCTGTAAGTTCATGGCTGTTTTTGGCTGTGGTTTGGTTACAAATGTAGCAAAAAATATGATAAAACACAAAGGCATATTTAATCTGCAAAAAAATAAATTAAAAAATTATGAATTGGTGCGATTTTTGATTAGCTTTGTAATCTCATAACATAAAACAAAAAAAAATGAACAAAATCCGTTTCGCAGCCGCCGCCCTACTTATGGTAGGTGCATTTACATTTACCGCTTGCCAACAAGCCACAGATGCAGCATCAGATGCCGCTGGCGCAGCTGGTGATGCAGCAGGTGCAGCCGTAGAAAACGTAGGTGATGCCGCTACCAGCATGGTAGATAGCGCAGCCAACGTAGCCAAAGATGCTGCTGGTGCAGCAGTAGATAACGCAGCCACAGCCGCTGGTGCCGCAGGTACAGCAGCCGCTGGCGCAGCAGGCGCAGTAGCCGACAAAGCCAAAGATGCAGCCGCAGGTATGGTGGACAAAGCCGCCGACAAAACCAAAGAAATGGCAGACAAAGCCAAAGCAGCCGTAAAGAAAAACTAATTTAGTTTAACCTCTTTTTTAAAAACCTTAGCAGAAAATCTGCTAAGGTTTTTTGTTTTTCTACGCAGTTTTTGTAATAAAAAAAACAGAAATACTACCAATTACCCAAGCCAAAACAAAAACAATGAAACAAAACAAAAACCGCCTATATTATATTTTGGGTGCAGTAATAGCAGTGCTGCTGGTAGCGGGCATCGTAGCCAAAAAAAAGGGCTGGATAGGCAAAGAAGACGCTGAAAAAGTAGCCATAAGCCAAGCCACGCTGCAAACGATTGTACAAACGGTGCTGGCAAATGGCAAAATACAACCAGAGCTGGAAATAAAGGTTTCGTCCGAAATTTCGGGAGAAATCGTAGAGCTGCTCGTAAAAGAAGGCGACTCGGTGCGGGTGGGGCAGCTCCTCGCAAAAATAAACCCCGAAATATTGAAGGCGGGTTTGGAGCAAACATCAGCCGCCGTAAACAACGGTAGAGCCAACGTAAACAACGCAAAAGCCCGCTTGGCACAGGCTCGGGCGCAGTTTACAAACATAGAAACCATATACGAGCGCAACAAAAAACTGTACGAGGACGGCGTGATTTCGCAAGCCGAATACCAAAACCAAAAAGCCGTATATCAAGCCGCACAGCAAGACCTCGAAGCCGCAAAATACAGCATAATCGCCGCCGAACAATCCGTGGTGGGTACAGAAGCACAGCTGCGCCAAACCCGAGAAAACTTGGGCAGAACCAATATATATGCCCCAATGAGCGGGATAGTATCGAAACTTTTGGTGGAAAAAGGCGAAAAAGTGCTCGGCACAGCCCAAATGATGGGTACCGAAATGCTGCGCATCGCCAACCTAAACGCCATACAAGCGGTGGTAGATGTATCGGAGGCGGACATTGTGAACCTAAGCCTGGGCGACACCGCCGAAGTGGAGGTAGATGCCTATCCAAGCCAAGTTTTTTTGGGCATCGTAACCGAAATAGCCAACAGCTCCAACAGCTCGAGCACTGGCATGAGTACCGACCAAACTACCAATTTTTCGGTGAAAATAAACCTGCTGCCCAGCTCCTATAAAAGTTTGTTAGCCAAAAACCGCCACCCGTTCCGCCCTGGCATGACCACCAGCGTAGAAATACGCACCGACCGAGCCGAAAACGTGCTTTGCGTACCCATACAAGCCGTAGCCATGCGTGCCACCGATGCCAAAAACAAGGTGCTAAACAGTTTTGAGCAAAGCAAAGCCGAACGTGAAGACCGACCCAACGACGATGAGGCGCAAACCGAAAAAAGCCAAGAAAAACCACTCGCCGAAAGCCAAAAAGAAGTGATATTTGTGATAGATGCCGCTGGAAAAGCCAAATCGCTGGTAGTGAAAACGGGCATACAAAATGACAAATACATACAAATACTCTCGGGTATAAAAAACAAAGAAAACCTAATAACTGCACCATACAGTGCCATAAACAAAAAACTGTACGACGGTGCAGCCGTAGAAAAAGTAGCCGAAAAAGACTTATTTGACCTAAAAGAATAGTATATTTGCAGTTATTACACTTAAACTGCGCCTAAAATCAAAAAAACACACCAATATTGCCTCCAACACATACGCACATATAGGCTAACTATGCTGGCGTTGCAAAACGTGCGTTTTGCTGTGTTTGAGGGCGTATCGCTGTACGATATTTTAAAGTTTTTTTTCAAGCAAATTTTCTTTGGCGACGTACACACACGTGCCTCGGCGGTGTCGTTTAGCGTTTTTTTGGCTATATTTCCAGCCATTATATTTTTGTTTACGCTCATACCTTACCTGCCCATAAGCAATTTGGAGCAAGAAATACTCATGTCTTTTCAGCAAATAATGCCCATAAATGCGTACCTAACCCTGCGTAGCACCATACAAGACATAGCCTCGAACCAAAACGGAAACTTGCTTAGTTTGGGGTTTGTATTGGCACTTTTTTTTGCCACAAATGGCATTTTAGCCATTATAGAGGATTTTAATAAGTCCGAAAAAGTATTTGAAAGCCGCTCGTTTGTGCGCCAGCGGCTGGTGGCATTGGCGCTCACGCTCATCATCAGTTTTTTGTTGGTTATAGCCACCGTGCTGGTTATTGGGGGCAATTTTGCGCTGTCGTTTTTGGAGCAAAATTACATCATAAAAGACCAATCGCTGCTGGCTGCGCTGTGGACGAGCAAATGGCTTATCATTATTTTTATGGCTTTTGCCGCCATTTCGGTTCTTTATTATTTTGGTCCGTCGGGCTATGTGTATAGGCGGTGGCGGTTTTTGCTGCCAGGTGCCGTGCTGGCTACGGTTTTGTTTGTGGCTACGTCGGTTGGGTTTTCGTATTATGTAAATAATTTTGGGCAATACAACAAATTGTACGGCTCTATTGGTACAATTATGGTGATTATGCTCTGGATTTATTTTAACATTACGGTAATACTTGTGGGTTTTGAGCTAAATGCCAGTTTGTACGTGATGCAAAAACACCTAAAAAACAAAATAACCATCAGGTAATGAGCGCATTGCAAAAAAAGCAAAAAAACTGGTTGTAAATTTTGCCAAAGTAAAAAAAAGTAGTACCTTTGCCAGTGGAAGAATGGCAGAGTGGTCGATTGCGGCGGTCTTGAAAACCGTTGAGGGTTAAACCTCCGGGGGTTCGAATCCCTCTTCTTCCGCCCAAGGCGTAACAAGTTGGTTTTTAGCCAGTTTGTGAGCCAAATAGGAGCTTGTTTTTGTGTGTACACTCCGCATAAAATGCAAACCATTTATCGCAAAAAGCCGCCTTTATCAGGCGGCTTTTTGCGTATTTATTTTATAATGATTTTTTTAATATTAGCGCAATACCCAAAAAACATCGTAACTTTACAAACTTTTTACTGACCAAGACCTTATGACCAAAATCACAGCAGCCATTACGGGCGTAGCGGGTTATTTGCCCGATTATATACTTACGAATGCGGAGTTAGAAAAAATGATAGATACCACCGATGAGTGGATTACGAGCCGCACGGGCATAAAACAGCGGCATATATTGAAGGGTGAGGGGCTGGCTACCTCGGATATGGTAGCGCCCGCCATTTTGGATTTGCTCAAAAAAACCGATACCAAGCCCGAGGACATAGAGCTGGTTATTTGCGCTACGGTAACGGCGGATATGCTTTTTCCTGCCACCGCCAACATTGCTGCCGACAAGGCGGGTTTGGTAAATGCGGCTGGCTACGACATTTCGGCGGCTTGCTCGGGGTTTTTGTTTGCTTTGGCTACGGGCGCACAGTTTATAGCCAGCGGTATGTACAAAAAAGTAATAGTGGTGGGTGCCGACAAAATGTCGGGCATTGTGGACTACACCGACCGCACCACCTGCGTTATATTTGGCGACGGAGCGGCAGCGGTGCTGCTCGAGCCCAACTACGAGGGTTTGGGCGTGGTGGATTGTGCCTTGTACAGCGATGGCAGCGGGCGCAAGTATTTGTACCAAAAAGCGGGCGGCTCGCTAAAACCAGCCAGCCACGAAACGGTGGCAGCCCGAGAGCATTTTATACATCAGGAGGGGCAATCGGTGTTTAAGTTTGCGGTAACCAACATGGCAGATGCCGCAGCCACCATTATGGAGCGCAACCAACTTACCGCCGACGATGTGGCGTGGCTGGTGCCGCACCAAGCCAACAAACGCATTATAGATGCCACCGCCAACAGAATGGGTGTGGGCGAAGAAAAAGTGATGCTCAACATACAAAAATACGGCAATACTACGGCAGCCACCATACCCTTGTGCCTGTTTGACTACGAAAGCCAGCTAAAAAAGGGCGATAATTTGGTACTCGCCGCCTTCGGCGGCGGCTTTACTTGGGGTTCTATTTATATAAAATGGGCTTACGACCCCAAAAAATAAACGAATATAACCTAAGATTTTATTTACCTAAAACGGATTTATAGCCCCAAAAAAATAACGAAAGAACCTAAGATTTTATTTACCTAAAACGGATTTATAGCCCCAAAAAATAACGATAAAAATCCAAGATTTCATTTACCTAAAATGGGTTTATAGCCCAAAAAATAACCCAAAAACCCAAAAACGGCTTGCTATCTGGCTCGCAGATTAAAGCAAAATCATTAACCCCAAAAAACAATGGCATCGATAACGACAGCAGATTTTAAAAACGGTATTTGCATAAAATTCAACCACGACCTGATGAAAATGGTGGAGTTTCAGCACGTGAAACCTGGAAAAGGCGCAGCTTTTGTGCGCACAAAACTAAAAAGCCTTACTTCGGGCAGGGTGCTAGAAAACACTTTTCCCTCGGGTTCAAAAGTAGAAACGGTGCGCATAGAAACCCGTGAATACCAATATTTGTACCAAGACGACTTGGGTTATAGCTTTATGCACTGCGAAAACTACGAACAAATAGTGATAGAGGAAAAACTGATAAATGCCCCGCAATTGCTCATGGAGGGCGAAATATGCGAGGTGATGTTTCATGCCGAAGAGGAAATGCCACTGAGCTGCGACCTGCCTGCGTTTGTAACCATGGAGGTAACTTACGCCGAGCCTGGGTTTAAGGGCGATACGGCTTCGTCGAACGTAACTAAAAATGCGACCGTGGAAACGGGCGCAAACATACTTGTGCCGCTTTTTGTGAACCAAGGCGACCGCATAAAAATAGACACCCGCACCAACCATTATGTGGAACGTGTAAAATAAAAATTGTAAAAAAACCAGTAACCATTCACCCCAAAAACCACAACCAAACAGCAATGGAAACCAAAGACATACAAGAACTTATGCGCCTGGCGAGCAAATTAGGCATCACCGAGTTTGAAATAGAGCAAGAGGATTTTAGGCTAAAAATAAAAACAGCCTCCGACCAAGTGCAAATAGTGCGTGAAATACACACCGCCAACGCACCGCAACAAATGATGTATGCGCAGCCCGCAGCCCTGCCTGCCGCCGCACCACAGGTAGCCCAAGTGGCTGGCGAGCCAGCCGCCCAAGCCGCCGCACCCGCCGCCGAGGTGCAGCTCACTACCATAAAAGCACCGATGGTGGGTACTTTTTACCGCTCTTCCACACCCGAAAAAGACGCTTTTGTAAAAGTGGGCGACACCATTACAAAAGGGCAAATACTGTGCGTGATAGAAGCCATGAAGCTGTTTAACGAAATAGAATCGGAGGTAGAGGGCGAAATAGTGAAAATACTCATAGACAACGCCACGCCGATAGAGTACGACCAACCGCTTTTTCTGGTAAAATAGTAACGATTAAGTTAGTTCAAAAACTTAAAATTGCCACACGTGCATTTTAACGACCAACTAAAATGTACACAAAACCTTACCAAACCAATGTTTAAAAAAATACTGATAGCCAACAGAGGCGAAATAGCCCTGCGCATAATACGCACTTGCCACGAAATGGGTATAAAAACGGTAGCCATATACTCTACTGCGGACAAAGATAGCTTGCACGTGCGTTTTGCGGACGAAGCCGTGTGTATAGGACCGCCAAAAAGCAGCGACAGCTACCTAAATATGCAAGCCATACTTTCGGCGGTAGAAATAACCAATGCCGATGCGGTACACCCAGGCTATGGTTTTTTGTCGGAAAACGCTAAGTTTGCGCAGCTATGCCAAGACTATGGCGTAAAATTTATAGGACCAACGCCCGACATGATAAACTCGATGGGCGATAAAGCCACCGCAAAAGCCACCATGAAAGCCGCTGGCGTACCCGTAATACCTGGCTCGGAGGGGCTGATAGACGACATACCCACCGCCAAAATAATAGCCAAAGAAATAGGCTATCCCGTAATAATAAAAGCCACCGCAGGTGGCGGCGGCAAAGGAATGCGCATTATTTGGAAAGAAGACCAAATAGAAGACCTATGGAACTCCGCCAAACAAGAAGCCCAAGCCTGCTTTGGAAATGACGGCATTTACATGGAAAAATACATAGAAGAACCGCACCACATAGAAATACAACTCGTAGGTGACCAATATGGCAAGGTGTGCCACCTCTCGGAGCGGGACTGCTCGATACAACGCCGCCACCAAAAACTGATAGAAGAAGCGCCATCGCCGTTTATAAGCAACGAACTTAGGGAGGAAATGGGCAACGCCGCCATAGCTGGCGCATCGGCAGTAAACTATGAGGGCGCAGGCACAATAGAGTTTTTGGTGGATAAGCACCACAAGTTTTATTTTATGGAAATGAACACCCGAATACAAGTAGAACACCCCGTAACGGAAGAAATAATAGACTACGACCTCATAAAAGAGCAAATAAAAGTAGCCGCAGGCGTACCGATTACGGGCAAAAATTATTTTCCGATGATGCACGCCATAGAGTGTAGAATAAACGCCGAAGACCCGTATAATGACTTCCGCCCCAGCCCAGGAAAAATAATAAACCTACACGTGCCAGGCGGGCATGGCATAAGGGTAGATACGCACATATACGCAGGCTACACCGTGCCACCCTACTACGACTCCATGATAGCCAAGCTCATAGCCATAGCCCAAACCAGGACAGAAGCCATAGCCGCCATGAAGCGGGCGTTGAGCGAATTTGTGATAGAGGGCATAAAAACAACCATTCCGTTTCACCTACAAATGATGGACAACCCCGATTTTGTGGCAGGAAAGTTCGATACCAGCTTTATGAATACCTTTGTACTAAAATAAATACCCACCAAGTTCAACTAAGCCACCAACCCATGCCCAAAAAGCTAAGTTGGTGGCTTTTTTTGGGGTTTTTGGTGAATAATTTATGCGAGATAATTATTTTTTGTTTTTTTTGTAATTGTGCTTTTGTTTTCGGTATCTTTGCCGCTGTGGTTGCGTAGCAGGCACAGGTATTGAGGTTGGGTGAAATACAAAATCAAAAGTAGCAATTAGAAACATGAAAATTCCATCTTACTCTTTTGAACAACTAACAGGGAAAACCCCGCTTGCCGATTTATTTACGTGGGGAGATAATCATTCATATAACATTGGCGAAAAACATTCTCATAAATTCAATGAAGTAATGATTTTTGAGCAAGGCAGCGGCGTTCATTTGATGAATAATACAGAATATGAGATACAAGACTTTCAAATCCATATTTTACCAGCAAATTATATTCACCAACTGGATAGAGGCAAACTTTCCAACGGTTTCACAATCGCATTTACAGATGAATTTATAAATCAATTACAAAAATTTGAAAACAAAATTGATTATTTATTCTTTGTAAATAAGCCATTTATAGTGCAGCTAAATAAGATGGAACATCAAAGTCTCAAAATTTATTTTGACGATATATATCTGAATAAAAATGCGAATACTTCTCTTTTTCTAAATGTGATTTCAGTAATTCTTATAAAGATATTTGCGTTAGGCATTGAAAAAAATTGTTGTACATTGAAAATCAATGAGTTTGGAAGTGAATTTTTAAAAATATTCAATAAAAACTTTTTACAGCAACATCAGTTAGAATATTATGCCCAAGCCATGAATGTTTGTGAAAATACCTTTGCGGTGAATATAAAAAAAACATTTCGAAAAACGTTCAGTGAATTAAAAAACGAAAAGTTGATTAATCACTCTAAGTATTTATTGCTTGAAACAAAAATGAGTATTTCAGAAATTTCAGATAATTTGTTTTTTCACGATACCGCCCACTTTTGCCACACATTCAAAAAAAGTACTGGTACTACCCCCAAACAGTTTAGAATAAGTGGAATTATACAATAAATAGATTGATTTATACAATTTCAGTAAAAGTAAACCCATTATTTTTGCTGAATAATATTTTGGTTTGCACCACAAATAGTATTTGGTTAAATAATTGGTTTTAACCAAAATCATAGAAAACTAAAAAATGAAATACAAACGCATTCTAACAATAATTCTAATTGCTATAAATACAAACTGTTTCGCACAGTGGAAATTGGTATATCCGATGGCTTATAAACCAAGAGCAATTGAAGTGGTGGATAGCAATACTTTGTTTTTTACGAGTGATTATGGAGACTCTATTTATAAATCAACCGATGGGGGTTTGTCGTTTCAAGGATTTCCAAACGGATTTTCAACTTGTAATTTTATAAATTTATACAACATTCATTTTGTTACAAACCAAGTAGGATATGCAAGTGGTGGGGCATCATTTTGTAATTTTGAGGCTGTTACTAAAACTATAGATGGTGGTTTAAGCTGGGACTTCATTTATACCAGTACAAATAGTGAGGCGTTTCGTACATCGGCTTTTGCAGATGAACAAATCGGCGTATTTCAGGGTGCTTACCGACCACAAATTACGAACGACGGAGGGCATAGTTTTATGAATATTCCTAAATTGTCGCCCGATGATAAGATGTTAGATGCACAATTTATTTCAGGTAGTATAGGTTTTATAGCCGTAGGGCATAACCAACTTGGGCATAAAAGTGTAAACAGAATATTTCAGACAAATAGTGCAGGAGCGAACTGGAATCCTATTTATGATGATACGTTTTCAAATGCTTTGCTTGCCAATAAGCGCATTTCACATATTCAATTTGTTGATATGTTACACGGTTTTGCGGTTGGTTCTATTTTTAGAATGACTGGTTCTGCATATCCAGATGTAGATGCACTTTTATTTTTGAAAACCATAGATGGCGGTGCTACTTGGCATACGGATACCCTAATAGCCAATACAACCAACGATATTTATTCTAAAAATTTAATATTTGATTTTTATTTTGCCAATAAAGATACTGGATTTATATGTATGGAAAATAAAATATACAAAACCGTAAATGGCGGTGTCAATTGGAGTTTGCAAACGATAAATAATCCATCAAAAATTTATAAGTTTAAGTTTTTAAACTCTGAGGTAGGCTATGCAATTGGGGATAGCGGAATATACAAAACAACTACTGGCGGAAATTTTCCATTGGCGATTAATCAGCAGGGTGATTTTGGAAATCAAATTACGGTGATGCCAAATCCTGCTACAAATCAGAATACGATTTCGTTTACAAACAAACACAATCAAGCAGTTAAAATAATTTTATATGACATTCAGGGAAAAATAATTGCCGAAGTATTTAATGGTAAGCCCCAGATTGGTAGCAATGCTGTTTCGGTGAATACAAGCGCACTGAGCGACGGCGTTTATTTTTATGAAATAAAAGTAGGCAGCCGTGTGGCGCATATAAAATTTGTGAAGCAGTAAGTGGTTATAACCCACGATGATGATTTTGCCAAAAAAAGCGATAGAATTATAGAAATGAAGGACGGTAGGATTGTTAGTTAAAGCCTATTTCGAGGTAGCGTATTATTTGTTCTTCGTTGCTTGTAAATCAAAAAAAGCCAGGGCTTCGCAAAAAACATCAAAACTTTTTGGTAGCTCGTGCTTGCCACCAACTATTTTGTAGAGCAGTACGTCCATTTTTTTGGGGCTTTGGTAGCTTATTTTCACCAGTTTTGTGTCGGAAACGGTAGCTGTATCCGTTTCGGTTTTTGGGCGTTTGCTTGGCTTGTAGCCGTTTACTTTTGCCCAATAACCGATGGTTTCGTCGGTGCTGCGCACATTGCCCAAAACGAGGTTTCCCGCATTTATTTTTCCGCCATTGTAAGGATTTACCCCATCTTCCGTGCCATTTACCACCATTACGGCTACTGGGCGGTCTTTTGCCACGCAATCAAAATTTTCGGTGGTGGGCAAATTAGCCACAATACTACAAATGCTCCTAATTTTTTCGGGCATGGTCATCGCAAGTTTGTACGCCATTTGCCCACCGCCACTAAACCCAATAACCATTACTTGGTTGGTATCTATGCCGTAGTTTGCTGCAAAATAGGCTATCATTTTTTCGAAGTACAGGTTTTCGTTTATGTTTAGCACATTGGCGGCGGCGGTAGAGGCTTTTCGGCACTCGTTCCAGTAGTTTTTATAGCCATTTGCATACACAATTATGGTGGAATTTAGAACCGCTGCGGTGTTCAAACCAGAGGAGGCTTGCACCATTTCCATGCCCGTGCCGCCGCTTCCGTGTAGTATAAATAGCAGCTTTTTTTTGGTTTGCGCCTGCTCATTTTTTAGGTAATGAAACGACCGATAGCCGTTTTCTACCCAAATGGAGTCGGTTATGGTTTGCGCCTGCGCATTGGTAGCAAAAATAAAAAGTATGAGTATAAGTTTTTTCATGGGTAAAAAATGCAGGGGAACAAAGGTGCAAAAATTAGAAAGATGGGTATTTTCGCCAAAAGTTTGGTTTATATATCTTGCTTCAAATACTTGTGTGAGCCGTCGCATTGGGGCATTTTTTTGGATAAACCGCACACGCAATCGTGTATGCCTTTGCCATCAAAAATGCGGGGCATGGCATCTGTGATGCGCTGGGTTCGGGTTTTGGGTTGTTTGGCAGCCGAAAAAAACATATTAAAACCCCGCTGCCTGCCTGGCGTAAGGGCGTAAAAAGCCGTTTTTAAAGCCAGGTTTTCGTTTAGTTTCGTTTGCAGTTCCTCCACCATTTCAAAGTCCGCTGGGTGGCGCATCGGCACTTTTAAGCCTTCTTTTTCTATTGTTATGGCTTCAAAAATGATGGCTTTTATGGCGGTTTCTTGCGCCAATATTTCATTTGTGGACGTAAACCGCAGTTGCCTCCCGCCCTGCACTTGCTCCGTTTGCTGTATGAGTAGCTGGTGGTCGTTGTTTAGCAGTGCGCCTTTAAAAAAATTCAGGGCGCAATAATCTTTAAACGCACCGATGAGCAGCACGTTATTTGCTTGGTGCATATAGCAGGGCGTGCGCCATTTTATGGTTTCGGTGAGCAGGCACTCGAGGGCGATGCGCCTGAGTTGCTGCATTTCCAGTTGCCATTTGGAGGCTTTGGTGTAAAAAAAATCGGGGTCGGAGTTCAAGTTTTTGTGCGTAAAAATACCAAATTTATCCCTTAATTTATAAAAAGTAGCTTGCTCACAAACGTTTCTACGCCCAGCTCGTCGGTGGTGAGTATGAGGTAAATGCCCGTGTTTACCCGTTTTCCGTTGTAGTCTTTTCCGTTCCAGTTGGCTTGCCCGCCGTCGGCTCGGGTTTGGTACACGAGGTTGCCGGCTATGTCCGTTATTTTTACAAACGCATTGGCTACCAAGCCCGAAACGGCTATTTGCCCTTCGTAGTCGGGCTGCACTGGGTTCGGAAAAACCTTTACATTTTTGTGTGTGCTGCCGCCCAAAATGGCATCGCTCCTATACGAAACCAAGCCTTTATCCGTGCCTATAAACACCTCGCCGTTGCGGTTGTTTACGGCTATGCTCAGTACATTGTTGGATAGCAAAGGGCTGTTTTCGGTCGTAAAGTTTTTCACCACATCTATGCCGTCGGCAGAAATGAGCCACACGCCGTTTTCCGTGCCTATCCATTTTCGGTTTGCGCCGTCTATGGCTATGCAGTTTATGTTTTCGTATTGGAGCAGATAGCCTATTTTGCCGTCGTCGGCTACGGCTACTTTTATGCGTTGGGCGTTGGCGCTGTTTTGTTTAAAAAGATTGTCGGGGTTGTAAAAAACATTTACGCCGCCGTCTTTTCCGCCGTTTGTGCCTATCCAAATCGTACCCTCGAGGTCTTTTACCACGCAGCGCACATTGTTGGTACTTAGGCTACCCACGCTGGTATTTAGGCTTAGGCTTTGGGTATTTGTGGCGTTTAGCACCACCAGTTGGCTGCTGCGGCTCACGCACCATTTCTGCTGGTTGTTGTCTATTATAAAGTTTTTTATTTCTGTTTCCGACCCCGTGCGGTACGCCTGCGACGTGCCGTTTTTGTTCACTATCGTCAGCGCATTGGGTGCGGCGTAGTTGGCTACATACACATTTCCTTGGGTATCAAAATTAATATCGGCTATTTTTATGCTATTTTCGTTGCCTATTTGCCCGCTTAGGCTGCTGTTGGTTTTGTTGTAAATGGTCTCTATTTCGTTGTTTTGGTTTAGCACCAGCAGCCCTGCGCCCCAAGTGCCTACGTACATTTTGCCGTTTGTGGGGCTGCGCTTGGCTACCGTAAAGTCGTAAATGCCCTCGAGCCCAGCGGTATTTTTTTTGTTGATGTATTGCCAGCTACCATCTTTGTACATAAAAACGCCGTCTTGCAAAAAAATGTTGTTCAGCGTAGAGTTTTCCAAACTACCCGATGCCACCAGCAGCTCCTGCGTGTTTGTGCTTAGGCTATACACCAGCGACGAGTAGGGTCCTTGGGGCGCAATGGTTTCTATTTCGTTAAATTCCGTGGTTTTTACCAGCCCTCGCTGGTTGTCGGCACTCCAAATCCAGTTGTTTTCTGCGCCGTAAATGGCTTGTTGGTAGTTGTATTGGTCGTTAAACTCGGTTTGGGCGGCAAGTCCGCTGGCGTTAAAGCGTTTTACACGGTAGTTTGTGGCTGCCAGCAGTGCGCCGTTGGAGGTGTTGAGGCTGTTTACTTTTTCGGTTGCGCCGTTGTCGAATATTTGCCAGGTATTGGGTGTGGTTTTGTAAATGAGGTCGTTGGTGGCGGCAAAAAACTCGTTTTCAAAAAAAACCAAGTGCGCCGCTTCGCCCACTGGAAAATCCACGTCTTTTTGCCAAGCCGCATAGTTGGCTAAGTTTGGGCTGCTTAGGCTTGCCCTAAAAATGCCCTGCTCCGTAGCGGCGCATATTTGCCCGTTGCCCAGTGCCACTTGGTTTACTTTGAGTTTTGTGGCGTTGTTGCCTATAATAAAGGTGTTTTTAATTTCGAGTTTGGTTAGGTTTAGCTCCACAATACCAAAATCGCAGGCGAGGTAAGCCGTGTTGCCGTTTATGGTAATGTTGTTTATGCCTTTTGCGCCCGAGGTATTGTCGGTTTTTATGGCATTTAGGTTGTAAAAAACCTTGTTTTTCAAAAAATCTATGTTGCCGTTTGTATAGCCGATAATGAGCGTTTTGGTGGCTGTGCTGTATTTTATGCACGCAATTCCTGCATCGCTTAGTCCATTTTGCTTGGTGTAGGTGGTTAGGGCGTTGTCTTGGTAGAGGTCGTAGGCGAACAAACCGTCGGGGCTAGCCACAAAAATATTGTCGGGTCCGAAGTCGAGGGTTTGTGCGTTTTTGTGCGGCGTGTGTACCCGCCACGTGCCTATGGGCGTGTTGTCGGTGTAGGTTTGCGCTTGTGCGAGCTGGGCAGCCACGAGGCAAAGTAAAATTAGGTAGTTTCGGAGCATTTTTTCGGGTAAATTGGGTGTTTTAATCCAAAGGTATAAACGTTTCTTGGGGTAAAAAATTGCTTGTTTCGCCATTTAAGCCAACAATTTGGCTATGGTAAAGGCAGCCAGAGCGGCTATAAGCCCAATTGCCATTACTTTTAGTGCGCCTGTGAGCGGCGGCTGACCCGTAATTTTACTTTTGAAATACCCAAAAACAAACAAACACAAGCTCGTAATAAGCGACGAATACAGCAGCCCCGCCGACGGCGTTTGCGTAAAATAATAGGCGGATAGCGGCAGCAGCCCACCGATGCAGTAGGCAGTTCCGATGGTGAGGGCGCTGTTTCTGGCTCGGTTTGGGTTGGGTTTTTCTAAGCCCAGTTCAAATTTCATCATAAAATCCACCCATTTGGTCGTGTCTTTCGAGAGCTGCTCTACTATCAGCGTTTGCCCATTTTCATCGATGCCATAAGCCGCAAAAATTTCTTTTACCTCCTCTATTTCCTTCTCACGGCAATGCGCCACCTCGTGGTATTCTCGTTTTAGCTCGCTTTGGTAATGCTCTTGCTCGGTTTTTCCAGCCAAATATCCGCCCAAACCCATGGCGATGCAGCCCGCCACAATTTCTGCCACGCCCGCCGTGAGTATAATGCCATTGCTGGCTACTGCGCCGCTCAAACCAGCCGCCAGCGCAAACGGCACCGTAAGCCCGTCGCTCATGCCTATCACGGCATCGGTGATGAACTCCGAGCTTTTTAAGTGATGCTCTTGGTGTACATTATTCATCTTCTTTGTTTTTTAGTACCATTAACAATGTATAAGCATTTTTGATTACAATATTTTTATTCGCAAACGCACCTGCGTTTTTTATTTCCACATTTCCATTTTCCACAATGCCCGTTTGCACCGCCGCAAGCTCAAATTCTTGGGTGTTTTTGGCTATAAAAATGTACTCTTTCCCCTCAAAATTTACTATGGCATCTTCGGGCAAGGTGTTGGAGGCGTTGGTTTTCAGTTCAATTTCGGCGTTCATGTACATTCCTGGGTACAAATTTTTATCGTAATCCAAAAAGTGGCAATGCACATCTGCCGTGTGGTCGGGGCTGATGTCTTTACTAATTAAAATAATTTCGCACGGGTGTTTTTTGCTTGGCTCGGCATTTGTATAGCAAAACAATTTTTGACCTATGCGCAGTTTTGCCACATCTTTCTCAAATATTTTTAGGTTCAAATGAATGTCGCTTGGGTTCACCAGCTCAAAAAGCACATCGCTCGGCGTTACGTATTTGCCAATATTTACGTTCACTTTCGTAACAAAACCGTTGATGGGCGAGTACATATTTATGGATTTTGAAATGTTTTGGATACCAATATTTTTGGCATTGATGCGCAACAAATTGAGCTTTTGTACCAAGCCGCTTTGCTCTATTTGCAGGTTTCTATATTCGTTTTCTGCCTGCTGAAAAACCTTGTCGCTTGTGGCTTTGCTTATGTTCAGTTCTTGTTGTCGTTGGTATTCTTTTTGGGCAAAACCGAGCTTGGACGTAACGCTCAAATAATCTTGTTGGAGCTGCACAAACTGCTGGTCTTCAATGGTTGCAATTATTTCGCCTTGGCTCACGTGCATACCTGGCAGCAGTTTGGTGGTTTTTAGGTACCCGCCCAGGGGCGTACTTATCGAAACCATGTTTTGGGGCGGCACGTCTATTTTTCCGTTTACCTTCAAAACCGTAGCGATGTTTTGCGTGCCTAAAACGCCGATTTGTAGCTCCGCATTTTTTAGTTGCGCATCGGTGAGTTTGGCTATATTTTCGTTTTTGGTTTCGGTGTTTTCCACATCATTTTTGGGTGCTGTGCCATCTTTTTTTGCACCACAAGCCGACAGCAATGCCGCAAAAATTAGGAGGTTGTATATGTTTTTCATTTTAGTTTTTTGGGTTGTTTAATAAATACTGCAAGCCGATTAAATTGTCGTTGTATAGTTTTACGGTTTCTATGTAATTGGTTTCCAACTGTATCGTTTGGTGCATGAGCTGCGTCCACTCCAAATAATTAATTTCGCCGTTTACAAACTGGCTGTTGGCAGTTGTGCTAATAATTGCGGCATTGGGCAATAAATTATTGGTATAAAACGCCAAATTTTGTTTTAGCGTGTTGTGTTTTTCCAATAAAACAATTACCTCATTTTTAAATTCAATTTCTTTGGTTTCGTATTCTTTTTGGGCAATGTTTTCGTGGAGTTCGTATGCTTTTATTTTTTCTTTTTGCGCTTTGTTAAATATCGGCAGCGCCATGCCTACCTGCACCGACTGAAAGCGGTAGCGCCCGTTGTAGATTTTTTCGTTTGCGCCCACGCCCTTTATCGTGCCTGTGTTTGCACCGATGGTAAATTCTGGCAGGAGTTTGGTTTTTTCTACTGCGGTGCTGTATTTTGCGGTTTCTATTTGTTGCTGTAATTGTATGAGTATCGGGTGTTTTTGTACCGAAACGGTGTCTAAAATATTGGCATCGCTCATCAGCAAACTGACGGATTTTATGGTATAAATGGTTTGGGTATTTAACAAATATTGGAAGGTTAGCTGCGCTATTTTTTTTTCTTCGTTCAAATTATTGAGTTGAATTTGTATGTTGCTTTTTTGAATTTCGGCGCTGGCTTTTTCTACTACATTGGTTTCACCTTTTTGCAGCCGCAGGGTGGCTTTTCGCAAAAATTCGGTGTATATCGTGTCCATTTTTAGCAGTATTTTTTCTTTTTCGGCTAAATAAATTTGATGGTAAAAGTTTTCGGTAACTGCTTTTTTTAGTGCCGCTTCTTTTAAAGTTACGCCGTTTAGTGCGTTTAAGTATGCTTGGGTATAAAGGCTTTTGGTGGCGTTGTAAACCTTGGGTAGGCTTAATGTTTGTGATGCAAATACTTGGTTGTCAATGTATATGCTGTTTATTTGCCCTACGTTAAATCCTAAATTTGTATTGGCTATCGGTTTATATGTTTTTATTAATTGGCTGCTTAGTTCTGTTTTTAGTTGCTCATTTTTTAGTGAGGCATTGTTTTTTATAGCAATGGCGATGGCATTTTGTACCGTGGTGTTTTGTTGGGCGTTTGCGTATAGGGAGAAAAGTGTGAGAAAAATTGTCCCACAGATTTTCGCAGATTTCCACAGATTTTCGGGGATTTTTGGGGATTGGGCGGTGTAATTATTTTTCATTTGTGTTTTTATTGGTTTTTATCTGTGAAAATCTGTGAAATCTGTGGGCTATATTTCGTCTTTATTTTCCCCACAGATTTCACAGATTTTCACAGATTTTTTCACTATCCTATGTATGTATCTGTGGGCGTAATTAAGGCTCTAACGACCCATTTATTTTCCTACAAATATTGTTAGGTAAGTCGTCGGTATTGAAATTTACTAAAATCCCAAGTTTCAATTTTGTCAGTTTCAAATAGTTTATAATTTGCTTGTGGTGTATTTTTGCCAAATCTTCCACGGATTTCAGTTCAATTATAACCTTATTTTCTACCAAAATATCCAGTCTAAATCCAACGTCTTCCAAAATTACGCCATCGTAACGTACTGGAACTGGCACTTGCGCTTTTATTTTTAATCCATCTTTTTTTAGTTGATAAATCAGTGCCGCTTCGTACACACTTTCCATGAGACCAACGCCTAATTCGTTATATACCTTGAATATGGCGTTTCTGATTTGATAAGAAATTTCGTTTTCTGTCATTTTGTTTATTTTTTAAATTATTTTTCATTTGTGTTTTTATTGGTTTTTATCTGTGAAAATCTGTGAAATCTGTGGGCTAAACTTTTATCTGTGAAAATCTGTGAAAATCTGTGGGCTAAGTTTTACTTCGTTTCTCCACTATCAAATACAAAATCGGTAGTACAAATAAAGTCAAAAACGTAGCCACCAACAAGCCGCCAATCACTACCGTAGCCAGCGGTCGCTGCACTTCTGCGCCTGCGCCGTTGCTAAGTGCCATTGGCAAAAAGCCCAACGATGCCACAAAAGCGGTCATCAAAACGGGGCGCAACCTTGTGCTTGTTCCCTTTAAAATGATTTGTTTTAAGTCTAATATCCCCGATTTTTTCAACGCATTAAACTCTGTAATTAACACAATTCCATTGAGCACCGCCACGCCAAATAGCGCAATAAAACCCACGCCCGCACTTATGCTAAACGGCATACCTCGCAAAGCCAAAAACAAAATGCCGCCGATGGCAGAAAGCGGAATGGCGGAGTAAATGAGCAAGCCTTGCTTCACCGAATTGAAGGCGAAAAACAGCAAAATAAAAATCAACAACAGCGAAACTGGCACCGCAATCAACAGCCTGTTTTTGGCTTTGGTCAGGTTTTCAAAAGCACCGCCGTAGGTTACAAAATAGCCGCTTGGCATTTTTATTTGCACCTCTACTTTTTGTTGTAGCTCCTGCACGATGCTCTGCACATCTCTGTTTTTGATGTTAAAACCCACCACAATCCTGCGCTTTGCATCTTCTCGCTGTATTTGGTTTGCGCTGTTTTTTATGCTTACATCGGCTAACTGCGACAGCGGAATTTGCAGACCCTCTGGCGTTGGAATTAATAGATTTTGAACGTCTTGCAGGTTTTTTCGTTGGTCGGTTTGTAGGCGCACCACCACCTCAAACCGCTTTTCTCCCTCAAAAATCAAGCCCGCACTTTGCCCTGCAAACGCCGTATTTACCACCTTATTTACGTCCGCAATGTTCAAATTATACTGCGCAATATTGGCTCTGTTGTACTCAATAACCACCTGCGGCATACCCGTAATTGGCTCTACGAACAGATTTTGTGCGCCCTCCACCGTACCCACTATTTTGCCCAATTTTTCGGCATAAGTTGCCAACGTATCCAAGTTTTCGCCGAATATTTTGCACACCACATCTTGCCTTGCGCCCGTCATCAGCTCATTAAAACGCATCTGAACTGGATACTGAAAACCGAACGTAACCCCAGGCACGCTTTGCAGGGCTTCACCCATTTTTTCGGCTAATTCATCAAACGTTTTTGCCGAAGTCCACTTACTTTTATCCTTCAAAATTATCATTAAATCTTGCGCTTCTATCGGCATTGGGTCGGTTGGCACTTCGCCGCTACCGATTTTTGCTACTACTTTTTCTACTTCGGGGAAATTGGTTATCAGTATTTTAGCCGCTTTTTTACTTGCGTCCAAGCTCACATTTAGGTTACTACCCGCCAGCACCCGAGTTTCTACCGCAAAGTCGCCCTCTTCCAACGCAGGGATAAATTCGCCGCCCATTTTGCTCAAAATAAAAACAGAAACCACAAATAAAATGAAGGTAAATGCCAGAACTGTTTTAGGAAATTGAATGATTTTTGTCAGCATTTTTGAATAAAAATCGGCGGTGCGCTGCATTATTTTATCCGACACATTTTGTTTTATGTTGGGTTTGTTTTTTAGAAATAACGCACTCATCATGGGTATGTAAGTGAGCGACAAAATGAATGCGCCGAGCAATGCGAAGGCTACCGTTTGCGCCATCGGTTTGAACATTTTGCCCTCAATGCCTTGCAGCGTAAATATGGGCAGATACACAATCAAAATAATTATTTGCCCAAAAACTGCGCTGTTCATCATTTTGGAGGCGGTGCTAACTACGATATTATCTAAATCTGTATTTTTTTCTGTTGAAATATGAGCGTCTGTATTTTCTTTGGGCGCATACAACCTGTGCATCACCGCCTCCACAATTATCACTGCGCCATCTACGATTAACCCAAAATCAAGCGCACCGAGGCTCATCAAATTTCCGCTCACGCCAAACAAATTCATCAGGCTTATGGCAAACAACATCGCCAACGGAATAACCGAAGCCACTATCAGTCCCGCCCTCAAATTGCCCAAAAAAAGCACCAGCACAAAAACCACAATCAGCGCACCCTCCAACAAATTTTTTGTAACCGTCCCAATGGCGTTGTCCACCATTTTTGTTCTATCCAAAAAAGGCTCTATTACTACGCCCTCTGGCAGCGTTTTCTGGATTTGGGCTATGCGTTTTTTCACATCTTTAATCACGTCGCTGCTGTTTGCGCCTTTGAGCATCATCACCACCGCTCCCGAAACCTCGCCTTTATCGTTGTAGCTCAACGCCCCGTAGCGGGTCGCAAACCCAATATTTACGTCGGCTACATCTCGTATAAACAGTGGCGTTTCGCCGTTTTTAGTCGCTATTGCAATGTTCTCAATGTCCGCTTTGCTACCAATCAAACCTTCGCTGCGGATAAACAAAACGGTTGCGCCCTTCTCAATGTATGCACCGCCCGTGTTTTGGTTGTTTTTTTCTATTGCCTCAAAAACGTCGTGTATCGTAATGCCAAACGACTGCAATTTATTGGGATTTACCGCAATTTCGTACTGTTTTAGTTTGCCGCCAAAACTGCCCACTTCCGCTACGCCTTTCACGCCCAATAACTGTCGGCGCACTATCCAATCCTGAATGGTGCGCAAGTCGGTTTCGTTGTATTTTTTTTCGTAGCCCGCTTTGGGGCGCACCACATACTGGTATATTTCGCCCAAACCAGTAGAAACCGGACCCAACTCGGGCGTGCCAATGCCCTGCGGAATTTCGGTTTGCACCTTTTGCAACCGTTCGCTTACTTGTTGCCTTGCCCAATAAATATCCGTTTCGTCCGTAAAAACAATCGTAACCAAGCTCAATCCAAAGCGAGAAAAACTCCGAATTTCTTTCAGCCCCGAAATATTATTATTCGCTTGCTCAATCGGAAAAGTAACCAACCGCTCAATGTCCGTAGCCCCAAAACTGGGCGCAATCGTAATCACCTGCACCTGATTATCCGTAATGTCTGGCACGGCATCTATGGGCAGTTTGGTGGTTTGGTAAATCCCAAAACCGATGAGGGCAAACACAAAAAGCCCAACGATGAGCTTATTTTTTACCGAAAATTCAATAATTTTATGCAGCATATTGGGTTTAATAGTATTTTTCGTGGTCGTTTGTGAGCATTGCCAAATAAGATTCGTAGCGCTCTTGGGTAATTTCTTGGTTTGCCACAGCTACACGCACGGCGCATTTGGGTTCCGAAAAATGCGTACAATTGTGGTATTTGCAGCCGTGTAGCCGTGCTTTTATTTCGGGGAAAAAATGCGATAGTTCGGCAGGCTGTATGTCTATCAGTCCCAAACTTTTTATGCCTGGGGTGTCTATAATGTACGAATTTTCTGATAGCTCGTGCATTTCGGCAAAGGTAGTGGTGTGCGTGCCTTTTTGCGAAAAATCCGAGATTTCGCCCGTGCGAATGTTCAAATTTGGCGCTATGGCATTTATAAGCGACGATTTGCCCACGCCCGAAAAACCCGATATGAGCGAAATCTTACCCTCGAGCCCCGCCCGCACAGCCTCCAGCCCGCCCTTGGTTTCGGTGCTGGTTTCCATAATTTGGTAGCCCGCCGAGCCGTATATTTCCCTAAAATTTTCGTATGCAGCCCGCAGTTCGGGCGTGCATATCAAGTCCATTTTATTCAAAATAATGCCCGCTGGTATGTTGTAAGCCTCCGCCGTAACCAAAAAACGGTCCACAAACCGCAGCGGCACTTCGGGCTGCACAAGGCTCGTTACCACCAGTGCTTGGTCCAGGTTGGCAGCTATTATCTGCACCTGATGCGATAGGTTGGTCGCCCTGCGAATAATGTAGTTTTTCCTATCCAGCACCAGCGAAATAATGCCCGTATTTTGATTTTCCTCTATCAAAAACTCCACTCGGTCGCCCACCGCTACTGGATTGGTGGCTTTCAGCGTGTGTTCCACCCGCAATTTCCCCTTTATTCGGCATTCTATCAGTTCATTTTGCGCCGTGCGCACCACATACCAGCTCCCAGTAGATTTTATTACAGTACCTAACATATTTTTTTTGTTTATGTAAAGATACCTTTTTTTTGTAGTAAATCTTTAAAACGGGGCATTAAAATCAAATTTTTTTCATTTTTTAGTTGTTATTTAGAAAAAATCTAAATAAATTTACACTCCCAAAAAAAACAAAACAATGCGCACACTTGCCGACCTCCAAGAAGGAGAATTTGCCACCATAAAACGCTACAACGACCACAGCGTAGCCTGCAAACTAATGGAAATGGGCTGTCTGCCCAACCACCATTTAGCCGTTTTGCGCAAGGCAGTTTTGGGCAATTTAATATACGTGCAAGCGGGGCGATGCAGCTTTGCCATCAGGCACAACCAAGCACAAACCATCGTGGTATCGGCAAAAAATCAGGAATAAAATATGTACATTGCACTATTGGGTAACCCCAACGTAGGAAAATCTTCGGTTTTTAACCGCCTCACAGGCTTGAGCCAGCAGGTGGGCAATTTTGCGGGCGTAACCGTGGATAAGCACACGGGCAGTTTTAAGCTCCCCAACGGAAAAAAAGCATTTATCACCGACCTGCCAGGCATTTACAGCCTCTATCCCAATGCCATAGACGAGCGTGTGGCACTAAGCGAAATACTCAATTTTGCCCAGCCGCAGTACCCTAATCTTTTTTTGTATGTGATGGATATAACGCAGCTCGAGCGCAATATGCTCTTGCTCACCCAGTTACAAGACCTAAATCTGCCCACCATAGCCGTGCTTACCATGGCAGATGTGGCGCACCAAACGGGCTTAGAATGCAACACCGAGCTACTAAGCCAAAAGCTAAACCTGCCCACCATAACCATAAACGGTAGAACGGGCGAAGGCATCGATGCCCTAAAAAAAGCGATAGAAAACCACCAGCACACGCCCGCAAAACAGTACTTTTTGCCCACTACCTTAGCCGATGCCCAGGCACTGCAAACCGTACAAACCGCAGCCAACCTGCCCAACCAATACGCCGCCCTGCTGCACCTGCACCACCACAAAAGCCTTGGGCATTTGGAGCCATTTACCCAAAATAAAATAAGCCAAGTAGCCGAGCAAACCCAGTTCAAGAGCCTTCCTTTTCAGGTAAGCGAAACCATGCTGCGGTTTGAGCATATTATACCTATATGCAGGCAAGTGCTGTACAGCAATGCTACAAACACCCAAAAAAAGGGCATTATTTACCATTTCGACCGCCTGGCTACGCACCCAGTTTTGGGCGTTTTGGTGTTTTTAGGCATTTTATTTTTGATGTTTCAGGCGGTATTTTCTTGGTCGCAGCCGTTTGTAAATGGCATAGAAAAAGGCTTTGCGCTCCTAAACGATTTTTTGGTAAAAATACTACCCAACGCCTGGTTTAGCCATTTACTAACCGAGGGCATATTGTCTGGTTTGGGCGGAATACTGGTTTTTGTGCCACAAATCGCCATACTGTCGCTCATTATCGCTGTGTTGGAAGACACGGGCTATATGTCTCGTGCCATGTTTATGACCGACGGACTGATGCGCAAATTTGGCTTAAATGGCAGAAGTATGGTGTCGCTGGTGTCGGGGGCAGCCTGCGCCGTGCCAGCCATTATGGCTACCCGCAACATACCCAACCGCAAAGAACGACTGATTACCATTTTGGTTACGCCTTTTATAAGCTGCTCGGCACGCATACCCGTTTTTGCCATTTTGGTGGGTTTGGTGATACCCGCAGGCAGCATTTGGGGCGTGATAAATGTGCAAGGTTTGGTTATAATGGGCTTGTATTTACTTGGTGTGGTGGCTGCGCTGGTATCGGCGTGGCTGCTAAAAATGGTGCTAAAAAGCCACGAGCCGAGCATATTTATTTTGGAAATGCCGCAGTACCGCCCGCCGCACTGGAAAAACGTTTTCATCACCGTTTGGCAAAAAGTAAAGGCATTTGTAGCCGAAGCAGGCAAAATTATCATGCTCATTTCTATGGTTTTGTGGTTTGCAGCCAGCTACGGACCCGCCGATTTGGCGCAAAACAAACAGCCAACCGCAAACACAAATAAGGTTTTAAATGTGGAGCAACAAAACGCCCAAAAACTCGAAAACTCCTTTGCGGGCTACCTCGGCAAAGCCATAGAACCCGCCATTGCGCCCTTGGGTTTCGACTGGAAAATAGGTATTGCGCTCATTACTTCTTTTGCGGCTCGGGAGGTTTTTGTGGGTACGATGGCTACCATTTACAGCCTAAACCACCATAGCGACGAGGTGAGCCAAACCCTGAGCGAGCGTATGCGCACCGAAAAAAATGCCAAAACGGGTGCGCCCATTTATACAATGGCTACCTCGTTTTCGCTGCTCGTTTTTTATGTGTTGGCTATGCAGTGCATGAGTACGCTCGCCGTAGTGCGTAGGGAAACCAACTCTTGGCTCTGGGCATTGGCGCAGCTCGTGTATATGACCGCCGCTGCATACCTACTCTCTTATGTGGTTTATAATTACATTTTTTAGCACAAAAACGCCCAGCTACAAAAACCAAGCTCCGACTTTTAGCACCAAAAACATACTACCAGCACCCAAAGCATAACCGCACCAAACTTGTGTGGCACTATGTGCGTTTAAGTACAAGCGTGCAGTGCCCACAATGCCCGCTATGGCTACCGCAACCATAAACACCAGCAAAACATCACCCCGAAAAAACGGATAAGCCGCCGCCAAAAACCCCAAAACCGCACCCACGCCCGTGGCGTGTGCGCTTATTTTAAAAAAAAAGTTTAGCAACAACAAGCCGCAACCAGCCACCACCGAACCCAATATGGGCAAAGAAATTAAAAAGTGAACCTGCACCCGAGCCAGTAAATAATACAAAGTAGCCATGCTTAAAATCCCGACCAAATAAGGCAAATGACGCTCGTGCCGACCACTCATTTCTGCCGACTTTACCATGCCAAATGCCACAAGAATAGACACACTTATGGACGGAACAACAAAAGAAAATAAAAAAATGCCCAATGCAAAGTACATTTGTACTTTAAAGCCATAGCGAGCCACCCCAAAACTACCCAAAAAACAAGTGAGCCCAAAGAGCATCAGAGGCATAAACAATGGGTGAAAAACAACAGAAACAACCTTAAAAAAGCGTTTTAACATAAAAATTGGGTTAAGATAAGCCCAAATATACAACCGAAAATCTACTAAAACCCAAAAATTATGAACTGCATCATTATAGACGACGACATAATATCGAGGCAAATGCTGAAACATTGCATTTTAAAAACGCCTTTTCTTACTTTTTTGGCGGAGTTTGGCAACCCTACCGAAGCCATAAATTACATAAATAAAGAAAAACCCGAGCTTATTTTTTTAGATGTAGAAATGCCGCTAATGACTGGCATAGAGTTTTTGCGGAGCATGAAAGAACGACCCGCCGTGATTATGGTTTCGGGCGAAAAAAAATACGCCTACGAGGGTTTTGAGCAAGATGTGGTAGATTACCTCAACAAGCCATTTACCTACGATAGGTTTTTGAGGGCGGCAAACAAAGCCGAGGCAGCCCGCAAAAAAGAAGAGGAAATAGCCCAAGATACTTTTTTGCTGCGCACCAATCTTTCTTGGCGCAAACTTGCCTACAAAGATGTGTATTATGCCGAAGCCATGGCAGACTATGTGGCTGTGTATGTAGCCGAGGGCAGCGGCGAGCTGCGCCGCTATTTGGTACACAACACCATGCGCTATGTTACGGCTTTGTTGAGCAAAAGTTTCTTTTTTAGGGTGCATCGCTCTTATGTGGTAAACATACACAAAATAGAGGAGTTTTCGAACGATGTGATAAGCATCGGCGGGCAGCAAATACCCGTGGGCATTACTTTTAAGCCCAAAATATCGGAGCTGTACGAAATGTTTAGCGCAAAATAGCCATTACCCCACCAACTTTGGCTACAAAAGCACCAGTTTTTGTATGCTTTGCGCCGTAGCGCCCGTTTCGTCCTTTATCCGTAGCTTATACACATACACGCCACGCCCTATGCGGTCGCCGTATTCATCTAAGCCGTCCCACTCAAAGCTACTATCATGGTAGCCTTTGTTGGCTATGGTTTGGGTTAGGGTTTTTACCAGTGTACCCTCGAGGCTAAAAACTTGTATTTGCGCCTGCATTGTTTGCCCGCCCAGGTTGTGGTCGAAGTGAAAAGTAGTTTTGGTCGTAAACGGATTGGGGTAATTCAGCAAGTTGTTTATAATAATGCCATCGTTTTGCGACACCGTAAAATCTATGCTGGCTTGCGACGAATTGTTATTTATATCCCACACTTTTAGCACAATGTTGTGGTTGCCCTTGCTCAGTTTATTAAACGGATAGCGCAGCTCGCCCTGTGTGTAGCTATTTAGTGCGGCTTGGTAATAATCGTTTAGCACAATGGTTTTGGTCAGGTTGCCGTCGAGTATGGCAGTAATGTCGTGCCCAATGCCGTTGCCCGTGGTGTTTATGCCGCAGCTATCCGTTACCACCGCAAAAAGCGTGGGGTTGGTGTTGGTAATGCTACCGCTCACAAATTTGTTGTCGTTCAAATACAGTTTTATATCCGGACCAATGCTATCGGCTTTGGCTTGGGTAGCCGTGCCGCCCACATAAAAATTGCTAAAACTACCAGAGGCATCTATGTTGCCATTTTCGGCATACAAATTCACACGCCCAAAACCAAAATTATACGCAATGTCTTTTGGTACAATGAACTCAAACGAAAAATTGCCATTGACCACGCTGGCTTTTCCCTTGTATAAAATGCGCTCGTATTTTGTAAATGCAGTTACCGCACTTTCGCCTGCGTCGTTGGCTAAGGTACTTAGGGTCGAAATTTTATCATATACCGTTGGATATACCGTGCCATTAAAACTGCTCAAAAAGTTGTTGTTCTCGTCCGTTATTTTTCCGCTAAACCGCACTTTTTCCAGTGCAGATAGCGTGTCGGGCGGGCTGGTGCTGCTCACCGTTTGGTTGTTTATTTGGGTAATAATTGCTTTTTGGGTCGGGATAGCCAGTTGGGTGGCAGGGTCGCCAAAATACACAAAGCTGCGGGTATTTACCGATGCCAAGCTGCCGTTCATAGCCAACCTGCACGCCTCGCCCAAGCCTATGTTTTGGTTGGTTTGTGGGTTTTTTGTAAATAAGTAATTGTTGAACAAGTTGGCGGTTAGGGCGTAATTATCGCCAGGGAAAGTTTTGCGCACCGTAGTAAACATAGCCATACTACCTGCGTTGGGGCGCAAAAACAGGTTTTCGCCAAACGAGAACCTGTTTGGGTTGTCGAACGGAGCCAAGGCGCAAGTGCCAGTAACCATAAACGGGTAGCGGTCTTTGTTGTTCAGCAGATTTAGGTCGTTTTCTATAAATACATATTCTTGCGCCCAGCCGCTTTGCCCGCCGTGCCCTATGTAGCTCATGGTTAGTGCGCCCTTATTTATGCGGTTTATCACGTTGGTTTTCGCTTCGGGGTATCTTTGCCCGCCGTTTTGCGACTCTTGCCTAAACGCATCGAAGTATATTTTATCCAAAATGCCGTTGGGGTATTTACTCGTTATAATGTTGCCCACGCCATTGCATTGTACCACGTGGAGGTTGTTGTCTTCGTCGTCGGCTACGAGGCTAAGGGTGTTGCGCCAGTCGCCCAGTCCGCTTGGGTTGTCGTAGGCTATTATTTTGTTTGTAATGTCTTGGGCTTGCTCCGACGAAGATACAGGCAGCCTACCCACGGCGATGTCCATTTTGTCGGTAAATGAGTAGTCGCCTTCGCTGGCATCGAGCAGCCCAAAATAGCTATCCGAAGTATGCGACAAGATGTGGTGCAGCGACTCCTCGCTTTCGTAGCACGGCACAAAATTGGTGTTGTTGTTTATGCGGTTTTTGTAGTCGTAGGAGGCATCGCCCACCAGCAGCAGGTATTTGGGTATGTCGTTGGGGTTGGTGGCTTGGTTGTAGAGCATTCTCAAAAAATCTCTTATGGCGGTAACATCTTGCTTGCCGCTGCAAAACTCGTTGTATATCATTTGCGGTTCTACCACCGCCACACGCAAGCCTTGGGCTTGGCGGTGCGCCGCCAGTTGGTTGGCTTGGGTTACAAAACTCGGGTGGCTCACTATCACCATGTCGAGCGGTGGCGAGCCGTGCAGGTTTTGGTTGGGTACAGCACCCAAGGCTATGGGCGAGAGCGTGGGCGCATCAAAAGCCCAAAACTCTTGCAAAACACTGTCGCTATGGCTTTTAAAAACAAACAAATCCGCTGCCAGCGAGCCAGAAACACTCGCCACATCGGTCGGGTTGGTTACGTTCCATACCTTCGTATTGTTCGTTGCGCCCGCCAGCGTGTACGAAGTTGTGGTGTTGGGGTCTATGCGGTTTTTTCTAAAATTGAGCTGTGCGTCCACCATTTTTATGGCACAAGTCGCATTTAGTTCTATTTTATCGGTCCAGCCACGGGCGGCGTTTCCAGGTTTGTTGTAGCTAATGCTCAGGTTTATGTTGGGGCTGTTGTTCGTAAAAGTTTGTTGCAGCGTATTGTCTTGCGCCTCATAGCCTTCGCCGCTGCCCAAGTTTGCGTAGGGTATGGGCAGGTTTTGCAGCGGCGCACCGTTTGCCTTAAACGAAAAAATGCTCGAGTTGCTCCACGAAGCCGCCATCGTTGCAGCAATCCACACCGTTTGGTCGGTTAGTCGGTTGGGAAAACTAAAATCATAGTTATAGGTCGTTTGCAGGTCGAAAAGGTCGCCGAGCCAGTTTTTCCCACTACCCAAAAGGTTGGTTTTGTCTTGCTCCAAATAAGTTCGTGCGGTGTAGGTATTCACGTTCAAATCCACGGGGCGGGTTTCCGAGGTGGTAGCCATGCGCTTGCCCGCCACGCCGCCATCTACATTTATAAAATAAAAACTGGTGTCGGCATACAAATTTTGTTCGTGCGCAAACTTTCCGTTGTTTAGCACCCATTTGTGCGCATCTTGGGCATAAAAAACCGCATAATCTTGGTCGTTGAACACATCGTCGGCTTCGCCCACCACGGTTATGGCGTTTTCGGGCAGGTCGTTGTAGCGAAAAGCACTGTTTTTTTGTGGCAACATACCGCCGCCGTAGCCCACTATGCGTATGTTTTTTGGGTTAAAACTGTTGGTGTTCACGCCCAGAGCAGTAAAAAAAGATTTGTCCAGCTTATAAATGCCCGTTTGCACCACGCCAATTTTGTACCAAGTGCCTTGCGCCAGCACCGAGTTTATTACGGTTTCGGGCGTAGGTTTGGCGTTGGTAGCCTGCGTGCGCTTGCCATCGAGTACCATATCAAACGAAACCAAACGCTGTACGATGCCCTGCGCCGTTTTGCGAAACGGAAAAACTTGCGCCACCAGTCGGGCTTCTTTGCGCTCAAAACCAATTTGTTGGGTCAGCACCGCTTCCCCCATAATTTTGGTGAGCATAGCGGCACAAGCTGGCACATCTGCCTGCGGTAGGTTTTCGTACACCAAGTTTTTTAGGGTGATTTCTTGGCTGGTTTGCTCAAATGTGTGCGTAAAAACGGGTAGGTTTTCGTAAAAAGGCACGTAGTTCCCCTCCAAAAAATTGGGGTAAACCACGCCAGCCTGCGTGTTGGCAGCCTGCCAGCTAAGGCGCACCATTTTGGTGTTGGGTTGTGCCTGCAATAAACCGCCACAAAATGCGTATAATACCAAAATGCAATATATATTTTTCATTAAAAAAAATTAGAAAAAAATTAAACGAAAAACCCAAAAAAAGGTTTAATTTTGAGCTGTGAAATATCAATAAACGATATTGGTCGATTATTATCACTACTTTAACAAAAAAAAACCCGAAATATTTTGATAATTCTAAAATATATTGGATTTTTACACTCCCTTTTAAAAAAACCCGCTATGTTTAAAAAAATCATTGCCGTTTCAGCCACCATATTGTGCTTTTGCACGGCGCAGGCACAAGACCCATTGTTCTCGCAATATTACGCCAATCCGTTGTATTTGAACCCCGCCATGGCAGGTAGCAATGTAGGTCCACGCTTTGTGATGAACTACCGCAACCAATGGCCCGCCATACCAGGTACATTTGTAACATACTCCGCATCTTACGACCAGTATTTCGATGCCATAAGCGGCGGCTTGGGCGTGCAGGCATTAGCCGACCGCACGGGCGAATCCATGTACGCAACCAATGCAGTAAATGTAATGTACAGCAACAACATTAATCTTACCCGAAAATTAGCCATAAAAACGGGCTTGCAGGCTGGCTATACCAACAGGTCTTTTAACTGGGACAACCTCGTGTTTGGCGACCAAATAGACGCTCGCTTGGGCGTGGTAAGAGGCACGCTGGAAAACACGCCAATACCAGGCGGCGGCGGCATTACGAGCGCAAACTTTTTTGATTTTGCGGCTGGTATGCTGTTATACAGCGAAAATTTTTATGGCGGCGTGGCGGCGCACCACCTCACCCAACCCAACGAAAGCATACTTACGGGCGGCAACCAAACCGCACAAATGTACATGAAATGGACGGGACACGTGGGCGGAAACATTACCTTGCGCAAAGAAACGTTTAGAAACTTGGGTACATCTATATCGCCCAACCTTATTTTTCAGCACCAAGGACCGTTTAATACCCTCAACTTGGGTATGTACCTAAACCACGGACCTATGGTGGGCGGCGTTTGGTACCGTGTTTCGGGCAAAACCTACGACTCGTTTATGGTGCTGCTCGGCGTGCAAAAAGGGGCGTTTAAAGTAGGCTATAGCTACGACCTTACTACCTCGGGTTTGAATACGGCTACTTCTGGCTCACACGAAATGTCCATTGCATTTTCGTTTGAAGAGAAACAAAAAAACAAAAAACGCCGCATAGAAAAACTCAAATGCCCACAGTTTTAAGTTAAAAAAAACGACGGCATCGGGGCTTAAAACCAATAAAAAATACACAGGTTTTGGGTATTGGTGAAATAAAAACAAAAAACGAAACCAAAGCATATAATTATCCACAATAAATGCCTATATTTGGCGTTTGAAACACAAAGCTAAAAAACAAAGAAAAATCAAACATAATGAACAAGCTTAGAAACAAACTTTTTACAGGCGCATCATTGCTGGCAATTGGCTTTGCCGTGGCATCTTGCGGCAGTAAGGCGATGTCAGAAAAAACAGGTTGGGACTATAATTCCGAAAAAAATGGCGGATTTGAAGTGCCTAAATATGTAGAGCAAAGTGCCGGACCAGGCTTGGTTCTGATAGAAGGCGGTACTTTTGTGATGGGTGCTACCGAGCAAAACATTACTCAAGAAAATGACAATAGTCCACGTAGGGTTACGGTTTCGTCGTTTTATATGGACGAAACAGAGGTAGCCAACGTGCATTACCGTGAATACATTTATTGGCTACGCCGCACGTATGGCGAAACCAACCCCGAGGTAGCCCGTGCCGCCATGCCCGATACCACTGTGTGGCGCAGGGAGCTGGCTTTTAACGAGCCTTATGTAGAAACATATTTCCGCCACCCAGCATACAACTACTACCCAGTAGTGGGCATAAACTGGGCGCAAGCCAACAATTATTGTGCGTGGCGCACCGACCGTGTGAACGAAAAAATGCTTGTGGACGCAGGTTATATAAAATACAACCCAAACCAAGTGGGCGAAGAAAACTTTAATACGGGTTCTTACCTCGCTGGTTTGTACTTACCAGAGGTAAACAAAGCCAAAAAAGACTTAGACCCAAGCAAAGACAGCCGTGGGCTAACGATGGAAGATGGCGTATTGCAGCCTTCGTATCGCTTGCCCACCGAGGCAGAGTGGGAATATGCAGCCCTTGCACTGGTAGGAAACACCGCTGGTGAAAACATAAACGACCGTAAGCTATACCCGTGGAACGGCACAAGTACCCGTAATGGCAACAAAGGCGGATACCAAGGTGAGATTTTGGCTAACTTTAAGCGTGGACGTGGCGACCTAATGGGCGTGGCGGGCAAGCTAAACGACAACGCCGCACCTACTGCACCTGTGGTTTCGTATATGCCAAACGATTTTGGGCTATACAACATGGGCGGAAACGTAAACGAATGGGTACTTGACTTGTACCGCCCGTTGAACTCGGTGGATTTTGAAGATTTTAACTCATTTAGAGGAAACATATACACCGTAGCCAAAACCAACACCGACGGACAAGTAGAGCGTGATAGCTTGGGCAGAATAGCTTATATGCCTGATACCACACGCTACGCAAACCCCAACGTAACCGACTACATAGACAATGCAGAAATGTACAACGAAAAAACATCGTTGATTTCGAACAAGTCGAGGGTTTACAAAGGCGGTTCTTGGCGTGATATGCCTTACTGGTTGAGCCCAGGTACACGTCGCTTTATGGACGAAGACCGTGCCTCGGACGACCTTGGTTTCCGTTGCGCTATGATACGTGTGGGCAGCCCATCGGGCATAGGCGCAAAACGCAAAAACAAATAAGCACAAGCAATAAGAAGCTGCGGGAGGCGTAAGCTAAGAATTTTTTAGAGGCGCAAGCCTAATATTTTAGAAAACCCCCAGACCTGCGATAGCAGGGCTGGGGGTTTTTTTTGTAAATTGTACTTGTTTGAATTTTGGAGTGAAATAAATTTAATCCATGATTTTTGCCGAAAGCCCAGCGTCGAGCAGTGCGTGGCACATGGGTTTTAGTTGGTCGTGGGCATCGTTTTTTACCACACATTTACCCTTGTGATGCACCAAAATAGACGCTTGCGTGGCTTGCTCCACGGTGTGCGCACAAATTTTTTGTAGGCAATCTATCACGTGTTCAAACGTATTTACATCGTCGTTGAATAAAACAAGGCTTGGCGTTACTTGTTCCAAAACATCAGTTTCTGTCTCAAACTGCTCTTTTGTGTGGTTTTTATTGTTCATTGTAATTAGCTTGGGTTTTAAATAAAACATTTTTTTTGTAAATAAGTTTGCAACGCCTTTTCATTTATAAAAATTAAAAAGTGATGGCAAAATTCAGCCCATCGAACAAAACCAAAAATGCGCCTTGGGTAGCTATGCCCATGCCATGCCCGTGCCATTTGTCGTTTTTGGCACGCATTAGTGCCACACCCAACCCCACATACCCCACGTCTATCAGGGCATTTATGAGCAGCACTTTTCTAAAATCTTTGCGCTCTTGGGCGGGTACAAAACTGCCGTTTAGCAGTTTTTTGTTCAGCGAATACTTGCCGTAGCCCGCTATGCCAGCATCTATGCCGCCCCAAACCATGGTTTGCAGCGCAAAAGCCTTGCCGTAGGGGGTGGTACTCAGAGCCATTTTGCCCGCACCCACCAGCGCCGAACCCACGCCCCAAGTGAGCAGCACATTCATGGCATTTTTTTGGTGTTTGGCGGCATTGTAGCTACTATCTGGCTGCGCTTTGAGCATATTTTGAAAAAAAAGGGCTAAAACAATCAAAAATATCGTTTTTTTCATCATTAAAAAATTGATTTGCGTACATTTGCAACTCCAAAATTACAACCTTTTTTTTTATGCTGCTATCTAATCTCCTAAAAGGAATAAAAACACTCGAAGTTTTTGGTGATTTGCAAAAAAACATAGCCGAAATATCCATAGACTCCACAAAAATAACCGCCGATGTTTTGTTTGTGGCATTGCAAGGCACTAAAATAGATGCCCACATTTTTATAGACCAAGTGCTGGCGCAGGGCGCTACCGCCATCGTTTGCCAAAAAATGCCCGAACTGATTTTGCCCCAAATTACCTACATTCGGGTAGAAAACACGGCGGAAGCCCTGGGTTTTTTGGCTGCCAATTTTTACGAAAATCCCTCACAAAAAATAAAACTGGTGGGCATTACGGGTACGAACGGCAAAACCACCACCGCCACCGTGCTGTACCACGTATTTATGAAAATGGGCTACGCCACGGGGCTGCTTTCTACGGTAGCCAACCGCATAAATACCCAAACCACAGCCGCCACGCACACCACGCCCAACGCCATAGAACTGAACAAATTGCTCGCCAAAATGGTGGATAGCGGCTGCGAATATGTGTTTATGGAAGTGAGCAGCCACGCCGTGGTGCAGCGCCGCATTGCGGGTTTGCGCTTTGTGGGCGGCGTTTTTACCAACCTGACCCACGAACACCTGGATTTTCACCTTAATTTTCAGGCGTATTTAAAAGCAAAGAAACGCTTTTTTGACCTATTGCCCGAAAATGCTTTTGCACTTACAAACATAGACGATAAAAACGGCGCAGTGATGCTGCAAAATACCGATGCCCGAAAATATAGTTATGCCCTAAAAACGGGTGCGGATTACAAGGGTAAAATTTTGGAAAATGATTTTGGCGGTATGCTCCTTAACTTCAACCAAACGGAGTTTCACAGCTTGCTGGTGGGTAGTTTTAATGCTTATAATCTGCTGGCGGTTTACGGCACGGCGTTGCTGCTGCACCAAAACCCCACGGAACTGCTGGCGGCACTTTCTACGACCAAAAATGTGGCTGGGCGCTTCGATTATTTTGTAGCCCCAAACCACGTAATAGGCATTATAGACTATGCGCACACGCCCGATGCCCTGGAAAATGTGCTCAAAACCATAGAAAACATTGCTCAAAACCAACGCAAAATAATAACCGTGGTGGGCTGCGGCGGCAACAGAGACACCGAAAAACGCCCCAAAATGGCGGCGATTGCCTGCAAATTTAGCCATAAAGTGATACTAACTTCCGACAATCCACGGTACGAAAACCCCCACAATATTTTGGAAGATATGCAAAAAGGCGTACCTTTACAACACCAAAGCAAAACCCTGACCATACCCGACCGCAAGCAAGCCATAAAAACCGCTACCATGCTCGCCCAAAAAGGCGACGTAATACTCGTGGCTGGAAAAGGACACGAAACCTACCAAGAAATAGCGGGCGTGAAGCACCCGTTTAGCGATTTTGAAATACTGGAAGCGTGTTTGAAGGCAGAGTAACGGTTTTTGGTCAAATTTTTAGCTAAAAACAACCGATTTTATAAAACAACCATAATTACGTTTTATGTTTTATTACCTTTTTAAGTACTTAGATGAACAATACAACCTTGCGGGCGCAGGTCTTTTTCAGTACATCAGTTTTAGGGCTGGCATGGCTGGGCTTATGGCACTAATTATGGGCTTGATAGTAGGCAAAAAAATAATAAACTACCTAAAACGCAAACAAATAGGCGAAATAACCCGCACCGACGGACCCGCCACGCACCACATAAAGGCTGGCACGCCCACCATGGGCGGCATTATTATCATTATATCCATGATAGTGCCTACATTGTTGTTTGCCAAAGTGCTAAATGTGTATGTAATCCTGCTCATTTTTTCTACGATTTGGATGGGTGCAATCGGTTTTTTGGACGATTATATAAAGGTATTTAAAAAAGACAAAAAAGGATTACGGGAAAAGTTTAAAATCATAGGGCAAGTTGGTTTGGGTATTATTATAGGCGTAACGCTTTATGCGCACCCGCTCATCAAGCATTTGGCGTTGGAAACCAACGTGTTGCTGCTCAAATCGCAGGTGTTTAATTATAATTTTTTGGAGCTGAACCACAACTGGGCGTGGGTGTTTTTTCTGCCCGTGATTGTGTTTGTGGTTACTGCCGTAACCAACGGCGTGAACCTGACCGACGGCATAGACGGGCTGGCGGCTGGCACTACGGCTTACGTGGGTGTGGGGCTGGTGGTGCTGGCGTACATGGCGGGCAATGTGATTTTGGCGGAATATTTGAACATTATATACGTGCCGTACTCGGGCGAGGTAGTGGTTTTTTTGGCGGCGATGGTGGGGGCGTGCATCGGTTTTTTGTGGTACAATACTTACCCAGCGCAGGTTTTTATGGGTGATACTGGCAGCCTTGCCTTGGGCGGGGCGGTGGTAGCTGCGTCCATTATCATAAAAATGGAGCTGCTCATACCCATACTTTGTTTGGTTTATTTTGTAGAGAGCCTCTCGGTGGTTTTGCAGGTGAGCTATTTCAAATACACAAAGCGCAAATACGGCGAGGGCAGGCGCATTTTTTTAATGTCGCCGCTGCACCACCACTACGAGAAAAAAGGCATTCACGAGTCCAAAATCGTCATTCGTTTTTGGATAGTTACCATCATTACCGTAGCCATTTCTATTATTTTACTAAAAATAAGGTAGCCTAACGCAGTGCTGCCACCAAAGCGTTGGTGTTGTGGCGCAGCATACCCAAATAAGTGCCGTCGGGCGTGCCTTGCGCACCCATGGCATCGCTGTACAAGGTGCCGCCTATGATTACTTTATGCCCCTTTTCGGTGCAGCCCTGCACCACGCTCTCTATCGAGCGGGGCGATACGGAGGTTTCTACAAACACCGCCTTTACTTTTTGCGCCACAATAAAATTTACGAGCGAAACAATGTCTTTTAAGCCGTACTCCGCCACCGTAGATACGCCCTGCAAGCCCTTTACCCGCACGCCAAACTCCCTGCCATAGTACTCAAAAGCATCGTGCGATGTAATAAGCACACGGTTTTGGGCTGGGATAGTACCTATTTTTTGGGCAATTTCTTGGCTCAGGCTATCGAGTTGGCTGGTGTAGGCAGCCAAGTTTTTTGTGTAAAAAGCGGCGTTGTCGGGGTCTTTTTGCACCAAGGTTTTGGTGATGTTTTGGGCTACAATGCGCCAGTTTTTTAGGCTAAACCAAATGTGTGGGTCGTAGTTGCTACCAAATTTATCGTTGGCTATGAGCAGGTTTTTGGGTATGGTTTCGCCGAGGGCTACGGTGGTTTTTGTGCGTTTTAGTGCCTCGAGTACCTCCACCATTTTGCCCTCTAAATGCAATCCGTTGTAAAAAATTACGTCCGCCCAGCGCATTTTTTCTAAGTCGCCCTGCGAGGCTTTGTACAAATGTGGGTCGGTTCCGCTGCCCATAAGTGCCACTATTTCGGCTTTGTTTTGGGCTATGTTTTGGGCGGCGTCGGCTATCATGCCCGTGGTACACAAAATTTTTAGCCCTTGGCTACCCACTTTTTTCGGCTCATTTTTGCAACCAAACACCAAAAAAACGAGCAAAAACAACACATAATTTTTCATCTTGTACTTAAAACAGCTTTTTGTATAAAATTAAAGGCATTTGCGGGGCATTACAACTGTTTTGTAATGCTCCATTTTTATTGTAAAGGTATGAAATAAAACCCAATGTGAGCCATTTTTTTAGGTTGGCGCAAAGGCAATAAAAAACTGAATAAACGCATATTGCCCCAAATAAAAAATTAATAAAAACTGGAATAATGCCGAAATAAAGTCTTAAAATACCTTATTTTTTAAAAAATAAGTTAAAATAATTATTTTAATAAATTTCGTCGATAAATAAAGCAATTTCATAAATTATTTTAATTTGGTGTATAAAAAGTGCTGTTTATTTGCGCTCTCATTTACAAATAAATATTTTTTTAGCCGAGTGGCTAATCTACCTCCTTCCTGATATGCGTGTTTATATCGTCCGAATTTTAGTGGTGTTGGCTGGGTATTTTTGCAACACGCCCGCCGTTTACGCTTTTTTTGCGCCAAGCATTCCTTTTTATGAAATAAAAGGCAACATAGCTGGCATGGAGAACCAGGTGCTGTACCTCGAGTTTTTTAATGCCGTAAATTTTGTAAAAATAGACTCGGTGCTGGTGGACGCAAGCGGAAATTTTTCGTTTAAAAAAAACAACGCCACCAATGCGCCCGTGTTTGTGGCTTTGAAACTAAGCCCCGACAACTGGGTTACGCTCATCGTAAACCAAGAAACGACGGTGGTAAATGGCAGTAAATCAGCGTTTTATAAAAACTATGAGCTTGTGCAGCCCACCAACGACAATGCCAACCTAAAAAAGTTTGTGGGCAAGCTCCAAGATTTGGCGGTGGCGCAGGCGGGCGTAGATGCGCAAATGCGGAGCTGCATAGGCAAGCCCGAGGTGGACTCGATGCGGTTTATTTATGGTATGCAAGCCGACTCTATAAAGGAGGCTTACACCGAAATTATAAAAAACTTTGGTACAGAAAACCAAAATTCGCTGCTGCTTTACTACGCAATATGCTACCTAAACCCCAACGAAGAGCCCGATTATATTACAGATGCGGTGCAAAAATTGGAGCAAAATTACAGCCAAACGCAGTATTACATCAATTATTCGACCAATTTTAGAGCCAAAAACCTAAATACCGCCAACATCAGAAAGGGCAAGCAAGTACCCGAACTAGCTCTAAAAGATACACTGGGAAACTTGGTGCCGCTTAGTAGCCTGCACGGAAAAATAGTGCTGATAGAGTTTTGGGAGTCGGGCTGTGGAAAATGCGAGACCAACCACATAAAACTGCGCACGATTTATAAAAAATACCACCCAAAAGGCTTTGAAATATACGGCGTAGCCCTGGACGACGACCCCGAGCAATGGAAAAAGGCGATTGTAAATCAAGACCTTATGTGGATAAATGTGTGCGAGCTGTCGGGGTTTAGGACTTCGTTTAGCTTTATATACGACGTAAAGTTTACGCCCCAAAACTACCTGATAGACAGGCAAGGAAACTTTGTAGCCAGAGATTTGCGGGGCGATGCGCTGGAATATAAAATAGCCTCCTTGCTAAAATAAATGATAAAAATTCAATTTTTATAAATAAAAAACAACCCTTTAAACAACAAACAAAATGAGAAAAGTACTACTAAGTACGCTACTTGTGGGTAGCACACTGGCTTTTTGTGGCGCACAGGCACAACAGCCACCCAAGGCTGCCCAGCAGCCCACTGCAACCATACCAATAACCAAGCCGCCACAGTTGCTCGTAAAAATAGGCGCAGAACCCACCGCCAAGCCAATGCCCGCACCAGCCAGCCCAAGTGCAGCGCTAAGAGTAAATCCAAAGGCGAAGCCGCAGCTCAAAGCCGAGGGTAAGCTCATTGTACCCAAAAAAAATGACTAAACCCTTTTTATCAATTATTATAACACACATAAATCAATCATGCAACATATAAAACAATTTTTGGCAGCCACACTTTTGGTATGCCTCGTGGCTACCCAAGCCGCTTTTGCGCAGTGTACAGTGGCACTTGCGCCGTCGTTTACCGTTTCAGCCGTAACGCTATCGGGCGGTACGCCCAACTTAGCGGGTTTTACCGTAAACCTTACGCCACAGTGCGGTGCTGCCCGTGCCACCGCAAGTACTTGTACCAACGGTACGAACGGCTCGGTATTTTATTACCTACAAGTGGTAGGGCACGGCTCGCCCGCACCCGCAGGCATGGATACTGAATACGGTTTGAGTTCTATTTTTAACAATGCGGCTGGTACTGCTTGTTCTGCCGCAAGAGGGAGCATATTGGCTGGTGGAGGCATAGATGCCATAGCCTGCGCAGCCAACAAAAGTTCTACTTGCTATACCTTAGAGCTGGCAAGAAAATCGTTAAGTACTGGCGCAAGTTCTGCGGCTGGTACATACAACGGTTCTTGGACTACCACAGCCACCGCCACGCTGGGCGTGTGTGCTGCCGTGCCACTTGCCTTTACCGCCAGTACCTCTGCCTTGTGCGCAGGGCAAAGGTACGATGCCTACGTTTGGGAAATAATTATAAACAGACCAGCCGCTACCGCCGCAGGTGCAATTACTACCTCGAGCATATCGAGGGTGAACAACAGCCTAATAAATGATATTGTATGTGCAAGGGTGGTGAATGGCATTACTACCGCCGCAGTATCGGAAGCACGCAGTGCAAGAGTAACATTTACCGTGGGCGGCACAGCCAACCAAATAAGCGACCCAGTGCTTACCGTAGCTGGCATTGCAGCTTGCCCCACAGGAAACGGCGCATATTCAAGCACATTTCGCCAACAACCCAACGCAGCCAGCCTCGACAATGGTGCTACAGGTAGCGGCTGTACACCAAATACCTACGTACTCAATGGTACAAACTCGCTGGCAGGCGCATCGGCAGCCACCAACGATACACTCGTAAGTGCCACACCACTGGTAGCCGCCAGCAATGGCAGAAACGTAGTGGTGGTAAACTGCCGAGACAACGTAACCTTGGGCATAGGTAGCCCTACAACTTGTAAAGGTGCACCATCAGCCAATAACTTTGGTATCCCAGACTGTAATCCTGCCGTAACCAGCTACCCAGCGGGTACTACGGCGGTTTATTTTTATAACAATGGCATACAACTAACCCCAAATACGGGTACTACGCTTACTGCCTGCGCTGCGGCACTTGCCCCATGTACGCCCACAACGGGCAATAACTATCCTAACGAATACACAGGGCTACTGGGTGCGTTTGGTTCTACAACTGCAACGGGCGCACAATGCGTAACCAACGTAATAGGAAATCCATTTGGTAGTGCGGGTGTAAATCCATTTACATTGCCTGGTACTTATACCAGAGACTTTGGCGATGGTATAACCCGCAATGTATCCACGGTTTGCGTGCGCTACGAAGATGCTTGTAACGGTTCTAAGTCCACGAGTTGCATAAAATTTATATCTGATGTGCCTACATTAGCCGCTACCGTAACCAAATTGGACGAAAGCTGCCCAGGCGCAAACAATGCTTGTATTACCATTTCGGATTTGAAGGGTGGTTTTGTGGACCAAAATAGCTCGGGTGCTACGGCTGGCGAAGTAGGTAGTTATGTAATAAGCTCGGTGCCTGCCCTCACTTTTGCAACTGTGGGTACTACACGCAAAGCCTCGGCGGTGCCAGTAGGTAGCTACACCATTACCATAAAAGACCAAACGGGCGGACCTTGCAATAGGTCTTGCGACATAATACGCACCATAGTAGTAAACCCAGCCATACCTGACCAAACATTACTTGCATCGAGTGCTGCGAGTATTTGCGGCGGTGCTACAGCCAACCTTACTGCTACACTTAGAGAATGCCCTACTGTTGCCAACGGAACTGGAATTGGTGCTGGGCAAACTGGTGTAATAGACGGTACACAAGCCTGCGATGCTACTGCTGGGCAAGGACGTACTTACACACTTACACCGCCCACAACTGGTTGCCGACCAGCAGGTAAGTTGAGGTCAGTTACATTTACCATAGGTACATTTACCGACCCAGCATTTAGGCTTAGAGATTTAGCCATTTTTGTAGATGGTGTGCTGATACAAATCGGTGATAGTTATACAGGAGGTACAATAACGGCTGGGGGTACGAGTGGAACTTTTACGATTACAGATGGAGCTGCGCCACCAGCAGCAGGCTATGCCAACGGGCAGCAAACTGTAACCTCGCCGCTTACAGCAGGAATACTCGAAATTTACGATGCAAATTGTAATTTTGGGGCTAACTCTGTGCTTAATCTAAGTGCATTTACAGGCACTTACGATACTTATACTTATAGCAATACGGGTGTATTTTTGGCTACTGACCCAACTTATACCGTTGTGCCAGCTTGTGCGGGTTGTTTGTCAGCAAGTAGCGGCGTTACTGCGCCTGTGTTTACTGCACCAGCCGTAACTACTTGCACTACCTACCGTGTTACTTTGGCTGGTAAAAATGCCTCTGCCCGCACGCTTTGTGCTGGTGGTACTACAAACTGCGATGCTACAACTTCGTTTGTAGATGTGGTGGTTTCGCCTAAGCCTACCATTACTGCTACCAATTTGGTGTGTAATGCTACCACCGATGTAATTACGGCTACGGGTAGCGGCGGCGGTGCGTACCAGTATTGCCTTACTGGTGTAACGCCAGCGGGCTGTTTGGCATCTTTGCCACCTTGCAATACCACGGGTAGCTTTACGGGCTTACCAAACTGCGTTAGTGGTGCTACGCTTACCATACAAAACAGTGCGCCTGTGGCTCCGTGTTTGGCTTGCCCTTCGTCGTCTTTGAGTTTTCCGTCTTGTATATTGCCAGTTTCTTTTTTGAGCTTTGATGCCAAATATGAAACCAAAAAAGTGGTGCTAAACTGGTTGGTTACCAGCGAAACGAACATAGGCAGCTATGAGGTACAGCGTTCTGCGGACAATGTTAGCTTTAAAACCATTGCTACGGTAGCCCCGCAAAACGGCGGCTCGGTTACTACCTCGTATTTTAGTGTAGATGAAAATGCGGTGGCAGGCTTTAATTATTACCGCATTGTAATCAGGGATTTGGACGGTAAAACGGACAAAACGCCTGTGGTGCGCATATTGGTGGGCGATAGCAAAATAGATATTATATCTGCGATGCCTAACCCAACGCAAGGTGTGCTGAATTATAGCATAAATGTGCCACAAGGTACAAGCGCAAACATTACGATAAGAGATTCCAAGGGCAAATTGGTGTACAAAACGCTTGTGGTAATGGGCAAAGGCACAAATACCTATACCTATGATGCGGCGCAGTTGGCGGCTGGTTTGTATATGTTGGAGGCTACCGATGCAAAATCGGGGGCAAGGTCTAATATTAAGTTTGTAAAAGAGTAAGTGTGTGCTTTGAAACTTAGTATTTTTTAGTTGGGTGGGTGCGCGTTAGCGCACCCACCCAACTTTTTTCTGCCAGTCCTGCCTCGTAGTTTGTCAGTCTCGCCTTCCAGTTTGTCAGTTCCGCCTTCCAGTTTGTCAGTCTCGCCTTCCAGTTTGCTAGTTCCGCCTTACAGTTTGTCCCGCCCCCCACGCCGATAGGCGTGGGGGGCGGTTTGTTATTAAAAGCAAAATACATTGCTGTTAAAAAAGGTGCAGAACACAACTAAATTTTTATAATACAAGCAAAATATAGCGCATTGTAAATGTAATTAATCTCAAAATAACTAAAATTTTAGGTTTTATTATGCTCAAATGTGCCATAACTACCCAATAAAGGGCTAAAAGTTTGCAACAAAAAGTCGTTTGGCTTACAATTGTACACAAAAAACAATTTCATTACATAATAGTAACAAAAGCCAATTACACACTTTTTGCACCAAACGCATTCGTTAGTTTTAGGTATCAATTACACACATATTCAATCCACTTATTTCCAATGAAAATTTTGTACATCACTTTTCTTTTTTGCATGGCATTTACGTTTGCACACGCCCAGCAACCCAAAGCCAGTTTGGTGCAAGGCTCAAACCTCACCATTCAAAAGCCTGGCGCAAGCGTGCAGCCCAATCCCGAAAAATACGTTAGAAAAATAGCGGACACAGATGCACTATCTGGCTTGTACCTCATAAACAATCCTTTATTAATGCAAAATCCAATATTTAAGCAATCGAGCGAAGCCGTAACGCAATACCTTATGGGCATACAAGGCGTAAAAAAATGCTCGTTCGACGGCAGTGGTAGCTTCAAAATTCAGGCAAGCAATGCCAAAATTACCACGATTTTAATTCAAAATTTTGGTTTTACCCAAACCGAGTTAAACACTACTTTTACAAATTAAGCCATGAAAAACAGAGTTATACTTTATATATTAGCCGCATTTTTATGTTTAAATGCCCAGCATTCGTCAGCCCAAACCGTAGAAACTTGTACCTGTGCAGCCCTAAACCCGAGTACGGGTGCGGCTGGCGGTCAGCTATGTGGCTCGTCGAATTTCGCTTTTTCTACTGGTTGCGCCAACGGAGGTGCAGGCACAGGAGCTAACTATGGTTGTTTGGCTACCCAGCCCCGCCCTGCCTACACCTTTGTAGCCTACAATTCGCCAGGTGCAGTTACATTAAACATTACCAACGCACCTTCCTCTGACGTAGATGCCGCCATTTGGGGTCCGTTTACCGCCCTGCCAGGCACAGCTTGCGGTGCGGCGTTGGGTGCGCCTTTGGCTTGTAATTACGATGTTACGACCACCGTAGCCTTAAACGCAAGTTTTACCGTGCCAGCCACGGCATCACCCGCAAACCCAGTATATTACATATTATTGGTTACTTTTTATAGCAATGCCGCCACCACCGTGAGCGTGGCACCTGGCGGCGCAGTAGCGCCGTCTTGCCCGTGTACCAACGTTACGCCGCCCACGGGCGCATTGAGCATCACCAATTCCACCTGCACCAATGCCTGTGCCGTGCCAGCAGGTGGTACAATTGCACAAGGAACGAAATCTTGTCCGTCGGGTCAGTTTTTGCAATATTCGTTAAACGGAGGCGCATTCAGCAGCACTTTACCTACCTACAACCAAACCACGGCTATGAGCATAGCCACTCGTTGCGCTTGCAACGCCGTAACACCCAACATATACAGCGCAATAGACAACACCGCCACCACCGCACCAGCCACTTGCCCTGCCACCACGCCACTGACAGCCACCGCCCCGCCAAACATAGTTATTTCCGCTTGCAATGCGGCACTTCCAGCCGCACATACCACAGCAGCCGCATTCATAGCGGCTGGCGGAGCCATTTCGGGCAGCGGCACATATTCTGTTTCCAGTTCAGATGCAATTGTATCGGGTTGTACCACCGTAACCACACGTACTTATGTAGTAACGAGCGTTTGTAATGGCGTAACCACCACCAGAAACGTTACCCAAACCATTACCAGAACCACCGATACCGTAAATCCCACGGCTACCAATCCAG
>JAYUJN010000032.1:0-26624 GCA_043765195.1 Bacteroidota bacterium | reverse complement strand
TCGGCTACGCTCAACGAACGTGGATTTTTTGGCTGTACAGACGTTGCACTGCAACGTCTCTGCAATTGTGGTGGAAAATGTGATGGTGGAGACGTTGCGGTGCAACGTCTTTACAAATTTATCAAATTCGTGGTCGTTGAGCGCAGCCGAAACGCCCTTTGCCTGCTGGGCATTTGCTGGGTAGAGACGCGATTAATTGCGTCTCTGCGTAATTCGTTCGGCGGTCGTTGAGCGCAGCCGAAACGCCCTTCCCTTCGGCTACGCTCAGGGGTCGGTCGTTGAGCGCAGCCGAAACGGACAATATAGCCGCAACGCCTCCGCCCTCACACCTGCCACAAATAAGGAAAAAGCAGGTAAGCTACCGCCAAAGCAATGATGGTGATGGCAGAAAGTGCCGTAATTTCGTCGATGCTGGCTACGAACTGCAAACCATCTAACGCATTTTTCGATATTTTTATAACCATACTCAGCGTGGGTATTACCACTGGCAGGCCAAGTATGGTCATCAGCGTGTGGTTGTTGCCAGCCTTGTGTGCTATGGCGGACATCATGGTTAGGCTCGTACTCAGCGATACGCTACCCAAACACATTGCGATGAAAAAAACGGGCATATTTTTTATTGGATTGCCCACCAACACACTAAAACAAACCAATGCTACCGCCGAAACCACCAAGTTGAGCAAGGAATTATAAATAATTTTGGATAAAACAATGGCTTCTGCGCTCACAATGGTATAAAAATACAGCGTTTGCCCCTTGGAATACTGCATAAAACTGCGAGAAATGGCATTGATGGTCGCAAACAAAACCATCACCCAAAAAAGGGCTATCCACGCCAGCGGCTGCACTACTTTGAATGAAAAATAAGCCACAAAACACGTAGAAAGCACGTACAAAATAATGCCCAAAAACGCTGTTTTTTGGCGCAGTTCTATCATTAGTTCTTTTTGGAGCAGTATTTTTATTTCTTTGAGCGTGTGCATCGGCTACTGAATGTACTTAAAATTATGTGCGGCTTTTAGTTGTTTCAAAAACTCGAGGTAGAGCTTTATCACGTTTTCTATGTCGGAGTAAGCGGCTGTTTCCACGGTGGTGTGCATGTATTTTAGCGGCAGCGAAATAAGTGCCGATGCCGAACCCACGCCAGAATATGCAAACGAGTCGGTATCCGTACCCGTGGTGCGTGAGGCGGTGAGCCTTTGGTACGGAATTTCGTTGGCTTCGGCGGTTTCTATCAGCATATTTAGTAGGTTGTTTTGCACCGCTGGTCCGTAAGTTAGGGTAGGTCCTTTGCCGCAACTGATGTCGCCCTGCTCTTTTTTGTTGTACATCGGCGATTGCGTATCGTGGGTTACGTCCGTAACCACGGCTACGTCGGGGTTTAGGCGGCGAGCTATCATTTCTGCGCCCCGCAAGCCTATTTCTTCCTGCACCGCATTTACAATGTAGAGCGTGTAGGGCAGTTTTATGTTTTGCTCGTGCAGTTGGCGGGCTACTTCGGCTATCATAAATCCGCCTATTCTATTGTCCAGCGCCCTGCCCACCACGTATTGTTGGTTTAGCTCCATCATATCTGCCTCAAAAGTAGCCACGCAACCCACGTGTACGCCCAAGGCTTCTACTTCGGCTTTGCTGGCGCAGCCCAAATCCAAAAATATGTTTTTCATCGAGGGCGTTTCTTCCTTGGCGGCATCTCTCACGTGTATGGCGGGCCAGCCAAATATGCCTTTTACCACGCCGTTTTTGGTATGAATATTCACCCGCATCGAGGGCGCTATTTGGTGGTCGGAGCCGCCATTTCTTTTTAGGTAAATGTAGCCTTTGTCGTCTATATAGTTCACAAACCACGCTATTTCGTCGGCGTGGGCTTCTATCACCACTTTATAGGGCATATTTGGGTTTATTACGGCTACCGCAGTGCCATACACATCGGTAAAAGTTTCGTGGATAAAAGGTCGTATGTACTCGAGCCAAAGTTTTTGTCCGCTGGTTTCGAAGCCCGTGGGCGAGGCGTTATTTAGGTATTTTTCTAAAAAAGATTTGCTATCTGGGGTCATGTTTATTTTTTTATTTTATGTGTGCAAAGGTACAAACGAAAATAGTAGGTTAGGTATATTTTATCTAAAAATGCAGCCTATCGGCTCGGTTTTGGTTACTTCTATCGGTTGGTGCTGCGCTATGCCAGCCAGTGCCGCACCGAGGTAGTGCATGGTTATGATGCTGCGCCTTTTGCCCACCCGCTCGTAGGCGTTGTCTATTTTTCCGCTGTATAGCAGCGTGTTTTTATGTAGTACAAAAACCTGCGGCACCACGCTTGCGCCCAGTTTTTTGGCTTGGCGTTGGCTATAATCTTTTTTTGTGGCAAAGGGCAATTCGTACAGCTTTGTAAATGCGGCTATGGTTTGCTTATTCGAGGTTTTTACTGGAAAAAAAGCCGTAAAATGTATGCTATCGCAGGCGTATTGGGCGTAAATATTTTTTAGTTCCAGGGTATAAAACTGGCTTATGGGGCATTGCTCCGATAAAAATATATACACCTCGTACTGGTTTTTGGGTTTTTCGGTAGCCCAAAATGCGTTTATCCAAAAAATAAAAATGGCGAGCATCGTGTTTATCATTGCGTGGTTATTTTGGGGTAAGGGAGGCTATATTTCCGTTTTTTAGGTTGTGTTTTTGGTCGTAACAATTCAAAATAAAGACCTTGGTTTGTTTCAGGTGCAAAAAATTGTTTTCTGCACTTGGCGTGGCTTTTGCGTATTTCACACTGTCTGAGAGCTGGTATATAGCCTCTATTTGGTTGAGGTTGGCGGCGGTTATTTTCGGTTTTAGTTGCCCCAAAATTTGGTTGGAGGTTGCCTCGTGGGTTGTTATACCAAACTCGGCTTGCAAATAAATGTGCAGTATTTCCACAATTCGGCTGTGGTATTCCTTCGTATTTTGCGTCCAAAACTGGTTGCGCTCCAAAATCTCGAGGGTTTGCAGGGCATTTTCGTAGGGCGTTAGTCTTTTTTGGCGCAGTGAGGTTGTGGGTTTGGCTTTGGGTTTCGCTTTGGGTTTCAGCCAAAAAAAAGCTGCGATAGCAACCACCAAAAATGCAAATATACAAAGCGGTACGAGTGCTTTTAGTGTGTATTTTACGGGCAAAATGCCTTTTATGTCGTATATGAGGTCATTTTTTTGTAGCAATACGGGCAAAAATTCCACGTTTTTCGGTTTGGTGCTGTACGTTGCGCCGCTTTGTATGTCCGTAAAAACAAAGGCGGGCAGCACAAACTTTTTGGCTTCGAAGGCGGTAACATCGAAGTTTTGGGTGTAAACCACATTTGCGCCTTGCGCCACCTTTTGTATTTCGGTTTGGGCTACGATTTCTAAGCCGTTTGGCAGCACCACAACAGGGAAGCTAATTTTTTCGTTTGGGCTACACACCGCCTCCAAGCCCAGCACAAACTGGTCGCCGATGGGCAGGCTTTGCGTGCTTACCACGGCACGCACTTGGGTAGCGTAGCCCACCCAAAACTGCAACACACACACCAAAGTAGCTACGTATTTCATCTTTTGTTGCTAAAAAACCTGCGTATGATTAAGCCGCACTCATGCTCCAAAACGCCTTGCACGTACTCCGTTTTTGGGTGCAAAATCCGAGCTTGCAACCGCTCAAAGCCGTGCTTTTGGTCGGCAGCTCCACACACAATTTTGCTCACTTGCGCCCAAGCCAACGCACCAGCGCACATGGCGCAAGGTTCTAAGCTCACGTATATAGTGCAGTCAGTCAAATACTTAGCTCCCAAATAATTGGTCGCCGACGTAATCGCCTGCATTTCGGCGTGGGCAGTGGGGTCGGTTAGGGTTTGGGTTAGGTTGTGGCTGCGGGCTATAATCCTATTGTTTTGCACCACCACCGCACCTATCGGCACTTCGCCCATTTCAAAGCCTTTTTCAGCCTCTTTCAGTGCCTCTTGCATAAAATATTCGTCAGAAAAAATACTAAAACCCATCGCTTTTTTTATACAAAGATACACCAAATAACCCAATTTTAAAACGCAACCAATGCACCAAAAAATTAGTTTTTTATGTATCTTTGCAATGCAATAAAAACCGCATAAAAACGCTTACTAACCAGCCCAATATCAGCAAGCACAACCACAACACCAATAAAAAAATTTGTAAAAATAGCCCTAAAAAGTATCCTCATTTTACTTTTGTGCTGCACCCTAATTTTGGGCGTAACGGCTTACCTATTGCTGCAACCGACCGTACAAACTTGGGCAGCCAAAAAAGCCGCCGACTACCTCACCAAAGAGCTAAATACGACTGTAAAAATAGATAGCCTCGGCATCACCAACCTAAATACGCTGTACCTTGCGGGCTTGCTCATCAAAGACAAACAGCAAGATACGCTGCTTTATGCTGGCACTTTGCGCACTTCGCTCGGCTTGCTTTCGGTGAGCAACCAGCGGCTAAACCTGCGCAGCGCACAGCTAACCAACGCCGTAATAAACCTAAGCCAAAACGCCAAAACGGGCATTTACAACTACGAATTTATCGCAAATTATTTTAGCCCACCCAGTGCCACGCCCAGCCCCAGCACAGAGCCTTGGTTCATAAATATTAAAAACCTGGATATAAAAAATACCCGATTTTCGTACCACGATTACAAATACACGCCCACCACCGACCCCACCATAGATTTTAGCCACATTGTGGTAAAAAAACTCAATTTTTTAGCCCAAAACATAAACATCGGATACAACTACCAAGCCGATATAAAATACCTAAGCCTGCAAGAGCAAAAAGGCTTTATACTCGATAGCCTCGCCACCAACCTTGCGCTCACCAACCAGTTTATAAGCCTAAAAAAACTACAACTCAAAACCCCAAATACCTATATAAACGGCGACATTGCCCTAAAATACGCCAACTACACCGACTTAATAGACAAATTTGAGACAAATACTTATTTTGACGCAAACATAAACCGCTCCCTTATTTCACCAAAAGACATTGCATTTTTTGCGCCCGAAATCAATATTTTGAAGCAAAATGCCGCCCTTAGCGGAAAAATTACAGGCTCGATAGACAACCTAAAAGGCACAAATTTAAACCTAAGCGCAGGCGAAAATATCCGATTTTTGGGCGATATAGCCTTCGAAAAACTAATTACCAATCCGTTCGAAAAAACGCACATTGTGCTTGACGTAAAAGATGCAAGTTTTTCCAAATCGGGCATCGAAGCCATTATAAATGGGTTGTATTTACCCAAAGAAATAGATGCCTTGGGCTTGGTTAATTTCAGCGGAAAATTCGATGGTTTCCCCACAAATTTTAAGGCAAGCGGCAGTTTTAACACAGCAATAGGCGACCTAAAAACAGACCTAAAACTGAATCTGAAAGGTACAAAAACCACCTACGATGCCTACATACTTGCCCAAAATTTTGATGTGGGCAAGCTGATAAACGACCCAAACATAGGCAAAATAAGCATAGACGGCAACATAAAAGGCACAGGAAATGCGCCCGAAAATGCCATAGCCAATGTGCAAGGCAGCGTAATAGCCGCCAACATAAACGGCTACGAGTATAAAAATGCGCAGCTCAACGGAAAAATAAGCAACAGCCTTTTTGCGGGTAAGTTCACCTCCAACGACCCCAATCTGTCGCTGAACTTCGATGGTTTGGTGGATTTTAAAAACCCCGATAAACCCACCTTGGACTTTGTATCCAACATAAAACGCATAGACCTTTTTCAGCTAAAAATCACCGATAAACCCACGACCCTAAGCGGCGATTTGTCGTTTGGGTTTAGCGGCTCTACCCTCGACGATTTTTCGGGTACAGCCAAACTGAAAAACATTGTTTTTGCAGAAACGGGCAAGGAATTAAAGAGCCAATACTTAGATTTTCAGGCACTTAACACCGATACAGGCAAACTAATTATGCTCCGCTCCGACATAGCAGATGCCAATGTTTCGGGTGATTTTACCTTTAAAAACATTGCAGATGCCTTCGAAACGTACTTGGTGGGTTACTTGCCATCATACAAACCGAAGGTAACCAATACTGGAAGGCAGGCGTTCAAATTTGACCTTGATGTAAAAAATGGACAAGCCATAACCGACTTTTTGTACCCAAATACCTATAAATTTTCGCCCATTTTTGCAAAAGGTAGCTTTGATAACACACAAAACGGGTTGGATTTAGACCTAAAAATGGATTTTTTTGAAACACAGGGTTATAAAGTTAAAAACGTTTCGCTGTTGAGTTATTCTAATTTAGACGGTTTGTTTTTTAAACTTTCGTTAGATGATTTGAGTCAAAACGACAGCATTTTGGTGAGTGAATTTAGGTCGGAAAACGCCCTGCACAACGACAGTGTGGAGTTTAGCATCATAGCCAAGGGCGAACAATCGGCGAATCAGGCACGTATAAAAGGCATTGTAAACCTGCTGGGCAGCCAGCGAGAAATTTCGTTTAACAAGGGCAGGATAGCCCTAAGCGGTAAAAACTGGGACATAGAAAAACAAAGCCGCATTGTGATAGATAGTTTGGGTGGCGTAAACTTTAAGAAATTTGCGATAAACTACGCCAACGATACGCTAAACAACCAGTACATTCAAATACTCGGGCGGCTGTCGGAGCAGTCCACAGACGTGATGCGCCTGCTCGTAAATGGCTTTGATTTGGCGCTTTTAAACCCATTTATAGCCAACAATGATGTGCGCCTCGGCGGCATTACCAAGCTCAATGCGCAGGTTTCGGGCATTTTTGCTACACCAAACGTGTTTGTGGATTTGGACATCAGCGATTTTAACTTCAACGACGATGCCATAGGCGATGTGCGCCTTTTTTCGGATTGGAACGAAGCCAGCCAGCGGGTGGACGTTACGGGTTTGGTTATAAAACAGCGTGGCATAGATACGCTTGCGCTTTTGGCTGGAAACCTAAAACTGAACGACAAAAATACGCCTTTTTTCGACTTCGACCTTTCCCTGAATCAAAGCACCATAAGCCCGCTGCAAAGCCTGCTTTCGCCTTACCTCACCAACATTACGGGCTTGGCTACGGGCGGTCTGCGCCTCTATGGCACGGCATCTAAGCCGCTGCTCACGGGCTTTGCCCGCATCAATAAGGGTAGCATTCGGGTGGATTATTTGAACACAACTTATGGCATAAACACCCAAATAAATTTTAACCAAAACAGCATTGATTTTGTAAACTCGGAACTGACCGATGCTGTGGGCGGCACGGGCAAGATTTCGGGCGGTATTTCACACAATTATTTCGACGATATTAAGCTCAACCTGCGCATCGATGCCAAAAATTTATTGGTGCTGAATACCGTGGAAGTGCCAGATGCCTATTTTTTTGGTAAGGCAAAAGGAACGGGCTATGCGGCGATAAAAGGCGGGCTGGACGACCTGCATTTTGATGTGGCATTGAGTACCGAAAAAGGCACGGCGGTGAGCCTGCCCACCAGCAGCAGTGGTTATAGCCGAGAAACGAGCTTTATTAATTTTGTGAACCCAAAAGATACCATAAAAAAATCGGAGGCGGTACTCGCCAACAATTCGGGCGTGGATTTTGATATAAAGCTACAAATAAAGCCCAACGCCGAGCTTACCATTATTTTTGATAAGATAGCGGGCGATAAAATTACAGCCAAAGGCACGGGCGACATCAGGCTTTTTGTGGACAAACAATCGGACATAAGCATGAACGGCGGTTTTACGATAGAACAGGGAAATTATTTGTTTACTTTTTCGGAGCTGTTCAACAAAAATTTTAGCATACAAAAAGGCAGCACGCTTACTTGGGCGGGCGACCCCTTCGATGCCCAAATAAACATAGACGCATTGTACGCCGTGAGTGCCACCGTGCCCAGCGAGGTGCAGGCAAACCTGGGCGGTAGCTACGTGCGCAATGTACCCGTAAACTGTATTTTGAAAATGAAGGGCTCGATGCTCTCGCCCGACATTGCTTTTCAGATAGCCCAAAACAACAACGGAAACGGCAGCATAAGCAGCCCGCTGCAAGCATATATAGCTCGCATAAACAGCAACGAACAAGAGCTAAATGAGCAAATGCTTAGTTTGATGCTGGCGAGTAAGTTTTCTAATTTGAACAATATTTTGAGCGATGTAGGCACTACTGCCTTGCAGGCTGGCGTGGGTACGGTAAGCGAATTGCTTAGTAATCAGTTCAATGCCATTTTGGATAACTACACCAAAAGGCTAAACGTTGGTTTGAATTACAGAGCCTCGGCGTTTGGTAGCACCAACCAGCAGAGCCTTGGCAGCGTGCAGTTGGCACTTGGCTATACTTTTTTTGACGATAGGTTGGAGATAGCGGGCAACGTGGGTAGCGTATATAACCAGTGGGGCGGCGATGCCAACCTCAGCTACAAACTCACGCCCGACGGTAGGTGGTTGCTGCGTGGTTTTAGTCGGATAGACGACAGATTTACCACCGACCTTGCTTACCGCCAAGGCATGGGTGCCAGCTACAACCGTGAGTTCGATAGCTATAAGGAGCTGTTTAAAAAGCAAAAGTCTAAGTGATTTTTTCCTAAGCCAAAATACCCACGACCTCAAATTTTTCGAAAACCGAGTGCGTGTGCGGCGCATCGTTTTGTAGTTCTTGGCTTAGGTCTTGCCCCGCCCAATGCTCGTAATGCCTGCCATTGCGCCACAGCCTACTGTGGCTCACATCGTATATTTTACCCTCAAATGCCACCCAAATTTCGGGCTTGTCTTGTCCGTTTCGTAGGGCGAGTTGGCTCTTGGTGTAAATGGGTAAATCGCTCATTTATAAGTACTTAATGCTTAGGTCAATGATGGTTTTTTCCCTTTTGCTGTAAGGCGGATACATGAGCTGGGTGGCTGCCAAGGGTATTTTTTGGCGCACAATGCCCCTTGCATTGCTAAATGCCTCAAAGCCAAAAAAGCCGTGCGTTTTGCCTATGCCGCTGTTGTTTACGCCACCAAAAGGCAAATTATGGTTGAAAAAATGAATGAGCGTATTGTTCACGCAAGTGCCGCCTGCGGTGGTATTTTCTATGATAAAATCGGCGTTTTGCGTTTTTTCCGTAAAAATATACAGCGATAGCGGCTTGTTTTGGGCATTGATGATGCTCAGGGCTTCGTCTATGGTTTTATAGGCAATAATGGGCAATATCGGACCAAAAATTTCTTGCTGTAAAAGTTCGTCGTTTGGCGCAAGGTTTTGTAGCACGGTGGGCGAAATAAAATTTTCGTCTTCGTTGTAAGTGCCGCCCGTGCTTATGGTTGCGCCGCCGTTTACGGCATTTTGCAGCAGCAAAAGCAAGCGGTTAAAATGGTGTTGGTTCACGATTCTGCCGTAGCTTTTGGAGCTAATTTGTTCGGCATCATTGCTGCCATAAAAGTGTGCGATGTGCTTTTTTAGTGCATCTACCAGCGCCTGTTCTTGGCTGTGGTGTACCAGCACGTAGTCGGGTGCAATGCAGGTTTGCCCGTTGTTGCTGTACTTGCCCCAGGCTATTTTTTGCGCCGCATCGTTTATTTGGGCGGTTTCATCTACGATGGCGGGCGATTTTCCGCCCAGTTCCAGCGTAATGGAGCTTAGGTTTTCGGCGGCGGCACGCATCACTATTTTACCAATGTGTGGGCTGCCCGTAAAAAAAATGTGGTTAAACGGCAGTTTCAAAAGTTCGGTGGCTACCGCCGCATCGCCTTGTATGAGCTGTACTTCGTTGGGCGCAAATAGCTCATTTACAATATTTTGCATTAGTTCGGCGCAGTGTGGCGTAAGCTCCGAGGGTTTTAGCAGCACGCTGTTTCCAGCGGCTATGGCGGATACCAGCGGGTCGAAACTAAGGTTGAAAGGGTAGTTCCACGGCGAAATAATGAGCGCAGTGCCTTTGGGTTCGTACAAAATGTGCGAGGTAGTGCCGAGCATGGGCAGGGGCGTGGCTACGCTTTTGGGTTTTAGCCAGCCCGCAAGGCGTGGCGTAGCAAAGCGTATGGAGGCGAGTACGGGAAAAAGCTCGGTCAGATCGCACTCTTCGGCGGGTTTTTGCATATCTTGGTACACCGCTTTTTGTAGGTCGGTGCGCCTGCTCATGAGCAGGTTGTGCAAGCGTTTGAGCTTGGCGATGCGCTCGGCTGCCGTGGTTTGGGCGAGCGCAGGGGCGTGCTGGCGCAGGGCATTAAAAATGTCGGCGTAGGTATTTTGGGTCGTAACCATTTTTGGGTATTTATTACCACAAAGTTATACAAAAAACCTTTGTGTGGCTAAAAAATAGTTTTGCGTTTAATTCGGCTAAAATGTCGTATTTTTGTGTTCAAAAGCCGTAAAACTGGCACAAAACACCGCCAAACCAAACCCCAAAAATGAAATTGCAACTGCGGCACGAAATAAATGAGCAGCTTTTTGACCAACTAATGCGCCAGAGCCACGCCCCAGCTTATACCTACACGTGGTATTTAGATGCCGTTTGTGGGCAGTGGGCTGCGCTCGTTTTTGGCGATTATGAGGCAGTTTTTATTTTACCACAAAAAAAAAAGTGGGGTTTTACCTACCTCATGCAGCCCGATTTTTGTCAGCAACTTGGGCTGTGGGGAAAAAATACCAGCCCCGAAATGCTGCAACAATGTATGGATTTTGTACAAAAAAAGTATCTTTATGGCGTTATACAATTGCCCAAAATAGGCACACAAAACCACCAGTTTCAGGTTTCGGAAAGAAATAATTTTGTGCTCGACTTAGATACCAAGCCGCCAATATACGCTACAAACCACACCCGAAACCTAAAAAAAGCGCAAAAAAACGGTATTTATACCCAAAAAATAGATTTGGAGGCGTGTGTAAACTTTTTTCGGATTAATAAAGGAAATGAGCTAAACCTAACTGATGCAAACTACAAAAACCTGCGAAATTTACTCATTGCTGCCCAAAAAAACAATGCGCTGCAATGCCACGCCGCCTATACCCAAGCCCAAAAACTGGTGGCAATAGCTGTGTATATTTGCACGCAAAATGAGGCGATTTACATACTTTCGGCGGCAGATAGCGAAGGCAAAAATGGCGGCGCAGCTTTTTTGCTTGTTCATAATTTTATAACACAAAATAAATTTTTAAGGCTTAACTTTGAGGGGTCGGACAAACCAAACTTGGCTCGTTTTTATGGCGGATTTGGGGCGGTTTTGCGTCCGTATAGTAAGGTGTGGTGGTCTAAATTCAACCTAAATTTATTTAAAAAGCGATGAAATTTAATCTTTTTTTGTGCTTGTGTTTGGCTCAAAACCTGTTGTATGCCCAAGCCGATTTGCTGCAAAGCGGACCGATGGTAGGCTATGCCGAAATGCGTGAGGTGGCACTTTGGGTGCAAACCAAAGCGCCCGCCCAAGTGCAGTTTGCCTATTGGCGTGCAGATAGTGCGGCGGATTTGCATTTGAGTGCGGTGTTTCAGACCCAGCAAACAGCAGCCAATGCCGCAAAAATAATTGCGGACCAGCTCATGCCTGGCAAAAAATACGGCTATAAATTGTTTATAAACAACCAGCCCGTGACGCTGCCTTACGCCACGGAGTTTCAGGCTTTGCCGCTGTGGAAATACAGAACCGATGCGCCAAATTTTAGTTTTGCTACGGGTAGCTGTAATTATATAAACGAACCCGTGTACGACCGCCCTGGCAAGGGCTACGGCACGAGCTATGCCATATTTAATGCCATTGGCAACCAAAAACCCGATTTTATGCTCTGGCTCGGCGACAATATTTATTTGAGAGAACCCGATTGGAACACAAAAACGGGCATTTACCACCGCTACACGCACACACGCAGCACGCCCGAGCTGCAACCGCTCATGGCTGCCATGCCGCAGTACGCCATTTGGGACGACCATGATTTTGGTACAAACGACTCCGACGGTTCGTTTATAAACAAAGAGCTTACCGCCGAAGCCTTTAAAAACTTTTGGGCGAACCCAAACTACCAAAATGCAGGCACTACGGGTATGTTTACTTGGAACGATTGCGACTTTTTTTTGCTGGATAATAGATATTACCGCACCACCGACAAACTTTTGGACAAGCCCAAAGGCAGCATTTTGGGCAAAGACCAGCTCGAGTGGTTTAAGCAAGCCCTGCTGCGCAGCGATGCCAGTTTTAAGTTTGTGGCTATGGGCGGGCAGTTTTTGAATACCGCCGCAGTCTATGAAAATTACAGCATTTGCCCGCAGGAGCGCAACGAAATCATCAATTTTATACACGACAATGAGGTAAAAAATGTGGTTTTTTTGACTGGCGACAGGCATTTTTCCGAGCTATCGAAGTTAGAAACCCAAGGCAAGCCCACCATTTATGATTTTACGGCATCGCCACTTACCAGCACCGCCGTAACCTTAGACAAAGCCCAACCCGAAGCCAACACATTGCGTATGGCTAATAGCTTGGTGTGCCAGAATAATTTTGGGCAAATAACCGTAACGGGCGCAAAAAAAGAACGAAAAATAACCATTTATACCAAAGACAACGCAGGTAAAATACTGGCACAACAAGAAATAGTGAAGCAATAGCGTTTGTTTGTGATGGGTTTTGGGTGCAAACTTCAACAATCTATAATTTTAGCGACAATTCTAACCGACTTTCCTAACAATTTGAGTATATTTGAACTCAAGAATTTGACAGACAATAAATGAGTAAAATAATTTCAGATAAGGCTATAAAAAGGCGAGATTTTTGGGTTGAGGAAATCCGAAAATTAAGTGGAAACTTTGGTAACGACACAGAGAAATTAGAAAAAGAGTTAGAAGCAGAAATTAAAAAAAATGGAATTTCTTCACTAATTGAACATTTGCGACTTTGTGGGAATATTCCTGAAAGCTACGGACACGACACAAGCGAAGAAAAGCTATACTCAAAATACACCGATTGTTTGCTTTCTTTGGCATACACAGCATTAGGGCTTAAAAGTTTGGTTCTTAAAGAACGAGCTGATGCAGCAGATGTTGAGGCATTTGCGAAAGATTACAGTTTTGTTGCAGATGCGAAAGCATTTAGATTAAGCCGAACTGCAAAAAATCAAAAAGATTTCAAAGTTCAAGCAATCCACGGTTGGAAACGTGGCAAACCTTATGCAATGGTTGTTTGCCCAATTTATCAACTTCCAACATCTTCAAGTCAAATTTACCAACAAGCTACTACTCAAAATGTTTGTGTGTTTACATATTCGCATTTGGCGTTGCTTCTATCGTATTCAGAAGTTGAAGGACAAGCAAAAGCACAACAACTTTTAAAGAAAATATTTGAGACTGTTCAAGCACTCAACCCATCTAAAAACGCAACCGATTATTGGTTAGCAATCAACAAATCAATTCTTTCCTTTTCAAAGAAAATTCAACCACTTTGGGACATAGAAAAAGGAGTTGCAACTGAAAGCATTGCAGTTGCGAAAGAGGAAGCATTAACTTTCTTGGCACAGGAAAGAGAAAAAATTATGCGAATGAGCCATAAAGAAGCATTGAAAGAACTTATCAAAGTTTATAAAATTGAAAGTAGAATCAAGACTATCAATGCTATTTCGGACAACGAGTTATTCACACTAAAATAATGAAAATGAGTTTAGATAAATATATCAACCAAATCATTGAAGGCAATTGTGTTGAGGTAATGAGAAAATTTGATGATGACGTTATTGACTTAACAGTTACTTCGCCGCCCTACGACAACTTGAGAAATTACAAAGGATTTGACTTTCCTTTTGAAGAGATAGCCAAAGAATTATACAGAGTAACCAAACAGGGCGGTGTTGTTGTTTGGGTGGTGAACGATGCAACTATTGAAGGAAGCGAAACAGGAACAAGTTTTCAGCAAGCCTTATATTTTAGAGAAATTGGTTTTAATCTTCACGACACAATGATTTTTCGTAAAACAAACCCAATTCCTCAAATTTACAGAAAACGCTATAATAATGAATTTGAATTTATGTTTGTTTTCAGCAAAGGAACTGTAAAAACACATAAACCTTTAATGGTGGACTGTTTGCACGCAGGTTTAGAACTTAACGGAACGACTTACAAAAACTTTTCTAAAAATGAACAGACAAGAGAAAAGATGGCAAAACCAGTAAAAGACAAGAAAATAAAAGGTAATATTTGGGAGTATGTAGTGGGCAAAAAACAAGAAGACCAAGAAGCCAAAGGACACCCAGCACCATTTCCTTGTGAACTTGTAAGAGACCACATAAAATCGTGGACAATTCAAGGCGACATCGTTTTTGACCCAATGAGTGGAAGTGGAACTACGGCAAGAGTAGCCTGTGAAATGGGCAGGCAATACATTGGAATTGACATCAGCCACGAGTATTGTGAAATTGCAAGGCAACGAGTAAGACAGATTGAAAATACACCAACTTTATTTATTGCAGAAGAACCACAAGAAGAACATTTGGCAGAGACCGAAAAGCACTACCAATAAGCATCTGACAAAAACGGGCATAATTGAGCGGTTGGGTAGGCTCAATGTAGTACATTTGTGCTTTTAATTTTCTTTTTAACCCAGCCCCAAACGGTGCGTGCAACCAACCATTAATTTGAATGATTTACTACAATTGCCAACGAGCAGCGTAGCTTTTTTTAAAAAACTAACCCAAATGGGTGCGCTATCCACCGAAAACCAACAGGCTTTTTCGGCAATTATAAAGCCGCTTGCTTACCCCAAAAACCACGTATTTTTGCAACAAAACCAAGTTTCGGACTATATTTATTACCTACAAAAGGGAGCAGTGCGCATTTTTTACCACAAAAACAACAAGGAAGTAACCGAATGGCTGACGCTGGACGATAGTTTTTTTTTATCCATCAACAGTTTTTACAACCGTGCGCCGAGCCTGCTACAAATGCAAACCTTAGAGCCGAGCCAGCTTTGGGGCATACCCTACGCTGGTTTTATGCAGCTATCCAGCCAGAGCCACGAGGTAGAAACGCTGCACAGGGGCATGGTTACGTACTCGCTGCTGCTGTCGCAGCAGCGCATGGAAAGCCTACAATTTGAAACCGCCAAAAGCCGCTACCAAGCCCTGATAAAAAACCGCCCCGATTTTATACAGCGCATACCGCTTAGTTACATCGCCTCTTTTTTGGGCATTACCCTCGAAACCCTAAGCAGAATGCGAGCCAGCGAATGATTGCGCTTGGCGCAACAATTATTTTTATAAAAAAGAAATATAAACGAAACAAAGTAGCATAATTTTTGTGTTAAATGTATTGATAGCAAACTAAAACCAGAAAATTAATTCGTACATGAGAATTGGTGGCGTACCCGAACATTTTAACCTGCCTTGGCATTTGAGCATTGCAAAAGGGTATTTTAAAGACCTAAATGTGCAATGGCAAGACTTTGCGGGCGGCACTGGTGCCATGAACAAAGCCCTGCGTGATGGCAGCCTCGATATTGCCATTTTGCTCACCGAGGGCATTGCCGCCGATATTATAAACGGCAACCCAAGCCAAATACTGCAAACTTACATAAAATCGCCGCTGATTTGGGGTTTGCATACGTCGGCTACCCGAGATTTTGAGAAAATGAGCGACCTAAAAAAAGCCAAATACGCCATAAGTAGGCTCGGGTCTGGCTCGCATTTGATGGCTTACATCAATGCGCAAAACCAAAACTGGCAGCTCACCGAAAACGATTTTACGGTCGTGGGCAACTTCGATACGGCTCGCCAATCGCTGCACGCCAGCCAAACGGACGTGATACTCTGGGAAAAATTTACCACAAAACCCTACGTGGATAGCGGCGAACTGAAACGAGTGGGCGAGTGCGTAACGCCTTGGTCGTGCTTTGTGATAGCCGCCCGCAACGAAATTATAGAAACCCGCAGCGCAGAGCTGCACCAAATTTTGAGGACGATAAACAACGCCTGCTACGAATTTATGGACAGCCCGCAGGCGATTTCGCTGGTAGCCGAGCGCTACGGCTTGCTGTACCGAGATGCCGAGCTGTGGTTTTACCAAACCGAATGGTCGAGCGACAACCACATTTCGGAAAAAATGCTGAACAACGTAATGAACAACCTCCTGAGCATCGGGGCGATAAAAAACCTCGTAAACCCGCACACGCTGTGCAGCACCAGCCACACTAATTTTGTAACCGATAAACCCCAAAAAACGTGGTAAATCCGCTCACTTATGCCTTAGCTGCGGCTTATGTTGTGCTTGGCTGCATATTTTTGTTTATCCCAACGCTCGATATTTTGGGTATTGTGCGCCAAAACATACTGGCAGCAATACTGATTGTGTATGGTTTGGTGCGATTTTATCGAATTTTTAGAAACAAAAATGGATAATACCAAGTAAAATGCTATTTTTGTACCTCAATACGTTTTAAAACATGAAAATAACCCAAGTTGTCGTTTTTTTACTGGTTTTATCGGGTATAAACGCCAGTTGTACACAAAATAAGGCAAATCAAACTCCGCTGGACGATGCCACTTCGGGGGTTATAGGCATTGTGGCTGACCAAACCCTGCAACCGATTGTGGACAGCGAAACCATGGTTTTTCAGGCTTTGTACAAAGATGCCAAGGTAAATGTGGATTATGCCACTCAAAACGAAGCCGTAAGGCGTTTTTTGGAGGTGGATAGCAACCGCCTTTTGGTAGCCAGCAGGCTGCTTACCAAGGAAGAAAAACTGACTTTGGAGCGCAAACAGCTCACTACCCGCACTTTTCGCATTGCCATAGATGGCATAGCTCTGGTGGCGCACCCCAGTTTTGCCGATAGCATTATTAAGTTCGAAACCGTAAAAGACATACTCAACGGCAAAATAACCAACCACAAAGGCATTACCCAAATTGTGTTCGATAACGCAAACTCGGGCGTAATTCAGCATTTGAAAGACAGTATTTTTACCGATTTTGATGTGAATAACCCACACTTTTTTGCCCAAAAAAATGCGCAAGAAGTACTCAATTATATAAAAACACACAAAAATTCTTTGGGTATAATGAGCGCCTGCTACATAGCCGATGCCCAAGCCTCCGCCCAAAATGGCTTTGTTAAAGATGTAAAAGTAATGGCTGTTTCGCCAAAAGGCGACTCGAAATACTACTACAAACCCTTTGAATACTACCTAAGCAAGGGCAACTATCCGCTGTGGCGCAGCATTTATGTGATAAGCCGAGAGCCACGCACGGGTTTAGGCACGGGTTTTGCATCGTTTATGGGTGGGCAGCAAGGGCAGCTAATTATAGCCCGTGCGGGTTTGCTACCAGCCAACGTACCCATCAGAACCGTAGAAATAGTAAAATAACAACTCAAACTTAAATAAAAAACACCAACAAAATGAAGAAACTAAGTTTCGCACTCTTACTGGTATTTGCAGCCTTTGGCGCATTTGCCCAAGATGAAAACCAAATTATGAGTATGCTCAATGTGGGCAACCTGACCAAAGCCCGCAGCCTGATAGACGCATCTACCCTTGCGCCCGATATGAAACAGTATTATTTGGGGCAGCTTTTTTCGAAACTTGGCAAAGAAACCGATGCAAAAGCCGCTTTTGCGCAGGTAGCAACCCTAAACCCCAAAAATGCGCTGGGTTACACAGGTTTGGTGCGCCAAGCCTTAGATGCTGGCAATGTAACCGATGTGGCTTCTTTGGTAAAAAAGATAGGCTCGGTGGGCAAAAAAAATGATGCGGTTTGGCGTGCGCTTTCGCAGGCTTATGCCACCTCAAAAAACAAAGATTTGGGCAAAGCCATAGAGTTTGCCACCAAAGCACAGGGCATAAACCGCAAAAATATAACAAACTGGACCAACCTCGGTAGCCTGTATTTGGAGCAAGGCAACGGCGGAAAAGCCATGAGTTCTTACGACCAAGCATTGCTCATAGACCCAAACAACGCCGACGTTTATTTTAACAAAGGCATTGTGGCGAACCGTGGTAGGCTCTATGACGATGCCATAGGTTATTTTCAGCGCTCGATAGACATAAACCCCGAGTACGCTCCAGCCCAACTGGAAATGGGCGATTTGTACATGGAGCAAAAGAAAAGCCCTAAAAAAGCGGCTGAATACTACCAAAAATACACCACCCTGATGCCCGACGACATTGCCGCCAAAAGAAAACTGGTGCGTACTTTGTTTTTCAACAAACAATTTAAAGATGCCGCCACGCTCATAGAAGACATACGCAAAACGGACTCGTCTAACTTGGTAATGGAGCGATTAAGGGGCTACGTAGCCTTAGAAAACGAGGAATATCCGAAGGGCGTTGCCGCCATGAAAAGCTACTTTAAAATAGCCAAAACCGAAGAAATTCTTTCGGACGATTACGAAAAATACGGCAAATTGCTCGCCAAAACTGGGCAAGACTCGCTGGCGATACTAAACCTACAAAAGTCGATAGCTATGGACACCGCCAAAGCCGAAAATTGGGGCTTGATAGGCGAGGCTTATTTTACAAAAAAGAAATACAACGATGCCATAGCAGCCTATACCCAAAAAATAGCTACTGCGCCCACAGCCGTAAAATCCTTGGATTATTTTAGGCTCGGCAGTTCGCTGTACGCCACCAAACAATGGGGCAAAGCCGATACCGCATTTGCAAAAGTAGTAGAAATGCAGCCCGCCAATATGCTGGGCTACCTGTGGCGTGCCAGGTCGAACGCCCAAATAGACCCACAAAGTACAGCAGGCACAGCCAAACCCTACTACGAAAACTACATAGCCAAAGCCGAACCTGAAGCCGCCAAAAATGGCAAAGGCTTGGCAGAAGCGTATTCTTACTTGGGTTATTTTTATTATTTAGCCAAAGACAACACGCTATCGAAAGAAAACTGGAACAAGGTACTCGCCATAGAGCCAGCCAACCAAAAGGCGTTAGATGCCATAAAGTTGATTAAATAAGCGCAAAACGCCATAAAACAGCGGGCAAATCCGAAAGGATTTGCCCGCTGGTTTGGTTATAGAAAGATGCCCTAACCTTTGCAATGAACAATAAAAAAACTATCTTTGTGCCACAAGGTTTAATGAACAACAATGCAGAATACAACAAAACATATTATTGTAAATGGCGACAGCCGACAAATGGACGATGTTGCAGACAAAAGCGTACATTTGATAGCCACGTCGCCACCGTATTGGCAACTAAAAGATTATGGCACGGAAAACCAAATTGGCTTCCACGATGATTATGAAACCTATATTAATCACCTCAATTTAACTTGGCAAGAGTGTTACAGGGTTTTGCACGATGGCTGCCGACTTTGCATTAATATAGGCGACCAATTTGCACGTTCAACATATTATGGAAGATATAAAATTATTCCTATACACACAGAAATTATTAAATTTTGTGAAATGATTGGCTTTGATTTTATGGGGCAAATTATTTGGCAAAAAGCCACTACCATGAACACAAGCGGCGGCGCAAGCATTATGGGCAGTTTTCCGCACCCAAGAAATGGCATTGTAAAATTGGATTTTGAGTACATTTTGTTGTTTAAAAAACAAGGCATTGCCCCAAAACCAACCCAAGAACAAAAAGAACAATCGGTGATGAGCAATGAGGATTGGAATACGTACTTTAATGGGCATTGGTATTTTGGCGGTGCAAAACAAGACAAACATTTAGCCATGTTTCCAGAGGAATTACCGCAGAGATTGATAAGAATGTTTTCGTTTCCCGATGAAACGGTACTCGACCCCTTTATGGGTAGCGGAACTACGGCTTTGGCAGCCAGAAAACTAAATAGAAACTCAATCGGCTATGAAATAAATCCTGAATTTATACCAATTATAAAAGATAAAATAGGACAAGATGAACTTATATCAAAAGTAGAAATACAGACGATTAAACAATCAAGCGAATTGTCAAATTTTGAAGAAAAAATAAATTTGCTGCCCTATCAATTTAAGGATACCCACAAACTGGATAAAAAAATTGATGTAAAGAAAATTCAGTATGGCTCTAAAATAGATGCTAACAGCACAGGTAAAAGAGAGGCGTTTTTTTCTGTAACGGAGGTGATAAGCCCCGAATTGATTAGATTGAACAACGACCTAACGATTCGCTTAATTGGTATCAAACAAAATGTATCAGTAAATGGCAAAGCCAATGAATATTTAATCAATAAACTTCGGGGTAAAAAGGTGTTTTTGAAATACGACCAACAAAAACACGATGAACACAATAATTTATTTGCCTATCTGTATTTAGAAAATAAAACCTTTATAAATGCACATTTATTGAAAGAAAATTTGGTATTGGTAGATAACTCTATTGATTTTAAGTACAAAACTAAATTTAACGCCTTGCAAAATGGGTAAAAAACAATCAATGGAATTTGGCAAAAAAGAGAAGGTATTAAATTATGCTTGCCAAACCTATCAACTCTCAAGACTAAATAAAGTAGGTGCAGTGATGGCACTTATAAGAGAATGCCAGCCCAAAACGTTGGAAGAGTGGGAAAAATGGTATTTTGAAAATGCACAGACAGCGGGCAAAAATGTTTTTAAAATCACAAAAGAAAATTTAAACGAACTTGGCGAAAGGCTTTACGATAAAATTACGGAGGTTGTAATCCCTGAATGGCAAGAGGCTTTTAATGCCCTCACAAAGCAAGATTGTTACGATTACATTTATAACCTAACCATCAACAGAACTTTTGATGGTTATTTGAGAGAAAAATCGGTGATAAATGATGGTTTAGCAAAGGAGTTTCCTAACATAAAATTTGAGGAAAGCCCTGCGGAATTAGACCACTCGGGCGACATTGACTATCTGGGTTTTGTGGGCGAAAATGTGGCTTTTGGCATACAAATTAAGCCCATAACTGCCCAATCAAATTTCGGCAATTACAAACCTTCTGAACGAATGCAAAACAGTTTTAAAACTTTCACAGAAGATTTTAAAGGAAATGTTTTTATTGTATTCAGTTTAGACGGAGAAATAGCGAACAAGCAAGTAATCGAAGACATTAAAAAAGAAATTGAACGGTTGAAGTAAAACGCTAACAGGCAACCGCTGTTTTGGTTACATATCCACCATTTTTTCCAGTATTTTATTTAGGTTTCTGATGGTGTTTTCTTGCTCTAAGGCGCTGGCTGGTGCGGCTCGGTCGGTGCAGTTTTGCAGCTCGCAGCGCTGGCAGGTGCGGTTTACTTCTTTTAGTAAAATGTTGGTGTCGTCCAAAAACTTAACCTTCTTTTTGAGGTCGCCATCTATTTCAAACCCAATATTTACGCTGCTCACCGTAAGCGGATTGTTGTTTATGGGGCGAGCCACGGATAGCATGAGGTACTCGTTTTTAGTACCTGCAAACTTAGATTTTTGTACCTTAATCAGCGGACGGGTATAGCTGCGGTTTTCGTATTGTTTTTTTAGGTCGTACAAATTGGTGATACTCAGCCACCTACGGCAATAATGCTCCCTAAGTTCGTTGCTGTGCGGCAGGTGTAGCTGCGAAAAATGCAGCTCCTTGTTTATCACAAAACGGTCGGTGGAGGCTAAATTATCGAACCTCAAAAAGAAAAAATTATTCAGACCCAGCAAGCGAGGCAAAATGTTGGTGAGGCGGTGCATAAAGGTTTCGGCGGAGGTTTGGTACTTATCCATCATCAGCGAAAAAGCACTCGGATTCCATTGCGGTGCGGCAAAAATTTCCTCTAAATCTTTTTTGAGCGTGTGCCTGTTCAGTAGCAATGCGCCCGCAAAGTAGCTCGCTTTAAAGGTATTTAGCACCTGCTCAAACGATTTTACTTTTAGTGCCACAGAGGTGTAGGGGCGTTCTTCCAAGCCCAAATAAAAGTAGCCCAGTTCCCTCGCTATCACAAATGCCCGCTGCTGGCTGCTCAATTTTTTGTTTATGTACAGCTTGTTGGGCGTGCCAGGCACTAAAATGGTGCGAAAAACCTGCAAACTTTCGTTTTCGTCTATGTAATCGTAGTTTACTTGGCAGTTGTATTTTTTTTCCAGCACATATTGCAGTTTCAAATACGAAATGGTGCCGCTGTCGTTGTTTAAATCAAAAGATTTCAGAAATGTTTCGGCATCTTGCTCTATGTCCTCAAAATAATTGTCGTGCATTTCTTGGTAAGAGCGCAGGGCAGAGAGGTAAAAATGCTCTTGCGAAACCTCGTAGTTTCGGGCTATTTTTATGAGCGTGGCTATAAATGCGTTTATTTTTAGCGGTGCTTCGGCTATGAGTTCTATGAGTTTGGTGGGTTCTAAGCCAAAAAGCTCGAGCGGCAGTTCGTTTAAAATATTGGATTTTAGCAGCTCGCCTATGGGCGCTAAGGTTTTGTCTAATTTTAGCGATACCAATTTGTCGTAGGCGATGCCCAAACCGTCGGCAAGTGCGATTATTTTATCGTGTTTTGGGTATTTTTTTCCCTTTTCTATTTCGTTTAGGTAGCTGGGCGAAAGCCCCGAAGCCTGAGCCAATACCGCCAGCGACATTTCTTTTTGGGTACGAAACTGTTTTAGTTTTAAGCCAAAAATAATACGTATGTTTTGCTCGCTTAAATTCATTTTGTATAAATAATTTTTGCGAAGTTACAATAAATTTGATATTTTTTTGCGTTTAAGTTTCAAAGTTTGCTAAATAAATGGTATTTTTGGGTTTCTAAAACCAAACAAATGAATTTTAAAATCTCCAAACTATTTTTGTTTTTAACCGCCATTTTATTTATAGCTGCGTGTAGCTCGGGCAAACGAAACTTAGAAAAAGGCAACTACGACGAAGCCGTAATGCAGGCTATAAAGCGTTTGCGCCAGTCGCCCGAAAACACAAAAGCAAGGCGCATTTTGTCGCAATCTTACCATTTTTCTAAAAAATCGCACCAAAGCCGCCTGGATATTTTGGCGACCATGCCCAGCAGCGTGGAGCGTTGGGAGGAAACGGTAACGCACTACGAAACGCTGAATAATATTTACAACGAAATTGAGTTTTGTATGGCTTGCAAGTCCATGCTGCCCAATGTGCCGTACTATGCCAGTGAGTTGGAGCAAGCCAAACAGCAGGCTGCGGGGGCTAATTATGCGCTGGCTGCGGCGTATATGGACCGAAAAAACCGCCAGATGTACAAGCAAGCCTACAACTATTACAAACGGTCGCTGGTGTATGTGGCTCGCTACCGTGATGCCGAGCTTATGGCGGCGCAGGCAAAAGATTTGGCTACTTTGAAGGTGGTGATAGACCATATTCCGAGCCATTCACGCAATTTGGCGTTGAGCCACGAGTTTTTTGAGAACCAAGTAATGGCGTATTTATACAATTTCAGAGAAAATGAATTTGTGGCTTTTTACTCGCCCGAAGAGAGCGAAAAGTTTCAGATTAGATACCCCGACCACATTGTGTATATGGCTTTTGATGATTTTTCGGTGGGCAATATGCAGCTCAACGACAAGGAATATATCGTAAAAAAGGATAGCGTGCCGTTTGAGGTGATGGTGCAGGGCAAGCCCGTAACGGCGTACCAAACCGTAACTGCCAAGGTACATCGGCTGAACAAACTGGTGCATTCGGGCGGGCTGCTCAATTTTGAGATACGAGACCCAAACACCCGCAGCGTACTAAGCAACCAGAAGTTTGCGGGTACTTTTGATTGGGCTTGCGAGTGGGGCTACTTTAATGGCGATGAGCGTGCGCTAACCGCCAAAGACCGTGAACTCATAGCCAAGCGGGAGCTGATGCCGCCTGCGCCGCAGGTGCTTTTTGCGGAGTTTACCAAGCCTATTCAGCAGCAGATAGTGGCTAAATTGGCTAATTTTTACAGAAACTATTAGTTTTTTGGGGCAAACGATGGATTAATCTATCCAGTCGGCTACAAAAATATTGGTATCACGTGTGCCGTTGTTGTTTCGGTTGCTGGAAAAAACGAGCTTTTTCCCATTGGGCGAAAACATTGGAAATGAGTCGAATACGCCATCAAAACTGATTTGCTCCAAGCCCGAGCCGTCTAAATTTATCATGTACAAGTTAAACTGAAAGCCTCTTTTTGAGGTGTGGTTGCTCGAAAAAATAATCTTTTTTCCATTTGGGTGAAAAAACGGAGCCCAGTTGGCTTTGCCCAAGCGTGTAACCTGGCGTTGGTTGCTGCCGTCGGTGTTGCATACAAATATTTCCATGGTCGTGGGCTGCACAAGGTGTTGTTTTAGTAGGTCTTTGTACTCCGTTTTTTCGGCTTCGGTTTGCGGGCGTGAGGCTCTAAAAACGATTTGCGTGCCATCGGGCGAAAAAAATGCGCCGCCGTCGTAGCCCAGCGTGCTGGTGATTTGGGTTACATTTTTACCGCTCAAATCCATGGTGTATAGCTCCAAATCGCCGCTGCGGTCGCTGGTAAACAGTATTTTATCGCCCTTCGGCGAAAGCACCGCCTCGGCATCGTAGCCTGGGCTGTTGGTGAGCTGCTGGGTGATGTTGCCTTTTAGGTCGGCTACAAAAATATCAAAATCTTTATACACCGCCCACACGTATTTTCCGCTGGTGCGTGAGGGTTCTTCGGGGCAGGCGTTGCTACCCAAGTGCGTGCTGGCGTAGAGTATGTGCTTGCCGTCGGGCAAAAAGTAGGAGCAAGTAGTTCGCCCGTTGCCCGTGCTGATGCGCTGCGGGGCTTGTGTGCGCATATCGCCGTTTTTTAGTGGGAAATAAAAAATTTGGTCGCAGCCTTGCGTCCATGCTTTGTTGTTGCTCTGAAAAGTAAGGGCTTTGCTGCTCGGGTTCCAGTAGGCTTCGGCGTTGTCGGCGGCGAAAGTGAGTTGTTTTAGGTTCGCAAAGTGTTTTTCTTGCGGATAGCGCAGGTCTTTTTGCGGCGTTTGCACGGCGTTTTTTGGGTGGCAGCTATGGCAAATAAGTATGATGGCGAGCAGTAGGCAGAGTTTGTGCATTTGGTTGTAATTAGGGTGCAAAATTACTGCCAAAATGTTGTTTTTGCAACTAAAAAGCCGCTAATTCACAAATTTATTGGCACAATTGCTGCTGGCGAATCCGTCGGGTTTGCCCTTAAACTCAAAGCCCATGCCCGTAATGTAGCCCTTGGCTTCGGCGAGGCTGCGCTCCGATTTGTGTTTTGGGTCGGTGTTGATGTCGGCGTGTACCTCCAAGCCAATTTTGTATTTGTTTAGCAGCTCTATGAGGCTGTAAGCCGTTTCTATCGACATGGTTACCTCGTGTAGCAGCCGCTCGTGTAGCTGCATTTTTTGGGTAACGAGCTTTTTGTTTACGAGCATACGTCCGCCTTGGCGTTGCCGCAAAAAAACGATTACCGTCGCAAATTCTATTTTGTTGCCATACACCTGCGAGTCGGTGCCGATGCACAGTTTTAGGCTGTACCCGAGCGCCTGCTCTTCTATGATTATCCGTTCTACTTCGTCTATCAAATTTTCGGTAAGTAAAACGCCGCTATAAGTTCGCCACATACTTCTGTTGTTAAATGATTGATAATAAAACCTTTGCACATTCAGTTGCAATAGTAACTCTTTTATTTGGGTAATTGTTCATTTTGTGGAGAATTATTTTTTTGGGTTGGGTAAAAAAGCTGATGCCGTAGGTATCAAATGTTTGTAGAAAAATGTGTGGTAGAGCAGGTTCGACTCCGAAGGAGTCGTATATTTGGTCATTTGTTCTTTTATAAACGTTTAATCCCTACGGGATTTTTATACAAATGTACTTGTGCGTGATTACAATCCGATGCCAGCCGAAATGTTCTTTCGGCTGCGGAGCAGCGGGGGGCGGGCTACATTGTTCGTTTCGGCTGCGCTCAACGAACGTGGGCTTTGGTTGTTTTGGGTTGTTTTGGCTGGGCAGAGACGCGATTAATCGCGTCTGTACATATTTGTTTGTGGTCGTTGAGCGTAGCCGAAATGATATGGTTTTTGTTGGGCAGAGACGCGATTAATTGCGTCTGTACATATTCGTTGGTGGTCGTTGAGCGCAGCCGAAATGATATGGTTTTGGCTGGGCAGAGACGCGATTAATCGCGTCTGTACATATTCGTTGGTGGTCGTTGAGCGTAGCCGAAACGCCCCTTCCCTTCGGCTACGCTCAGGGTTCGGTTCGTTGAGCGTAGCCGAAACGCTCACTATCCGTACAGGATTATCTACTACAATCTTAAAAATCCTTAAATCCTGTAATCCTGTTCTGACAAAAAAAGCCCCCCGCTGCGGAGCAGCTGGGGGGCGGACTTCTATTTTACGGCTAATGTTTTTGTTGCCTCAATCGTATTTGATTTTCTCACCCAAACGGTTTATTGCAGCCCAGTGATTGTTTTGCCATAAGGATATTTTACGGTGTATCTGAGTTTAAACTTGCGGCTTTCGTTTGGTTTTAGTTTGATGCTCCACAGCAGTTTGCCCAGTTCTTTGGTATATTCGGCGTTGTTGCCCTCGAGCAGTTCTATTTCTATTTCTTCATTTTGGCTAATCGGCAATTGGTCTAAAAGCTCCATATCAATCGCCATGTTTTTGTTGTTTAGCACCGTAAACTCAATGGTATGCGTTTGGGTGGTTTTTGTTTTTAGTAAATTATGCTCGGTTTTGCATTCGGTTTTTTCACGTTTTATGTTTATTTTTTCGTCCCTACCCAGCGAAAGCAGCAAAGTATCGGCGGTTGTGTTGGGGTTTATGGTGGTTTTGCCCACGTAT
>JAYUJN010000031.1:0-27331 GCA_043765195.1 Bacteroidota bacterium | reverse complement strand
CAGCAAATGACTTTTCAATAGCCGACGGTTTTAACCGTTGGGTTACGGGATTTTAGGGATTTTAGGGATTTTAGGGATTTTAGGGATTTTAGGGATTTTAGGATTGTGGTAGATAATCCTGTACGTACAAGAGGCGTTTCGACTTCGCTCACCTCTGCACCACAACTTTATAGCTCCGCCCCTCGCCTGCGATTCGTAACAGGTACAAGCCGTTGGGCAGCTCGCCCACACCAATTTGGCTGCGGGGCTGCGTGAGCGTGGTAGCCAGCACCACCCTGCCCCACAAATCGTAGAGCGTGGCTGCTGCGGGCGGGCTGCCTGCGCTGCGCTCCACCACCAGCTCGTGCGTGGCGGGCGTGGGGTAAATGCTCGTGCCACCCACCAAAGGTGCGTGCGTGGATACGCCAGGATTGTTATTGTAGCTCGTGCTGTCGTATATGGCTATAAAGTGCGTAACAGGCGAACTCCACAAACCGCCAAACGGCGCAACCATAGCCACACCAGTGGTAAAACAGTCTAAATCCGTAGGCAAGCTGATTTGCAACGCATCATTGCCACTCATTGTGGTTAGCTCACCCTTTTGGTTTTGCCGCAAATACGGATATTTTACAGGAAACAACGTATGGCTTACCACCCGCATATTGGTATCTGTTTTTAGTACAATAGTACCCACGCTATCCACCAAAAAATTAAAGGTACGATAACCGACTTGGTCGTCATAAAAGTTAAAATCTTGTTGTGGAAACAAAACTTTTGTATTCGGAAAGCTAAAACTTATTCCGCTACCCGCTACGTAGTTAAAATTGGTATCCAATACCCACTGCGCTACGCTCCAGTTTGGCGTTAATACGCCGCCATAAGGGTTGCCATAAACCATAAACTGCCCCACAGGGTCTGGGTCTAAATCCAGGCTATCACAAAACATTGCACCCATCAACAAATATTTACCGTCTATCATCGATGACATACCACCTACACCATACTCAAATACAGGCATGTGTAGCGACGAAACATAGTTAAAATTAGCGTCGTATTTAATAATACCATGCGCTATTGTATGTCCGTTCGGACCAAAAGGCGCAAAGATGCTATCTACTCCAGGTCCAGGGTCAATATCAATACCCTGCCCATTAGGCGCAACTACCTGTGCAAAACCATAACTGGTATATGAATAGCCATGGCTGGATATTTCAGCAACCCCTTCCACAAAATAACTGAATCCATTGTGTTTTAAATCTACCATTGTGTCGTAATCCAGTACTTGCCCCGAACTATCCAGCTCTAAGGTAAGCTGGGTATATTGCCTTGTGTCGGGCGCAAGCACAATAGAATCCATTTTTACGCCCCTATCTCCGCCTACAAGCAGCACGAGGTTACCGTTGTCTTTTACTTTTAGCAACGAATACCCAGCCGAACCACTGTCTGAAAGCGCATTCATTTGCCGGTGCCACTTTAAGTTTGCTGCAGAGTCGTATTTTGCTAATATACCATCTCGCTTCGGGTAGGGATATGTGGCTTGTACTATTTTTATTTCTGTACCCGAGGCAATGTCTATTTTGCCCGAAAACTCTCCCTGAAAATACACATTTTTTTGCTTGTCAAAACAACCATTGGTGCTTAACATATCGCCTTGGCTTAGGTTTATGGCACGCATTGCCTCCGTTACTTTGTAGGGGCGAAAGTTGCTATCGGTTTTTATGATGCAAGCAGAGCCGCCACGGCTGAGTTGTTTTATAAAACTAAAATTAGGGTCTAAACTAAATTGAGTAAAATCTACCGCATTTATAGCGGTTAAGTAACCGCCGTTTTCTATGTTTAGGCAATTGGTATAATAAGCATTCAAGGCAGTAGCCGCTGTATTGCCACTGCCCGCATTTAGGCGCTGGGTAGTATATTTTAGCCGCTGGGCTTGGCACAATGCTGGCAAAAGCAGCAGCAAGAGGAGGAGATATGATTTGAATTTCATGGCACAATTAAATTATAGTGAAAATACAAATTTTACAACACAAATGTAATTAACGTTTTTGATAATTCCAAATTTAGTGATTTAATTCTGAGGGATAACAACAAGAACGTCAGAACAGTTTTTGATAATTCCAAATTTAGTGATTTAATTCTGAGGGATAACAACAAGAACGTCAGAACAGGATTACGGGATTTGCAAAGACGCTCTAATAGAGCGTCTCTACAATTGCGTAATTATTTTTTATCCGACGGTTAAAACCGTCGGCTATTGATTTTTATTCATAATTGCAAGGTACACCAAACAGCAAATGGCTTTTCAATAGCCGACGGTTTTAATCGTGGGGTTACGGGATTATTGGGGAAAATGATTTTTTCGGGCATATATTTTATCCAACAGTTAAAAAACCGTGGGGTTACGGGATTATTGGGATTTTCAGGATTGTGGTAGCGAAAAATCCTGTCCATCTTTTAATCCTGAAAATCCTGTGCGGACAAAAAATATCTGAACAGGATTACGGGATTTTAAGATTTTCAGGATTGTGAAAATCTAATAATCCTGTCCATTTTTTAATCCTGAAAATCCTGTGCGGACAACCGTACCCTAAGCACACCCAACCGCATATTATCCACTAATTTTATGGTTAAAAGGGCGATGTGCAAAAATGATTTTATACTATTGAAAAAATATCGTACTTTTGGCAATATTTTTGAGCCAATACCAATTACGAACTAAAACTAAATACCCATGAACTACATTTTATTGATTATTGTACCCATGCTTTTGAGCATGTTTGTGAGCTACCGATTTAAAAACAGATTTGAAAAGTACCTGCAAATGCCCCTCAGTAGCGGGCTAAGTGGTGCGGAAGTAGCCCAAAAAATGCTGCACGATTGCGGCATTACCGACGTTCAGGTTACGGGCGTAGATGGGCAGCTCACCGACCACTACAACCCAGCCAACAAAACCGTGAACCTTAGCCCCGCCGTTTACAGCGGCAGGAGCGTGGCATCGGCGGCTGTGGCGGCGCACGAGTGCGGTCATGCGGTGCAGCACGCACGGGCTTACGGCTTTCTAAAATTTAGGTCGGCTATGGTGCCCACCCTGAGCGTAAGCTCCAAATTTATGCCATTTTTGCTCATGGGCGGCGTTTTGGCACTATCTGCCACGCCATGGGTGCTTATGGTGGGTGTAGTGCTGTTTTCCATCACCACCTTATTTACATTTATTACCTTGCCAGTAGAGTTCGATGCCACAAAACGTGGCTTGGCTTGGCTCGAAACCGCCAACATAACCCGTGCGGGCGAAGAACACGAGGCAGCCAAAAACGCACTTAGCTGGGCAGCACGCACCTACGTGGTAGCCGCTTTGGCATCGCTGGGGCAGCTATTGTACTACGCATCTATGCTCATGGGGCGCAGCCGTGATTAATTTACCAAAAAAACGCAGGCAGCCCGCAGGGCTGCCTAATTTATAAAATGACCCAACAAAACCCCGAGTACCACTTCCTACAATCCGCACTAAGCACAAAAAACGCCTTCAACACCACCCAACAAGTATTGGATTGGCTCAATGTGCGCAAAGCCGAAATAGAAATAAAAATAGACAAAATTCCGTTTGCAGAGCTACAAAACTGGCATTTCCACCCAGATAGCGGCAACATTGTGCATCAATCGGGCAAGTTTTTTTCCATAGAAGGCATCGATGTGCAAACCAACTGGGGATTTGTGCCACATTGGCAGCAGCCCATCATAAACCAACCCGAAGTGGGCATTTTGGGCATCGTTTGCAAAAAAATAGATGGCATTCTGCACTTTTTGCTACAAGCCAAAATAGAACCTGGCAACATCAATTTTGTGCAGCTTTCGCCCACCGTGCAAGCCACAAAAAGCAACTATACCCAAGTACACAAGGGCAACAAACCACGCTACCTCGAGTATTTTATAAACGATGGCTCGGTAAATGCGCAAGTGCTGCTGGACCAACTACAATCGGAGCAAGGCGCAAGGTTTTTGAAAAAACGCAACCGCAACATCATCGTAGAAACCACCGACGACATCGCCCTGCACCCCGATTTTTGCTGGCTTACCTTAGCCCAAATAAAACAACTGCTCCTACACGACAACGTGATAAATATGGACACCCGCACCGTGATTTCTACCATAGATTTTAGCGGCGATTACTCCACCCAAGAAATAGACCAAATTGTGGCGCAAAACAGCACAGCCTCCACCTACCACAACGATTTGCTGCGCTCCACCCTCGAAAAAAACAACGCCCTACACAGTTTTAAGCACATTATTTCGTGGATTACCAACCACAAAGCCAACTACGAACTGCAAGTAAATAGCATTGCGCTGAAAGATGTAGCCAAGTGGCAAAAAAACGAAACAGAAATATTTCACGAGCAAAAAAAGTATTTTTCGGTAATTGCAGTGCGGGTTACCATTTCCAACCGTGAGGTGCGCAGTTGGTCGCAGCCGCTCATAGAGTCGGCGCAAGATGGCTTAATTGTGTTCATTATAAAAAAGATAAACGGCATTTACCACTTTTTGGTGCAGGCAAAACTCGAGGCGGGCAACTTCGATATTGTGGAGCTTGCCCCAACTGTGCAGTGCCTAAACGACAATTACAGGCAAAGCATAAACGAGCAAAAGCCCGAGTTTTTGGACTATGTGCTGCACATAAACCCCGACCAAATACGCTACGATACCCACCAATCGGAGGAGGGCGGGCGGTTTTATAAGGAACAAAACCGAAATTTAATCATAGAGGCTGGCGAGCAATTTGCCACCGAGCTACCGCCAAACTACATTTGGATGACCTACAACCAAATGAACGTTTTTACACAATTCAACAACTATTTTAACATAGAAGCACGCAGCCTAATATCGGCTATTTCCTTTTTGTAGGCACGCTATCTGGCTCGTTTTGTATAAATTCTGGCACAAAAGCCTCCTGCTCCACCTTATCAGAAACAACATCGCTGGGGCTGGGTAGCTGCAAACCGTAGCTCTTACCCGCCGCCACACGCAGGCTGTTGCCACGCAGCCACGGGTTGCATATCTTCAAATGCTTGTAGGTAATGCCCTTGTTGCGTGCAAATGCAACCAAGCTCACGATGCTGGTATCAGTAGTAAAGGTACTGGTTTTCAGGGGTTTATATAAATCTTCTTGCCTAAAATAAAAGCCATAAGCCTTCGGATTTTGCAAAATAGCCTTTATCGCCAAAATCCGCATCACATAGCGAGACGTTTCGGTGTTCAGCCACAAATTATAATAATTGGTTTCTTGCTGCTCGGTCATGGCTCGGCTCATGCCCGTAATGCCCGCATTGTACGAGGCAGCCACCATCGTCCAGTTTCCGAACTTGCGGTACGCATCTTTAAAATACCTGCACGCCACCAGCGTAGCCTTTTGGCAGTGGTAGCGCTCGTCCACCTCATCGGTTATTTCCAAGTTGTATTGCTTGCCCGTTTCCCGCATTATTTGCCAAAAACCAGCCGCCCCCGAGGGCGAAACCACGTTGAGCAAGCCACTTTCTATCACCGCCAAATACTTAAAATCGGCGGGAATGCCCTCTTGCTTCAAAATAGGCTCTATTTCCAAAAAAAACCTGTTGGCACGCTTAATCGACTGCATCGTAGCCGACTGCCAGTACACATTTACCAGCACTTCTTTGTCCAGCCGCTCTCGCACCTCAAAATCGTTCAGCGGCACGGCTTCACCCGCAAAATCCATGCTGCGAATAGGCACGGCGTACACCCTATAATCTCGGTTGAAATGCGCCAAATACTCGCTCAAATTGTTTTTGGAGGCAAATATAAACAGCCCCACGCACACAAAAACGAGCAGAAAAACCGCTCCTATCCGAACAAATAAATTTCCAAAAATCTTTTTCATAGCCATAATTTATCTAATTTTTAGTTACAAAGATACCCAATAATGCCTATATTTTTACAAAAAACATCGCTAAAACGTGCCTTGTAGCCTGCGGAAAGTAATTGTTTGCCGTAAAAAGCGTAGGGTCGCTTTGCCTGCCATAGTAATAACTGTACGTATATCCGTTGTTGCTATACAGCGCATTTAGCGCATTGTTTACCACCACCGACCAGCCTATTTCTTGGGCAAACTGCCGCAGCAAGTAGCTCTGCGTGAGCTTTATGTTGGTGGTAAAATAAGGATTTAGCTGGCGGCTGGCATTGCTCGTATTGTCCAAAAACTGCCTGCCCACGTACTTCACACCCAGCTCCACCACGGGCAACTTTTCGATTGGTCTGTAACTAAAATTGGCTGCCGCCACCACCGCTGGCGAAAAAGAAATATCCGTGTAACTGTAATCCGCTATCAATTCATTTTTGCCCGTGGCGTAGTCGGGCGCAAACTGTTTAAATTCCCTTATTTTATTTTGCGAAAGGGCTACATTTGCCGTAAAATTCATTTTTTTGAGGTAATAGCCCGAGCTTAGTTCTATGCCCCTGCGGTAACTATCGGCTACATTGATACGTGTAAATTCGCCCACATCGTTGATGCCGCCCGTAAGCACAAGCTGGTTTTTGTAGTTCATAAAATACATATTTGCCTCAAAATCAAACTTTTGCTTGCGAAAACGGTAGCCCAACTCGGTGTTGTACAGCCTCTCTGCGCTCGGTCGCTGCAATGCGGCGGCATTTACCATATCCTCCCGAGACGGCTCACGGTTGGCTACCCCCAAAAAAGCATAGCAGTTTTGGGCGTTGTTTATTTTGTAGTTTGCGCCCAGTTTTGGGTTTAAAAAAAGGTATTGAGCCTGCTCCGTGGGCGGCAGTAGCTGCGTATATGGCTTGGGCGCAAACCGATAGCTCACGCCCCGCACCTGCACATCGGCAAACACATTTAGCCTATCAAAAAGCAAAAAACCCGCCTTGCTATACGCACTCACATCGTATTTTTGGGCTTGGTTTTGGTAATAAGTCAGTGCCTCTGTACCGCTAAATAAAGGGTTTAAAAAGCTGCTATCCAGCTCCACAGGGTTGTACTGCGACCACACCACATTGCCAAAATGGCTGCCTTTGTACTGCGCCAGGCTCAAACCAAAATCCAGCGAAAACCGACTTCTTTGGTAATTAAACGTGAGGTTTGTGCCTACCAAATTATTTTTTAGCCAACGCTGCGTAATTAGGTCGAGCTGCGTAATGGGTTCGCCCTGCGCATTTTTTAGGTTCGGATTTTTTAGGTTAAAAACACCAAAACCCACATCGTTTTGGTATTCTTCGTAGTAGCCCTGCCCAGTAGTGGCGTAAAATGCGGCATTGAGTTTAAGGGCATTGTTAAAGTTATAATTATAAAAAAATTGGTAGTGATTTTGAGTATAATTATCTACCTGATTGTTGTAGAATTTGGGCTTATTCGCCTGCAAATCAGTGTAATAGCCCGCTGGGTTGTAGGTTCTGTTTGCGCCAAGGCTATCTTGGGGTACGCCATACCACGCTTGGTAGGTTTGCTGGTTGCCGAGTAAAATGGTGGCTTTAAAGTTGGATTTTTGGGCATAATAGCCCAAGTTGAGCGCCGCCGAATACAACCGAGATGCGCCACGCTGTATGTATCCCTCCGATTTTATTTTGGATACCCGTGCATCAAAAATCCAATGGTTTGACAGCAAACCAGTACCAAAACTAAGCGTGTTTTTTTGGGTAGCAAAAGCGCCCACTGCGCCGTTGTATGTAAAAAAAGGACTTCGGTTTTGCGTGTTGGTTTGTACATTTATACTCGCCCCAAATGCGCCCGCACCCACGCTCGAGCTGCCCACGCCCCGCTGTATTTGCACGTTTTGGCTGCTGCTGGCGAGGTCTGGCAGGTCCACCCAATACACGCCCTGACCCTCGGCATCGTTTAGGGCAATGCCATTTATGGTTACATTAATGCGTGTGGCATCGCTGCCCCGAATGCGCAGCCCCGTGTAGCCCACGCCCGTACCAGCATCGGAGGTAGTAACCACCGAAACCGCATTTTGGAGCAAATAAGGCATATCTTGCCCAAAATTATTGGCATCAAGTGCCTCCTTGCTGATGTTTTGATGGGCTATGGGCGCATTATATTTTAGGTTTGCCACCAGTACCAGCGGCTTTATTTCTATAAATTCTTGCTGCAAATACACCACGCTTGCCTGCTGGGTGGGCATATACGCCAAGGTTTTGTAGCCCACACACGAAATTTTTAGCATTGCGCCCGCCGCATCAAACACCACCAAACCTTCGGCGTTTGTACTCATTTGGGTTTTCTTGCCTATGCGCACCGTTGCGCCCGCCACGGGCGTATAATTGCTGGCGTTCAGCACTTTTAGCGTTTGGGTTTGGGCTAATGCCGCATGGTTTATGCCGCATAGCAGCAAAATAACACCCAAAAAGAATTTGTAAAACGAAGATACTTGCATATTTTTACTGTTTTTTTTGAAAGATGCAGTAAAAACGCTGGCGGTTTCAGGGGGCGAACCCTTCATCTTCCTACGTCGGCATTATCCGCATCAGGTTGTAAGGGTATAATCTCAGCCATTTTGCAGCTATGCAGCAGGCACCCCCGATTGAATTGCAAATCTACGATTTTTATTTCATTTTCTGCGGTTTTTCTTGGTAATGTAATATGTTTTTTTGTTAAAACGCCACAAAAAAGTCCGACCTCCGACCCCTTCGGAGGTCAATTACATCATTGTTTTTACACATAAATCCCTACGAAACTGCAAATACATTTAGCTAAAAACGCATTTTAAAATAAAACAACTATTTAGTTTACAATATTTTACCTATAATATCGTCGGTGCTTATGCCCTCGGCTTCGGCTTTATAGTTGCGCACCAGGCGGTGGCGCAGCACATTGTTGGCTACGGCACGCACGTCTTCTATATCAGGCGAAAACTTACCCGCCAGCAACGCATGGCATTTTGCGCCTATCACCAAATACTGCGAGGCTCGTGGACCTGCGCCCCAGCCCACGTATTTATTTATGATTTCGGCTGCCATCGGCGTATTGGGTCGGGTGGTATTCACCAGTTTCACGGCGTATTCCAGCACATTGTCGGCTATGGCTACCTTGCGCACCAGTTGGTGGTACGCCAAAATTTGTGCGGCATCAAACACTTTATTTACCTCCGCTTGGTGGTTTGTGGTGGTGGCTTTTACCACTTGCAGCTCCTCTTGGTAGCTTGGGTAGCTAAGTTTTACATTGAACATAAAGCGGTCGAGCTGCGCCTCGGGCAGGGCATAAGTGCCTTCTTGCTCTATGGGGTTTTGGGTAGCCAGCACAAAAAACGGCTGCGGCAGCGGGTAGTTTTTGCCAGCCACGGTAACAGTGCGCTCTTGCATAGCTTCGAGCAATGCGGCTTGGGTTTTGGGCGGTGTGCGGTTTATTTCGTCGGCGAGTACAAGGTTGGCGAACACAGGTCCTTTCAAAAACCGAAAATTCTTTTGGTCGTCCAGCACCTCCGAGCCCGTAATGTCCGAGGGCATGAGGTCGGGCGTAAACTGAATGCGGTTGTAGCTCATATCCAGGGTTTTGGCGATGGTTTGCACCAAAAGCGTTTTGGCTAAACCAGGCACGCCCACCAGCAGGCAGTGCCCGTTGCTAAAAATGGATATGATTACGGCTTTCACCGTGTCGGTTTGCCCTATAATTACTTTGCCTATTTCGTTGGTTAGCGTTTTGTAAGAGTGGAATAGCTGCTCGGCAGCCGCTACGTCGTTTTGTGGTGTGGTCATTTTTTTGTTTGTTGTTGCAAAAATACAATTTTATTGCTATAATTCAAAATATGGCTTAATTCAGGTCGCTGATGTGCAAAACTTCGGCTTTTTCTATGCCTTTTTCGGTAGCAATGAGCGTACAGGCTTCTATTTTGGGGTCGTGTTCGAAAATGAGGGTAGTGCCTTGCTCGGCGGCTTGCTGCAAAATGCGCTGTTTTTCCGTTAAAGTTTGCAGCGGGCGCATATCGTAGCCCATTACATAAGGCAGCCGAATGTGGCTGTTCGAGGGTATGAGGTCGGCGCAAAACAGGGCTTTTTTGCCATTTTTAAGGCTGATTTTGGGTAGCAACATACACTCGGTATGCCCAAAAACCAGCTCGTAGCCTATACCTTCAAAAATTTCGGGTTGGGTAATGTCCAAAAAGTGGAGATGCCCCGATTCTTGCATCGGCAAAATGTTTTCTTTCAAAAAAGATGCCTTTTCTCGGGCGTTGGGGGCTATGGTAGCCCAGTCCCACTGCGCCTGCGTAACCCAATATTTGGCATTTTTAAAGGTTGGCTCGTAGCCCAATCCGTCTTTTTTCCACTGCATACCGCCGCCACAATGGTCGAAGTGCAGGTGCGTAAGCACCATATCCGTAATGTCGTCGGTACAAAAACCGTGCTTTGCCAGCGATTTTTCGAGGCTATCCGTGCCATTTAGGTGGTAATGCCCAAAAAAAGTTTCGTTTTGCTTGTTTCCCATGCCATTGTCAAACAAAATTAGTTTGCCGTTTTGCTCCACCAAAAGGCAGCGCATCGCCCAGTTGCACAGGTTGTTTTCGTCGGCGGATTGCAGCTTTTGCCAAATTTGCTTGGGTACTACGCCGAACATTGCGCCGCCGTCGAGCTTAAAAAATCCACTTTCGATGCTGTATAGTTGCATAATTTATCGTTTATTCGGTTCATAACGCAGTTTGCGTTGGTTGGTTTTGGTGTCAAATCTCGTTTTTTTTCAGTAGCAATGCCGCCCAGTTTTCTTTGGTTTGTTGCTTGTGGTGCGCAAACCCAAACTTGGCGCAGGCAGCCACCACATCGGGTACATCGCCCACAAAAAAACCACTGAGCAACAGCCAGCCGTTGGGTTTGGTGGCTTGGGCGTAGCTTTTTATATCCGCCAAAATAATGTTTTTATTGATGTTAGCGATGGTAATATCGAACATTTCGCCCAAAATTTGCTCGCAGCTACCGAGCCGAGCCTCAAAATTTGGCGTGGCATTGCGCACGGCATTCTCTTGGCTATTTGCCACCGCCCACGCCTCATTGTCTATGCCCAAACAGCGTTTTGCGCCCATTTTACAAGCCAAAATGCCCAAAATGCCCGTGCCGCTGCCCATATCCAGCACATTTTTTTGGGTAAAATCAAGCTCAAACAGCAAGCGAATAATGCTTTCGGTGGTTTGGTGGTGCCCAGTGCCAAACGACATTTTGGGTTCTATAATGAGTTCGTAGGCAAACTGCGGCTGCGGCTCGTGAAAAGGCGCACGAATAATGCAGCCCTCGCCTATTTGCACGGGCTGATAATTGGACTCCCAGAGGGCGTTCCAGTTTTGTTTTTCCACCGTTTCTGTAATAAACTCAAATGCCTGCAAATCGGCGTATTTTTCCCTGATTTCTTGTAGCAATTCGGCATTAAAATCCAAAAAATCTATGTAGGTAATGAGTTCATTGTCGGTTTCCTCGAACATATCGTAGCCAATTTGGCTGAGTTCGGCGATGATAATTTGTTTAAATTCGGTATCCACGTTGGTGGTAACTTGTATGTAGGCTGGTGTGGCGCTCATGCTAAATGGGGTAATGTACTGGCAAATTTACGGCTTTATGAAAACAAAATAATACAAATTGTTATTTAAGATATGCGAAAAAATGATTATTTTTGTTAAGTGTTGATAAATAGGGCATTACACTATACGATTTACCCTTATATTTGCATTATATCCACAGTTAAAATTCTGCTTTTACACACAAAAGCTCCATATATTTTTTGTTTAGATGCGTTTACAACCCTTTTTACTTTGTTTTTTTACTTTTTTTGGACTGCTACTCGTAAATTTTCAAACCTCGAAAAGTGATACCAATGCCCAAATAGCCCAAGCCCGCCCGCCCTGCTACTGCCCCGATACGCTGGCTCTGCACCCGCTGGCTGCCACCGATGTAGCCCAAGAAATAGGCGCAGCCCAAAAAGCAGAGGCGATAAATGCAATATTTGAAAGAAGGTATCAAAATGGCGTGTTTAATGGTGCGGCTTTGGTGGCGCAAGAGGGCGTAATTATATACAACAAGGCGTTTGGCAAGCAAGATTTTGAGAGCATGGCGGACAACAATGTGTTATCGAAGTTTCAGTTGGCATCGGTTTCAAAAACCTTTACGGCGGCGGCGATACTGATGCTTTATGAGCAAAAAAAACTGGACCTGAACGACGTGGTGCAAAAATATTTTGCCGATTTTCCGTACAGCGGCGTGCTTATAAAAGACCTTTTGAGCCACCGCAGCGGCATACCCAACTACATTTATGCCTTCAACGACAGCGTGCGCCCCAACCGCCCCCGCCCCACCAACGCCGACGTGATGCGCTGGCTCGGTAGCGTGCAGCCACGTGCCGACCGCCTGCCCGACACGCATTTTGCGTACAACAACAGCAATTATATGGTGCTGGCTGCCATCGTAGAAAAAATAAGTGGCTTGCCGTTTGACGTTTTTTTAAGAAAAAACATCTTTCTCCCGCTGGGTATGCGCAACAGTTTTGTGGCTACCACCCAAAACGACAGCATAAACCGAAACCGCACCTTTGGCTACACGGGCAGCAAGCAAATCCCCACCGATTATTGGGACAATGTGGCGGGCGACAAGGGCGTTTATTCTACCACAAACGATATGTACATTTGGTACAAAGCCCTGAACAGCAATTGCTTACTAAAAAAAGAAACGCTGGCTATGGCATTTGAGCCGAGGAGCTTTGAGCAAAATGGCACAAGAAACTACGGCTACGGATTTAGGCTAAAAAGCCAAGCCAATGGCGAAAAATTTATATACCACAACGGCTGGTGGAAAGGCTACAATGCGTGTTTTGGGTTTTCGCCCGAGCAAAACTACGTGGTGATAGTACTAAGCAACCGCCTGAGCCGCAGCGTTTATGACATCAACCCGATAATAAACATACTGACTGGCACTACCCAAAACGCCACCGAAACCAACCCACAAAACCCCGAATACCCCATAGAAATGAGCGAAGGCTTGGGCATGGATTAATGTATTTGGCAACCAAAAATTGCTTAACTTTGTGCCATGCAACAACCAACCACGGCTACACAAAAAACCGTAGCTTTTTATACCTTAGGCTGCAAACTAAACTACTCTGAAACTTCGGCTATTGGGCGCATTTTTGAAGAAAATGGCTTTAAAAAAGTGGAGTTTTCGCAGGCAGCCGACGTTTATATTATAAACACTTGCTCCGTAACCGACAATGCCGAAAAAAAATGCCGAAAAATAGTGCGGGAGGCACTCAACATTTCGCCACAGGCATACATAGCCATAATAGGCTGCTACGCCCAGCTAAAACCACAAGAAATAGCCGAAATACCTGGGGTAGATGCCGTTTTGGGGGCAGCCGAAAAGTTTAATTTGGTGAATTTAATAGGCAGTTTTGAAAAATCGGCAACACCCAAGATATTTGCCTCGGATATAAAATCAGTCGTTGATTTTGAGCCAGCGTACTCGTTTGGCGACCGCACACGCACATTTTTAAAGGTGCAAGACGGCTGCGATTACTCCTGCGCTTTTTGCACCATACCGCTGGCACGGGGCAGCAGCCGCAGCAGCTCCATACAAAAAATAGTAGCCCAAGCCCAACAAATAGCCGCACAAGGCTCAAAAGAAATTGTGCTCACGGGCGTAAACATCGGCGATTTTGGCTTAGATAGCTCGGGCAAGCGCACGCACGGCAGTTTTTTGGAGCTGATACAAGCCTTAGATGCCGAGGTGAGCGGCATAGAGCGGTTTCGGATTTCGAGCATAGAACCCAACTTGCTCACCGAAGAAATCATAGCATTTGTGGCAAAAAGCCAAAAATTTGTACCGCATTTTCACATTCCGCTGCAATCGGGCTCGGCAGATGTGCTAAAAAATATGCGCCGCCGCTACAAAACCGAACTGTATAAAGAACGTGTAGCCGCCATAAAAAAAATAATGCCGCATTGCTGCATCGGGGTAGATGTAATTGTGGGTTTTCCGACCGAAAGCCACGAGCATTTTTTGGAGACCTACCAGTTTTTGAACGAACTCGATGTGTCGTACCTGCACGTTTTTACGTACTCCGAACGCCCCAACACGCACGCACTAAGCCTAAGCCCCGTAGTGCCGCCGCAAGAGCGCAACCAACGAAGTAAAATGCTGCACATACTAAGCGAAAAAAAACGCAGGCATTTTTATACCCAACACTTGCAGCAAAACCACACGGTGCTTTTTGAGCATGAAACGCACCAAAACAACGTAATGCACGGATTTACAGACAATTACATAAAAGTAAAAGCCAAATACGACCCATTGCTCGTGGGCGAGCTAAAACAAATACAACTTTTGGACATAGATACCGACGGCTTGGTAAACATAGCCGAAGCATCGCTGGTGCTGGCATAACATACAATTTTACTTAATTTTTGGAACAATGCCAACAGAAAAAACCCGTGCTTTTTTGCAAAAATGTGCTTTTGCTTGCTTGCTTGCCTTGTTTTTTTTGGCTACCAAAGGCTACCAATACGGCAAAGCCGACCAAGCCGAACACTTGCCACAGGTACTAAAAATGCTCGATGGCAGGCTGTTCCAAAACGATTTTTTTCTTACCCAAAACGCCCAAACTTTTAGCATTCGCCAGTATTTTGTGTGGCTGGTGTATGGGTTTTCGCTGGTATTTGGCATAAAAACCGCCTGTTTTTTGGGGTGTTTTGGTAGCATTTTTGCGCTTGTGCTGGGGCTGATGTACCTCATGCAGCAATTTACCCAAACGAAAATAGCGCCGTATTTTTTCGCCATTTTAGTTGTGTTTGTTTTCTATAATTTTACGATTGGTGGCAACAACATTACGTACCCGATGTTTATTTGTAGCAGTTTAGCCAAGGCTTTTGTGCCGTTTGCGCTGGCTTATTTTATCCAAAAAAAATACGCTTATGCCTTTTTGCTGCTGGGCATCGCCAGTTGGTTTCAGGTATTGGTGGGCTTGCAAGTCGCCGTTGTTTTGGTGGCAATTTTGGTTACAACTGGCTTTTATAGCAAGGCGTTGCGGTTTTTTGGCTTTTTTGTGGTGGTGGCTTCGCCCATTTTAGTGCCTATTATTTATGTGCAATTTGTGGCTACGCAGCATTTTTCGGCTGCGCAAAACGCCGAGTTCATCGCCATTCTGACGCATTTTCGCAATGCAAACCACTACTTACCTTCTGCCTACCCGCTGATGCAATACCTAAAATTTGGCGGATTGCTCGGCTTGTTTTGTGTAGTAAATGTGTGTTTGGCACAAAAAAAACTGGGCGTGGAGCGCAGGTTTATTTGGTCGTTTATGGGGATTTCGTTGCTGGGTATGCTGGTTTATTTTTTGGGTTTTGAGCGGTTGAACATCGCATTTTTGGCTAAAACACAATGGTTCAAAACCAGCCTTTGGGTAGCCATGCTGTGCTGCGTGCCGCTGGCTGAATTGCTGGCGCATTTTTGGGGCAAAAGGCGTTTTTTTTCGGATAAAGTGCTTTGGAGTTTGCTCATTTTGGGCAATTTTTTGGTTGGATTTTGGCTGCAAAAGCAGGTTTTTAAACCCGCTACCGCCTTAGAAAAAATACATTTTTGGATAGCCGACCACACGCCGCTGCAAGCCCAAATACTTAGCCTGCCCACCGACCACAGTTTTGCGTGCGAAGCCAAGCGCAGCCAACCAGTGAGCTGGCAGGCGGTGATACACGAGCCTTTTTTTATGCTTTTATGGAAAAAAAGGATAGATAGCCTTTATTTTGGAGGCAAAACTGCTAACAATAAGCAGGAGCTAAGTTTGGATAATTTGGATTTAATTGCCCTAAAAAAATACAAAATTACGCACATATTAGCCCAAAAACCGTTTGAAAAATCGGGTGTTTTGGGTAAAATAATACACGAAGAACCTCCTTATATTTTAATACAAGTAAACCGATGAAATACCTGAATTTGATTTTTATTTTTGTGCTATTTGCCTGCAAAAGCACCAACAATACGAGCGCATTTGCGCCCAAATACGGCACGATTGCCGATAGTGCTATGGTGGTGAGTTCGTCGGTGGAGGCTACCAACATAGGGCTGGCGGTGCTGCGGCGGGGCGGCAATGCGTTTGATGCGGCGGTAGCCATGCAGTTTGCGCTGTCGGTGAGCTACCCACGGGCGGGCAACATAGGCGGCGGCGGATTTATGGTTTATCGACTGGCGAAGGGCGAGGTAGGAAGCCTTGATTTTAGAGAAACCGCCCCGCTGGCGGCTACAAAAGATATGTTTTTGGATAGCGCACGCAACGTGGTGCCGAATTTGAGCCGCAAGGGACATTTATCGGTGGGCGTGCCTGGCACGGTGGCGGGCATGGAGGCGATTCACCGCAAGTTTGGCACGCAAAAATGGTTTGATTTGGTGTATCCGTCGGTGCGGCTGGCGCTGGGTTTTACCATAAAAGCCCGTGAAGCCGATAGATTGAACAAATATAGAACCGATTTTTTGGAGGTGGACAGCCTCAACAATCCTTATTTGCAACAAAAACCGTGGCAAGCGGGCGATACGCTGAAAAATGCGGCGTACTCCAACACCCTGTTGCGCATAGCCGAGCAGGGTGCGAGCGAGTTTTACAGCGGCGAAACTGCCAGGCTAATCCTGGCAGAAATGCGGAGGCACGGCGGCGTGATAACCGCCACCGACCTTGCGCAGTACACCGCCGTGTGGCGCAAACCCATGGTAGGCACGTACCGAGGGTTTGGCGTAATAAGTATGCCGCCGCCGAGCGGCGGCGGCATTGCGCTTTTGCAGCTACTCAAAGGCACCGAACCGTACAACATAGCCAAATTTGGGCAGAACAGCACCAAGCACGTGCAGCTCATGGTGGAGCTGGAGCGCAGGGTTTTTGCCGACCGTGCCGAGTACCTCGGCGACCCCGATTTTATAGAAGTGCCGCAAAACAAACTCCTTAGCCCCGAATACCTAAAAAAACGCTTTGCCGACGTGAGCCTGACCCAAAAAACCAACTCACAAACCATAAAAGCGGGCAAAGTGCAAGCCATAGAACACTTCGAAACCACGCATTTTTCCATTGTAGATGCCCAAGGGAACGCCGTAGCCATTACCACGACCCTAAACGACAATTTCGGTAGCCGTGTGGTGGTAGATGGCGCAGGTTTTTTGCTAAACGACGAAATGGACGATTTTAGCGCAAAGCCTGGCACACCCAATATGTTTGGGCTGGTGGGCAGCCACGCCAACGCCATTGCCCCCAAAAAACGAATGCTCAGTAGCATGGCTCCCACCATCATCACGGACAAAAACAACCAACTTTTTGCGGTCATAGGCACGCCAGGCGGCTCCACCATCATCACCACGGTTTACCAGTGCGTAATGAACCTCATAGATTTTCGGCTGACCATGCAAGATGCCATACTAAGCCCAAAAATACACGCACAATGGCTGCCCGACGAAGTATATGCCGAGCCACCGTTTATGGATAGCCCACAAAAAGCGGAACTCGAGCGCATGGGACATCAGTTCAAAAAGCAAAGTTTGGGGCTACTGGATTGTATTTTGGTACAGAAAAACGGCAAGCTCGAGGGCGCACAAGACCACTCGAAAGAAGACGGCGGCGCACAGGGTTACTAAAACCTACTCGCCACTAAGCGAGCGGGCGAGTTCACGCTTGCCATCTTTTTCTTTTAGGCTATCACGCTTGTCGTGCAGCTTTTTGCCCTTGGCTACGGCTATTTTCAGCTTGGCAAAACCACGCTCCGAAAACACGAGCGCAGTGGGTATTACGGTAATGCCTCGGTCTTTTAGCTGGGCTTCTATTTTGCGTAGCTCTATTTTTTTGAGCAATAATTTTCGGTTGCGCAGCGGCTCGTGGTTGAGGTAAGAGGCTTGGTCGTAGGTAGAAATGTGCATATTGCGCACAAAAAGCTCGCCGCCCAAAAAACTACAAAAGCCATCGGTCAGGTTTACCTTGCCAGCCCTGATGGATTTTATTTCGCTGCCTGTAAGCTGTATGCCAGCCTCGTACTCCTTCAAAAAAATATACTCAAACGACGCTTTTCTGTTTTTTATCATCACTAATTTCGGGCTAAAACCACCACAAAAGTACAAAAATAATCGGGTATTGTACATATTACAACCAATAAAATGATTAATCGTTTATTTACTTGGGCGTTTTCGTAAAAAATACTACCTTAGCAAAAAAAACAAACAATGGACTTGAATACCTACAAACAAAAACGCTTGCAAAACCAGGTACACGCCATAGAATTTATAAAAAACACTGGCATCATTACCCAAACCTGCAACGAAATAGCCGCCAAACAGCCCTTGGTTGGGTATAATATATACGATTTGTTCCCTTTTTTGGAGGTTTTGCAGCCAACCACAAAACCCGTTTTGTTGGAATGGGTGAATTTAAACGAGTTTTTGTTTACTGGTTTTTTTGATTTTGAACTAAGCATTTTGCCCGATGAGCCAAACAAGATTTTATGCACCATTATAGACCACACGCACCTGCTGCACAAAATAACCGAAATACAACAAGACCGCAACAACACGCTGCTGCACTTCGAGCATTTGGTGGATAGCCAGGTTTTTTTGGAAAAAGACCGCCACGAACTGCGCAACCGCAACCTTTTTTTGGAGGAGCAGAGCAGTTTCCGAAACAGCTTTTATGCCAAGGTTACGCACGAGCTGCGCACGCCCATAAACGGCATAGTGGGCTTGGCGAACCTGCTTACGAACAAAGAAACGGCTATAAACGAAAAATACATCAACACCATAAAAGCCTCTGCCAGCCATTTGGCGGTGCTGGTAAAAGAGTTTTTGGACATTTCGAAGATAGATGCGGGCAAGGTGGAGTTTGAAGCCATACCCTTTAAACTAAGCGAGGTGCTTACTTCGGTTACCACCGCATTTGAGTATTTAGCGATAGAAAAAAACTTGGATATATTTTACGAAATACAAGCTGGCACCGCCAATTTTGTACTCGGCGACCCTACCCGCCTGTCGCAAATACTGTATAATTTGGTGGGCAATGCAACTAAATTTACCCGAGATGGCTTTATAAAAGTACGCATCAGCAACCAAAAAAGCGAAACGAACGGCAAGTTTTGGCTGCATTTTTTGGTGGAAGACAGCGGCATAGGCATAAAACCCGATGCGCTGGAGCGCATTTTTAACTCATTTGAGCAAGCCGACGACAGCACCTACCGCAACCACGGCGGCACGGGTTTGGGTTTGCATATATGCAAGCAACTGATAGAGCTGCAAGGCGGAACAATAAGCCTAAAAAGCACGCTGGGCAAAGGGAGTAAGTTTTACTTTACGCTGCCGTTTTTTGCGGCAAACCCCAGCAACCTGCCTTCTATCACCAAACGAAAAAACACCCAAAAGCTCGACCACGCACTCAATATTTTGGTAGCCGAAGACGACAGCATAAACCAGCTCATACTGCGCAATATTTTAAATAGTTTTGATGTGAACTTTAAAATAGTGAGCAACGGCGTAGATGTGCTGCAAGAGCTGGCGAATTTTCACTTCCACCTCATTTTGTTGGATATAGAAATGCCACGGCTCAACGGCATAGAAACCCTGGAGCTAATCCGCACCACGTTCGAAGAGCCGCACCGCAGCGTAGCCATCATTGCCCTCACTGGCAACGAACCCAAAGAACCCAACTACTACGAATCGCTGGGCTTCGACGGCTACTTAATCAAGCCATTTGCCAAAAAAGATTTGTTCGACCTCATTAAAAAAACACTCAAAATAAACTAATGTTTACAGGAATAATAGAAACCACAGGCACAATTTTAGCCATAGAAAAAGAATTAGACAACCGCCATTTTGTGGTGGCATCTGCCTTAGCGCCCGAGCTAAAAATAGACCAAAGCCTGGCGCACAACGGCGTTTGCCTCACGGTAATAGCCCAAAACGACGGCACGCACACCGTTACCGCCATAGCCGAAACGTTGCAAAAAACCAATTTCGACAGCCTGATGGTGGGCGACACCGTAAATTTGGAGCGTTGTATGCCCGCAAACGCCCGCTTCGACGGACACATAGTGCAAGGACACACCGACCTTACCGCCATTTGTACCCAAAAACTGGACCAAAACGGTAGCTGGCTATACACATTCGAATACCCCGAAAACAGCAAAAACATTACCGTAGAAAAAGGCTCAATTTGCGTAAACGGCGTGAGCCTGACGGTGGTAAACAGCCAAAAAAATAGTTTTTCGGTGTGCATCATACCTTATACCTACGAATTTACAAATTTTAACCAAATAGAAATAGGCAACAGCGTAAATTTGGAGTTTGACATACTGGGCAAATACATACAAAAAATAATGGAGGCAGCCAAAACCTGATGCCGCCCCAAAAAACAAAAAATATGGCTATGAAAATAAAAATTTTGCTGCTGCTCGCCCTTGCTTTTTGCATAAATGCCTCGGCGCAGCCCCAAAAAAACTGGGAGTATTATATGCCCGATACCCAAAACTTGGCACTTTCGCCCGTTTTTTTTATAAGGGTAAATGTGCATTTTTTCCGAAACTCGGACGGTAGCGGAAATTTTGACCAAGAAACTGGTACAAAGTACGCCCTAAGATTGATTAACGACCTAAATGCGGTGCTGGCAAACAACCAAAAAATGAACTTACCCACGGGCAACCAAACGCCCGTGCTGCCGCCGCTATACCAGTTTGTGCTGTGGGGCGAGGCGCAAAACCCCGAAGACAACGGCATTTATTTCAACGACGACAATAAAACCAACTTTTTTAGTGTAGCCAGCATGGACAACCAAGGCAGCTACCTCCAATACCAAAAATACGGCAAAAGCAAGGGCAGTGCCATCAATATTTTTTTGATGGAAAGCACCGATACCACCACCACAAAGCCCCGTGGCATTGGTTTTTCGGAGTGGGTAAAGGTGAGCGATGCCTACCGAAACTACAAAATGGGGCGTGATACTTGGTTTTTGGCGGGCTTAACCAACCACGAAATTGGGCATAGCCTCGGCTTGGCGCACACTTGGCAGGGGCACGACGGCTGCGACGATACGCCCATAAACCCCAACTGCTGGAACATAGAACCCAACACAAAATGCGCCAACATATCGAACAATATGATGGACTACAATGTATATCAAAACGCACTTTCGCCCTGCCAAATAGGCACTGTGCGCCGAAACCTAACGGTGCTAGACCAGCACCAATTCCTGCTACCAAACTGGTGCGAGTACCAGCCAGATACCGCCATTTACATCGGGCAAAACACGGTTTTTGAAGGCGTGAAATACCTAAATTGCGACATAATAGTAAGGCAAAATGCCACACTTACCATAAAAAATACGCTGTACTTGCCGCAGGGCGGTCAAATAATTTTGAGAAAAAACGCAAAAATAATCATCACCGACTACGGACTAATTACGAATGCCTGCAACCAAAAATGGCGTGGCATTAAAGTGAATAACAAAAAACAATATAGCAAAGCCGTTATTTTTGTGGGCAATGGAAAACTGGAAAATACGCAGTAATTCATGGTCATTTTAAAGCCCAAAAATTATGAAATTATTAATTTAAAGTACATTTTATGGTTTTTTTTATATAAGATAACCGCTACTATTTGTGTTTTACAGATTTATTACAAAGCAATGCCTGCATAGTTATGGGCGCATTGTCGGGCGAGCGACAAATTTAGAAACGACGAAAATTTACATAAGTTTCAGTTTATCAAGCACATATAAATATTTTTTTGGTTTAAAATACATTGCGGCAGCAAAAAAAAACGCAAAACACCCAAGTTTCTTACACAGCGTTGTTTGGTGTGAGTAGGTACATTTTGGTTTCAACATAAAAAGTAATTTGGCATCTCAATTCTAAAAGAGAATTGATGAAATCATTTTACAAAATAGAGATTATAATGAAACTAATTTACCTACTCAACACAAAGCATTTTTGCAAAACAATGGTACTCATTGGGCTTGCAACGGTGTTTTTTAGTAATTTAGCCATTGCACAAACTGCATTCGGAAACAGGGTATGGAACGACTTAGACGGCGACGGCTGGCAAGATGCCAACGAGCAAGGGATAAGCGGCGTGGTGCTACAGCTCTACCAAGTACCCACAAATGGTACGGCGGTGAGCTTGGTGGGTACTACAACCAGTTCTGCCACAGGCACTTACAGCTTTGGTGCCGCCAACGTTACAGGCGGGCTGCAACCAGGCACAACCTACCAAATACGGGTAGCTCGGGGGCAAACCGCCCTTGCGGGGCTGAACATTGCGCCCGCAAAAGTGGGCAACGGTGTGGGCGCAAGCACAGCCGACAAAGACAGCGATGGCTTTTCGTTTAACAGCACGTACTACGTAATACCGTTTGTAACCCAAGCCACGGCTGGGGCGGCTAACAACGACTACGACATCGGGTTTAGTACCGCCGTACCCACCAACATAAGCTGCTGGGCTTTTAGCAACAACGAACTGCCCTCTCGTATGTACAAATACGACTTCAACCCAAGCACAGGCGTGGGCGGCTGGGCTACCGTAGGCACAGCCCAAGCCAACTTCAACAACATAGAAGCCACGGCATACAACCCATTCAACAGCACTTTGTACGTAACCAACGGAGCCGACTTTTCCTCGGTGAACCAAACCACCGCACAAGCCACAGTTATAAACAACGCAGGCACTGTAAACGGCGCTTTCGGTAGCATTGCACTCGGCGACTTAGACGGACTAACCTACGACCCATTTCGCAATGTGTTTTGGGCAAGTGAGCGCAGGGGCGGTGCGGGCGAACCCGACCTTTTGGTGCAGCTAAACGCCACCACTGGCATAGCCAACCCAAATGCCTTCGGTGCGGGCATAGGCTACGTGCGCATACAAGAAGTAAACGACCCCGTTTTTGGTGGCGTGGTATATGACGTAGATGACCTTGCCCTAAACCCATACACGGGCGAACTTTATGCCATATCCAACCAAGGCGGCGTGGGCGGTATGCTCACCATTTTAAATACCTCAAATGGCGATATAAGAACCATCATCGGTAATTTTGCTGGTGTAAATGACATGGAGGGGCTTAGTTTCTCGAACCCTGGCGTGCTTTATGGCACCACGGGCAACAACGGCGACCCCGAGGACAACAACCGTACTTTTTTGATAGATAAATCCACAGGGTTTTTGGTGGACGTAGGTCCGATAGACAACAGCACCAACCCACCAAACGACATAGAAGCCTGCGTGTGCGCCACTGGCGGCATCAACACCATAAGCGGCACAGTGTATATAGATGCAAACAGAGACCTAACCTTAAATACAGGCGAAACGGGCATTCAAAACGTAACCGTTTCACTTATTCAGGATTTAGACAACGACGGCGTGTACAACCCAAGCATAGACAAAGTTATTTTTACCAAAGAAACCGCCGCCAATGGCACGTATAATTTTCAGGTAGCAACCACAGGCGCATTTCTTCTGATAACCGATGTAGCCGACTACCCCGCTGGCTATACCATGACCACCGACAACATCGAAAAAGTGTATTTTAATGGCTTGGGGCAATCCGACCCAAACAACAATTTTGGTGCCGCACCAGCAGCCAAACTCGGCAACAGAGTATGGTTAGATGCCAATAAAAATGGCGTGCAAGATGCCACCGAAGTGGGCGTAGCAGGCGTAACCGTTACGCTATACAACGCCGCAGGCATAGCCATAAACACCACAGTTACCGACGGTTTGGGCAATTATCTTTTTGACAATTTAGCCCCTGGTGATTACAGCACGGGCTTTACTTTGCCCGTAGATTACGCCTTTACCACACAAGACACAGGCACGGACAATGCCGCAGATAGCGACGTGAACCCAACTACTGGGCGCACCGCAAACATTACCATAGCTTCGGGCGTAACCAACCTGAGCTTAGATGCAGGGCTAATTTTGGCACAACCGACTACCGCAAGTTTGGGCAATTTTATTTGGTTAGATGCCAACAAAGATGGCTTGCAAACCGCAGGTGAAACGGGCGTGGCGGGCATTACCGTAACCCTGTACAACTCGGCTGGGGTAGCCATAAAAACCACCACAACCGACGGCAATGGTGCGTATAATTTTATGGACCTAACGCCAGGCACTTACACCGTAGGCATTACCACGCCCTTGGATTATGTGCTTACAACCGCAAACGCAGGTACAAACGACAACATAGACAGCGACCTTAGCCCCACCACGGGCAGGTCGGCAGCCATAACCTTGGTAGCTGGCGAAAAAAATACGAGCTTAGATGCTGGCATATTTCAGCAACCGAATACCGTAGCCAGTTTGGGCAATAAAGTTTGGCGTGATTTGAACAACAACAACACCCAAGATGCCAACGAACCAGGCGTGGCAGGCGTTACCGTAACGCTTTATGCAGCCGATGGCACTACCGTTATAGCCACCACAGTTACCGATGCGCTGGGCATTTATGTGTTCAACAACCTACCCGCAGCCACCAACGGCACGGCGTACATCGTAGGTTTTTCGGGCTTGCCTACTGGTTTTGGTTTTGTAACCGCCAACTCTGGCGACGATGCCAAAGACAGCGATGCCAATGCCACCACGGGTAAAACAAACCAAGTGGTACTAAAACCAAACGACATAAACAGCACGGTAGATGCGGGCATTAGAGCCACAAACCCAGCTGGAACCGCCTCTGTGAGCAACATGGTGTTTAACGATACCAACAAAGATGGCTTGCAAACCGCAGGTGAAACGGGCGTATCGGGTGTAACCGTAACCCTGTACAACGCCGCTGGAACTGCCATAGCCACCACCACAACCGATGGCTCGGGTGCGTATATTTTTGCCGAATTGGCGGCTGGTACGTATTCCGTTGGTTTTAGCAATTTGCCAGCAGGCTACCAGTTTACAAGCAGCAACGTAGGCACAAACGATGCCATAGACAGCGATACCGACATTTCTGGTAGAACAGCTACATTCACTTTGGCGGCTGCCGAAAACAAAACCGACCTCGATGCTGGAATTTTCCCTGGCACTGTATCCACAGGAAATGCAAGTTTGAGCAACATGGTTTTTGACGATAAAAACAACAATGGCATACAAGATTCCGACGAAAGCGGCGTGGCAAATGTAAGCGTGCGCCTACTCGATGCCGCTGGTAACCCAACTGGCAGAACCACCACAACCGATGCGCTGGGTAATTATAGCTTTACAAACCTGCCCGCTGGCAGCTACATTGTAGAGTTTTTGAACCTACCTGCTGGCTATACTTTTTCTAACGCCAACACGGGCGCAAACGACAACATAGACAGCGATGCCTCGGCTACCACGGGCAGAACCAGCATCATTTCCCTAACACAAGGCGAAGACAACAGCAGCGTAGATGCGGGCATACACAAAGATGTAACCAAAGCCAGCTTGGGTAGTACGGTTTTTGTAGATGCCAACAACAACGGCATACAAGATGCGGGCGAACCTGGCGGAGCGGGTGTAAAAGTGGTGCTACTCGACGAAAACAACGCAGTAGTAGCCACCACGTTTAGCGATGCCAACGGAAATTATAGCTTTACGGGCTTGAACCCAGGATTTTACAGCGTGCAGTTTAGCCAATTGCCCACTGGGTACGTTTTTGCTACGGCAAATGCAGGCACAAACGATGCCATAGACAGCGACCCCAACGCCACAACTGGGCAAACGACGAGTACTTATTTGACTGCGGGACAAAACTATGCGGATTTTGATGCGGGCATTCGCAATACACAGGCGAGCCTCGGCGATTTTGTGTGGGCAGATGCCGACCGTGATGGCATACAAGATGCAGGTGAAACGGGCATAGCGGGCATTGTGGTAACCCTTTACAACAGCGCAGGAACTGCCATAGCTACGACGATAACGGACGCAAATGGAAAATACATTTTTTCTAATGTAGCACCAGGCACTTATACCTTGGGTTTTGACAACTTGCCAGAAGGTGGTAGCTTTTCGCCAACTGCACAAGGCACAAATACCAACTTGGATAGCAACGTAAACCCTACCACAGGGCGCACGCCGAACATTGTACTTACGGCAGGCACGGCTACCACGGGCGTAGATGCTGGCATTATGGCACCGCAAAGGGCTGGGCTGGGCAACTATGTATGGACAGATGCCGACCGCAATGGCGTGCAAGACCCAAGCGAATCGGGGCTGGCGGGCGTTACGGTACAACTGTTTAACAGCGCCAACCAACTGGTGGCTACCGTAATTACCGATGCCAACGGAATGTATAATTTTAGCAACATTGCGCCTGGTACATACTATGTGCAAACCACGCCGCCAAACGATTATTTTGTAACGGGACAAGCCGCAGGCGGAAACGCCAGTGCCGATAGCGACGTAAACCCAACTACTGGCAGGAGCGCAAACTTTACGCTTGCCACAGGTAGCTACAACACAGCCGTGGACATTGGTATGCAGCCTCCTTTGAGCTTGCCTGTAACGTATTTGGGCATAAATGTGTATGCAAAAAACAAGCAGGTATTCTTAGATTGGGCTACAAGCTCGGAAATAAACAACGACTATTTTAGCATAGAAAAGGCGCAAAACACCAGCGCATCGCCCGAAAAAATAGGCACTGTAATGGGCAATGGCAACAGCAACCAACTGAACAAATACGATTTTATAGATGCGCAACCGCTGCAAGGCAAATCGTATTACCGCCTGATACAAAACGACTACGACGGCAAACAGTCGGTTAGCAAGTGGTTTGAAGTGCTGTTTGTGAATGGTAAAATTGCGCTATCGGCGGTTGTTTACCCCAACCCTGCCACCGATTTGGTGAACCTAAAAATAGTAGGCAATGCGCTTGACCAAGTGAATGTGGTGGTTTACAACCTGCAAGGGCAGGCGGTGATAGCCCAAAGCGTGGTGCTGACCCAAGACGGCGAAAACATACAAAACATTACCACCAGCGAGCTACAATCTGGCGTGTATATGGTGCGCACTACGTCAAACGAAGCCACCACGGTTCAGAAATTGGTGATAGAAAAATAATAGAACCAATCGTTTATACCTTATTCCCCTTGTGCATTTCCTTCGGAAATGCACAAGGGGTTTTTTGTTCGGCTGGTGTGGGCGTTTCGGCTGGGCTGGTTATGGTCGTTTCGGCTGCGCTCAACGACCGACCCTGAACGAAATGTAGAGACAAGGTACCGCCTGTCTCCCGCCAAAAAGTCTGTGTAATTATATGAAAAATGCAACAATGAAGACAAGGCAGTGCCTTGTATCTACATTTTTTCCGTTATTTCTAATTTGTACAGACGTTGCACTGCAACGTCTCAGCAACGCATTTCCACCACAATACCCGAGACGTTGCAGTGCAACGTCTGTACAATATTTGTTCGGGGTATTC
>JAYUJN010000030.1:0-27844 GCA_043765195.1 Bacteroidota bacterium | reverse complement strand
CGTAGTCGCCCAGTTTGGCAGCCAAAATACTGTGTACGCACGGCGAGAGCGAACTCTCATGCACGGTGCGTGGCTCGTAAAAATCGTAGTTTCGGCGGTGCGTTTCGGCATCAAAATCGTCCTCAAAAAAGTACAGCCCCTGCAACACGTCGGCTTGTTTTATATACACCGAGCGCAGCACCCTATCCCAGCTCCAATGCTCGTGTATGGGGCGTTGGCTCGGGTCTAAGTCCTTTACCAAAATTTGTTCTTTGTCCATAAATCCATCTTGCTGCAAAAAAACACCGAGGTTTTTATCCTCTGGAAAATACATATTATCCACAATGTTTTGCCATGCGGCGCACTCGCCTTGCTCAAAATTAATTTGGGCAAATAGCCTTTCGTTGGCTATTTTGTCCGTATTTTTCACATAATCCACGCATTCTATGGCGTATTTCAGGCACCAAGTAGCCAAGTAGTTGGTGTACCAGTTGTTGTTTACGTTGTTTTCGTATTCGTTTGGTCCGGTTACGCCCAGTATCACGTATTGCTTTTTTTCGGGGCTAAAATTCACCCTTTGCGCCCAAAACCTGGCGATGGCTATCAGCACTTCCAAGCCGTATTCGGCGAGGTATTTTTGGTCGTTTGTGTAGTTTATGTAGTCGAATATGGCGTGTGCTATCGCACCATTTCGGTGTATTTCTTCAAAGGTAATTTCCCATTCGTTGTGGCATTCTTCGCCGTTCATAGTTACCATTGGGTACAGTGCTGCACCTTTCGAAAAGCCGAGTTTTGCTGCGTTTTCTATCGCTTTTTGTAGGTGTTTGTGCCTATAAATGAGCAAGTTGCGAGCCACAGATTGGGGTGCGGTGGCGAGGTAAAAAGCCAAGCAATACGCTTCGGTATCCCAGTAGGTGCTGCCGCCGTATTTTTCGCCCGTAAAGCCCTTCGGACCAATGTTTAGCCGCTGGTCTTCGCCCGTGTAGGTTTGGTGTAGCTGAAACATATTGAACCGAATGCCCTGCTGCGCCGCTACATCGCCCGTAATTACCACATCGCCCAGCTCCCATTTTTTTTGCCAGGCTTGCGCTTGTGCCGCCATCAGGCTACTAAAACCCTGCGCCGCCGCCGTTTGTAGCGCAGCTTCCGCCACGGATACGAGCGCACCTTTTTCGTGGTTTAAGGTGCTGGTTATGGCTACGTATTTGGTCAGGGTAGCCGTTTGGTTTTGCGCCACTTGGGCGGTTATTTGGTTGGCTATGTAGCTGTATTTTTCGGTTGTGTGCGCACTTTCTGTGGCTACATTTTGCGCATTTACGCCCAACTTGTATTGCATGGCGGTACACACTTGGTAGCCCGTTTTTTTGGTTTCGGCTACCACATAGCCGCCGCCTTTTTGGGCATTTTTGGCTATTTCCACCCAAAAACTATCGCCGTAGTTGGCATCTTGGTTGCGCACATCGGCATCTAAGTAAGGCTCAAAACGTATTTCGCCCCCAAAATTCAGCGGCGTAATGCTGTATTCAATCGCCGCAAGTTGGTCGTTTGCCATGGAGCAAAAGCGTGTGCTAACCACGCTCACTTGCTTGCCACTGGCTGTGGTAGCCGTAAAGCTGCGTTTTAGCGCGCCTTTTTGCATATCCAGCTCACGCCTAAATGCTTGCACGGTGCAGTGCGCCAAGTCCAGCTCTTCGCCCGCCAGCGTAATGCCTATGCCTATAAAATTGGTGGCGTTCAGCACCTTGGCAAAATACTCGGGGTAGCCGTTTTTCCACCAGCCCACACGGGTTTTGTCGGGGTAATAAACGCCCGCCACGTAGCTGCCTTGCAGCGTATCGCCGCTGTATTTTTCTTCAAAATTGGCACGCTGCCCAAATCTACCGTTTCCGATGCTAAAAATACTCTCCGAAATTTTGTTCCACGCTGGGTTCCACGTGTTTTCTACTACCAGCCATTCGTGGTGTTCTATAAATTCTTTCATGCGCAAAATGCCGCCGAGCAGCCAGTTTTTTAGGGTTTATATAGGTTTAATTTCAAAAATTTTGTTCCACAGCTTGCCAGTTACGTACAGTTTTTTGGTTTTTGGGTTGTACGCAATGCCGTTTAGCACGTCTATGGCTTGGTTTGGGGTTTGTGCTTTTTCAAGCAAGCCATTCAGGTTCAGGTAACTAATCACCTTGCCTGAGTTGGGGTCTATAATGGCTATAAAGTTGGTTTGGTATATGTTGGCATAAATTTTTCCGTTTATCCACTCGAGCTCGTTTAGGTAAAAAACCTTGTTTTTATCGTCGTAAACCTGCATTTTTCGGGTTTGCACAAAGGTTTCGGGGTTCAAAAAATAGATATTTTCCGTGCCGTCGCTCATTAATAGTTCGGTGGCATTGTGGGTAAGCCCCCAGCCCTCGTTGTTGGCAAAATAAAACTCTTTTTGCAGTGCAAAATCCTTTTTGTTATACACAAAACCCTTGTGGCTTTGGTAGGTGAGCTGCATTATTTTATCGCCAAAAATGGTAATTCCCTCGCCAAAATACTCGGGTTTTAGGGCAAGTTCCTGTTCCACTGCGCCCGTAGTCAGTTTTGTGCGGCGCAGCACCGATTTTCCCTCGAGCCCAGTGCCTTCGTACAGGTTGCCCTGCGCATCAAACTCCAAACCCTCCGTAAAAGCCGTGGCATCGTGCAAAAAAGTATTGGTAATGGTGTATGCCAGCGTGTCGGGCGGCGTGTCGGATAGCACCAGCACCTGAAACTCCTGGGCTTCCAAGGCTGCATTGCCCCCAAATGCCGTGGCTTTTAGGCTTTGGTAGCCCACCGAGCTGGCGGCGTACGCAAGCCGAGCTGGCAACTGGCTAACGGTTTGGGTCGCTTGCCCATTTACACTTATTTGAATGCTGTCTATTTTTGTGCTATCGCTTGCCACGCTTAGTGTTACAGTAACGCTGTCGCCGAGTACAAGCGTGGTTTTACTCGTATTTTCTAAGGTAAATATACTTTTGTAGGCTATATCTGGTACATTTGTTTCTTTTTCTGGTTTACAAGCCCCAAAAAATATGAGAACAAACATAAAAATATGTATCTTTTTCATCAAAACTGAATTATATTTGCAAAGATAATAACGCCGTTGTAAATTGACGAAAACTTTATCTTAAATTTGCTGCATAAACCCATTTATTTTTTGTAAAATGATAAAAATGATTTGTCTAATACTCGGCGGTGGCGCAGGTTCTCGCCTGTATCCACTTACAAAAGACCGTGCAAAGCCAGCCGTACCCATAGGCGGCAAGTACCGCCTGATAGATATTCCGATTTCTAACTGCATCAATTCGGGCGTGCGCCGTATGTTTGTGCTTACCCAATTTAATTCGGCTTCGCTCAACAGGCACATAAAAAATACCTACCATTTCGACGCATTTAGCAAGGGATTTGTAGATATTTTGGCTGCCGAACAAACGCCCAACAACCCCAATTGGTTTCAGGGAACTGCCGATGCCGTGCGCCAGAGCCTGCACCACCTCTCCAACCAAGACTACGACTACGTGCTTATACTCTCGGGCGACCAGCTTTACCAAATGAATTTTGAGGAAATGGCAAAGCACCACATCGCCCAAAATGCCGAAATAACCATCGCCGCCTTGCCCGTAAACGACCGTGATGCCGTGGATTTTGGCATTATGAAACTGAATAAAAAAGGCAGCATAGATAGCTTTATAGAAAAACCCAAAGCCGAGCTGCTGCCCAACTGGCAGTCGGTGGTGAGTGCCGAAAATGCGCAAGAGGGCAAATATTATTTGGCGAGCATGGGCATTTATATTTTTAACAAAGAAACGCTGTTTAGCCTGTTGCAGCAGCAGCCCGACGCCACCGATTTTGGCAAAGAAATAATACCCGCAGCCCTCAAAACCAAACAAAAAATTGCGGCTTTTGAGTACAATGGCTACTGGACTGACATTGGAAACATCAGGTCTTTTTTTGAGGCTAACCTCGAGCTTTGTAGCGATTTGCCTCGCTTTAATTTATTTGACGAAAAAAATCCGATTTCTACCCGAGCTCGAATGCTGCCGCCCGCCAAGTTTTTTGGTACGCAGCTATACCAAGCCGTGGTAGCCGAAGGTAGCATTTTGCACGCCGAGGTCATTCAAAGGTCGCTCATAGGCATTCGCTCACGCATCGGCAAAGGTACAATAGTGCGCAACAGCATTGTAATGGGCAACGATTACTACCAAAAAGTAGAAGAAATGCTCGAAGACCCAACGCAAATACAGCTTGGTATCGGTGAAAAATGCTTTATAGAAAAAGCCATTATCGATAAAAACTGCAAAATAGGCGATAATGTAATTATAGTAGGCTCTGACGGCATGGAAAACCACGAAACCGATACTTACGCCATGATAGACGGCATCGCCGTAATAAAAAAGGGCGTAACCATACCGAGCGGCACTAAAATTGGGCTTTAAGCGTATTTTAGAGCTGTTTTTCCATTTTTTTATGCACCAAACCAACCTCCAAAAACGGTTCGGAGCGGGCTACGTAGCCGTTTTTTAGGTAAAACGGAATGGCGGTTTCTCGGGCATTTAGCACCATTTGGGTGTGGTTTTGGTTTTTTGCCCAAGTTTCGGCGTAAGCCACCAGCAGGCTACCCACGCCCGTGCCTTGCACCGCCGTTTGTACGGCTACCTGGCGCATTTTTAGGCAGCTTTCGGTTTCGGTTTGACTCAAAAGGAGCGTGGCTACCACCTTTTTTTGTTCGTTTATGGCTACAAAATGGTGGTCCGCCGCTTCGTTATCGAGCTGCTGCTTGGTGAAGCTCAATCGTAGCGGCACACGCAATACCTCATAGCGCAGGGCTACGGCGGCGGCGTACAAAAGGCTGCCGTGCGCCATTTTTTGGCAATGATACGCAGGTAAAATAGCCATTGTTAGGGTTTGGTTTCCGCCAGCATTGGCTCTATGATGCTGTTCATTTTTTTGAGTACGGCATCGGGGTTGTATTTGTCAAAAATGTGCTTTTGCGCCAAACCAGCGTGGTGCGGTATTTTATCGGGGTTTTTTACCAAATATTTGAGCTGTTTGTATAGGTTGTCTGGGTTTTCGTTGTCAAAAAGCATCACGCCTTCGTTGTCTCGGGTGATGAACGAAATGGTGGGCGTATCGGCGGCGAGTAGCGCCATTTTTGCGGCACTGTACTGAAACAGTTTTACGGGCGCATGAAACCACATGGCGTTGGGTATGATGCCGATGTGTATCTTTTTTATGATTTCTTTGAGCTTTTTACCGTCTGCAAATCCCGTAAAAATAATTTCATTACCAAAAGGCACCGTTAGCGCAAATTCCTTTGTGGGTTTGAACTCCAAGCCTTCGCCCACCAAATATAAGTTTAGTTCGTAGCCCTCGGAGCGCAGCCGAGAAAACACATTGATGAGCGTATCTATTTTGTGCCATTTCAAAAAAGAGCCGATGTAAGCCAAGTTTATGGGCGGCAACTCGTCCTTTTCTTGTATAAAATCTAGCCGTTTGAAGTCCGCCAGTTGGTGGTAGTGGAAGTTTTGGTACGGACCGATTTTGCTTTTCAGCCTGTCCGAAATTTCTTCGGAGTAGGCTATCACGGCGTTGGCTTCCCGCACGCTTGCCAGCTCACGGTCTTCTATTATGTTTTTGAAAATGGGCAAAAATCCGTTTAGGTATTCGTATTGTTCCAGTTGGGGTGTGTCGTAAATAGCTAAAAATGGGCGTTTCCAGCACTTAGAAAGCTCTAAGCCGATGGTTGAGCCGTAGGTCAAAAACTCGATGATGAGGTCGGGTTTGGAGGCTAAATATTGGTAGCTTTTTTTTGTTCGCCACAGTTTTAGGAACAAAAATAGGTCTTTTATGCCTTCTTTTAGTTTTATGGGCAGGTATTTGGTTAGCCCCATGCGGGACGTACTTTTTATGATTTGCACTTCGCCCAAGCTCACTTTTTGCATCAAATCCAGCATTGGATATTGGTTTATGCTTACGTCGTAGCCGTTGTTTTGTAGCAGTTCTCCCATAGAAAAAAGTACGGAGGCGATAGCCGAAAAGCGGTCCAGCGGGTGAAAACCTGGGTATGTTTCTAAGATGAGTATTTTCTTTTTTGGGGCGGTCATGTTTGGTTCTGTATCAGTTTTTTAGCGAGGTTTTGGTGTGCAAAGATAAAACAAAAGGGTACAAATATTAAACCAAAACGTTATTTGAGTGCAAAATAATGTGTTGATTTTTGATAAATAAATTTTTTGGTATTGGATACAAAAAAACCACCGCCCCAAATTTCATTTGGGGCGGTGGTTCTCGTTCGATGTTTCTCGTTCGAAGGTTCTCGTTGCGTGGTGCTTAGGTATTTATTTTACCAGCACTATTTTTTGCATATTTTGCAGCATTCCGTCGGCACTAAGCCTAAACAAATACGTGCCAGCCGCAACTTTTCCGCCATTTTCGTCGGTTGCGTTCCAGTTTATGGTTTGTTTTCCTGCGCCTTGGCGGTTGTTGGCAAGGGTCGCTACTTGTTTTCCGTTCATATCCAGTATGGCTATGTTTACATTTACAGCTTGCGATAGCTCGTAGCTTATTTGTATGTTTTCTGCAAACGGATTGGGGCTGATGCTCACATTAAAGCCCGTACTTAGCAGGTCGTTTGTACCCACACCAATGGTCGTAAACGGTGCGGCGGGCAAGCGGCGGCTGGTGTAAATCGCAAAGTCGCCAGGGGCGAGGTTAAAGCCCCAGTTGCCGTTGGTTACATTGATGCTATCACGTTTAAAGTAATTGTACCATTTGCCGCCGTTGGGCATTGTTACGTTCAAAGTCAGCGGGTTCACGTCCAAGTTCGCTACCACTACGGCATTCATATACGAGTCTCTGAATATGCCTATTTTGCCTTTTCCTGCATAGTCCAGCGTGTAGTTGTTGGTGCTAAACACTTGGTAGTTCTTTTTTAGGGTAGCAAAACCAGCAAATTTATTCCTTAGGTTTTTTCTATTAAAATCGTTCAAATAGCTCCACAAGATTGGTTTACGACCTGTTCTACCGTTTTGGGTGATGCTTATGTCGTAGCCCAGCTCGCCAAACTGCCATACCATTTTCGGACCAGGGGCGCAAAAGTACACAGCACCTGCGGCGGCTACACGCTCCACGGCTACTGGCACTGACTTGGTGTTATAGCCATTTATGTTCGAGCCAAACTGGCTGTTTTTATACACCAAACGCTCTTCGTCGTGGCTTTCCATGTAGGCTATCAGGTTGGGGCTGTTCCAGTTTCTGCCTTGGTACGACAAACCACTTAGGTTGCCATTGTAGCCCATCGTAGCCTCATTAAAGGCATTATTCATATTGCTCCAAAGCATCATGTTGTAGTTCGCCAGTACGGTTTCCTCGCTGTTGTCGGATAGGTGTTCCAAAATCACATAAGCGCCAGGCGTGTTTATCCAAATTTGGTCTGCCATGCGTTTTAGTATGTCCACGCGGCTTTGGTCGTAGTTGCCCCAAGTGCCCACATTACAAGTAGAATTTTGGGTAAATCCCTTCGAAAGGTCGAACCTATAACCATCTACCCTAAATTCATTTAGCCAATAGCGGTTCACGTCGTCCAAAAATTGTTTGGTATCCAGGCTCTCGTGGTTAAAGTCGTAGCCTACGTTGTATGGGTGTTTTGGTACGGAGTTCAGCCAAGGGTTGTTGGCGGCTGGTCCGCCCACGTAGCTCGAGTTGCAAGGGTCTGTTATTGTGCCATCGAAGTACATCTGCACCATTGGGCTTTGCCCAAAAGCGTGGTTCATCGCTATATCCAGCACCACTGCCATACCATTTTGGTGGCATTTATCTATCAGTTCCTTAAATTTATCTGCTGTGCCATAGTATTTATCCAAAGCCATGTGGTAGCTTGGGTTGTAGCCCCAGCTATCGTTGCCCTCAAACTCCATAATGGGCATAAACTCTATGCAGTTCACACCAAGGGTTTTTAGGTAGTCCAATGAGTCTATTACGCCCTGAAAGCTCGAGCTTGCCGTAAAATCACGCACCAAAAGTTCGTAGATAACCAATTTTTCTTTTGGAGGGCGCACAAAGTTGTTCACCTGCCAGTTGTAGGCTGGTTGGTTGGTTTGTAGCACGCTTACTATGCCCGAGGCTCTGCCGCTTGGGTAGGCTTTTAGGTTCGGATACACCGATGGCGAAATGTAAGGGTCGTTGTTTGGGTCTAAAATTTTGTGTGAATATACGTCGGCGTAGGTGTTGCCGCCATCGAGCATAAACTGGTAGGCGTATTCCACGCCCGAGGTAAGTCCGTTTAGTTGTATCCACCAGCGGTTGTTGCTCGCATCAAAATTCATGTATTCGCTTGGGTTGGGTTCCCAGTTGTTAAAGTCGCCGATGAGGTACGCAAATTGTTTGTTGGGTGCGTGCAGCGCCACTATGGCACTTGTGCCGCCTGGCAGGTAGGTTACGCCGTTTTGTTTTGCGTTGCTGGGTAGGGCGGCGTTGGTTACGGGCGGGCGCACCACTATCCAGCTCGAGTCAGAGGTACTCCATGTAGGCGTGTTGGCTATTACTTTTATGCGGTATTTGCCATAAGCGTTTGCATTTAGTGCGTAGCTTATGTTGTTTCCATTTACAGTAGTTACCTGCACATTGTTCACAAACAGTGATAACGCTGCGTTTTGGTTGCAGGTAGCCGCTACGTTTACGGTGCTGTTTAGGTTCGCAAAACCATTGGTGGCGGGCGAGGTAATGGCTACGCCCAGCTGACCAGCTACGGCTACGGGTATGTACATATCGGTACCACCTGCGCCTCTGCCTACCAGGCTACCTGTGGCATTGCGCAATATAATGGCGATGCTATCGATGGTTTCGGCGGCTGGTGCGCCGTAATAGTTGCGTATTTTAAAGCGTATTTTGTACGTATTTGCCGTCAGGCGTGTTAGTTTTACGCTTGGGTCGGTGCTGCCCCACGGTTGTTTTACGTAGCGCCAGTTGGTGGGCGAAGTGCTTAGGTTGGTTATTACGCCCGTGTGTGCATATACATCGCCCGTAAAGTTTAGCAAGCCTGCGTTGCCTTGCGTGGCATCAAACAGTATGGTGATACTGTCTTGGTCGGTGGCAAACTGCGGTGTCCAGGTGAGCTGGGCTTGTGCTGCCGTGCCTAATGCCATGAAAAACAAGAGCATTGGCGCAATTAGTTTGTTTGGATTCATCATCTTAAAAAGTTTTTTATTGGGGTTTCAAGGTGCAATATACGGCTAAAACACAACATAGCGAAGTGTATTAAGTACACTAAACAGTTTTTTTTGCTAATTCTCAACATTTAACACTTTTTTTCAATAAAAAGCAATATTTTGGCTATTTCTTTGGGGTCAAACCATTCAATTTGGTCGTTTTTTCCGAACCAAGTCAGTTGCCTTTTGGCAAAGTTTCGGGTGTGTTGTTTGGCTAATTCCACGGCTTGGGCAAAGGGTATTTTTTGGTCCAAAAAATCAAAAAACTCGGTGTAGCCCACCGTTTGTAGCGGCTGTAAATGCTGGTGCGGGTGCAGCCGCTCTACTTCCGCCAGTAAGCCTTGCGCCAGCATTTCGTCCATGCGCTGGTTTATGCGCTGGTATAGCTGCGGGCGTGGCTGGTGTGCGCCCACCCAAACTTGGGCAAACGCACGCTGTTTTTTGGTGCGTGTGCGTGCTGCCGAAAAAGGTTTTTTGTAGTACACACAGTACTCCAATGCCCGAGCTATGCGGGCGTGGTTTTGCAAATCTACTTGTTGGTAGTAGGCAGGGTCGTGGGTTTGCAGCAGTTTTTGTAGGGCAAATATTCCTTCTTGGGCATAAATTGCTTGTATTTCTTGGCGTATTTCTACGGGTGCTGCGCCTATGTCGTCCAGCCCAAAAGCAAGCGCATTTAGGTATAAGCCAGAGCCGCCGCATACTACGGCTACATTTTTTCGGGTAAAAACATCGGTCAGTTTAGCCATTGCCTCCGTCTCAAAACCGCCCGCATTTATGGGCGAAAACACGCTGTGGCTTTGTATAAAATGGTGCGGCACAAGGTTCAGTTGCGCCTGTGTGGGTACGGCTGTGCCTACCTGCATTTCTTTATATACCTGCCGTGAGTCCGCCGAAATTATCTCTGTGCCATAGTTTTGTGCCAATTCAATGGCTAAGTCGGTTTTGCCTGCGGCGGTGGCACCCACCACAAAAACCACGGTTTTGCTCTCGGGCATCGTTTTATTAGTCGGTTATTTCGGCTATTTTTACCATCATTTTTTCCAGTTTTTGGCGAGCCACGGCATCGCTGCACGTGTAGTTGTTCATCATCACGGCAAAAGCCACTTCTCTACCCGATTTTGTGGTTAGATAGCCGCTGTATGCCCGCACTTTGCTTATGCTGCCGCTTTTTAGCCTTATTTTTCCTTCGCAAATGCTGCCTTTAAACATCGTTTTTACCGTGCCGCTCTGCCCACCGATGGGTAAACTGTTGTAAAAAGCGGCGTAGTTCGCCGAAGTTTTCATGTACGTAAGCACATCTACAAAAAACTTGGCGTTGGCGGCGTTGTACCTCGATAGTCCGCTGCCGTCGTACATTTGCAGCCCTTTTGTGGTTATTCCTTTGCTACCCCAAAACTCTTTTAGGGTTTCTGCGCTGAGTTCCGTCGTGATTTTTCCCTGCGTTGCGCCTATGTGCAGCAGCAGCATTTCGGCGTATAAATTCACGCTTTTGTAGTTTGTGGCTTGGGCTATGGCAGCCAAATCGGGCGACGGATAGCTGTATATTTTTTGCAAAACGCCCATGCCCGCCTCTTTAAAAACCTGTGAGTTGGTAGCCGCAAGGCTGCTGATGCCCTGCGCCAAAAGTGCGGCTTTGAGTGCCTCCGCCGCCGTTTGGGCTGGGTGTGGCAGGCTGCCCTTTACCCCAAAACCCGCACTGCCCTTGGGTAGCTCGCCCACCACCAGCGGCGTGTAGCTATAAGGTGCGTTGTATATCAGGGTTTGGTCGCCCGATGTGTTGCTCGCCACTACTTTGTTGGTTATTTTTAGTTGCGCAATCGGCGGATTTATGCCTATAATTTGGGTGTTTGCGCCCGCAAGGTCGGGCGTTTTAAAGCGCATTTCGTAGCTATTATCGTAGATGCAAAGCCCCGAAGTGCCTGCGCCGTAGTAGTTGCCGAGGTCGCCCCAAGCCCAGGTTTCTGGCACATTTTCGGGGCTAAAATAGCTGTCGTCCGCCACTATGTTGCCGTCTATTTTGGTTATGCCCAGCGTTTTTACCTTAGCCACCAGTGCCTCCAAAAAACTGCTGTCTTTGGCAGGATAGTAGTGTTTTTCCAAAAAATCTTGCTGTTTGCTCCCAAAACAAGGGTCGCCTTTGCCTATCAGGTACAAATTTCCTTTTAACACGCCATTTTTTATGTTGCCAGTATAAGCCAGTTGCGTCTCAAATTTTTTGTTTGCGCCCAGCATTTCCAGAGCCGTAGCCGTGGTTATCACTTTTTGTATGGAGGCTGGCGCAAGGCTCAAATTTGGGTTGTGGCTCGCCAGCACTTTTTTGGTTTTGGTATCTGTGGCTACCAAGCTCCACGAGGCGTAGGTAAGGTCGGTGTCGGTAGCCGCAGCGGTATTTAGGTAGCTTTGCAGTTTTTCTATGGTAAAAGGCGTGGGCTTGGCGGGCGTTTTTTTCTTTTGGGCAATGGCTACGCAGGGCATTATGCCGATGATGAGCCACAAAAAACTGCATTTTTTCATCTTTTTGTACAAAATTTTAGTTGGGTTCGTTGCGCTTGGTTTGGTATAAAACCCGTTTTATTGCGTAATATCCAGCAAATGAAACATAAAAGCATATTCCATCGCTATTTCTTTTAGCCGCTCAAACCTGCCGCTTTTGCCGCCGTGCCCTGCCTCCATGTTGGTGTGGAGCAGCAGTAGGTTGTCGTCTGTTTTTAGTTCTCGCAGTTTTGCCGTCCATTTGGCGGGTTCCCAGTATTGCACCTGCGAGTCGTGTAAGCCTGTGGTAATGAGCATATTGGGGTATTTTTTTGCCGTTACATTGTCATAGGGCGAGTACGATTTCATGTAGTCGTAGTAGGTTTTTTGGTTGGGGTTTCCCCACTCGTCGTATTCGTTTGTAGTAAGCGGTATGCTGGCATCGAGCATGGTGTTCATTACATCTACAAAGGGTACGGCGGCTATGATGCCACGCCACAGCTCGGGTTTTAGGTTGGCTACTGCGCCCATGAGCAAGCCGCCTGCGCTTCCGCCCATGGCAAAAACCTTGTTTTTGTCCGCTATTTTTTGGCTTACCAAATAATCGCCGCAGGCAATAAAATCGGTAAACGTATTTTTTTTGTGGAGCAATTTGCCGTTTTCGTACCAGCTTTCGCCCATTTCTTTGCCGCCCCTTATGTGGGCTATGGCATACACAAAACCCCTATCCATCAGACTCACTATCGACGACCGAAACGACGACTCCATGCTTGCGCCGTAAGAACCATAGCCGTAGAGCAGCACTGGTGCTGTGCCGTTTTTGGGCGTGGTTTTTTTATACACAATAGAAATCGGTATGCTCGTGCCGTCGGTGGCTGTGGCGTAAATGCGCTCGGTTTGGTAGTTTTTTTTGTCAAATCCGCCGAGTACTTCTTGCTCTTTTATGAGCGAGCGTTGCTTGGTTTTCATGTCGTAGTCATACACCGAGTTGGGCGTGGTAAGCGATGAGTAGTAGTAGCGCAGGCTTTGGCTTTGGTACTCGGGCGTGAAGTAGCCCGAAGCGTCGTAGTCCGCCTCGCCAAAGTTGAGGTAATGGTCGGTTTTGGCATCGAGGTTGTAAATGTGTAGCTGCGGCAGCCCGTTTTTGCGCTCCGAAAGCACCCAATAACCCTCAAATACCTCCAATCCCTCCAAAAGTACGTCGGTTTTGTGTGCTATTACTTGTTGCCAATTTTGTTTTTCGGTGGCATTTTCGGGGCATTGCATCAGGCGGTAGTTTTGCGCTTTTTCGTTGGTTAGCACCAAAAAACTGTTGCCGTGGTGTTCCACCGAGTAGCGTGTGTTGGGCGCACGCTTGGCAAAAACCTTAAATTTTTCTTGGGGCGTGTTGGCATCTAAGTATAAAATTTCGCTGCTCAACGTGCTGCCCATGTCTATAAAAACGTATTTTTCGTCTTTGCTCTTGCCCACGCTCACGTAGTAGGCTTCGTCTTTTTCGTGGTAGAGCAGTTGGTCGGTTTTGGTTGGCGTGCCGAGCAGGTGTTTATACACTTTTTCGGAGCGCAGGGTTGCCTCGTTTTTGGTGTCGTAAAACAGCGTTTTGCTGTCGTTTGCCCACACCGAGCCGCCCCACGAGCTTTTAAATTCGTCGGTCAGCATTGTGCCGTTGCTTAGGTCTTTTACGTAAACCGTAAATATATTGCGCCCTTGGGTATCCACCCCAAAAGCCATGTATTGGTTGTTGGGGCTTACATTTAGGTCGGTTACGGCACAAAAAGACTTGTCTTTTGCCACCTCATTCACGTCCAGCGTAATTTCTTCGGGGGCAGTAGTCAGGTTTTTTTTGCGGCAATAAATTGGGTATTCCTTGCCTTTTTCGTAGCGTGTGTAGTAATAGTAGCCGTTGCTCAACTGCGGCGGCGTGGCATCGTCTTGTTTTATGCGGGCTTTCATTTCCTCAAAAAGCGTGGCTTGCAGCACTTCGGTGTGCGCCAGGGCAGCCTTGGTGTAGGCATTTTCGGCATTTAAGTAGCTTATCACTTTGGGGTTTTCTCTTTCCCTGAGCCAAAAATAATTGTCGGAGAGCGTATCGCCGTGCGTAACGGTTTGGTGTGGTATTTTTTCGGCTTTGGGTGCGGTAGGTAATGTGTGCATTTGGGTTTGTTTGGGTTGGGTACAGGCTGCCATGCACAGCATGGGCAAGATACGCAGTATTGAAGTTTTCATTTTATGTTGGGTTGATGTTTTGCTGGATTTTTGGATTTACACCAAATTTTGCCTAAAAATGCGTCATTCTGCCATCGTTTTTAGTTGGTAATGCGGCGGTATTTCGAACAAAGCTGCGGCGAGCGGCTGCGGTTCTACTTTTGTGGCTGTGATTTGGGTAATGCGGCTGGTTTGGGTTTCGTATATGGTCGTTTTTAGCGGAATGCCCAAGGCGTTTTGTGGCAATAAGCCTTCGTTTACGCCCATAAAAACGGCTATCAGCCTGTTGTAATCTATGGCAATGGGTGCTATCCAGCTCACTATTTTGGCTTCGGGCGTTTGGGTGGTTACTTGTATGCAGTTGTAGCCCAAAATCTCCATTTTTTGTGTGCTATCTGCCCGTATGCTGCACCCAAAGGCTGGCTCGAGCGGTTTTAGCTTGGTTTTTAGCGCATTGTTTTCGCCGTATAAGTGGCTCAACACCGCAATTTCTTTGGTTTCGCCGTCGGCTATGCGGCTTATGTAGGGCGTTGTGGCGTTTTCATCTGCCAAAAAATCTATGCGTACTTTTTGCATTTTTGCATAAATAGCCACCGTTTTGGTTTGCGTGCTGCTATCTATTGTGGTGGTGCGCAAAAAGCTAATTTTGCCCTCGAACGCCTGCGCCTGCGCCACCAGACACGCCAAAAAAAGACAAAAAAACAAACTAATTTTTACACGCATAGCACATCATTTGGGTGTAAAGGTACAAAAATAACGCTTTGGTTCATGCGTTTTTTACGCAAATAAATTGCCTTTTATGCCCCAAAAACCAAGCAGCAAATCACTTAAAAAGCCCAAAGTTTGCGCCCGACCACACCTTTTGAGTACGTTTTGCGTATAGTTGTAAGTTACGCCCAAGGCTAAAACTGCTGTGCAACTTTACAACTTGCACACAACGCAAAAACACAACACAACGGCATTAACTTTGTAAACCTAAAACTAAAAGTGCGGTTCAGCACTACAATCACTCACGAAATACAATGAAAACAAAAATTACCCTCCTAAAAAAAACAACAGCCATTTGCTGTATCTTGTTGTGCGCTACTTTTTTTGGCACGCTTTCGGCACAAATCGTTTATACCGATTTTATACCCGACGCTACGCCCAATGTAGGCATTAGTTTGGATTTGAACAACGACACCATCGTAGATTTTCGGCTTGCGGTGGGAGGGTCGAGCGCATATTTTGAAGTGCAGTGCACGCCGCAAGACAACAATGCGTACTCGGGCGACTTGCGTGGCGGAACGCATTTGGCTTGGGCGTTGTCGTCGTCTGTGGCTATTTGTCCGTCGCTTGTAACGTGGTATGGCACTGCCAGCCCTGGTACGCTGGCGGGTGGCACAAGCATAGGCAATTGGGTGGGGCAAACCGATAAGTATTTAGCCCTGCAACTTGTGGTGGGCGCAAACACCTACTACGGCTGGGTACGCTTAGATGTAACGGGAACTTCGTCGTCGTTTACCGTAAAAGATTATGCCTACGAAAGCACGCCAAATGCTTGCATTCAGGCGGGGCAAACGGCTACGGGCATTGTTGAAAATGAGAAAAATAACATTATTTCGGTTTATCCAAATCCTTTTAGTGCCTCCACAAACATCATGACAACAGAGCTAAAAAATGCCGATTTGGCGATTTACGACGTTTTTGGACAGGAAGTTAGAAGCCTAAAAAACATTTCGGGGGAGCAAACTACAATAGAGCGAGGCAATCTTTCGAGCGGGTTGTATTTCGTTCGGCTCACAGAAGGCAGCAAAGTAAGTACCGCAGGCAAATTGGTAATTACCGACTGATAAAGGGGCGAAAAGGGTGCTGGGCTGTTCGTTGAAGGTAAACCAGACGAGTAGAAAACAATGGCGTTGGAAATTCGTTGTAAGACTTGACAAATTTAGCTACCTTTGTAACCGATAATTTTAAACTTTCAAACGATGTTATCAATAGTCGGAACATACCAAAATGGGCATTTAGTACTTGATGGGGATTATTCAAATTTAAGCCCAGTCAGAGTAATTATAACATTTTTAGAAGAAGCAAAGCGCAATTCTGAAAATGGACTTGCGCTGTCGGATTTTTCATTTTCAAAAAGTAAAAAAAATCTCGAAAATTTTAAAGGCTCGTTTGCACAAACAGTAATTGATGAAAGACAGGCTGAGTTATGAAAATATTTTTAGATACTTCTTCGCTTTTTAAACTTTATCACCAAGAGGCGGGGACGGAAGAACTTGAAAAAATGTTTTCAACCGTAAAAATTTCACATATTTACTTGTCTGAAATTGCAAAAGTTGAGTTTACATCTACAGTTTGGAAGAAAGTTAGAACCAAAGAAATCACGAGAGAACAAGCCGAATTGACTTTGGAGCTATTTCAGGGTGATTTTGGAAAATATAATTTTGTGGCAACGGATAGTTTGATTTTAGAGCAAGCAAGAAACTTGACATCACAATATGGCATTGAAGGATTGAGAACATTAGATAGCATTCAGCTATCTACTTGTATTGCACTATCAAAACAAGTTGGTATTTTTCTTACAGCAGACAAACTTTTAAAAACCTTAATTGAAAGAGAAGAACTATCAACAAAAACACCAACCAGCTAACCCGCCTTTCGCAAAAGTGTGATATTCTCAATCCACATTTACCTAAGCCCAAAACCAAAAAACACACAGTAAATATTTTAAATACAAATGCAAACGAACACGCTACACAGAACCTCCGTTTTAATTTTAGCCTTTGCCGCCCTGCTCACTACGGCGTGCAACAAAGACAAAGGTGCTACGCTCACCCTGCCCACCACGGGTACGATTGTACAAAACCTAAAAGCCGACGGCGAGCAATATACGCTGTTTAGCCTGCGAGAAAACGGCTTGGTAGCCAACACCGATAGCGCCACAAATAAGTGGGATATTGGCTTCAAAAAAACCACGCTTATTATTAATGGAGGCACGCTGCGCACGGGCGCTGGCGGTGCTTTTATACATCTTGGCGACTTTGATGCCCTAAAAACCATCGCCGATACCGCCACATTCCGCACCGACAACGATGCCGAAAGCCTCGCCATTAAGCCTGGCTCGGGCAATGGTTGGTACAATTACAGCCCGCTAACCAACACTGTGCTGCCCATCACGGGTCGCATTTTGGTGGTGCGCACCGCAAACGGAAACTTTGCCAAGCTCGAAATACTAAGCTACTACAAAAACATACCCAAAATACCAACCATCAGAGATGATGCCCGTTTTTATACTTTTCGCTATACCTACCAGCCCAACGGCACAAAAAACTTCGACTAAATGAACATCGGCATCATAACCCAAGCCCGCACCAGCAGCACACGCCTGCCCAACAAAGTGCTGCTGCCCATCGGCAACAAAACCCTGCTACAATACCACATAGATAGGCTGCAAGAAACCGCCCTACCGCTCGTAGTAGCCACTACCGCCCTGCCAGCCGACGATGTGCTGGCGACTTTTGCCCAAAAAAACGACCTTTTTTGTTTCAGAGGCAGCCAAGACAACGTACTTAGCCGCTACTATTTAGCCGCCAAACAGTACGGTTTCGACATCGTAATAAGGGTAACCTCCGACTGCCCGCTCATAGACGGCACGCTCATTTTGCAGGGTTTGCACACCTACCTCACGCACTACCACGCCCACCTCTACTACTCCAACACCTTGGAGCGCAGCTACGCCCGAGGTTTTGATTTTGAAATATTTTCGTTTTTTCTGCTCGAAAACGCCTATCAAAACGCCACCGACCCCAGCGACCTCGAGCACGTAACGCCCTATATCCACCAAAACAGAAGCCGAGAAGTGGAACTCATCCAGCACACCACCACGCCCAACCACCAGCACCAACGCATTACGGTGGATACGCCCGAGGATTTTTTGCTCCTAAAAACGCTCATAGAAAACTACAAAGCGCACACTTGGGGCTACCAAAAAATCAGTCAATTTTTGGAAAACAACCCCGAAATAGCCCAAATAAACGCACACATCACCCAAAAACAATACGGATTTATACAAGAGCAAACACCCACAAAGCCATGAAAGATGTGCTAAAACTGCTGAAAAAAATAGGCATTTTGCTCGCCGTATGCTATGCTTTTGTTTTTTTGTACATAGAGCTTTTTCCCCAAAAAATATATACAAATAGGTACGCAATATGCCTGCCACAGCACGACGTGGTGTATAAACTAAAAAATGTAGCGCCCAGCCGCACCCTAATTTTGGGCGACTCACGCACCATGTCGGCGGTGGTATGCAACCAAATACCCAGCACCCGAAACCTGAGCTTGGCGGGCAGCTCGCCCATAGAAATGTTTTTTTACCTAAAAAACTACCTGCAAAACTACCCCAAACCCGCACAAGTTTTTATGAGTTTTGCGCCCTTTCACTTGTGCCAGCAAGACGTTTTTTGGAAATACACAGTTCGGTTCAAGTTGTTGGATTTCAATGATTTGCAATCGGTTTTTGCCACTGCCAAAAAGCTAAACGACAGCCAAACCCTGCGCACCAGCCACCCAGAACTGGTCTATTACAAGTATTTTTTTAAATACCCCGAATATTACCAAACCGAACTCAAAGCCAGCGTTTTTGAAAGCCGAACTGCGCTAAATGCCCTGACCTACGACAGCGTTTTTGCAGCCAATGGGCATTATGTTTTTAGCAAAAAAGCATTTAGCGACCATTTAAACGAAGAGGCAGAAACCGCCGAATTTTCGCCGTCGCCGTTGTTTGCCTATTATTTCGAGCAAATAATTTTGTTGTGTAAAGCCAACAACATACCCTTTTACTACCAAACCACGCCCATGAACCAAGCGAGTTTCGGTAAGTTAAATCCGCTCTACAAAGCTGGTTATCAAATTTTTATACAAAAAACAGCCTTGAAGTATCCCAACTGCGCCATATCTGACAGTTTGTACGCTTATCCCAACAGTTGCTTTGGCGACGCATCGCACACCAACCAAGTGGGGGCGGAGCGGTTTACGGCGCAGCTCAAAGGTTTTTTGAACCGCCGCAGCGCATTTTAACTACACGCTGCACAAAGCGGTGTGGTAAATCTGCAAATATTTTTTGGCAATGTGCGTATAGTCGTAGTGGCTTAGGGCAAAGTTGCGGGCGTTTTCGCCGAGCATTGCGCTGTTTTTTAAACAAAAACCGATGCCTTGCGCCAGTGCCGCTACATCTTTTTGGGGCGCAACAAAGCCCGAGTGCTGGTGCTGCACCATTTCGGGTATGCCGCCAGTATCAAAGGCGGTTACGGGCAAGCCGCACGCCAGCGCCTCCATGATGGTGTTGGGCAAATTGTCTTGGAGCGACGGCGAAACATACACATTTGCGGCGTTGTAGGCGGCGGCTATCTGGCTTTGGGTGTGCAGCTTGCCCAAATGATGCGCTTTTAGCGGCAGGTTTTCCATGGTTTTGGGGTCGCTTTTGCCAAAAATGAGCAGCTCGGGCTTGGGCAGCGTGCTATCCAGCATGGTTAGGGCTTGGGTTAGGTAGCTAAAACCCTTGCGTGGGTCCGCCACATTGCCTGCTGCAAACAAAATGAGCGGCGTGTTTTGCGGCAAATTCAGCTTGGCTCGGGCATCGGCTTGGCTGGCGGGCGCAAAAACTTGGGTATCTATGCCGTTGGCGATGGCATTTACGGGCGTGTGCCTAAAAATGCTGCTTTCCCTCGCTTTTTGCGCCAGCCAGTGGCTACACGTTACTATTTGGGGGTTTAGCTCTTGTAAAATTTCATTTTTTTGCGCCCAAATTCTTCGTGAGAGGTCTTGGCTATGCGGTTTTTTTATAAAAAAACAGTTGCCGCAGCTATTCACGTAGTTTTGGCAGGTATCGGAGTAGTGGCAGCCGCCCGTAAAAAGCCATTGGTCGTGTAGCGTAAAAACGACGGGTTTATTTAGTTTTTGTAGCTTTTTAAAGAAATTCAGGCTCAAAAAACCGTGGTTCACCCAATGAAAATGCAGCAACTCGGCATTTTTTATTTCGGGCATATCCAATATATTTACCCCAAAACTGGCTGGCGAGTACGCAAAACGCACGCTTTTGGAGGCTTCGTAACCCAAAAAATGCAGGCGTTCGGCTGCAAAAGCACTAAGATAGTGCAGCTTTTTTATAAAATTGTGTGCGTAGGGCGTTACGAGGTCGTGCGGTTGGTTTTGGCTGGCTACCACCATGCGTACCTCGTGGTTTTGTGCCGAAAGTGCCTCCGCCAGCCGCAGGCAAGCCACAGCGGCACCGCCATTGTGCGAATATGTATTTATGAGTGCGATGCGCATACGTGGTTTTTGGGCAAAAATACGATAAATTATGTGGTTTTGGGCGGTTATTTGGTTTTTTATTTGTAAATAATGTTAATTATTGAAGATGAATGAAATAAAAAGCTACCTTAGCACCGTTATTGTATCCAATCATTTACACTTAAAAAAAATTAGAATGAAAAAATTAATCGGATTGTTCAGCGCAATGTTTTTTGTGGCTGTAATTTCGGCTAACGCCCAAAAAGTGGTAAGCACACAAGCTACCCAAGAAGTAAAAAAAGAATGTAGCAACGCCAGCGCAACCAAAAGCTGCTGCAAATCGGCTACTACCGCCAGCGCATCGCAAACCAGCTCTACGATGGTAGCTGGCAAAACCGAAGCCAAAGCCTGCACAAAAGGCGAAGCCAAAAGCTGCTCAAAAGCAACTGCTGGTGCCGAAAAAACTGCCTCTACCGTGGTAGCTGGCAAAGCAGAAACAAAAGACTGCAAAAAAACCAAAACTTGCTGCAACTCAAAAAGCGAAGGCACAGAAGCTAAAAAAGAGTAGTACGTCATAGCACTATTTTACTAAAAAAGCAGGTAACTTTCGTTACCTGCTTTTTTGTTGTGGTTTGTTACATGGCTATTGTGCCTATCTGCCGACAATTTTCGCCCTTTTTTGAAGAAAAAGGGCGAAAAGTTTTATTTTTATTCAAAAAAGTATTAGTTTTGGTTTCTAATTCAAAAACAGATTACAAATGAATAAAATTTTACTATTCGCACTTGCTTTTTTCATGGCGATAAACGCATCTGCCCAAAAAACCGCCACTGCTACCCGAGCCACCACGCTGCAAACTGTGCGTGTAGCCCAGCCTGCCACCACGCTCATGCTGGCGTGCGATACTTTTTTAAACATTGCCGCTGCAAATAGCATAGTTCTTTATTCAGGCAGTATAGGGTACGTAACGGGGCATAACACTTATTTGGACAAGGCAAAAGCCGAGTTTTTTACGACCACAGCCACGGCTGCCAGCCCAGCTACCTGCCCATCGGTATCGTTCTTTTTTGGCATAGGCAAAACCCTAAGTGCCACATCGTCTATCACCGCAAAAATTTGGGCAGCCAACGCCGCAGGACAGCCATCTACGGTGCTTGCCAGCCAGTCGGTACTCATATCCGACATAGCCACCGACGTAGCTGGTAATGACCTAACAAATGTGCAATTTTTGACCCCCGCAGTTATTACTGGAAACTTTTTTGCAGGTTTTGAGATGACTTATGCCGCTGGCGATACCGTAGCGTTGTTGTCAAATCAAGATGGCGACACCATGCCTGGTACTGCTTGGGAGCAATTTTCCGACAGTACAAGTACATGGCACGCAATGTCCGAAACCATATCTTGGAGTTTTGACCTAAGCCTCGCGGTACTGCCTGTGGTTTGTACCCCTAATGTGGGCAGCACCGAACTAAGCGATGGCATAAAATTGTACCCAAACCCGAGCAGCGGCATCTTTCATTTTGAGGCAAAAACGCAGCTACAAAACGCCGTGATAACCATATACGACATGAACGGCAAGGAAGTAAGCCAGATAGCGGCAAGCAACGCCACAACCCAAACCATAGACCTAAGCCAACACAAAAAAGGTGTTTACGCAGCCAAAATAAACGACAAAGACGGCAACAGCGCAGTATATAAACTCATTGTGGAATAATAATTGGGTGTTTTGGGTGCAGAAAGGGCAGCGCAATGTAAAATTAGCCAGCCAAAATTGCCCGAATGCCAAATGTTTAACTAAACAAAAAATCCCTCCGAATTGGAGGGTTTTTTTTGTGGAAAATACCGAAAATTAATGCCCAAAACTTAGTATATTTGCAAGCCAAAGAACACAAATAGATGAAAAACCTTGTTTTTATACTTTTTATGGCGCTCGCTACAGCCTGCCAGCCCAAGCTCTCCGACCAAGCGTTGTTGCGCCAAAAAACCGATGCTTTTGATACGCAAATAAAAAAAGCAGCCGAAACCGAAGCCGCATTTAACCCAAAACTGGCGCAAGATGCCGTAGATGCTTTTCAGTTTTATGTTTTTCAGTACCCCGCCGACTCGGCATCTGCCAATTATTTGTTTAAAGCCGCCGACCTCATGAAAAACCTCGGCGAGCCGCAAACCGTGGTAAGCACCTACGCACAAATTATAGAAAATTACCCGAAGTTTGATAAAATAGACGCTTGTTATTTTTTGAAAGCCGATGCCTACCACAACATTTTGAAGGATTACCCAAAAGCCGCTGAGGCTTATGAGTTGTATGTGGAAAAATTTCCGAATAGCGGCTTTGTAAAAGATGCAAAAACCCTGATAGAAGCCTGCAAAAAAGGCATGACTACCGAAGTTTACTTTGAAAAAGAGGTACTTAACAAAACCAAATAAAAAATTAGCGGGGAAAAACCAGCAAATACGCACGCAGCTCGCTGGTTATGAGTTCGAAATAAAGGATTAAACGCTCTAAATCTTGTACAAGTACATTTGCTTTTAGCGGAGATAGCTGCACCAAGTCATCTATTTTGGCTACATAAGTTTTTATTTCATCGTTGGCAAAAACCGCCATACGTGTTTTTATTTTATGAAAACAATGGCGAAAGCCAACCTCATCGTCATCGGAGTAAGCGGTGCGTAGGGCGTTGCGCTCGTCGGGCATTTCGTCTATAAACGTATGGATTAAAGCCCTCATAAAAGTGGCTTCGCCACCCGAAAGCTCTCGGATATAAGTCAGCGAAATGTATTTATGTACACCAATTACAGGCATCGCTATGATGTTTGAGACAAATTGAATATTCTACAAAGTAAATCAAAATTAAGTTGTAAATCAAATTTTTAGCCACTTAAATTTTTCACCCCAAAAAACAGTGCAAAAAGACCATTTTTTTTCTAATGTACACGAGGTGGTGCGCCTTATACCCACGGGGCGGGCTACCACTTATGGCTCGATAGCTCGGTATTTGGGTGGCTCGGCACGCATGGTGGGCTGGGCTATGAACGCCGCACACGCCACGCTGCCCTACGTGCCAGCCCACAGGGTGGTAAATCGCAATGGTTTATTGAGCGGAAAAATGCACTTTGGCACGCAAAACCAAATGCAAGTGCTGCTCGAAAACGAAGGCGTAGAAGTACAAAACGACGTGGTGCAAAACTTCACGCAGGTTTTTTGGGACGTGGAAAAAGAGCTTGCTTTGTAGCAAAATTTTAGGCTTATTGCCCAAAAACAAAAACATTGGCGTATCTTTGCGGCTCTATTTTAAAAGATTATGCAAGCAAACGAAGACAGTTTTAAAAAAATAATATCGCACGCCAAAGAGTACGGTTTTGTGTTTCCGTCCTCAGAAATTTACGACGGACTTTCGGCGGTTTACGACTACGGGCAGCTCGGTGTGGAGCTAAAAAAAAATATTAGGGCTTACTGGTGGCGTGCCATGGTGCAGCTCCACGAAAACATTGTGGGCTTAGATGCCGCCATTTTTATGCACCCCACAACCTGGAAAGCCAGCGGACACGTGGACGCATTTAGCGACCCGTTGATAGACAACAAAGACAGTAAAAAGCGGTACAGAGCCGACGTACTCGTAGAGGAATACGTGGAGCAAAAGCTGCGCCAAAAAATAGAAAAAGAGGTAGAAAAAGCCGCCAAACGCTTCGCCGATGGCTTTGATGAGGCACTTTTTAGGCAAACTAACCCAAGGGTGGTGGAGTACCAGCAAAAAATAAACGAAATAGAACTTCGGTTTAAAACAGCCTTAGAAAACGCCGATATGGGTGAATTGCGCCAAATAATAGTGGATTTGGAGGTTGCTTGCCCCGTGAGCGGCACCCGAAACTGGACCGATGTAAGGCAGTTTAACCTGATGTTTAGCACCGAAATAGGCTCGGTAGCCGAAGCTGCCAACACCATTTACCTGCGCCCCGAAACGGCACAGGGCATTTTTGTGAACTACCTCAATGTACAAAAATCGGGGCGTATGAAAATTCCGTTTGGCATTGCGCAAACGGGCAAGGCTTTTAGAAATGAGATAGTGGCACGCCAGTTTATTTTTCGAATGAGGGAGTTTGAGCAAATGGAAATGCAGTTTTTTGTGCGTCCTGGCACCGAAATGGAGTGGTACGAACACTGGAAACAAGCCCGCTTGCAGTGGCATCTTTCGCTGGGTTTGCCCGCCGCTAAATACCGCTACCACGACCACCTAAAACTGGCGCATTACGCCAATGCCGCCTGCGACATCGAGTTTGAGTTTCCGTTTGGCTTCAAAGAATTGGAGGGCATACACTCACGCACCGACTTTGACCTAAGCAGCCACGAGCAGTTTTCGGGCAAAAAGCTGCGCTACTTCGACCCCGAACTCAACGAGAGCTACATACCGTATGTGATAGAAACCTCGGTGGGGCTGGATAGGTTGTTTTTGGCGATGTTGAGCAATGCCTACACCGAAGAAACCCTGCCCGACGGCTCGGAGCGCACCGTGCTAAACCTGCCCGCCGTGCTGGCTCCGTACAAAATAGCGGTACTTCCGTTGGTAAAAAAAGATGGATTGGACGAAAAAGCAAGGGCGATATTCAACGAACTGAAACTAAAATTTATGTGCCAATACGACGAAAAAGATGCCATAGGCAAGCGCTATCGCCGACAAGATGCCATAGGTACGCCTTTTTGTATAACCATAGATGCCGAAACCTTAACCGAAAATACCGTAACCATACGCCACCGAGATACCATGCAGCAAGAGCGCATTTCGCTTACCGAGGTAGCGAGCCACGTAGCGGGTTTGCTCGGCGAATAGGGTATATTGACTTAATTTAGGGCGCAAAGTTGAGGCTCACCGTTTGGCGAGTCTTGGCTTTTTTGCCGTTTTTCGAGGCTGGGGTCCAGCGAGGCATTTCTTTTACGGCGGCTATGGCTTTTTTGTCCAGTATTTCGTTTACGCCCTGCACCACATATACGTTTTCTATTTTTCCACGTTCGTTTACATCAAAACTTACGGTAACTTTTCCTTGTGGCTTTTCGGGGTCGTCCGCCAGTTTTCGGGGGTACGCCGACTGGCTAATGAGGTAGGTTTGTAGTGCGCCCCGCCCACCTGGGAACTCGGCTTGGCTGTCGGTTGCGCTGGCACTTGCCTCCGCATTTGCATCGTATTTTGCGGTGGTTTGGTCTTTAATTTCGGTATTTTTTATGTCGCCGTAGTTGGTGTTGGTGTTTTGCTGGTTGTTTTGTACAGGCGCAGGCAGCGTGGTTTTGTTTGCGGCTTGCAGCTTGCGTTTTTGCTCGGCTGCTTTTAGTTTTTCGGCATCTGCCTCCAGTCGGCTGCTGTTGGCAGGTATGCCTCCAGAGCTAGCTCTTTCAGCCATCATGTCTTCGCTGGGCTTGGTCATTTCTGTGGTAGTAGGAGCTGGCTCTGCCTCCAAAACGGTTGAGGCTGTGCCAGTTGTGGTGGTTTGTAGCGTAGCGGCTTGCAATGCGGCATTTTGCCTGGCACTGGCGGTTTTTGCGCTGCTATCTGGTTGGGTGCTGCCATCGCCAAAGGTAATGCTACCCGCCGATTGGGCATCGGTGCTAAGTTGGTCGGCGGCGGTGGGCGTTTCGGCGGTTTTTTCGAAGGCGAGCTGCCCCCGTATGCTGTTAAAAAAATCTATTTTGGGCGACGTAAGCACCCACGCCGCCATGCCCACCACCACCAAAGCGGCGGCTATGGCAGCCACTTGCCCGAAGTTAATCATCAGTTTTTCGGTCGGAATCGGTATAATGTCGCTGCCGCCCGTGCGCTCGTTCAGGCGTTTGCTCAGTTCGTTTACATCAGCCGCAAAAATTTTCGGCTCTATGCCTTGCAGCCCCTCCATCGCCTCCTGCGAAAGCTCACAATTGGCAAGTATTTCGTCGGCTTGCGCCTTGGTTTTGGGCTTCATTTTACCAGAAATATAAGCATTTGTAGCCTCAAAAGGTAAAATGGGTGCGTTTTTTTCGGTATTTATGGTTTTCATTTTTCTGTGCCTACTATGTGGTTTTTCAGGTTGCGCCTGCCGTTTTGTATATAACTTTTTACTTGTGCCAGGCTAAAGCCCGTTTGTTCCGCTATTTCTTGGTAAGATTTATTTTGATAATAAAACAGCTCAATGCAGCTCCGTTGCTCCACGCCCAGCGTTTTTAGGGCATCTTGCAGCGAGTTCATTTTCATGGCTTGCTGTATCTCTACATCGAGATGCTCATTGTCGTCATTTTCCATAAAACTTTCATGTAAAAATTTTGCCTCGTGCTTGTTCTGCACCACATTTTTGCGCAGGCGCACCAAACAATGGTTGCGCACAAGCTCGTGCAGCCAACCTTTGAAGTAAGTTATTTCGTGGCGTTTTAGCTCGACAAGCAGCTTTTCAAAAACCTCCATCACGGCATCTTTGCTATCGTCGCTGTTTTTCAAATATTTTAGGCAAATACCGTAAACCAAGTGCAGGTAGCGTTGGTACAGCTCGCCAAGGTAGCGAGAATCGTGCGAGTTTTTAAATTTCTCTACAAGTTCCATATCCGTTTCGGGGCTTGTGGGCGAAAAAATGTTTTTGGTAAACAAGGTAGTTTTGTTTTAGGGTAATGAGTAGTTGCTAAAAATAAAAACAATATTCATATAATTTTTATGCAAATATAAAAAATATGCCACTAATATTTTTATTTTTCGGCAAAACTTGTTTACAATTTGGTTGAAACCCAAGAACATGGCTATTTTTATGCCCAAAAAGAAAATATAGAACTACATTTTTTCGTTTTTTTGCTTCTTATCCCAATTCGTAGCAATGCAGCGCAGGGGTTGGTTTTTGTATAAATTAGGCGTGCGAGCTATTTTTCCCGTCAAAAACACACACTAAATCTATACAAATTTTTATAAAAATGCCAATTTTTAGATTTGCTCTATATGAATTTATATGAATAATGCCCTAATTGAAACGTTAAAAATCAATTTAGAAAAGAGTTTAAACAGCTTCGCTTTTTAGTTTTGTAATTTATAGTCATACTATCTATTTTTTTGCGTTCGTTATATTCATCATAAACTACTTTCACACTATCTTTATACCAAATCGTTTTTATGATTGTAAATCTGTAAATATCATCATCATATTCCATTGCTTGTGTGTATATCTTATTGCCATTATAAAAAAATTGATATTCTGAACTAATTGGAATGCTTCCCATAGAGTTTTCTAAAAAAGACCTTTTTCTAAGATAAACTTCTTTTATAAAAGCATTCTTATAAGGGCTTTCAATTATAGCATTTGTGAATGGAATTTTAAGGTATATGAAGTATCCTAAAAATAATATTGCAAATATGACAAAAATATACTTTAAATTTTTCATAAGTAAAATGGAATATTTTTTGAAACTTTTAAATTATTTCTACTATTCTTGTTTCTCATTATGTGTTTTGCCAATTTTAATTGCAGGTTTTTTTGTAAAATATACGTATTGTATGGTATCAAAAACATTGTTTTCATCAAAACTATATTTTACAACTATTATTAAACTATCCTTGAACTATTTTGTATGAATTATCTCATTATGCGTATCCATCAGTTTAAGTATATGGACAGAATAAATTAAGATAATTTGAATTGGTTGTAATGTATGAATAGTTGATTTCCGACGGCTGCCAGTGCCAAATAAGTTGCTAAA